>DVIW01000007.1 GCA_018710945.1 Candidatus Aphodovivens avistercoris | reverse complement strand
AGGTGAACACTGCTCAGGCGGAGAAGCTGGTAGCCGAGGTGGTGGAGGCGCTGGGCGGGGAGCGGGGCCTGTCCGGGGCCTTCGTGGCCGATCTTTACGCAGGCGCCGGCACGTTCTCCGTCCCGCTCGCGGCTGCGGGAGCCGAGGTGGCGGCCGTGGAATCGGCGGGCACCGCCGTTCGCGACCTGCGCCGCAACGCCGCGGCCAACGGCGTGGACGTGGAGGTGGTGGGCGGCGACGCCGCGCGCGAGCTGCCTTCGTTCGGCGAGCTGGACGCGCTCGTGGTGGATCCTCCGCGAGCCGGCTTGGCCGACGGGGTGGTCGACGACATAGCCGCGGCGCGCCCTGCCCGCGTGGCGTACGTCAGCTGCAACCCCGCCACCTGGGCCCGCGACGCCGCCCGCTTCGAGGCTGTCGGCTACCGCCTGGTGCGCGCCACCCCCGTGGACCTGTTCCCCCAGACCCCCCATGTGGAGGTCGTCAGCATCTTCAAGCGCGTTTGAGGCCGGCGCGCCTGCCGCGCTCCGTCGGAGACGGCGGGCGCGGGATCATTCCCCCGCGTCGAGGAAGATCTTGCGCGTGACGAAGTTCCACACCATCACGATGGCCGTGGCGCCTATCTTCACGATGAGGTAGTGGATGCCGAGAAGCTCCACGCCCGCCCACATGCAGGCGTTGTTGATGACCAGGCCGATGACCGACAGCACCACGAAGATGGCGAACTCGCGCCGGCGACTCATGCCCTCCTTGTGCGTGAACACGTAGCGCATCGAGGCCAGGTAGTTGAACACCACCGACACGGTGAACGAGATGGTGGCGCTTACCAGGTAGTTCACGCCGAACACCTCGGTGAGCAGGGCCAAAAGCCCGTAGTCGATGAAAAAGGCGATGACGCCCACCACCCCGAACTTCATGAACTGCGCTATGAGCCTGCCCATCCCGCTCCCTTCCCGATGCTGTTCGCGCGCCGGCTTGGCGGGCCCATTGTGGCACAAAACCAGCGCGCTCCCGCGCCGCGCTGTGCGTTTTCCTTTGGATTCCGACGTTTTCCGAAGCGGAGGGCGGCGGGATCCCTTACGATAATGGGTTAGGGAAAACAGGAGAAGGGGGGCGCATGCACCAGGGCGCCAGCGAGGGCGGGTTCGGCAACGTCGCCGTGCTCGTGCCGTGCTACAACGAGTCCGTCACCATCGCCAAGGTGGTCGACGATTTCAAGCGCGAGCTGCCGGGCGCGCGCGTCTACGTCTACGACAACAACTCCACCGACGGCACCGGGCGCATCGCCGCCGAGCACGGCGCCGTCGTGCGGGTGGAGCGCCGCCAGGGCAAGGGCAACGTGGTGCGCCAGATGCTGCGCGACATCGACGCCGACTACTACGTGATGGTGGACGGCGACGACACCTACCCGGCCGAGGCCGCGCGCGACCTGCTGGCCCCGCTCGTGGCCGACGAGGCCGACATGGTGGTGGGCGACAGGCTGTCCAACGGCACCTACGGGCAGGAGAACGACCGCGCGTTCCACGGCTTCGGAAACGACCTGGTGCGCGTGCTCATCAAGGGCATCTACGGCTTCAAGTTCTCCGACGTGATGACGGGCTACCGCGCGTTCAACGAGGTGTTCGCCAAGACCATGCCGGTGCTCTCGCCCGGCTTCGAGATCGAGACGGAGCTGTCCATCCACGCGGTGGACAAGCGCTGGCGCATCGCGGAGGTGCCCATCGACTACCGCGACCGCCCGGAGGGAAGCGAGTCGAAGCTGTCCACCGTCTCCGACGGCGTGAAGGTGATCCTGACCATCCTGTCGCTGTTCAAGGACTACCGGCCGCTGGCGCTGTTCGGCTGGGTGGCGCTGCTGTTCTGCGTGCTGGGGCTGGTCGTGGGCGTGCCCGTCGTCTGGGAGTTCGCGCAGACCGGCCTGGTTCCGCGGCTGCCGAGCGCCCTTCTGGCCGTGGCGCTGGTGGGCTGCGGGGCGGTGTCGCTGGTGTGCGGGCTGATACTGGACACCGTGGTGAAGGGAGCCCGCAAGCAGTACGAGCTGGAGGTCACTCGCACCTACGCCGCGCTGCGACGCAGCCGATAGCGGTGCGGTGCCGGCGGAAAATAAGGGGAATTCCTCCTTGCATGCACGGCAGACGTCTGGGATAATGTTCAAGCTTTCCCCAGAGGAAGGCAGCAACGTCCCCATAGTCTAGAGGTCAGGACGCGGCCCTTTCAAGGCTGAGACACGGGTTCGATTCCCGTTGGGGGCACCATCGGATGTGCGCGGGCCGGCAGCAAGACGCTGCCGGCCCGCTTCGCGTTTCAGGGCAAGGGAACGAAGCGGGGGTTCGGGTGGGGGGCGGGGCCTCGTGCTCAAACAGTCCTGTGCTCGCGCGAACGCGCCACTGGCGCGTTCGGCTCGTGCGGAACTGCGCGTGAGACCCCGCCCCCGCCCGGACGCGACGGCATGCGCTGCGCCCCTGCTCCCGATCCTGCGCGCCCGGGTCGCCCGCCCGGCGCCGTCCGCGCGCCGGGCCGCACGCCGCCTCGGCGTGGATGTTGTAAGGTTTTTCCCGCTCACGGGGCGGCGGCTGGTAGAATCCTTCTTCGCTATGCGGTGCCGCGCGCCGCGTTTGCCGCTGCCAGACGCCGAAGGGCGCCGGGCGCGGGGCGCAGCGCAGGAAGCGCGCCGAGGAATCAGACAAGCGAACCTGAAGGAGCCGATCATGGCCATGTACACCCCCGAGTACCAGCCGACGGGCGAGGAGATCGCCGTTATCAAGACGTCCAAGGGCGACATCCGCGTGCAGCTGGCGGGCACCGACGCCCCCATCCACGTGGGCAACTTCGTCGAGCTGGCGCGCAAGGGCTTCTACGACAACCTGAAGTTCCACCGCTACGTGCCGGGCTTCGTCATCCAGGGCGGCTGCCCCAACACGCGCGACCTCGCGCCTGAGGAAGTGGTGGAGAAGGCCAACAACCCCTTCGCCGGCCTGGGCACGGGCGGCCCGGGCTACTCCATCCAGGAGGAGTTCACCACCAACCCGCACAACGAGCACAAGGATGGCGCGCTGGCCATGGCCCGCTCGCAGAACCCCAACTCCGCCGGCTCGCAGTTCTACTTCTGCCTGGGCGCCCAGCCCATGCTGGACTCCGGCTACACCGTGTTCGGCCAGACCATCGAGGGCATGGACGTGATCGCCAAGCTGCGCGTGGGCGACGTCATCGAGACGGTCGAGATCGAGAACGCGGCGGAGTAGCGGCAGGGCTTCCACTGCGGGAAACCGAAGGAACCATCGAAGGAACCAGATGAACAACGATCTTTACCAACAGGCGCAGGCGGCCTACGCCGCGAAGGACTACCAGTGGGCGCTGCAGGCCTACACCCAGTGCCTGCAGGATGCCGCTTTCCCCTTGGCGCCTGGCGAGGCGGGGCTTCTGTACCACCGCATCGGCAACTGCCTCGTGAAGCTGCGCGATCCCAACGAGGCCATCCACGCCTACACCCAGGCCACGGCCGACGGCGCCTACGGGGCCCTCGGCGCGGTGAACTACAACCTGGGCACGTCCTACGCCTCGCTGCACGACTACGAGAACGCCGTGCGCCACTTCGAGCTGGCGGTGGCCGACGCGTCCTACGACGCCGCGTACAAGGCCTACAGCGGCATGGGCAGCGCGCTTTTGAAGCTGGGCAAGTCGGCTGAGGCGGGCGTGGCCTTCCGCGAGGCCGCGCTGGACGAGGCCAACCCCGACCCCACCAAGGCGCTGCTGAACCTGGGCATCTGCTTCATGGCGCTGGGGCGCCCCGCGGACGCCGTGGCCTCCTACGAGAGCGCGCTGCAGTTCGACCTGCGCCCCGACACGCGCAACAAGCTCTACGCGAACCTGGGGCAGGCCTACGTGGCCAGCGGCCAGATGCAGAAGGCCGTGACGGCCTTCGAGCAGGCCATCTCCGACAAGACCTACTACCTGAGCGACTCGGCCAGCGTGGACTACCAGCGCGCCGTGGCGGCGGTGGCCCAGGGCACTTCCGAGGTGACGCAGGCCATCGCGCCGGTGGCCGACACGTCCGGTCTGGACGTGACCGCCGACGGCTCGGCGCTCTATCCCGAGGAGATGGAGGGCGCCTACGACGCGTCCGACGCCTCCGACCCGTACTACTACGCCGACGCCTACGACGCGCAGGCCTACCCGGGCGGCGCCGCTGACGACGACCGCTTCTTCACGGCCTCCGACGAGGAGCTGGAGCAGTGGTCGCGCGGTCTGGCCAAGCAGGACCGCAAGCGCCGCGGCGTGGGGCTGAAGATCTTCATCGCCATCATCATCGTGCTGCTTCTGGCGGTGGGCGCGTGCGTGGTGCTGTACACGCAGGGCTTCGGCTTCCCCACGCAGGAGTCGGTGGTGACGCAGCTGTTCTCCGACCCGTCGGGCGCGCAAAGCGTCATGGCCGAGGGCGTCTCCGACGAGGACGCCCAGGCGATGGCGGACCTGCTCGTGCAGGACAGTGCCCCGACCATCGACGGCATGGACAAGTCGATGAGCGCGTCGGTGGCCTACGTGACCGCCGCCACGCCCGAGGGCGGGCAGGCCAGCTACCAGGTGACGCTTTCCCGCGACCTGATCGGGTGGAAGGTGTCCGACGTGGAGCTGTACTTCCCCAGCCAGAACTAGCGTCCGTGGCGCTTTCGGCGCAACCGCGCCGCCTGCGCGCCTGCCGTCCTCCGCGACCGGCGGGCGCGCGTTTCCAACCGCGCTTTTTCCGGGGGAGCCCCCGGATGACCAGAGCGAAAAAGGCAAGCAACCAAAGCAAAGCAGAACCGAGAATCGAAAGGCAGGGTATCCATGGCGATCCAGAGAACCTACAGCATGATCAAGCCCGATGGCGTGCGCAACGGCCACATCGGCGAGATCGTCAACCGCTTCGAGCGCGCCGGCCTGACCATCGAGCGCCTGGAGATGGGCATGGTCACGCCCGAGCAGGCCAAGGCCAACTACGCCGAGCACGAGGGCAAGCCCTTCTACGACGGCCTGATCTCCTACATCACCTCCGGCCCGGTGGTGAAGATGGTCATCTCCGGCGAGGGCGCGGTGGCCAAGGTGCGCGCGCTCATGGGCGCCACTAATCCGGCTGAAGCGGCCCCCGGCACGATTCGCGGCGATTTCGGCCTCATCATGGACGAAAATGTCATTCACGGATCGGATTCCCCCGAGTCCGCCGAGCGCGAGATCGGCGTGTTCTTCCCGGCCAAGTAGCGCGAAGCGAACGCTCGGGCCAACGCGCCTGCACAAGCCTCGGCGCCCCGATCCCGCCCGCCCGCAAAAAGGGGAGGGCGGCAGGGGGGTCGGGGCTTTCCCGTTTTTCGGGCAGGGCGCGCGGGGCGCGGGTGCGATCCGGACGGCAAGGCATCTTCCGGACAGATAGGACGAAGGCATGCTGTACAGGGTCATCGAGGCGTCGGAGCTGCCGGCGCTCGTCTCGGCGTTCATGGAATCCTACGAGGTGGTGGCGCCGGTGAAGCGGGGCGCGGTCTACCGCTTCGAGGCGGTCTCGTCGTTCGACGAGATCGAGCTGGACTACGACCGCACGGTCGCGTCGCCGAAAAAGTACTTCCTGCCACCCGACGAGACGCTCATGACCTTCGACGCGCGCTCGAACGAGGTGACCGACTTCGCGGCCGAGATAACCCCGCGGGTGATCTTCGGCGCGCACGCGTGCGACATCAACGCGCTCAACCGCCTGGACGTGGTGTTCAAGGACGGGCGCTACCCCGACCCCTACTACGTGGCGCGTCGCGAGGCCACGCTGATCGTGGGCATCAGCTGCATGCCCACCGACACCTGCTTCTGCCACCTGTGGGGCTCCGACGAGGCGCGCTTCGGCTACGATCTGTTTTTGCAGGACATCGGCGGGAAGTATTTGGTCAGCATCTCCAGCGTCGACGCGGCCAACATCCTGGAGGCGGCGTGCAGCCCGCGCGAGGCCACCGATGCCGAGCGCATCGAGTTCCGCCACGCCACGCGCCGGCGCCAGGCGGCGTTCAATCCCGACATCCCCAACATCCAGGAGGTGGCCATGCTGATGGACGCCTTCCACGGGGACCCGTTCTGGGACGAGCTGGGCGGGCGCTGCCTGTCGTGCACGGCGTGCTCGGCGGTGTGCCCCACCTGCTTCTGCTTCGACATCCGCGACACGCTGGACCCCGACGGCGAGACGGGGCGGCGCGAGCGCGTGTGGGACGCCTGCACCGCGCCGCAGTTCGCGCAGGTGGCGGGCGGCCACAACTTCCGCAGCACCGGGGCCGTGCGCGTGCGGCACCGCATGTACCACAAGCTCAACGGCTTTCTGGCCACCCACGACCGCATGCTGTGCGTGGGGTGCGGCCGCTGCGTCATCGCCTGCAAGGCGAACATCAATCCCATCGAGGTGCTGAAGTTCTTCGAGAGGAAGGGGGCGGCCGATGCCGATTAGCTGCGCGGTCTCCACGGTGAGGGTGCATCCGTTCCACGAACCCCCCGAGCGCCGCACGGGCGCCCAGCTGATGGCGGCGAACCCGTACCGCCCCTGGCCGGCGCGCATCACCTCCATCACCGACCTGACCGCCTACGAGAAGCTGTTCGAGTTTCGCCTGATAGACGACCGCATCCGCGAGGCGTTCCATCACGAGCCCGGGCAGTTCGTGGAGCTTTCCATCTTCGGGGTGGGCGAGGCGCCCATCTCCATCTCCAGCTCGCCCACCAAGCGCGGCTTCATCGAGCTGTGCGTGCGGCGGGCCGGCCGCTTCACCGAGGCGCTGCACAAGCTGCAGTGCGGCGACATCGTGGGCATCCGCGGCCCCTTCGGCCGGGGGTTTCCGGTGGACAGCATGAAGGGCCACGACATCCTGCTGGTGGCGGGCGGTTTGGGCATCGCGCCTCTGCGCTCGCTCATCAACAACATCCACGACGAGCGCAGCGAGTTCGGCAAGGTGACCATCATCTACGGCTCGCGCTCTCCCTCCGAGGTCATGTTCCGCAGCCAGTTCGAGATGTGGAAGCACCGCAAGGACTTCGAGCTGCATCTGACGGTGGACCATCCCGATCCTACCTGGGACGGGGAAGTGGGCGTGGTGACCGTGCCGTTTTCCGGGCTGGAGATCGACCCCGGCAACACCTTCGGCGCGGTGTGCGGCCCGCCGGTGATGTACCGGTTCGTCATCGACGAGATGCGCAAGAAGGGCATCGAGTACGACCACATCTACTGCAGCTTCGAGCGCCACATGAAGTGCGGTATGGGCAAGTGCGGGCACTGCCAGATCGGGCACCAGTACGTGTGCATCGACGGGCCGGTGTTCAACTACTGGGAAGCCAAGAACATCCAGGGGTCGATGTAGGATGGAGCGTGCGGAAATGAACTCTACCTCGCTGTTTCCCCCGAAGCGCGCCGGCGCGCCGCGCGTGGTGGTGGTGGGGCTGGCCAGCTGCTTCGGCTGCCAGCTGCAGATCACCAACGCCGAGGCGCATCTGACCGAGGTGCTGGGGCAGATCGACCTGCGCTACTGGCAGCTGGCTTCCAGCGAGCCGATGCCCGAGGAGTTCGACGTGGCGGTCGTCGAGGGCGCGGTGACCACCGAGGAGTCCGAGCGGCTGGTGCGCCGGCTGCGCGAGAAGGCGTCGTGCCTCATCGCGGTGGGCGCCTGCGCCACCACCGCTGGCGTGCCCGGCATGGCGGCCGAGGGCTTCATCCAGCGCCCCGGCAGCGTGTACGACACGGTGCCCGACGCCTGCGGCGAGATGATCTCGCCGCGCTCGGTGGGCTCGGTGGTGGACGTGGACTTCGAGGTGCGGTGCTGCCCCATCGACAGCTACGACTTCGTGGACGTGCTGCAGCAGGCGCTCTACGGCTCGAACAAGACGCTCGGCACGGCCACGATGTGCGGCTCGTGCAAGCGCAACGAGACGGGCTGCTTCTACCGGCAGGGCCGGCTGTGCCTGGGGCTGGTCACCCGCGCCGGGTGCGGTGCCCGCTGCGTGAACCTGGGCCGCCCCTGCAACGGCTGCGCCGGGCTGTCGCCGGAGGCCAACTTGCCGGCGGCGCGCGCGGCCTGCGAGGCGGCGGGCATCCCCGTCGCTGACTTCGACCAGGCGCTCGAGATGTTCAACCAGACCAACCCCGCGCTGCGGGACGTCCAGTGAGGATGATCGCATGACCAAGACCGCTATCCAGGTGGACCATATCGCCCGCGTCGAGGGGCACGGCAACGTGCGCGTGGTCATCGAGGACGGCGCGGTGAAGACCGTCGAGATGAACGTGGTGGAGCCGGCGCGCCTGTTCGAGAGCATGGTGCGCGGGCGGCGCTTCGAGGAAGTGCCCTACATCGCCTCGCGCATCTGCGGCATCTGCTCGGCCAGCCACGTGGTCACCGACCTTCTGGCCATCGAGCGCATCTTCGGCGTGGCGGTGTCCGACCGCACGCGCGCGCTGCGCGACCTTCTGGTGTACGGCTCGTATCTGCAGAACCACGCGACGCACCTGTTCGTGTTCGCCGCGCCGGACTTTCTGGGGCACAAAAGCGTGTTCCCCTTAGCCGACGCCGACCCGGTGCTGTTCGACCAGGCGTTGGCGCTCAAGGCGCTCGGCAACGAGCTGTGCACGAAGGTGGGCGGGCGCTCGGTGCACCCCATCACGGCGGTGGTGGGCGGCTTCACCCACGAGATCTCGGCGGATGACTACCGCGCGCTGGCCGACAAGCTGGAGGCGTCGCTGGAGTTCGCCGAGGCGGCGGTGGATCTGTTCCACTCCTTCGAGGCGCCCGCCATCCAGACGGCCGGCGACCTGCTGGCGATGGGCGCGCCCGACCGCTACGCGGTGTCGGACTCGCGCATGGCGCGCTTCATCGACGCGGCGCTGTCGTTCGACTGCGACGACGTGGACGAGGCGGTGGAGGAGTACGCGGTGGCGCACTCCGCGGCGCTTCTGGCGCGCGTGCGCAGCACCGGCTCCCCCTACTTCACCGGGGCGCTGGCGCGCGTCAACCAGTCGTGGCAGTTCTTGGGGCGCCGCGCGAAGATGGCCGCCGCGAAGGTGGGCCTGCGCCCGCCCGAGCGCAACCCGTTTTGCAACAACGTGGCGCAGGCGGTGGAGATCGTCGACGCGCTGGAGCGCTGCGCCGATCTGTGCCGCCGCCTGGCCGACGGCGACTTCGAGGGAACCAGCGAGCCGGCGCCCTTCACGGTGCGCGCCGGTCACGGCGTGGGCTTCACCGAGGCGCCGCGCGGGGCGCTGTTCCACGAGCTGGAGCTGGACGGCGAGGGCCGCGTGAAGCACGCCTCCATCATCACGCCCACCGCGCAGAACGTCGCGAACCTGGAGGCCGACATGCGCGTTCTGGCCGAGAAGCTGGTGGCCGACGGCGCTTCGGCCGATGAGGTGCGCGCCGAGGTGGAGAAGCTCGTCCGCGCCTACGACCCCTGCCTGAGCTGCAGCGTCCACTAGGGCGCCCGCACGGGTTCGCGCCGCATCCGCGCGCGGGCCCGTGCGCCTATCGCCGCCGTGTGCTTATGGTTCTTATCTGTGCTGTTTGCGACGCCCGGCCAGGTGAAAAACGCGCAAGAGTAGAATGCTCTTCTATATGGAGCGAAGCTTGCCGCACTGAACCAGAAATGCAAGGGGTTTGCCGGTATGTCCTTTTTTGACCTGTTCTCTCGGTTTTCCGGCCAGATGTCCACGGACATGGCCATCGACCTGGGAACTGCAAATACGCTGGTCGCGATCAAGGGCGAGGGCATCGTCATCAACGAGCCGTCCGTCGTGGCCATCGAGAAGAGCACGCACCGCGTGCTGGCCGTGGGCCACGAAGCCAAGAACATGATCAACCACACGCCCGAGGCGTTCTCGGCCGAGCATCCGTTGAAGGACGGCGTCATCGCCGACTACGACGTGACCGAGGCCATGCTGTCGGCGTTCATCAACAAGGCCATCCAGCGGAAGTACCCCTGGCAGGCCAAGCCGCGCATCGTCATCTGCATCCCGTGCGGCGCCACCTCGGTGGAGAAGCGCGCGGTGTTCGAGGCCGCCATCCAGGCCGGCGCGCGCCAGGCCTACCTGATCGAGGAGCCCATGGCCGCGGCGATGGGCGCCGACCTGCCCGTCACCGAGCCCACCGGCTCGATGGTGGTGGACATCGGCGGCGGCACCACGGAAGTGGCCGTCATCTCGCTGGGCGGTATCGTGGCGTCCTCGTCGCTGCGTCTGGCGGGCAACCGCCTCGACGAGGCCATCGCCATGCACCTGCGCGACCTTCTGGGCATCAAGATCGGCGAGCGCACGGCCGAGGTCATCAAGATCAAGATCGGCTCCATCCTGCCGTTCGAGGACGGCCGCGAGCGCGACATGATCATCTCCGGCCAGGACATGATCACCGAGCAGCCCAAGGAGGTGACCATCCAGTCCGAGGACGTGCGCGCCGCGCTGCAGGCGCCCATCGAGGAGATGGTCATCCACATCAAGGAGACGTTCAAGAAGACCAACCCCGACCTGGCCAGCGACATCATCCAGAACGGCATCCTTCTGACGGGCGGCGGCGGCCTGCTGTCGGGGCTTGACCGCTACCTCACCGACAAGCTGGAGATTCCCGTGTGGGTCAGCGAAACGGCGCTCACGAACGTCGTGTCGGGCTGCCTGAAGGTGCTCGAGACGCCCACCGCCCTCAAGCAGACGCTCATGCGGACGAAGTAGGCGCCGGCTTTCTGTATGGCGTTCCGTAACCAAAACAGCGGCAGGCCCCTTGCGGGAGGCATCCTGCTGGTCGCGCTCCTCGTCGTCTCCGTGGCGCTGGTGACCGTCTACTCACGCGAAGGCGCGGACGGCCCGCTGCACAGCGCCCAGAACGCGGTGGCGGACGCCATCGCGCCGCTGAAGCTGGCCGGCGCCGGCGTGTCGTCGGGCGTGGAGGCGGCCGGGCAGGCCGCCGCCGATGCGACGGCGGACGAGAGCACGCTGTCGGCGTTGCGCGAGAGCAACGCCGAGCTGCGTGAGCTGGTGGCCCAGACCGAAGAGTACCGTCAGGAGGCCCAGCGCCTCCAGGGCCTTCTGGACATGAAGGACCGCTATGACATCGAGGGCGCGGCGGCCCGCGTGGTGGGCAAGAGCGCCACCGCCTGGAACCAGACGATCACCATCGACGCCGGCAGCGCCGAGGGCGTTGAGGCGGGCATGACCGTGATGGGCTCGACGGGCGTGGTGGGCCAGGTGGCCTCGGTCTCCGAGCATTCCTCGGAGGTGCGCCTGCTCACCGACTCGCAGTCGGGCGCGGCGGCCATGGTGCAGTCGAGTCGCGCCGAGGGCATCGTGCGCGGGTCGCTGGAGGGCCTGCTGTATCTGGAGGACCTGGACGAGGACGCCGAGGTGGCCGTGGGCGACGTGGTGATCACCTCCGGTCTGGGCGGCAGCTACGTCAGCGGGCTGATGATCGGCACCGTGGTGCGGGTGGAGGCCGGCCAGGGCGGCACGCCCTCCACCGTGGTGGTTTCCCCCAACGACGCGGCGTCGGCTTTGGAAGAGGTGATGGTGGTGTTCTCGGTGGGCTCGCAGGCCGCCGGGGACGCCGCGGACGACGAGGCGGCGGAGGGAGGCGAGGCGCAGTGACGGACGAGAAGGGAACGCTCGCGCTGGTCATCGGCGCCGTCATCGCCGTCGCAGCGCAGGTCGTCCTGGCCCCCAACATCGCCATCTTCTCGGCTCAGCCGAACTTCATCGTGGCGTTCTGCCTTCTGGCGGCCATCGTGCGCCCGGCTGCTTCGGGTCCCGTGCTGCCCTTCGTCTTGGGGCTGGCAAGCGATTTCGTCACGGGCGCGCCGGTGGGCTCCACCGCGCTTCTGCTCGTGCTGTTCACGTTTCTGGCCGCGCGCGCATTCGCGGTGCTGAACAACGACACCGTGTTCATGCCGCTGCTCATCTTCGTGGTGGCGGCCCTGCTCATCGAGATGCTGTCGGGGGCGTTCTTCCTTGCGCTGGGCTCGGGCGTGTCGGTGCTGGACGCCTTCGTGTACCGCGCGCTGCCGTGCGGTCTGTACGACTGCGTGGTGGGGCTGGTGCTCTACCCGCTGGCGGCCCGCGTGCTGGCCCCGCCGGCTCCCATGGGGCCGGGCGCGCCGGCGCACCTGTGAGGCGGCGCGCATGGTTGTAGCCATCGTCTCCGCGCTTTTGGCCCTTGCCGCGGTGGCGGTCGTCATCCTGGTGGTGTTCGCGGTGCGCAACCGCGCGAAGGGCTCCTACGCCTCGGTGAAGAAGGGCGTGCGCTCCATCGAGTCGGTAGGCGTGTCGTCCTCGCTTCCCGACGCCTCGCGCAAGGGCCCCTCGGCCGCTGCGACAGCCGCGGCCTCCACCGAGAACCCCGCCGACTCCCTGAAGCCGCGCTTTCTGGCCATGGGCGTTCTGGGCGCGGGCATCTTCGCCGCCCTGGCCGCGCGTCTGTGGGGGATGCAGGTGCTCTCGGGCGGCTCGTACGCGCGCGAGGCCGCCGAGAACATGTACGCCACCGTGGCCACCCCCGCCCCGCGTGGCATCATCTACGACGCCGACGGCCTGGCGCTCGTGACCAACCGCAGCTCGCTGACCGTGCTGGCCGATCCCGACGTGGCCGACGACCGCGACGTGCTGCTGCGGTTGTCCGCCGTTCTGGGCGTGCCCTACAACGTGGTGCGCCAGCGCATCCAGGACGCGTCGAGCGGCGCGCAGAGCCAGCGCGTGGTGGCAAGCGACGCCCGTCTGCGCGACGTGGCGTTCATCTCCGAGCACGTGGAGGCCTTCCCGGGAGTCTCCGTGCAGACGCGCACCGTGCGCGACTACCCCTACGGCGCCTTGGCGGCGCAGACGCTGGGCTACACCGGCTCGGTGGCCTCCGACCAGCTCGAGACGCTTTCGGAAGGGCGCGAGGTGGAGCTGGGCGACGACGTGGGGCAGACCGGCGTGGAAGCCGCCTACGACGACCTGCTGGCCGGCGACCACGGCCAGCGCCGCGTGATCGCAGACGCCAACGGCAACGTGGTGGAGGTGGTCAGCGAGACCCAGCCCACGCGCGGGTCGGACATCCACCTGTGCCTGAAGGGTCCGGTGCAGTACGCCTGCGACAAGAAGCTGGCCGAGATCATCGCGCCTTCCGGCGTCATCGGCGAGGGTGTGGGCGTGGGCGGAGCCGTGGTGGTGATGGACGTGCGCGACGGCGGCATCGTGGCGATGGCCAGCTACCCCGTGTTCGACCCGTCGCTGTTCATCGGCGGCGTGTCCCAGGACGTGTGGGACGTGTACTCCTCCGAGGAATCGTACAACCCCATGCTCAACCGCGCCATCTCCGGCCAGTACCCCGCGGCGTCCACCTACAAGGCGTTCACCAGCCTGGCGGCGCTGGAGTGCGGCATCTGCACCGAGGACTCCACCTGGGTGTGTACCGGCTCGTGGGACGGCTGGAACACCGGCCAGCCGCAGAACTGCTGGGATCTGAACGGGCATGGCACGTTGGATCTGCGCGGGGGCATCGTGAACTCGTGCGACACGGTGTTCTACGCCATCGCGAAGGACTTCTACGACAAGGGCCAGGCGGGCCAGATGAGCCCCACGGCCATGCAGGACTTCATCGCGAAGTACCGTATCGACCAGCCCACCGGCATCGACATCGGCGGCGAGACGACGGGGCGCATCCCCACGCCGGAGTGGAAGGCCGAGTACTTCCGCAACCGCCCCGAAGAGGCGCAGTGGCTCGGCGGCGACATGACCAACATGAGCATCGGCCAGGGCTACGTGCTGATAACCCCCATCGAGCTGGCGGTGGCCTACGGCGCCATCGCCACCGGCGACATCATGCGCCCCCACGTGCTGAAGGAGGTGCGCAACGCCGACGGCGAGGTGGTGGTGAGCTTCCAGCCGGAGGTGGTGGCCACCCCGGACGTGAGCGAGGAGGATCTGGAGCTGGTGCGCGACGCGCTCAACGGCGTGGCGACCGACAACGCGTCGGTGGCCGCGTCGTTCCGCGAGGCGGGGGTGGACCCGGCCACGATGTGCTGCAAGACCGGCACCGCCGAGGTGGCCGGGCAGAACGACTACGCCTGGTTCGCCTGCTACGGCCCGAAGGACGATCCGCGCTACGTGGTCACCTGCGTGGTGGAGCAGGGCGGCGGCGGCGCGGACTCGGCCTCGCCTCTGGGGGCTGAGGCCATGGGCGCCGCGCTGGCCTACGACGCCGGCACGCTGACCGACATGGGCACGGTGGCGGGCTTCGGCGGCGAGTCGGTGGAAGTGACGGTGACCAGCACCGGCCGCACCGACTAGGCCGCAGGGAAGGGGCGCGCAGGGCGCCCGAAACGACGACGGAAGCGAAGGGAGGCTTCGCCATGGCACAGCTGCCGCAGATCGACTCGCTCGCCGCGCCGGACAAGGCGGTGGCGCGCTCCACGCGCAAGAGGCGCTTCCCGGCGCTCAACCTGCCGTTCCTCGTCGTGGTGGGCATCCTGGTGTGCTACGGGCTGGTGGTGGTGTGGTCGGCCGTGGCCAACGACCCCGACTACAGCTTCTCGCGCCAGGCGGCCGGCGTGGCGGCGGGCATCGTGGCCATGGTGCTGATCTGGCGGTTCGACTACCGCCGCCTGGCGGGCATGACGCGGGTGTTCCTTGTCGTGAACGTGGTGCTGATCCTCTCGCCGCACCTGCCCGTCATCGGCGTGACCACCATGGGCGCCACGTCCTGGATCAACGTGGGCATGCAGATACAGCCCGGCGAGTTCGCCAAGATCACGGTGATCCTGCTGGACGCCAGCGTGATGGCGCGCTACGGCGGGCGGCTGGACGCCCCGCGCGAGTACTGCAAGGCGCTCGGCATCATGCTGGTGCCGTTTCTGTGCATCATGACCCAGCCCGACTTGGGCACGGGACTGGTGTACCTGTTCATCGCGGCCACCGCGCTGGTGGTGGGCGGCGCGCGTCTGAAGTACCTGCTGGTGACGCTGGGGCTGTTCGTGGCGGCCATCGTGGCGGTGTTCGCCATCGACGAGGTGTTGAAGTACCAGACGGCCGACGGCACCTGGGAGTACCGCCTGCTCAAGCAGTACCAGCGCAACCGCCTGCTGGTGTTTTTGGACCAGGGCGGGGCCGATCTGTCCGACGAAGGGTACAATCTGCAGCAGGCCAAGATCGCCATCGGCTCGGGTGGGCTGTTCGGCAAGGGGCTTTTGCAAAGCTCGCAGGGCACGCTGGGCTACCTGCCCGAGGCGCCCACCGACTTCATCTTCTGCGTGCTGGCCGAAGAGCTGGGTTTCGTCGGCGCTATGGCGCTTCTGGCCCTCTACGCCGCGCTGGTGGTCGTGTGCATCCGCATCGCGCGGGGGTCCGGCGACATGTTCGGCATGATGATCGTGATGTGCGTGGTGGGCATGTGGCTGTTCCAGATTCTGGAGAACATCGGGATGGACGTGGGGCTGATGCCCATCACGGGCATCCCGTTGCCGTTCGTCAGCTACGGTTCGTCGTTCATGGTGGTGAACTTCGCCCTGCTCGGGTTCATCGGCTCGGTGTGGGCGCATGGCGCGGCCAGCGGGAAGAAGGAAGGTTATGCAGCTACCCATTGATGTGAAGGCGGTGCTCGACGAAGCGATGAGCATCGACGAGGCCGGCCGCACCCCGGTGTCGGCGACGGTCTACGTGGACGCCTCCTGCCCGCAGGACGTACTGGAGCTGGCGCTTGCGGCTCTCAGCCCGCAGGCGCCGCATGCGCGCGTGGCGTTCGGCTCGCTGGACGACGCCCTGGCGGCGCCGTACCCCGGCGACGACGCGGCTGTGGTGGTGGCGGGCACCGACGAGCGGGTGGGGCAGGCCGCGGCCTGCCTGCGCGCGGCAGGGGTGCCGGCCATGGTGCTGACCACGCTGCCGACGCTCGTGTTAGAGCTGGCGCAGGCGGCGGGAAGCCCCATCCCCGACGGCGACGTGGTGGCGCCGGGCGGGACGGGCGTGCCGCTGGCGCGCCGGTTGGCCTGTGCGGCGAAGGGGAAGCCGCAGGCCGCCGTGGAGTACGACGCCGACGCGGCTGAGCCCGCAGAGCTTGACGAAGCCTCTGCGCGCCAGCTCAAGGAGCGCATGGGCGCGTGGGTGGTGGCGGCGTGCCGCGAGAAGAAGCTGGCGTTCGCGCTGGCGTTTCCCTTCGTGCGCCGCCCGTTGTCGCTTGAGGCGGTAGGCGCCACCGCGCTGCAGAACGCGGGCGTGGGCCTGGTGATGTTCATCCCTGGCGCCGACATGCCGGTGATGACGCTGAACCAGGCGAAGATGCTGCTGCAGATCGCGGCGGCCTACGGGCAGCCCATGAGCATCGCGCGCGTGAAGGAGCTGGCCTGCGTGGTGGGCGGCGCCTTCGCCTGCCGCACCGCGGCCCGCCAGGTGGCTGGCGCGGTGCCGGCCTTGGGCTGGGCGGTGAAGGCGGCCATCGGCTACGCCGGCACCGAGGCCATGGGGCGCGCGGCCATCGAGTACTTCGAGGCCGGCGGCTCGGCGGCGGGTTTGGCCGAGACGGCGGCCCGCGCCCGCGACGCCGCCGTGGCGGCCGCGGGCGCCGCCCAGGGCGCGCGGGCCGTGCTGGGCCGCGCGACGGAGCGCGCGCGGGGCCTGGCGGCCGCGGCGCGGGGCTGCGCTGCGAAGCGCGCCGGGACGGGCGCGGCGGACGAGACGGAAGGAGCGCGCGCATGAGCAAGCTCACGAATCTGTGGCTGCGCCTCGAGCCGCTTCTGGCGGCGGCCGAGCGCCCGGCACGCTATCTGAACCACGAGTTCGGCTGCGTGCGCAAGGACGACGCCGACTTCCGCTTCTGCATGGTCTACCCGGACACCTACGAGCTGGGCCAGGCCAACCAGGCGCTGCGCATCCTGGTGAACGCCGTGAACGCGGCTGAGCACCTGGCGGCCGAGCGCGCGTTTTTGCCGGCGCCGGCGTTCTGCGACACGTTGCGGGCGGAGGGCATCCCCCTGTTCAGCCTGGAAAGCTGCGCGCCGGTGGCGGAGTTCGACGCGGTGGGCATCACGCTGCCGCACGAGCTGGCGGCTGCCAACGTGCTGGAGACGCTCGATCTGGCCGGCATCCCGCTGCATGCCGACAAGCGCGCCGAGGACGACCCGCTTGTTCTGGGCGGCGGCCCCTGCGCGTTCAACCCCGAGCCCTACGCGCCCTTCTTCGACGCGATCTCCATCGGCGAGGGCGAGGAGGCCGTGCCCGAGGCGCTGGCGCTCATCCGCCGCCTGCGGCAGGAGGGCGCGCCGCGCGCGGCCATCCTGCGCGCGCTGGCGCAGACCCCCGGCTGGTACGTGCCGTCGCTGTACCGCTGGCGCAGCGAGGAAGAGGCCCAGGCGGCGGGCTTGTGGATCGAGCCTTTGGAGGACGGCCTGCCTGAGCGCATCGAGAAGCGGCTGTACGAAGGGTTTTCCGCCAGCAGCGGCTGGGAGCCGTGCATCGTGCCGTTCACCGAGGTGGTGCACGACCGGCTGAACGTGGAGATCCTGCGCGGGTGCGCCCGCGGGTGCCGCTTCTGCCAGGCGGGCATGATGTACCGCCCCGTGCGCGAGCGCACCGCCGACAACGTGGTGAATTCGGTGCTGGCGGGCCTGGCGGCCACGGGCTACGACGAGGTGAGCCTGACCTCGCTGTCGTCCACCGACCACTCCCAGATCGCCCAGATCCTCACGCGGCTCAACCGCGCGCTCGACGGCAAGGGCGTGCGCATCTCGGTGCCCTCGCAGCGCCTGGACGCGTTCGGCGTGGACATGGCGGGGCTGGTGGCCGGGCAGAAGAAGGGCGGTTTGACCTTCGCGCCCGAGGCGGGCACGCAGCGGCTGCGCGACGTCATCAACAAGAACGTGACCGAGGACGACCTGTTCGGCGCCATCGACGCCGCGTTCGCGGCGGGGTGGCGGCGCTGCAAGCTGTACTTCATGATCGGGCTTCCCACCGAGACCGACGACGACATCAAGGGCATCGCAAGCCTGGCCCAGCGCGCCTACGACCGCGCCAAGGCCGCCGTGGCGCCCGAGCAGCGCGGCAGCGTGCGCGTGAGCGTGAGCGTGGCGCTGTTCGTGCCCAAGGCGCAGACGCCCTTCCAGTGGGACGGCCAGATCGCGCCCGAGGAGGCGCTGCGGCGCGTGGACCTTCTGCGCCGCTCGGTGAAGTACAAGGCGGTGGACGTGCACTGGCACGACCCGTCTACGAGCTTCGTGGAGGCCGTGATGAGCCGCGGCGGGCGCGAGGCCGCGCAGTGGGTTGAAGGGGCCTGGCGGCGCGGCGCGCGCTTCGACGCGTGGACGGAGTGCTTCAACGAGGAAGCCTGGCGCGAGGCCGCCGCGGCGTGCGGGATCGACCCCGCCGCCGTGGCGCAGACGGCCTGGCCGACCGACCGCGTGATGCCGTGGGCGCACATCTCCACGGGCGTGTCGGAGCGCTTCCTGGCGCGCGAGCGCCGTTTGGCGCAGGAGGGGCGCACGACGCCGGACTGCACGTTCGGCCGCTGCACCGCCTGCGGCGCCTGCCCTGACCTGGGCGCTGAGAACCAGCTGGCCGCCCCGCGTACGCCGTCGGGCGCGCACGCCGCCGATGCGGCGGATGAGGGCCGATGCGAGGAAGGGGAGGCGCGCGATGCCTGATCCGAACCTGTTCCGCCTGCGCGTGGAGTTCTGCAAGCAGGGCCGCCTGGCGCTGCTGTCGCACCTGGAGGTGGCCCGCGCGCTGGAGCGCGCCGTGCGGCGGGCGGATCTGCCCTTCGCCGTGAGCCAGGGCTTCAGCCCCCACATGAAGATCGCCTTCGGCGCGGCGCTGCCCGTGGGCGTGGGCAGCACCTGCGAGGTGTTCGACCTGCAGATGACCCGCTACGTGCCGCCCGAGCGCGCCCTGGCGGCGCTGCAGGACGCCAGCGTGGATGACCTCATGCCGCACGCCTGCCGCTACATCGGCCCGCGGGACGCGGCCGCGTCGGTGGCCTATCCGGTGGCGGCGTACCGCGCGCTGCTCTCTCGCGCTCCGGAAGGCGGCCTGGTGCTGCCCGCGGAGGTGCGCGTGGTGCGCAAGAAGAAGGAGAAGGTGCTGCGCACGGCCGACTTCTTGGTGTCCGGCCCGCAGGTGGAGGGCGCGGTGGCCTCGTTCGAGCTGGAGGCCAAGCCCGACGGCAGCCTGCGCCCCGACGTACTTTTGCGCGCCTGCCTCGACGCGTGGAACGAGGCGCATTCCGCCGACGGCGAGGACGGCCCGCTGCGCGCCCTCTCGCTCACGCGCGTCTCCCAGCGCGCGGCGCGGTAGAAGGCGGCACGCTGCCGGCCGGAGGCGCGCTTGCCGCTGGCGCCGCATGCCGCTTTGCCCCGGCGCCGCGACGCGGGCGCTGCCGCCCTGGAGCAGGCGCCGCTGCGGGGCCGCCCGCTTCGTCGGAAAAGGGCCGATCGGCCCCACTTCCTAGACGATCGGCCTTATGCGCGCGCGTTTCCCCTGCGCAGGGGTACGCTGCTTTCCGTAGGCTTTGGAAGCGAGAAGCAAGGGGGTGCGCGCGGCATGGCGGATTTCGGGGAGACGGTGGCGCTCCACTGCACGGCGACGCTTGACGATGGAACGACGGTCATCGACACGCGGGCGGCGCAGAGCCCCCTCACGGTGCGCCTCGGCGTGTCGGACCTTCCCAGTGCGGTGGAGGTTGCGGCGTCCAACCTGCTGCCGGGCGGGCGGACGCGGGTGTCCCTGACGGCGGCGCAGGCGTTCGGCGAGCGCGACGAGTCGCTTGTGCAGCGCATCCCCGCCTCGCTGCTGCCGGACGGCGGCGTGCAGGCGACGGGCAAGCGCATCGTGCTGAGGACGCCGGCGGGCGCCATCGACGCGAAGGTGCTGTCGGCGGATGCGGACGGCGCCGTCGTGGACCTCAACCATCCCTTCGCGGGCCACGCCGCCGTGTTCGACATCGAGCTGGTGGCGCTGGTGCACGAGTCGGCCATCCACCGCGAGCTTCACCCGGTAGGCTGCGCCTGCGGCTGCGACAAGCTGAAAGCGCAGATCGGCTGAGGGACGGCGGGGTTTCGAGCGAAGGAGGCGGACGGGCGATGTGCTATGCGGCGTCATGCGACCCGCGCTGCGGGAAGTGCCGGCCGAAACGCATCGTGGAGGCGGACTGCCCCATCTGCGGGCACCGCAGCTCGATGACGCGCGAAGAGTACCTGATCCTGTTCGACCTGCCCCACAAGCGCAACGTGATGGAGCAGAAGATCCTGGAGCGCGGTGGGGTGGAGCGCCCGCGCTGCCCGATGTGCGGGGCGGACATGACGGGGGCGTTCCGTGCGGCGGTTCCCCCTAAGCCGTGCCGGGCCAATCGGGTGGTCTGCGGGTTCCCGTGCGGGCGCAGCGATGAGGCGTACCGGGAGGGCCGGCTGCCGTGCCCCACGATGGTGCCGCTGGGCAAGCTGCCCGCGCCGCCGGGGGAGTGAGGGCCGGCGGCAGTGCGGAGGGCGCGAAACGGCGCGACGGCGGGCTGATGCTGCAGCCGCGCCGATGGAAGGGCTTTCGGGAAGGGGGGGCGGACATGCATCGTGACAGGTTCGAGGTGCTTGCCGCGCTGTGCGGGTCGGTGGAATGGGCGGCCGATCCCGACCTGGTGTACCGCAGGATGGTGCGCACCGCCGCCTGCCAGCTTGAGGCCGATTCCGCCCACCTCCACCTGCTGGAGTTCGACGGCTACAGCTTCATGCAGTGCGCTGCGTACTACGACGCCGTGGTGGGCGAGCCCGACGAGAACACGGTGGTGACCTCGGATCTGGGGCGCATGGCCAGCCTCATCGACGCGGCGGACCTCATCGTCATGGACTACCTGCATCCCCACGACCAGGACGTCATCCCGCCCCAGGCGCTGGAGCTGGGGTTCAAAAGCGGCGTGAGCATCCCGCTGGACACCCCTTCGGGCGTGGTAGGCATGCTGACGCTGGGCTACGCTCGCCCGCTGCCGTGGGACGAAGGCGATTTCGGCTTCCTTTTGGCCATCGGCAAGGCGCTGGGCGTGCTGGTGCAGCGCATCCAGATGTCGAAAAAGGACCTGGAGCTTCAGATGCTGCGCGAGCGCAAGCGTCTGAGCAGCGAGATCCATGACACCGTTTCGCAGATGGTCAGCGCCCTGGCCATCCGCGCCGACATCGCGGCGGCGTGCCTCGACGAGGGCGACGGTGAGGGGGCGGCGCGGGAGGTGGACGCCGTGGCTGGCCAGGCGCGCCAGATCACGAAGATCCTGCGCCAGGAGATGCTCTCGCTGCGCGCCCCCATCGAAGGCGAGGGGGATCTGGAGGAGGACATCGTGGGCATCCTGCAGCGTTTCGAGGCGCAGTGGGGCTGCGAGGTGGTCTTCTCGAAAGAGGGCGACGCCGCGACCGTCGTATCCGAGTACGCGCGGCTTCAGCTGGCGCGCATCGTCAACGAATGCCTGCAGAACGTGGTGCGCCACGCCCGCGCCTCTTCGGTCAAGGTGACGCTGCGGCGCGAGAACGGCTCGGCGGCGCTTGTCGTAGCGGATGACGGCGTTGGGTTCGACCCGTCCAAGGTGGCGCCGGAGCGGCTGGGCATCCGCATCATGCGCGAGCGCGCCGCGTCGATCGGAGGTTCCGTTTCGCTGGATTCGGGCGAGGGCGGAACGTCGGTGACCATCAAAGCGCCTATCATGGCATGATGAGCCGCGATGCGGCCGCTTGTCCGTTTGCGGGGCGAAGGGGGAACAGTGGAGGATACGCCGTCGAAGATCCTGCTCGTTGACGACCAGGTGCTCTACCGCGAGGCGGTGCGCAGCCTCATCGAGCGTTGGCCCGAGTTCGAGGTGGTGGCCGAGGCGTCCGACGGCGCAGAGGCGGTCGAGCTGGCGTGCTCGCTTGCGCCCGACCTGATCCTTCTGGACGTCCGCATGCCCAGGATGGACGGCGTGGAGGCGGCGCGGCGGATCCTTCGGCGTGCGCCCGACGCGAAGATCGTCATGCTCACCGTGGAGTCCGACAAAGACTACGTGTTCGAAGCGCTCCAGAACGGCGCGCGCGGCTACCTGCTCAAAGACACCCCCGCGCGCAAGCTCCACGACCGCCTGCGCAGCGTCGTCCAAGGCGAGATGGCGCTGTCCGAATCGGTCACCGCGCCGGTGGTGGACGAGTTCGCCCGCCTGCGCGCCTCCGTCGGCAACGCCGCCGACGGAGGGGCTGCCTCGCGTCTGCGCCACGAGGTCCAGGGGCTCACCGCGCGCGACAAGACGATGCTCTCCCTCGTGGCCCAAGGCAAGACCAACGAAGAGATCGGCGCCGAGCTGTACCTGAGCGTCGGCACCGTGAAGAAGCAGCTCAGCTCCATCATGCTGCAGCTCGGCGTGGACAACCGCGTGCAGCTTGCCGTGCTGGCGGTGAAGGCGGGCCTGGGCTAGCCTTCTGCCGCTCACCGCCCGATCGTAGCCACTCGGCTACGCCGAGAGGGGCCGTTTGCGGATTACGCCGCGCCTTTTTCCTCCCTATCCTTTTTCGTGGGGCATCGCTTCCGCACGCCGTCCGCTGGCGGCGCGCAGGAAGATGGGGGATGCCCGCATCCACGAAACGGGAGAGGAGAGGAGAGTTGATGAGCGAGCTGAAGACGACCGTGCAAAGCATTGCATGCGGAGGTACGGGCGGCGATCTGACCTACGTCGACTCGAAAGATGGGAAGATCGTGCGCATCCGTCCCGTCCACTACCTGGACACCTACACCGAGGAGGAGCTGGCTCCCTCGATGTGGAAGATCAAGGTGGGCGACCACGAGTTCACGCCGGGGTACAAGGCGCGCCCGAACTACTTCGCGCTGGCGTACAAGAACCGCGTCTACTCGAAGAACCGCGTGCGCTACCCCCTGAAGCGCGTGGACTGGGAGCCGGGCGGCGACCCCGCCAAGATCAACGCCGCCAACCGCGGCAAGTCCAAGTACGTGCGCATCAGCTGGGACGAGGCGCTCGACATCATGGAAAGCGAGATCAAGCGAATCATCGATGCCTACGGCCCGTACTCGGTGCTGACCATCGGCGAGGACGGCCACCGCGAGTCGAAGAACCTGCATTCGGGCGGCGGCATGCACTCCACCTTCATGAGCAAGCTGGGCGGCTACACGCGCGAGGTGCGCACGCCCGACTCGGTGGAGGGCTGGTACTGGGGCGCCAAGCATTTCTGGGGCAGCGGCTGCAACAAAGGCTTGGGCATGCCCGCCCCGCCGCAGACCGGCTACAACCCCTGGCACGTACTGCGCGACATCTCCGAGCACTCCGAGATGATCGCGTTCGCCGCCGGCGACTGGGAGCTCACCCAGAACTACGCGTCGCAGATGTGGTCGCGCCTTTTGAAGTTCTGGGAGGAATGCGGCAAGAAGTTCGTGGTGGTTGACCCGTTCTGCAACTACACCGCGTGCTGCCACGACTACAAGTGGATCCCCATCCTGCCCAACACCGACGCCGCGCTCGACTTCGCCGTCATGTACGTGTGGTTCACCGAGGGCCTCTACGACAAGGATTACGTGGAAACCCACACCGTCGGCCTGGACAAGGTGAAGGCCTACGTGCTGGGCACCGACGAAGAGGGCATCCCCAAGACGCCCGCCTGGGCCGCCGAGCGCACTGGCATCCCCGAGTACACCATCAAGGCCTACGCGCGCAACCGCGCTCGCTTCATCACGGCTTCGGTGCACTTCAGCTCCGGCGCCATCAAGGGCCCCTACAGCTTCGAGCCCGGCCGCACCCACGCCTACCTGCTGGGCCTGCAGGGCCTCGGCAAGCCCGGCGTCCAGCAGGCGTTCATGAACGCCTCGCTCATCGGCAAGGAGACCATCGCGCGCTCCACGTCCGCGCCGTTCTCCATGGCCAACCAGTGCCGCATGTTCTACCCCTCCGAGCAGAAGATCCCGCGCACGCTCATCGCCGAGGCGCTGCTGGAGGGCCATACCGAGTGGTACGGCTCGCCCGGCATCGTCTACGTGGAGACCTCCGAGCAGTTCGAGAAGAACACCTATCCCACCACGCCCGAGTCCTACCTTGCGGCGCTCGGCTCGGTTTCCCCCGAGCTGGCGCGCGCCCAGGGCAAGAGCCTGGAGGAGATGCAGGCGGCGCTGGACTACAAGAAGGCGCACATGCCCAAGTTCAGCAAGGTTCACATGCTGTGGTCCGAGAAGCCCTGCAACATGAACTGCTGGGACGGCGGCTTCCGCTACCAGGACGCCATCCGCACCGACGAGGTGGAGTTCTTCGTGACCAACCACCAGTGGCTCGAGAACGACAGCCTCTTCGCCGACCTCGTGCTGCCGGTGACCACCTGCATCGAGGACGACGACATGATGGGCGGCTCAATGGTCGTCTCCGTCCGCTCTTCGGCCATCACGCCTCCGGGCTGCGACCGCGTGGGCGAGTCGAAGTCCGACTTCGAGATCGCCTGCGAGCTGGGCGAGCGCTTCGGCGTGCGCGAGCAGATCGACATGGGCATGACCTATGCCGAGTGGCGCCAGTTCGAGTTCCAGAACTCGCGTCTGGGCGAGGAGATCTCCTTCGAGGATCTGAACAAGAACGGCTTCTACTTCCCGCACCAGGATCCCGAGCAGGACAAGCTGCCCGCCGGCATGACCGGCTTCTACAACGACCCGGAGCACTGGCCGCTTGACACGCCCAGCGGCAAGCTTGAGTTCTGGAGCGAGGCTTTGGCCGAGAACTTCCCCGATGACAAGGAGCGCACGCCCATGGCCCGCTGGACCGTCGGCGGCCCGGCCGAAGAGGGTTGGACGCATGACGAGACGCTGTGGGGCGAGCGCTGCAAGGACTACCCGCTGCTGATCACGGCGAATCCCGGCCGTTGGCGCGTGCACGTGCAGGGCGACGACATCAAGTGGTTCCGCGAGATCGAGACCTGCAAGGTCAAGGGTCCGGACGGCTACCTCTATGAGCCCATCTGGATGAACCCCGCCGACGCGGCAGCGCGCGGCATAAAGGCCGGTGACATCGTGAAGCTTTACAACGACCGCGGCACCATCCTTCTGGGTGCGCGTATCTCCGAGCGTGTGATTCCCGGCGCCGTGGTGGTGAACAAGGGCAGCCGCGTGGATCCCATCGCCCCGCATCTGGACCGCGGCGGCGCGGCGAACCTCATCAGCCCGGAGAAGCAGATCTCCAAGAACTGCCGCGGCTTCGCCGTCTCCGGCTACTTGGTGGAGGCCGCCAAGGTGACGAAGGAAGAGTACGAGGGCTGGAAGCGCGACTACCCCGATGCGTTCGAGCGCGATTACGACCCGGCCATCGGCATCAACTACAGCTCCTGGGTTGTCGAGCAGTAAGAGGGGAGAGGGACTATGTCGAAGATTTTCTACGTCGATCTGGAGAAATGCACCGGCTGCCACAGCTGCCAGATCGGCTGCAAAGACGAACACTGCGGCAATGCCTGGCTGCCCTACGCGGCCGAACAGCCCGAGATCGGCCAGTTCTGGTGCCGCGTGGACGAGAAGGAGCGCGGCGCGGGATCGCACGTGCGCGTGTCCTACGTTCCGAAGATCGGCGCGCAGACCGAGGCCATCCGCGCATACGCGCCCGAGGTTCTGATGGAGCGCGAGGACAGGCTCATCGTCATCGAGCCCGAGAAGGCCAAGGGTCGCAAGGACATCGCCGAGAAGTTCGACGGCGTGTACTGGAACGAAGAGCTGCAGATCCCGCAGGGCTGCACGGGCTGTGCGCATCTGATCGACGACGCCGACTCGCCCATCCGCATCCCGCGCTGCGTGGACAACTGCCCGGTGGGCGCGCTGCGCTTCGGCGACGAGAGCGAGTTCGACCTCGCCGGCGCCGAGCAGCTTGAGGAAGGCTCGCACGTGTACTACAAGGGCCTGCCGCAGACGTTCATCGCCGCCACGGTGTACGACCCCGAGGCGATGGAGATCGTCGAGGGCGCCAAGGTGACGGCGAAAAGCGACGCGGGCACCTTCGAGACCGAGACCGACATCTGGGGCGACTTCTGGCTGAAGGAGATCCCGGCGGCGGACTACACCGTGACCATCGAGAAGGACGGCAAGGTGAAGGAGCTGGCGGTTTCCACGCTCGAGAAGGACCAGGGCCTGCCCGACATCGCCCTGGCGTAGCGCCTGGCGCCAAGCGTCGACGGCGAACAAGGCTCCGCGACCTGCGGGGCGCGCTCGGAGGGCCGGGCGCGCCCCGTGCGGCAAGGGGCGCAGCGGAAAGGAGGACGCGGGTCGCATGGATTGTGCGCAGGCCGTGCGAGCGCACTGCGAGCGCGCGGGCATACGCGAGGTGCCGGTGTGCGGCATCGACGAGTTCCCCGTCACGCTCACCGGCGTCGATGGCCGACGGTACGTGGAAGTGACGGGCAACGTCTGGATGGACGTTGCCGGGACGGGGGACGTGGCCTACGTGGGCACGTCGCGGCATGGCGGCCACATCGCGCTGCGCCCCCTGTTCGTGAAGGTGGACGGCGAATGGAGAAACGCCCTGACGGGCAAGCCGTCTGATTTCGGCAGCTGGCAGCCGGCGCGCTAGCTGTTGGATGCCGGGGCCGCCGGGCGGCTTCGGCGCGGGCGCGGCGCGGCGGCGCGGGCCGCAAGCGCCGCGCGAGGAAGGAGAAGGAGGGGCCATGCTTGAAAACGGGCAGACGGTGAAGGTCGATTTCGTCGGCACGCTGGGAAACGGCGCCGAGTTCAGCAACTCCCACCTGGTGGGCGAGCCGTTCCAGTTCACCTTGGGCGAGGGCACCATGCTGGCGGCGTTCGAGGACGCCGTGCGCGCCATGGACGTGGGGCAGCAGGCGAAGGTGCGCATCCCCATGGAGGAAGCGTACGGGCCCTACGACGAGGCGCTTATCGAGCGCGTGCCCGTCGCGCGCTTCCCCAACGCGGGGGATCTGCCGGTGGGCCGCTACATCGTGGTGGAGACGCCCGAGGAATCGCTGCGCGTGAAGGTTCTGGGCTTCAAGGACGGCTTCGTCTACTTCGACCACAACCACGAGCTCGCCGGTGAGGACCTCTACTTCACCATCGACCTTCTGGAAGCGTCGTAGCGGCAAGGCGGAAACTGCAGGAAAACAAGGATAAGGTGGAAACCGATGTGCTTCAGACCAGCTGAGATATCCATGAAGAAGTGCCCGCAGTGCGGGGCCAGCAACAAGCCCGTTGCCACGGCGTGCGCCCAGTGCGGCGCGCCGCTTGAGAACAAGAGGATCGACTTCGACGCCGACCAGGCGAAGCTCGACGCGGCCAACGTCATGCCGCCCATCATGCCGGGCGCGCCCGCCGCGCCGGCCGCCCCGAGCGCTCTGGCGGCCCCTGGCGCCCCCAAACCGCCCCAGGTCTAGCTCCTGCGCGGCGAACCCTGCCATTGCTGCGCCCTCCGGGCCGTCGCCTCGGACGGGCGCGCCCTGTTTTCGAAGGAGGAACCATGAGCAAGGAACTGATCGGCACCTACGGCATCAAGCAGCTCGGCTACTATGTGGAGAGCATCGAGCGGACGGCGCAGGACCTGCGCGACCGCTTGGGTGCGGGGCCGTTCGTCGATCTGGGGGTGTCCGAGCCCGCGTCGCTGCTCTACCGCGGCAAGCCCTCCGGCACGCGCACGCGCTGCGCGCTGGGCAACCTGGGGGCGATGCAGCTCGAGCTCATCGAGGTCAAGACCGACGAGCCCGACGTGTACAAGGACCTGGGGCGCTACGGCCTGCACCACCTGTGCATCTGGGCCGACGACGTGGACGTCGTGCGGGCCGAGTTCGAGGCGGCCGGCATCGAGGTGGCCATGGAGATGGTGTCGGGCCAGGGCCTGAAGGTCCTCTACTTCGACGCGCGCGAGCAGCTGGGGAGCTTCATCGAGGTGCACGCTCCCATCGAGCAGCTGGCCGGCGCCGTGCGCGCGGTTCACGAGAACGCTGCGCCCGATACGCCCACGCTGCTGACGATGGAGCAGCTCATGGGCATGATGGGCCGCTAGGCGGCCGCCAGCTTTCAGGCAAGCGCCGGGTTCGCGCCGCCTTTCGCCGCACCAGCCGAAAGGGCGCGGCCTCCCGGTGGGAAAGCGCATAAGCGAAGGATGGGAAGAAAGGGGAACGACATGACGCACATGGCGCTTGCGCATCCGCAATTCGGCCCGGCCATCGTGAAGGGCACCCCCATCAGCCGCGCGGGCACCGTGGAGGACACGTCCAACGCGCTGCTGTACCTGGCTTCCGACGCCTCGTCGTTCATGACCGGCCAGCATCTGGTGGTCGATGGCGGAGCCACGTGCTAGGAGCCGCGTGCTAGGAGCCGCCTTCCCCGAAGGTTCGTTTTTGACCTGCGCTGAAACCCGCGCCCTTTGCGTTCCCCCTGGATTGGGAGGATAATGCGTCCTTGTCGCACAACAGGATCCCGGTGCCGTGCAGGGCACGCCGGTTTTGAAGGGGAGGCGCGCAGGTGGAGGCGCGGGTCAACGACAACGCGAAGAAGATCTTGCTGTACGCCGGCGCTGTGGCCGGCGTCGTTTTGGGCGTCGTTGCGGCGTTGGCGTTGCCGGCGGCGGGCTTGTCGTCCCAGGGCGCCCAGGCGATGGGCATCCTTCTTTGGGCCATCGTGTGGTGGGTGCTGCGCATCTTCCCCGAGATGGTAACCGCCTTCATCATGGCGGTGCTGTTCATCGTCGTGGCGGGCGTGCCCACCGAAACGGTGTTCGCGTCGTTTTCGGGCGAGACGTGGTGGCTGCTGTTCGCCGCGTTCGGCCTGGGCGTGGGCATGAAGGAAAGCGGGCTGACCACGCGCATCGCGCACGTGGTTTTGAACCGGTTCCCTGCCACGTTCAAGGCGCAGACGGCGGCCATCATCGCCTCGGGCACCGTCATCGGCCCGCTCATTCCCAGCATGTCGGCGAAGCTGGCCGTCATCACGCCGCTTTCCTTCGGCATCGGCGAGTCTTTGGGCTACAAGCCGAAGAGCCGCCCGATGAACGGGCTGTTCCTGGCATCGCTTACCGGCGTGCGCACCGTCGGGCCGCTGTTCGTCAGCGCCTGCGTCATCGGCTACGCGCTTCTGGGGTTCTATCCCGAGGACGTGCAGGCGCGCTTCAACATGGTGAACTGGTTCCTGGCGGCGCTGCCGTGGTTCGTTTTTGTGACGGTGGCGAATTACGCGGTGATCGTGCTGCGTTACGGGCCAAAGGGCGGGCGCGATGCGCGCCCGGCAGGCGATGCCGCGTCCGAGGACGGTGCGGCGCGCACTGCGTCTGGGGACGGCGCCGCAACGGGCGCGTCCGCCCGCTCGGGGGATCTGGGGCCGATGACGGCTGCCGAGAAGAAGATGCTCGTCGTCATCCTGGCCACGGTGGCGCTGTGGATCTTGGAGCCGCTGCACGGCATTCCGTCGGTGGCGGTGGGGATCGCGGGCGTGGCGGCGTTCCTGGGATTGAAGGTGTGCACGCTTCGCCAGTTCCGCAGCGGGTTGAACTGGGAGAACCTCATGTTCATCGGCACGGCGATGGGGCTTGCGACGGTGTTTTCCTATACGGGGATCGACGCCTGGGTGGTGAACCTCGTGGGCCCGGCGCTCCAGCACCTCGCGTGGTCGCCGTTTTTGTTCGTGGCGGGAATCGCCCTGGTCACCGTGGCGCTGCGGTTCGTCATCGCCTCCGAGATGGCCTTTATCAACATCTTCATGGCGTTCATGGTTCCCATGGCCTTGTCGTTGGGCGTCAACCCGTGGGTGGTGGGCTTCGCCGTGTACGCGATGGTGAACCCCTGGTTCATGATGTACCAGAACCCCATCTACCTGGCGGCGTTCTACTCGGTGGACGGGCGCATGGTCAACCACGGCCCCATGGCGGCGTACTGCGGGATCTATTTGGCCATCTGCTTGGCAGGGCTGTTGCTGTCAGTGCCGTACTGGATGGCGACGGGGGTCTACGCGCTGTAGCGCCCCGCCGCCTTCCGCTTCCCCTACAGCTCCAGCTGGTCGATGATCTCGCGCAGCGTGCGCGCCGACTCGTGCAAACGCGTCGTCTCGTGCTCGTCGAGGGGGTGGGGCACCTGGTACTCCACGCCGGCGCGGCCCACCACGCACGGCATCGACAGCACCACGTCGTGCAGCCCGTAGGGGCCGTCCTGGTAGCTGGACACGGTGAGGATGGGCTTCTCGTCGCGCATGATGGCCTCGCAGATGCGCTTCACCGACATGGCGATGCCGTAGTAGGTTGCCTTCTTCTTCTTGATGATCTCGTAGGCGGAGTTCTTCACGTCCGCGGCGATGCGCCGCATCGACTCGTCGTGGTCGAAGTGCCCGCGCAGCTCGCAGAAGTCGTTCACGGGGATGCCCGACACGTTGGCGGTGGACCAGATGGCTATCTCGCTGTCGCCGTGCTCGCCGATGATGCGCGCGTGCACGTTGCGCGGGTCCACGCCGAGGTGCTGGCCCAGGATGTACTTGAAGCGCGCGCTGTCGAGCACCGTGCCCGAGCCGATCACGCGGCTGGCGGGTAGGCCGGAGAGCTTCAGCGCCACGTAGGTGAGGATGTCCACCGGGTTGGACACCACCAGCATGATGCCGTCGAAGCCCGCTTCGACCAGCTGCGGGATGATGGACTTGAAGATGCCGACGTTCTTGTGCACGAGGTCCAGCCGCGTCTCGCCGGGCTTCTGCGCGGCGCCGGCGGTGATGATGGCGATGTCGGCATCGACGGCGTCGGCGTAGCTGCCGGCGTGGATGGACATGGGGCTGGCGAAGGGCATGCCGTGGGCGATGTCGAGCGCCTCGCCTTCGGCGCGGTCCTGGTCGACGTCGATGAGCACCATCTCGCTGAACAGCCCGCTTTGCATGAGGGTGAACACGGTGGACGATCCGACGAAGCCGCAGCCGATGATGGCGGCCTTGCGCTGGCTGATGAGGGGCATGGCGGGCCTTTCTCTTCGCGGGGCGGCGCGCCGCCCGTTGGCAGGTGGCTCGAACCTACCCCAGCCGCGCCGCGCCGTCAAGGTGCGAAGTGCAGCGGATGCGGCCCGCGCAGATGGCAGGCGGGGGCGCAGGCAGCGCGGTTGCGCGCGGAAGGGCGGGCGCGCTGCGGCGGTGTTGCGGACGCGCGCCGCGGCGGTGTTGCGGTTGCGCGCGCTACTGGACGGGACCCTTCGCCACGAAGCACAGGCCCACGCAGTCAGGCCCCAGATGCGCGCCGATGGTGGGGCCGATCTGGACCAGGCGCGTGGTGGCGGGGTCGATGCCGTAGCGCGCGCAGAAGTCGGCGGAGAAGTCTTCGACGATCTTCGTGCCGAGCGAGTAGACGAATGTGATCTGCCAGGCAGGATCGAAGGGGTGCTTCTCGAACTCCTGGTGCAGGCGCTTCTCGCCCGCATGCCGCCCGCGCGCCTTGCCGATGGGTGCCACGGCCCCGTCGTCGACGGCCACGACCGGCTTGATGCTCAGCAGGTCGCCCACCTTCGCCAAGCCCGCGGGGATGCGCCCGCCGCGCCGCAGGTACTCCAGCTTGTCCAGCACGCCGCAGATGCGGATATGGTCGCGCAGGCGCTCCAGGTGCGGCAGGATCTGGCGGGGGCTGAGCCCTTCGTCGCGCAGGCGCGCGGCCTCTTCCACCATGAGGCGCTGCGAGGCGATGGCGTGGCGCGAGTCCATGATGGTGATGCGGTCCTCCCAGCCGGACAGCTCCGCCGCCATGCGCGCCGACTCGACGGTGCCGGAAAGCGCGCCGGACAGGCAAATGACCAAAACGTCCTCGTCGGCCGCGCGGGCCTCTTCGTAGAGGGCCAGGTAGGCGTCGGGGGAGGGCTGGCTGGTGGTGGGGAAGTCGTCGCGTGCGGCCAGCGTTTCGTAGAAGCGGTCGAACGTCTCGTGGGTGTTGCGGTTGAAGCTCTCGCCCCCCAAAAGGATGTCCAGCGGGACCACGCGGACGCCGAGGCGCGCCGCCTCGTCCTCCAGGATGTCGGAAGCGGTGTCGGTGACGATCATCATAGGGCGCCTCGCTTGATCGGGGGTCTCCTGCTTCCCTGAGGCGCCGTCGTTCGGGAGCGTTCGGGCGTCGCCTCTTCGGCGAAACGCAATGATACCACCACGCGGCCCGCGGAAGGGCCGCGCACGCGATGTTTCCCGAACGGCGGCAGGCGCCGTTCGGCGGCGCGCCTGCCTGCGCGGCCCTGCGCCGGCTGTCGCGCGGGGCGCGATGCCGTATACTCGCGGGAAACGGAGACGGGCGCAGCGCGCCCTTGGGAAGGAGGATGCCATGACCGATTCCGCAACCGCCCCGAACGCGTCCGACGTGCTGGACATCGCCATCATCGGCGCGGGCCCGGCGGGCCTGACGGCGGGGCTGTACGCCGCGCGCGCCGGCATGGACGCGGCGGTGTTCGAGCGCGTGTCGCCCGGCGGCCAGCTGGCGCAGACCGAGCAGCTGGAGAACTACCCGGGATTCCCTGAGGGGACCGAGGGCTTCGCGCTGGCGTGGTCGATGAAGCAGCAGGCCGACCGCTTCGGCGTGCGCAGCGTGAGCGAGGAAGTGACGGGCGTCGATCTGGCGTCCGACCCGAAGGTGCTTTCCACCCCCTTCGGCACGCACCGCGCCCGCGCCGTCATCGTGGCCACGGGCGCCCGTCCGCGCAAGCTGGGGGTTGACGGCGAGGACGAGCTGGCCGGCCGCGGCGTGTCGTACTGCGCCACCTGCGACGGCAACTTCTTCCGCGGCAAGACCGTGGCGGTGGTCGGCGGCGGCAACACCGCGGCCGCCGACGCGCTGTATCTGGCCCGCATCTGCGAGAAGGTCTACCTCATCCACCGCCGCGACCGCCTGCGCGCCACGGCGGTCTACCACGAGCGGTTGGCGGGGCTGCCAAACGTCGAGTTCGTGTGGAACGCGACGGTGGCGCGCCTTGAAGCGGACGGCGATGGCGCCCTGGCCGCGGTGGCCGTGCGCGACGTGAACACCGGCGAAGAGCGCACGCTGGCGGTGTCGGGCCTGTTCGTGGCCGTGGGAACCCAGCCCAACACGGAGTTTCTGGGCGGCGCGCTGGAGCTTGACGCGGCGGGCTACATCGTGGCGGGCGAGGACGGCGCCGCCAGCGTGCCGGGCGTGTGGGCGGCCGGCGACGTGCGCACCAAGGCGTTGCGCCAGGTGGTGACCGCGGTGGCTGACGGCGCGGTGTGCGCCGAGCAGGCGGCGGAGCGCCTTTCGCTGTAGGCGCGCCTTTGCTATAATCATCGGTTGCGAAAACGCGCGCCCGGCGGGTCGGCCTGCCGGGCGCACCGCGGCCGGGCCCGCGCCCGGCACGCGAGGCGGGGCTTTTCCCGCCGAACGGAAAGCCACTCAAGCGAAGGATGCGTGCGCCCATGCAGGAAACCACCATGCGGGAGAAGCTGGACAAGATCATCGAGGCCTACGACGAGCTGCAGGCCAAGATGGGCGATCCGGCCATCCTGGCGAACCAGAAGGAATACAACCGCCTGGCGAAGGAATACGCCGACCAGGGCCCGCTCGTGAAGAAGGCGCGCGAGTTCGTGCAGGCCGAGGACGACCTGGCGGCCGCCAAGGAGATGCTGGCCGACCCGGACATGAAGGAGTTCGCCCAGGAGGAGATCGCCGGCATCGAGGCGCGCCTGCCGCAGCTGGAAGAGGACATCAAGTTCATGCTGATCCCGGCCGACCCTGCCGACGAGAAGGACATCATCGTGGAGATCCGCGCGGCGGCCGGCGGCGACGAGGCCGCCATCTTCGCCGGCGACCTGTACAAGATGTACGAGCGCTTCGCCGCGGCCCAGGGCTGGAAGACCGAGACGATGGACGTGTCGCCTTCCGAGGCGGGCGGCTACAAGGAGATCCAGTTCAAGGTCAAAGGCGACAAGGTGTACTCCATCATGAAGTTCGAAAGCGGCGTGCACCGCGTCCAGCGCGTTCCCAAGACCGAGAGCCAGGGCCGCATCCACACCTCCACGGCCACCGTGGCCGTGCTGCCCGAGGCTGACGAGATCGACGTGCAGATCAACGAAGGCGACCTGCGCATCGACGTGTACCGCGCCGGTGGCCCGGGCGGCCAGTGCGTGAACACCACCGACTCCGCCGTGCGCATCACGCACCTGCCCACGGGCCTGGTGGTGCAGTCGCAGGACCAGAAGAGCCAGCTGCAGAACAAGATCGCGGCCATGGCCGTGCTGCGCGCGCGCCTCTACGAGAAGATGCTCGCCGAGCAGCAGGCGGCCGAAGGCGCCGAGCGCCTGGCGCAGATCGGCTCGGGCGACCGTTCGGAGAAGATCCGCACCTACAACGGCCCGCAGGACCGCGTGACCGACCACCGCATCGGCTTCAACTCCACCTACAACGGCGTGCTTTTGGGCGACGGGCTGGGAGACGTGATCACCGCGCTGCAGGCCGCCGACCGCGCCCGCAAGCTGGAGCAAGCGGTGTAGGCTCCGCCGTTTTCCCGAACGGAGGAGCGGGCCTGCGCCTCTCGGCGAAGCGCCCGGCGATTGGACGGATGCTGACGTGAACCCTGCCGACAACGAAAACGAGGTGTGGACCGTCAAGCGCATGCTGGAGTGGATGCGCGGCTACCTGGAGCGCAAGGGCGACGAGAACCCGCGCGTGTCCTCCGAGTGGCTGCTGTCCGAGGCGTGCGACCTGCGGCGCATCGATCTGTACCTGAACCCCGACCGCCCGCTCGACGCGGCCGAGCGCGACGTGCTGCGCGGCTTCGTGGCGCGCCGCGGGGCGGGCGAGCCTTTGCAGTACATCACGGGCGAGGCGCCGTTTCGGTACCTGACGGTGAAGGTGCGCCCTGGCGTGCTGATCCCGCGCCCGGAAACCGAGGTGCTGGTCAGCGAGGCGCTCTCGTGCCTGCCGGCGGCGGGCAGGCGGCAGGCGGCGTGGAGCGCGGAGTCGTCGCGGCAGGAGGCCGCCGCGGTGGCGGAGCTGAAGGAGCGCCTGGCCGCCGCGCAGGAGGGCGGCGCGGCGGCTGGTGCGGCGGCCGAGGCGGGCGTGGCTGATGCGGCGGGCGCGGGCGCGGCGGGCGCGGGGGCCGCTGCCGGCGACAGGCCGGAGGACGCCGCGGCGCCGCTGCTGGTGGCCGACATCTGCACGGGTTCGGGCTGCATCGCCTGCGCCATCGCCTCCGAGCGCCCCGACGCGCGCGTGATCGCGGTAGACGTGGCGCCCGAGGCCGTGGCGCTGGCGCGCGAGAACGCCGCCGCGCTGGGGCTCGCCGATTCCGTGAAGGTGCTGCAGGGCGACTTGGGCGCGCCCGTCCCCGAGCGCTACCTGGGGCGCTTCGATTTGGTGGTGTCGAACCCGCCGTACGTGCCCACGGCGGTGCTGGCGGACATGCCGCGCGAGGTGGCGGAGTTCGAGCCGGCGCTTGCGCTGGACGGCGGCGCCGACGGGCTGGATCTGTTCCGCCGCCTGGTCCCATGGGCGGCATCGGCCCTGAAGCCGGGCGGAGGCTTCGCCTGCGAGCTGCACGAGACCTGCTTGGACGACGCCGCCGCCATCGCGCAGGCGGTGGGCTTTTCTGACGTGCGCGTTGTGCGCGATCTGGCCGAGCGCCCGCGCGTGTTGGTCTGCCGCCGCTAGGGGCTGTCAGGCCGCGGCCGCTGGTTGCCGGGCTGCGGCTGCGGGGCGCTCGTGCCGTGCGCCCCGCGCCCCGCGCGAAAGCACGGTTCCTACCAGGCTCTTTCTTCCTGCGCTTCCGTTTCTCCTTCCGCATTTGTTCCGTCGGCGCGCTGCTCGGCAGCTTCGAGCTCCGGATCGTCGGGCTCGGCCGCGTCGGCGCGGGCGGGGGTGAGCCAGTCGCTGTCGGGGCGGCAGATCAGCCGCGCGTTCTGGTAGGCCTGGCGCATCGTCAGGATGGTCTGCCCCTGGTAGTTGCCCGACGGCATCAGCTGCACCACCAGCGCCGCGTCCGCCTCGTTGTCGCGCAGAAGGCTCAGCGGCAGCAGCAGGCTCATCGTGTTGCCGCGCGGGTAGTACGAGGGGATGGCGGTCTTGTAGTTCCAGCGCACGCGCCGCCGCGCCGTGTCCACGGCGTCCTCCAGCCCCGAGCGCAGCCGGCGGAACAGCCGCGCGTCGCCGTCAACGATCTCGCTCAGCTCGGCGAACAGGGCGCGCCGCCGCGTGCGGTCGCGCTCGCCGCGCAGCTCTGCCAGCACTTCTGTCGCCTCGGCGCTGCCGCGCATTTCCTCTTCCAGAAACTCCATGGGCAGCCGCTCCATGTTGTCCAAGATCACGTGGTCGTAGTCGGTGATGAGCTCTTTGTCCAGGTTGAAGAGCATGTCTTCCTTGCGGTCGAAGTACGAGGCGGTCTCGGGCAGGGGGTTGAACAGGCTTACGAGGCGCTTGCCCAGCCCGCGCGCGCCCGCCGTGGCGAACCCGGCGAACTCCCAGGGGATGGGGCCGGCGGAGGGCTCGAAGCAGCAGAAGATGTCGTCGTAGCGGTCGTTCACCAACCCCGTGTTGAACGCGGCCAGCGTGTCGTCGGGCGCGATGGCCACCTTGCCCTCCTTCTGGAGGCGGTAAAACGTCGTGCACAGGTAGCTTTTCAGGATGGCGCGGCTGTGGCCGTTCTCGTCGGGGCGGCCGGCTTCGAAGTCCCACTGCTCGTCCAGCGCAACGTCGGCCAGCTTCTCCAGGAACGCGTCCCAGTTGCCCAGCCACGCGAACCGCTCGATGGCCTTGCTGGGCGCGGTCTTCGCTCCATCGGGCTTCACGAAGTCGTTGATGTAGGACAGAAACCACGGCAGCAGGTTCGAGCCGCTCTCCGTCTGGGGCTTGAGCGAGGCTTCCAGCGGCGTCTTGCCGTCGGCGCGCAGGGCGGGCAGGGGGAACACCAGCTTGCCTTCGTAGACGCGCACGGCCTCGGCGGCGCGGGCGGCCTGCCAGCCGACGCAGACCACCTCGAGCGGATGGTAGCCCGGCGCGGCGGCGCGCACCTGCTCCTGGCGCGCGTGGGGGACGTAGCAGAAGTCGGTGAGCACGGGCGCGGTGGTTGCCAAAATCTCCGCCGGCGCGGGCGCGCTTGCGTAGTCGGGCTGCGCGGCGCACTGGGCGGCAAGGCGGGCGGCCAGCTCGGCGAGGGGTCCGCGCGCCAGAGCTGGCTCGGCGGTTGCAGCGACCGGCTCGGCGGGCGTGGTTGCAGTGGCCGGCTCGGCCGGTTGTGCGACGCATTCGGCGCCGTCGCCGAAGGGCGCGTCTGCTTCGGCGGGGTCTGCGGCATGCGGCGTGCAAGCGGTTTCCCCGAAGGAGCGCCCGACCGTTCCGGCGGAGGGGTCGCGCGGCGGGAGGACGCCCTCCTGCGGCTCGTCGGTCCAGCGCGCTCCGGCGCCGGCCTCGTCCCAGGCGGGGTTGCGGTGGAAGGTGGCGAAGGTCTGGCCCGCCGTTCACCTCCCATTCCGCGAAGGTGAGGAAGCCCCCTTCGCGGTTGGTGCCGAGCTCCTGCAGGAAGGGCTTGAGCTTGCCGTACCCGTAGCGTTGGGGTGTCAGCCCGTTGCGGTGCAGCAGCACGCCGATTGCCGCCAGCGGCACGTTCTCCTTCTCATCGAGCAGCGTGTCGAGGGTGCAGTAAAGGCGCTTCTTCTCTTCGATGGTCAGCTGGACGGTCATGGGTCCTCCTTCTTTCTTCACGGGTTCCAGTATAGGGAAAGCCGCCGGGCGCGGCGGCGGGAACGGCGCCTTCCGCCACGGGGAGGGCCGGGGAAGCGCAGGGCATCGGGCTGCATGCGGGGCGGATGCGGGATCTGCCGCCGCAAGGGCGGGCAGTCCGCTAGAATGGGATAGTTGACATGATCTGATACCGAGGCGGCGCGCGATGCGGGCCGGGGCGGGCATCGGGCGGCTCGGCTGCCCGGTACCCGCCCGGTGGCGGCGCGCGGATCCGGAGCGAGCGAAAGGCGGGAGGCATGGCGGAAGCGAACGAGGGGGCGCGCAACGCGCTGAAGGAGAGCCTGCAGGAGGCGCGGGAGGTCATGCGCGGGCGCATGGGCCAGCGCGCGCCGCGCATCGGCATCATCCTGGGCTCGGGCTTGGGGCCGTTGGCCGAGCAGATAGAGGATGCGCTGTTCATCCCGTTCGGCGAGGTGCCGCACATGAAGACCTCCACCGCCACCGGGCACGTGGGCCGCTTCGTCGCAGGCCGGTTGGGCGGCGCAGAGGTGCTGGCCATGCAGGGCCGCCTGCACGGCTACGAGGGCAACACCGCGCAGGAGGTGGCTTTCCCCGTGTGGCTCTTGCGCGAGCTGGGCGTGGAGACGCTCATCACCACGAACGCGGCCGGCGCCATCAACGAGTCCTACCAGGTGGGCGACTTCTGCATCATGAGCGACCACATCAACTTCACCGGCCGCAACCCGGTGGTCGGCACCGACCCCGACGGGCTGTCGATGCGCTTCTTCTCCATGCTGGACGCCTACGACCCTGCGCTGCGCGCGCTGGCGCACGAGGTGGCGCGCGCGGAGGGCGTGCGCGTGCAGGAGGGCGTGTACCTGGGGCTTCTGGGGCCCAGCTTCGAGACGCCGGCGGAGATCCGGGCGTTTCGCGCCTGGGGCGCCGACACGGTGGCCATGTCGGTGGTGGAAGAGGTCATCGCCGCGCGGCACGTGGGCATGCGCGTTCTGGGCATCTCGCTGGTGTCGAACATGGCGTGCGGCGTGGAAGGCGCCAACCCCAGCGACGCGGAGGTGTTCGAGGTGGCCAAGCGCGCCGAGGACGGGTTCTGCCGGCTGGTGAGCGGCATCGTCGCCCGCATGGGGGAGGCGGCATCCGATGGCGAGTAGCGAGGAGGCCGTGCGCGGGACCTGCGGAGCGGGAGGTGCGCACGCAGATGGCGGCGAGCGCGCCGACGGGCGCGTTGGCGGGCGCGCGTTCGGTCCCGGCGACGGGCTTGCGGGCCTTTTCCGCGAGCAGCTGGCGGCCTACGCGGTGCTGTGCTCGAAGAACCTGTTCGCCATCGACGGGACGTGGTTCCAGTCCATCGAAGCGGAATGCGGCATGGACGCGGCCATTCGCCACGACGAGAACGCCTGGCGGCGCTACTCGGCCACCGAGGCGCGCCGCCTGAAGGCGTTTCTGGGGCTGGGAGAGAGCTGCGGCCTGGAGGGCTTGGCCGCGGCGCTGCCGCTGAAGCTCACGTCGCTGTGCAACGAGACCGAGCTGCGCTGGGAAGGCGACGAGCTGGTGTTCCGCGTGACGACGTGCCGCGTGCAGGCCGCGCGCACCCGCAAGGGCATGCCGCTGCACCCGTGCAAGAGCGTGGGGCTGCTGGAGTACGGCTGCTTCGCCCGCGCCCTGGACGAGCGCATCGTTTGCACGTGCGACAGCTGCCATCCTGAGGCGGTGGACGGCACGTGCGCCTGCGCGTGGCGCTTCCGGCTGGAGGGGTAGGCTGGCTGGCGCCCGGGAAGGCGAATGCGGGCGGGCGGCCTCGAAAGGGAGTGCGCCCGGCGGCCTTGTGTCGAATGCAGCCGCAGGCGGGAGCGCGCTTGAGCGGGGCGTGCCCGGCTTCGCGTCTGGACAGCCAGCCGTTCGCCGAGGGAAGGCGGATGCGAGCGGCAGGCCGCGGTTTCGGCCCTCTCGGCGCCGCTGATCGGGTTTGCGGGCCGTTTGGGCGCGGCTGCGCGTCTGGGCGCCCGCCGTTCGCCGGGGGAAGCTGTGGCGGATTCGTGGAGCGTGGGGGACGCCCCCTATAATCGGAGGCGAACGAGACGAATCGGGGCGCTTCGCCCCCTTCCCCTTATCGAAACGGAAACGACGCATCGGCTGCAACCGCGCTGCCGCCATGCTGCAGGCGGGCGGAGAGGGCACTGCGCGCTGCGGTGCCTGCAGGTTCGCGAGTCCGCGCCTGACTGCCCGCCCGCCTGCTTGGAGCCCGTGCGCCCGCGTGCCCTGGCCGCGCCGTTTCGCCTCTGACGAAAGGAACCGCCGCCATGGCAACGAACGAAACCGACCGCATCCTGGCTGATGCGCCCGCAGCCGTCCCCTCGCGCAGCGACGCCGCCGCGTCGATGCCCTCGGCGTGCACCTACCTCGACTGCCTCAAGGGCCAGGCGAACACGCCGGCCGCCGCGCCCGGCAAGGCCATCTTCAAAGTGCTCATGGTGGGCGGCATGGTCACGTTCATGGCCACCATCAACGGCGTGCAGCATTCGGGGCTGGAGTTCTTCGCCACCGCGCACTGGATGTACCCGCTCGTGTTCTGCATCGCGTTTCTGGTGCGCACCTTCATCGGCGACGCCGCCATCGGCTTCATCGCCCCGCGCTTCATCCTGCCGCGTTTCGAGGGCGTCGCGCGCGGCATCGCCATGACGCTGGCGAACGTGGGCGTGATGGGCACGGTGATGGGCGCCATCATGACGCTTTTGCTGAACCCGCCCGCCGAGTTCTTCGTCGCGTACTTCACCACGCTGCCGCTGTCGCTTGCGTGCGCCGTGCTGGTGAACTTCTTCATCGTGGGGCCGGCGGCCAAGATCGCCTACAACAACATCATCAACTCGAAGATGGGCATGCAGTTCCTGCGCACCGCCGAGCGCGACGGCATGTCGTGGATGGCCATCTTCAACAGCTAGGCTCTGCGCGCCGAGCCAAGGAGCCCTTCCGGCGTTGTCTCGGGTGCGCGGGGGGCGCGGCCTTGCCCCGTTAGCAGAGCATTTGCAGAATCCGCGGATCCTTGGGGGCTGGAAAAGAGAAAGGCCACCGGGAAACGACCCGGTGGCCTGGCAATCCATGGTGGGCGATACAAGATTTGAACTTGTGACCCCTACCGTGTCAAGGTAGTGCTCTCCCCCTGAGCTAACCGCCCATGTTGTCAAGCCGTCGCGCCAAGCGGTTCGGCGCGTCAGCAAGAACGTAGTTTACCAGAAGAACGGCGTTCGTCAAATGCTTTTTTCAGCCGATTTTCGTTGGGTCGAAACGCGCGAATATCAAGAAGCTAGGTGACGGCTTGCAAAGCTGTCACGCTGCCGAGGCCTTCGGTTTCTGGTTCCGCTCGTTTCGTGGCTCGTTCGGCTCGCTCGGCAGCTTCGGTTGGCGCTCTCGGCAACTCTTTCCGATGTCCTTGGCGGCTCTTGCTGCCCCGAGGTTCCTCGCCGGTGTCCTCGGTGCCCCCGACGCCGCATCGCCGCTATCGGCGCACCGCCTGCGCCGGCAACGCACGGGCGCTGCGCCCTTCCGGTTGCGGCCTTAGTCGTAGAACGCCTTGGCGATGAGCGTCACGCCGAGGATGAACGCCGCGCTCAGCAGGGCGGCGGGCGTGAAGGAGCGCTTGGCGGCGCGTGCGGGGGCGCTCGTGGCGGCGGCCTTCGAGGCGAGCTTGCTCTCGGTGCGCAGCCCGGTGGCCGTGGTGTGGGGGTTCATCGTCATGGCGGCCTCCTTTCGAGGGGGGGCGGCGGGCGCAACGCCGCGCCGCGTTCCCATTGTAGCGTCCGCGTGGCGCGGCTCGGTGGCGGGTTTGGGACTGCGGTCGTTTCATTTCGCCCTGCGGCGCGCCGCCTCGTCTTCGCCGGCCTTGCATGGCCGGCGCGCGTTCACTGGAACATGCGGCGCGGTTTTCGGCTATCATAAGCGGTTGGCTTTCCGCCGCCCTCCGCCCGCCTGCCGTCGCAGGCGGCGCGCGAAGCGGGGCGACCGGGCAGCTGAACGAAGCACGGCAATCCGGGCGCCGGCGCGCAGGCATGCCGCCGTCCGCCCGTCACTGAAACGAAGGCGCGCATCATGATCATGCAGCTTGAACATGTCTCGAAATCCTTCGGAGGGCGCACGCTGTTCTCCGACGTCTCCTTCCGCCTGGAGGAATACGACCGCCTGGCGCTGGTGGGGCCCAACGGCGCCGGCAAAACCACCCTGCTCAACATCATCTCCGGCCAGGAGGACGCCGACGCGGGCCGCGTCGTGTTCGCCAAGGGCGCGCGCGTGGGCTACCTGGAGCAGGAAGCGGTGGAGATGGAAGAGCGTGCCATCTTTGACGAGGTCATGTCGTCGCAGGTGGAGATCCTCGAAGCCGAGCAGCGCCTGCGCCGCCTGGAGGCCGAGCTGGGCGACGACCCCACCGAGCAGCAGCTGGCCGCCGCCGGCCGCGCGCGCGACGCGTTCGAGGTGCTGGGCGGCTACACCATCGAGGCGAAGGTGCGCAGCGTCCTGTTCGGCCTGGGCTTCAAGCAGGCCGACCTCGCGCGCCTGACCAGCGAGTTCTCCGGCGGCTGGCAGATGCGCATCGCGCTGGCGAAGCTGCTCATCAGAAACCCCGAGGTGCTGCTGCTCGACGAGCCCACCAACCACCTGGACCTGGAGAGCGTCAAGTGGCTCGAGGGCTTTCTGCGCGGCTACAGCGGCACAGTCATCGTGGTCAGCCACGACCGCGCGTTCATGGACAACATGGTGGACCGCGTGGCCGAGGTGGACAACGCGCGCGTGAACCTGTACAAGGGCAACTACTCCGCCTACCTGAAGACGCGCGCCGAGCGGCTGGAGCTTCTGCGCGCCGAGAAGGCCAAGCAGGACGAGGAGATCGCGCATCTGGAGGCGTTCGTCGAGAAGTTCCGCTACAAGGCCACGAAGGCCAAGCAGGCCCAGGACCGCCTGAAGAAGCTGGAGAAGATCAAGGCTGAGCGCATCGTCATCCCCGAGGAGCGCAAGACCGTCCACTTCAACTTCAAGCAGCCCCCGCGCACCGGCGACGAGGTGGTGCGCGCCCGCGGCCTGGTGAAGCGCTACGGCGACAAGACCGTCTACGACGGGCTGGACTTCACGCTGTACCGCGGCGACAAGGTGGCGCTGGTGGGTCCCAACGGCGCCGGCAAGTCGACGCTGCTGAAGATGATCGCCGGCGTGCTGGCTCCCGACGCGGGCACGGTGGAGTACGGCGTGAACGTGAGCAAGACCTACTACGCGCAGCACCAGCTGGAAGAGCTCTCGCCCGGCAACACCGTGTTCGAGGAGCTGGACCACGCCGCGCCCGGCTGGTCCATCAGCCAAGTGCGCACGCTGCTGGGCGCGTTTCTGTTCCAGGGCGACGACGTGGAGAAGAAGGTCAGCGTGCTCTCCGGCGGCGAGAAGAGCCGTCTGGCCTTGGCGAAGATGCTGGTGGCGCCCCGTCCGCTTTTGTGCCTGGACGAGCCGACGAACCATCTGGACATCGCCAGCGCCGACATCCTGGAGCAGGCGCTGAACGTGTTCGAGGGCACCATCCTGTTCATCACGCACGATAGGCACCTCATCCGCGGCGTGGCGAACCGCATCGTGGAGGTGCGCGACGGCAAGGTGACGGTCTACAACGGCGACTACGACTACTACCTGTTCAAGAGCGGCCAGCTGGACGGCCCGGCGCCGGAGGAGCGCTCGCTGGTGGATGAGGTGATGGGCGAGGACATCCCGCACAGCAAGGGATCCGCAGGCGGGGCCGTCGCGCCGTCGCGCCGCGCGCCAGGCTCCACCGACGGCGGGCCGCGGGCCGCGGGCGGCCAGGGCAAGGACAAGGGCAAGGCGAAGGGAACCGAGGCGGCGGCGGGTGCGGCCGCGCCGGGGCAGCTGACGGCGCCGCGCGGCAGCGCTCCCAAGTCGAAGGAGCAGAAGCGCCGCGAGGCCGAGGCGCGCAACCGCGCCTATGCCGTGCTGAAGAACCACCGCAAGCGCATCGCCGAGCTGGACGCGCAGATGGAGCGCGACAACGCGCGCATGGACGAGGTGCTGGCGCTTCTGGCCGACCCCGACTTCTATCTGAACGAGGACGCCTCCACCGACGTGATAGCCGAGCACGCCGAGCTGAAGAAGCGTCTGGCCGCGGCCGAGGAGGAATGGTTCGAGCTCACCGAGGAGCTGGAGGCCGAGATGGCGCGCCAGGCGGCGCTGTAGCGGCCGGGGCGCTGGCCGAAGGGCGGCCGGTTTCGGGGCCTGCCGGGCGGCGCGCCGGCTGCCCGGGGCGGCTTCGGTGATTTCCCGATTTCGAACAGGCTGAAGGAGCCGGACGGATTCCCGGCGCGGGCACAGAGAGGGGAGCGGCAGACATGCTCAACATCGTGCTGGTGGAGCCGGAGATCCCGCAGAACGCGGGCAACGTGGCGCGCACGTGCGCGTGCACAGGGGCGCGGCTGCACCTGGTGGAGCCGATGGGGTTCCGCCCGACGGAGCGCAACCTGAAGCGCGCGGGATGCGACTACTGGGACGAGGTGGACATCGTGCGCTGGCCCTGCGCCGAGGCGTTCTTCGAGGCTCACGGCGCAGACGAGCTGCACCTGTTCACCGGCCACGCCGAGCGCGGCTTTACCGAGGTGCGTTACGGAAAGGACGCGTTTCTGGTGTTCGGGCGCGAGAGCCGCGGGCTTGACCCCGGCATCCTGGCCGCCCACCCCGACCGCAGCGTGCGCATTCCCATGCGCGCGGGCCTGCGCAGCCTGAACCTGGCGAACTCGGTCGCCATCGGCCTGTACGAGGCCCTGCGCCAGCAGGGTTTCCCCGGTCTGGTCTAGCGCATCCGCTCCGCGGCGTCCGCCCGGTGCCGCCTGCCTGCGCGGTGCGGCGCGTTGGGGCGTTCTGTGGTAGGGTGGCGGCATCGCAAGGACGCTGGGAGGAAGGGGCCGCGTGGAGCTGCTCGAACTCATCTTGTTCCTGCTCGTCGCCATCGTGGCTTCGAGCCTGCTCGACCAGATCGTGCGCGGCGTGTCGCTGCCGCTCGTGCAGATAGCCCTGGGCGCGGTCATCGCGTTCGCCCTGCCCGGCGCCCTGTCGGAGGGCATCGATTTCGAGCTTCTGTTCATCCTGTTTTTGGCGCCGCTGCACTTCAACGAGTCGCGCCATGTGGACTCGGGCGCCCTGTGGCGCAACCGCTGGGGCATCGCGTCGCTGGTCACCGGGCTGGTGCTGGCCACCATGGCGGTCGTGGGCGGGACGCTGCACGCGCTTGTGCCCGCCATTCCGCTGGCGGCGTGTTTGGCGCTGGGCGCGGCTATGGGCTCCACCGACGCGATGGCCGTCACGCAGCTGGCGAAGGAGTTCCGCTTCGGGAAGCGCCACGAGGCGCTGCTGAACGGCGAGGCGCTGCTGAACGACGTGATGGGCACGGTGGCGTTCAAGTGCGCCATCGGCGTGGCGGCTTCGGGCGCGTTCTCGCTCACGCATGCGGGCGAGGAGTTCGCGCTGGAGCTGTTCGGCGGCATGGCGGCGGGCGCGGTTTTGGGCGTGGCGTTCTGGCTGCTTCTGACGGGCGTGCGCCGCTTCGGGCTGGACAACCCCACGGTGCACGTGGTGCTGGAGCTTCTGGCGCCCTTCGTCATCTACCTGATCTGCGAGCAGCTGCATCTGGCCGGGGTCATCGCCGTGGTGATGGCCGGCATGGCGTTGTCGCTGCTGCCGCAGAAGCGCACCGCCGCCACGGCGCGGCTGCGCATGCAGGCGGCCAGCGTGTGGAAGACCTTCGAGTTCGTGATGAACGGCATCATCTTCGTGGTGCTGGGCATGCAGCTGCCGCGCGTGCTGACGCTGGCGCTGGACCACGGCGCGCTGGGCGCCGCCGGCATCGTGGCCGTGGTGCTGGCCGTGGCGGTGGCGCTGGAGGCGGTGCGCTTCCTGTGGATCTTCGGGATGGATCTGGTCGACGCCGTGCGCCGCGGGGCGGGCGCGCGGAGCTGCTTCACGCGCCGGGGGCTGAAGGGGACGCTGGCCATGGCGTTCGCCGGGCCGAAGGGCGGCATCACGCTGGCGCTTCTGCTCACCATGCCCGCCGCCACGGCGGCAGGCGAGGCGTTTCCCTACCGCGACGAGCTGCTGTCCATCGCCTCGGGCGTCATCCTGTGCACGCTCCTGCTGGCGAACTTCGCGCTGCGGCTTCTGGCCCCGCGCAAAGCGCATGAGAAGCGCTCGCGGGCCTACGTCGACGCCGAGATCGCGCTGCTGGAGCGCGTGGTGGCCTCCATCCAGGCCGACAGCCACCTCACCGGCGCGGTGAAGGGGAACGCGGGCGAAGCGGCCGCGGACGCGCGCGAGGGGGCGGCGGGTGCCGCGCAGGCGGCCGGCGTCCCGCTTCCGCAGGAAGTGGACGAGCCGGCCACGGCCATCGTCATGAAACGCTACGCCGACCGCATCGTGGAGCTGGCGCCGGAGGCCAGCCCCGAAGTAGCCGCCCGCGGGCGCGTCCTGGCCGCGCGCTGCGGCGAGCTCTACGAGTCCTCCGACGCCATCGCCGAGGCGCTGGCGGACATCGAGGACGACGAAGCCGACGGCATCACCGCGCACATGATGGCGCTGGGGATGGTGCGCGAGGCGGTCATCGACATCCAGGACCAGGCGCTCGCCCGCGAGCTGGAGTTCATCAAGGCCATGCGCCGCGCGGGCGAGTTGAGCCCCGAGCACGCCCGCGCCCTGCGCAACGACGTGTACGTCCAGCAGATGGTGGGGGAGTAGCCGCCGGAGGCGCCGCGCCGCAGTGCGCGCGGAAAGGCGGGGCCGCAGCCCGCGGCGCGCCCCGCCCCAGCGTCCCGGCGCCCCGAGGGCGGGCGCCCGTGCCGCTTCCCGCCGCGCCGCCAGGGCCCGCAGCCGCCGAACCCGCCGCTCCGCAGCCCGGCGCGCCCTTCCGCCCGCCGCCCTTTGCGTTTTCTTCGGCGTTTGCCCCGCAACGGCGGGAAATGCGCGACAATGGGGCGCATCGGAAAGGCGCCGCCCCGCTGCGGGGCGGGCGAGGCGAGGGAGGGCTTTCACGTGGACGAGCGCAAGATGGACGCGATGCGGGAGCAGTGGCGCCGAAACGTCGAGGGGGACACCCTGGCGTGCGGGTTCTCGCCGGAGTTCGCCAAGATGGGCGAGCTCGCATCCGAGCTGGACGCCATGGCCGGCGACGCGAAGGCGACCGCCGACGCGTTCTTCCAGGACCTGGAGTTCGGCACCGCCGGGCTGCGCGGCGTGATAGGCGCGGGCACCAACCGCATGAACGTCTACACCGTGGCGCGCGCCACCCAGGGTTTGGCCGACTACCTGAACGCGCACTTCGACAACCCCAGCGTGGCCATCGCGCGCGACTCGCGCCACAAGGGCCGGCTGTTCGTGAACACGGCGGCCAGCGTGCTGGCGGCCAACGGCGTGAAGGCCTTCGTCTACCCGCGCGTGGAGCCCACCCCGGCGCTGTCGTTCGCCGTGCGCGATCTGGGCTGCTCGGCGGGCATCAACATGACGGCCAGCCACAACCCCGCCGCCTACAACGGCTACAAGGTCTACGGTCCCGACGGCTGCCAGATCACCAGCGACGCCGCGGCGGAGATCTCCGCGCGCATCGCGGCCTTGGGCTACTTCGCCGGCGAAGAGGCGCCTTGCGCCAAGACGTGCGATTTCCAGAAGGCCGCGTTCGAGGGCATGATCTCGTGGATCGGGGAGGACACCATCGCGCGGTTCGTCGAGGCGGTGCTGGAGCAGTCGCAGGAAGAGCCCGGCGCTGACCCCGCCCCGCTGTCGCTTCTCTACACGCCGCTGTGCGGCACGGGCCTGGAGTGCGTGAGCCAGGTGCTTGGGCGCATCGGCATCCCGTACGTGAACGTGGTGCCCGGCCAGGACCGGCCGGACGGCGACTTCCCCACCTGCACCTACCCGAACCCCGAAGAGCGCGCCGCGCTCGAGGCGGGCATCGCGGAGTGCCGCGCCGCCAAGGCCGCGGGCCGGCCCTACGATCTGCTGCTGGCGACCGATCCTGACGCCGACCGCGTGGGCGTGGCCTGCGAGGATGGCGATGACTACGCGCTCATCAGCGGAAACGAGATGGGCATCCTGCTGTTGGACTTTCTGGCGAGCCGGCGCGCCGCCTGCGGCGAGGACCTCTCGCGCCGGGTGGCGGTGACCACCATCGTGTCGTCGGCCATGTGCGACGACCTTGCGGCGGAGTACGGCTTCGAGCTGCGCCGCACGCTGACCGGCTTCAAGTACATCGGCGAGCAGATCGGCCGTCTGGAGGCCGCCGGCGAGGCCGATCGCTTCCTGTTCGGCTTCGAGGAAAGCTACGGGTATTTGGCCGGCACGCACGTGCGCGACAAGGACGCCGTGGTGGCCAGCATGCTGATCGTCCAGATGGCGCGCTTCTACCGCGCGCAGGGCAAGACGCTCGTGCAGGCCATGCGCGAGCTGTACGCCAAGCACGGCTGGCAGACCAACCGCACGATCTCGCTGTCGTACCCCGGCGCCGACGGCGCGCAGCGCATGGACGCCATCATGGCGGGCCTGCGCACGCAGCCTCCCGCCCAGGTGGCGGGCCGCGACGTGGCCGAGACGCTGGACTACGCCGAAGGGGTGGGCGATCTGCCCGCCGCCAACGTGGTGGAGTTCCGCCTGACCGGCGGCGGCAAGCTGATCGTGCGCCCCAGCGGCACCGAGCCCAAGATAAAGGCCTACCTGTTCGCGAAGGCGCCGGACGAGCCGGGCGCCGACGCCATGCTGGACGCGCTGGAGGAAAGCGCCCGCGCGCTTCTGGCGTAGCGGAAGCCCCGCGCCTGCGCCCGCCTTTTCGCCGGCGCCCGTCCGCAGGGCGGGCGCTGCGGTGCGCTTGTGGAATTCGCCGGGCGGGCAGGGGAGGCGGCGCGGCTTGCGCTAGACTGGTCGCACTATGCTTAGCTACAGCCTCCCATCCCTCATCTGCACCGTTCTGGCGTTCGTGCCCGCGCTCGTCTTGCACGAGGCGGCGCACGGCTTCGCCGCCTGGAAGCTGGGGGATCCCACCGCCAAGCGCCAGGGGCGCCTGTCGCTGAACCCCGCGCGCCACATCGACCCGTTCGGCACGGTCATCCTGCCGCTGTGCCTGTTCGCCATGAACATGCCGGTGTTCGGCTACGCCAAGCCGGTCAGCTACAACCCCGCCTACTTCGAGAACCCCCGCAAGGGCGAGATGGTCGTCGGCCTGGCCGGGCCCGCGTCCAACCTGCTGCAGGCCGTCGTCGGCGCCGCCGTGGCTGCGGCGCTGTGGTTCGCGCTGCCCATGATGCAGCTGGCCATCGACAACGTGGTCGTGCGCTACGCCTACTTCGTGTTCCTGCCCACCTACGTGCTGACCAACCTCTACCTGCTGTTCTTCAACATCCTGCCCATCCCGCCGCTGGATGGCTCGTCGGTTCTGGCCTACCTGCTGCCGAAGAAGCACCTGCGCACCTACTACAAGGTCCAGCGCTACGCGCTGCCCATCCTTCTGGTCGCGCTGATCCTTCTGCCCTACGTGCTGCGCATCAACCCCGTCGGGTGGTACCTCGACGTCACGGCGGGCAACCTGTACGGGCTGCTGTACGCTTGGATGGTCTAGGCCGCCATGTCCTACCGCGTTCGCATCGACTCGTTCGAAGGCCCCTTCGACCTGCTTTTGTACCTGGTCAGCCGTCAGAAGGTGGACATCGGGGCCATCAACGTCACGCAGATCGCCGACCAGTACCTCGCCGAGGTGTCGCGTATGCGCAACCTGGACCTGGACGTGGCCAGCGACTTTCTGCTGGTGGCCTCCACGCTTCTGGAGATCAAGGCGGAAAGCCTCATCCCGCGCCAGCGCGACGAGGTGGACGCCGAGATAGAGGAGCTGGCCCCCTCTGCCGCGCGCGACATGCTGGTGGAGCGCCTGCTGGCCTACAAGCAGTACAAGAACGCGGCCTCGGCGCTGCGCGTGCGCTTCGAGGCCGAGGGGCGCATGCACGCGCGTCCGTTCGGGCCCGACGCGCCGTTTCTGAAGGTCATGCCGGACTTTCTGCGCGACGTCACGCTGGACGGGCTGGCGCTGGTGGCCGCTGGGGCCTTCGCGCGGCGCGAGGCGTTCCTGCTGGAGTCGGAGCACATTGCGGCCAAGCCCATCCCAGTGGAAGTGCACGTGCGCGCCATCCACCAGCGCATCCGCAACAAGAAGCGGCTGCGGTTCTCGGAGCTGGTGGACGCGGACACGCCCACGCCGGTGGTGGTGGTGACGTTTCTGGCCATCCTGGAGCTGTACAAGCGCTCGATGGTGACCGTTTCCCAGGACGAGCCGTTCGGCGATATCGCCGTTTCCTACATCGAAGGATCCGGCGATCTGGATCTGACCGGCGACGATTCGCTCACGTCGGTGGGAGAGGAGGACTAGCCCATGTTCCAGGGCCTGCAGGAAAGCCAGCTTCCCGGCGCGGTGGAGGCGCTTCTGTTCGTCACCGACGAGCCGGTGGGCGTCATCGCGCTGGCTGACATGCTGGAGGTGGACCCGGCGCAGGTGGAGGCGGCGCTGGAAGAGCTGCGCGAGCGCTTCTCGCGCGAGGAGCGCGGTATCCAGCTGCGCGAGGTGGCGGGTGGCTGGCGGCTGTTCACGCACCCGGCCTACCACGAGCTCATCGAGAAGTACGTGGTGTCGTGGGACACGCGCAAGCTCTCGCAGGCGGCGCTGGAGACGCTGGCCGTGGTGGCCTATAGCCAGCCGGTGACGCGCGGGCAGGTGGCGGCGGTGCGCGGCGTGAACTCCGACAGCTCCATCAACTCGCTGGTGGAGAAGGGGCTTCTGCGCGAGGCGGGCACGGCCGACGCGCCGGGCAACCCGGTGCTCTACGCCACCACGCGCGCCTTCTTGGAGAAGTTCGGGCTGCGCAGCACGGCCGATCTGCCCGACCTAGACCAGTTCGCGCCCGACGACGAGGCGCGCGCGTTCATCCGCGAACGGCTGTCGGCCACGCGCGGCGACGCGGCGCTGGAGGCGGGCACGGCTGCGGGCGCCGTCGCGGCGGCTGACGTGGCAGGTGGGGCGGACGCGCTGGACGCTCCGGACGCGTTTTCGCCCGATGGCGCGGCGGAGCCGGGCGAGGCGGAAAGCCCGTTCGCGGCTGCGCTGGCCAGCGGCCTGGGAGTCGTGGACAAGATCGACTTCAGCGAGCTTGTGTTCGAGACCGACGATGAGTGAGGAAGAGCGCATCGTGCCGATGCGGTTGCAGAAGTTTTTGGCGCGGGCCGGGGCGGCCAGCCGGCGGGGGGCGGAAAACCTCATGACGGCGGGCCGCGTGACGGTGAACGGGCAGGTGGTCCGCGAGCTGGGCAGCAAGGTGGACCCGCTTTCAGACGAGGTGGCGGTGGACGGCGTGGCGGTGCGCCTGTCGGACGGGGCGGTGACGCTCATGCTGCACAAGCCGGCCGGCCCCCTGACCACCATGGCCGACCCCTTCGGGCGTCCCACGGTGGCCGAGCTCGTGCCCACGGAGCGCTATCCGGGGTTGTTCCCCATCGGGCGGCTGGACGCCGACACCACGGGGCTTCTGCTGTTCTCCACCGACGGCGATCTGGGCAACCGGCTCCTGCACCCGCGCCACCACGTGCTGAAGCGCTACCTGGCGCTGGTGGAGGGCGCGCCCACGGCGGCCGAGCTGGCGGCGCTGCGGGCGGGCGTCATGCTGGACGACGGCCCCACCCAGCCCGCCCAGGCGCGGCTTCTGTCGGGCGAGGACGAGCGGGCGGCCCGCGCGCTTCTGGAAGAGCCCGGCCTGCCCGCCGGCTCGGCGCAGTACCGGTCGGCGTGCCGGCGGCGCGCGCGGCGGCGGCACGTGGTGGAGCTGGGTTTGCGCGAAGGGCGCAAGCACCAGGTGAAGCGCATGCTGGACGCAGTGGGGCATCCCGTGGTCGCGCTGCACCGCGCCGCGTTCGGCCCGCTTGAGCTGGGCGCGCTGCCGCGGGGGGAGTGGCGCCTGCTCTCCGACGAGGAGGCAGCCGCCCTGCGCGTCGCGGCGGGCATCGACTGAGCCCCCGCCCGCCCGCACGGCCCGTGCGCCCCGCGCCGCCCGTCGGCCGGGGCCTCGCCCCGCGCGGCGCCGCGCGTCCGAAACGCTCCCGACATCGCCGGGGCGGGCGGGCCGTGCTAGAATCTCCCGGACAGGCAACGCGCGGCGGCGTTTGCGCCCCGCGCCCGCGAAGAAAGGCAAGCGCTTCCATGGCTTCAACCTGCGAACGACCCGACGCGCCCGCGGCGCCGTTTTCCCGCATCGCCGTGGCGGGCCTGGGGCTCATCGGGGCCTCGCTGGCCGCCGCGCTGCGGCAGGCGTACCCGGACGCGGCGCTGTTCGGCGCCGACGTGGACGCCGCCACCTGCCAGACCGCCCGGGAACGCGGCTGGGTGGACGGCGCCTGCGCGCCCGACGATCCGGCGTTCGAGGCGTTCGTGCGCGACGGGTGCGATCTGGCCGTGGTGGCCACGCCGGCGGGGGCGGCGGAGTCCATCTTCGCGCTTCTGGCGCAGTGGGATTTCCGCGGCGTCGTCACCGACACCGCCTCCACCAAGGCCCGCCTGGCGGCTGCCGCCGAGCGCATTCTGTCGCATCCGCACAACTACGTGCCGGGGCATCCCATGGCCGGCTCGGAGGTCAGCGGCATCGCCGGCGCGCGGGCCGATCTGTTCAAGGGCGCCTACTGGATCCTGTGCCCCGACGACGCCACGCCGCCCGAGCACTTCACGCGCCTGCACGAGCTGTTCACCGGCCTGGGCGCGCGCGTCATCGCGCTTCGGCGGGAGGACCACGACCAATCGGTGGCCATCGTCAGCCACGTGCCGCACTTCGTGGCGTCCTCGCTCATGCAGCTGGCCAGCCGCCACGCCGACGCCGACCGCTCGCTCATGCGCCTGGCCGCCGGCGGGTTCAAGGACTCCACGCGCATCGCCGCCGGCTCGCCGGAGCTGTGGTGCGGCATCGCCTTCGACAACGCCGAGGCCGTGCGCGCCGGGCTTTCCGAGATGCGCCAGATCATCGGGACGTTCTCCGACGCCCTGGAGGCGGGCGACCGCGCGGCGTTCACTCGTCTGCTCGCCGAGGCCGCCGACGCGCGCCGCGCGCTGCCCGCTGCGTGGGTGCCCTCCACCGAGGATTTGCTGGAGGTGCGCATTCCCATGGAGGACCGCCGCGGCGTGGTGGCCGAGGTGACCACCATCGCCAGCGCCGCGGGCTGCAACATCCAGTCCATCGAGATAGACCACATCACCGAGGGCAGCGCCGTGCTCTCCCTCATCCTCACCGACGAGGGCGACGTGGGCGCGCTTTCCGCCGCGCTCATCAAGGCGGGGTTCTCGGTGTCGTTCTCACCCCTGAGCGCGAAGGAGCACAGCCATGTCGAATGACCAGCGAAACCAGCCAGCCACGCGCATCGAGCCGCTGTCCGGGCCCTTGCGCGGCACCATCAACGTGCCGGGCGACAAGTCGATCTCGCACCGCGCGGTGCTGTTCTCGGCGATGGCCGAGGGCACGAGCCGCGTGATGGGCGTGCTCGACTCCGAGGACGTGCGCTCGTCCATCGCCTGCGTCCAGGCGCTCGGCGCCCAGGTGTCGCTTGAGAAGCAGCCTGACGGCAGCCTGGCCGGCGGCATCACCGGCTGGGGCGCGGCCGGCCCCAAGCAGCCCGACGCGCCGCTTGACTGCGGCAACTCCGGCACCACTGCGCGGCTTCTGATGGGTATCCTGGCGCCGTGGGACATCACCGTGGAGCTTTCCGGCGACGCGTCGCTGTCCACGCGCCCCATGCGCCGCATCACCGCGCCGCTGATGAAGATGGGCGTGCGCTTCGAGCCGGAGGGCCGCGAGCACCTGCCGCTGCGCGAGACCGGCACGCGCCGTTTGCGCCCCATCGACTACGAGGCCCCCATGGCCTCCGCCCAGCTGAAGACCGCCGTGCTTCTGGCCGGCGCCTACGCCGAGGGCACCACGGTGCTGCACGAGCCGGCGCGCTCGCGCAACCACACCGAGCTGATGCTGCCCGAGTTCGGCGTGCCCACCACCGCCTCCGACCTGATGGCGTCGGTGGAGGGCCCCAACGTGCTGAAGGCCGCCGAGGTGCGCGTGCCGGGCGACCCGTCCTCCGCGGCGTTCCTCGTCTGCGCGGCGGTGCTGGCGCCGGGCAGCGCCCTGCAGGTGGAAAACGTCAGCCTGAACACGGCGCGCGTGGGCTTCACCCGCACGCTGGAGCGTATGGGCGCCCAGGTCAGCGTCACGCGCACGGGGCTATCGGGCAAAGAGCCCTCCGGCGTCATCGAGGCGTGCCACACCCCGTCGCTGCGGGGGTGCGAGATCCCCGCGCAGCACATCGCCTCGCTGGTGGACGAGATCCCCATCCTGTCGCTGGTGGCGGCGCACGCGCGCGGCGTGACGGTGTTCCGCGACGTGGGCGAGCTGCGCGTGAAGGAGACCGACCGCTTGGCCGCGGTCATCGAGGGGCTGGCGCAGCTGGGCGTGGACGCCTGGGCTGACGGTGACGACCTGTTCATCGAGGGCCAGCCGGACCTTGCGGTTCCCGCCGGCATGCGCTTCGACTCCAAGGGCGACCATCGCCTTGCCATGACCTGGGCCGTGGCCGGCATGACGGCCGGCGTGCCCGTGGAGGTGGAAGGGTTCGAGTCCGTGAAGATAAGCTATCCGGGTTTTCTGGCTGATTTGGAAAGGTTGACGCGATGATCGTGGCGATAGACGGCCCCAGCGGGGCGGGGAAATCGACGGTGGCGAAGGCCGTGGCGCGCGAGCTGGGCTTCTCGTGCCTGGACACCGGCGCGATGTACCGCGCGGTGGCGTGGCGCGCCGTGCAGGACGGCGTGCCCTTCGACGATGACGAGGCTTTGGGTGCCATCGCGCGCACCCAGGAGATCGCCTTCACCCACCAGCCCGGCGAGCCGCTGCCCTCGGGAGTGTCCATCGGCGGCGCCGACGTGACCGCCGCCATCCGCACCGCCGAGATCGACCGCGCGGTGAGCCCGGTGTCGGCTGCCCCCTCGGTGCGCGCTGCGCTGCTGGACCAGCAGCGCCGCATCGGGCGGGCCGGCGACTACGTGGTGGAGGGCCGCGACATCGGCACCACCGTGTTCCCCGAGGCCGAGGTGAAGGTGTTCCTGACCGCCTCCGATGAAGAGCGCGCGCACCGCCGCGTGCGCCAGAACGTCGACCGCGGCATCGGCTCCATCGACTACGACGAGGTGCTGGCCGACCTGCGCGCCCGCGACGAGCGCGACTCCTCGCGCGCCGCCTCGCCGCTGCGTCCCGCCGACGACGCGGTGATGCTGGACTCCACCGGCCGGTTCATCGAGGACATCATCGACGAGATCTGCGGGATGGCGCGCGACGCGGCGGCCCGCAGCTCGCGCTAGCCGAAAAAGGAGGGCGAAACCCGCCATGTTCCTGCCCTACGAGAAGATGTGGGACATGCCGCTGGGCGGCACGTCCTCGGAAAAGCAGATCCCGCACTGGTTCGGCAACCTGGCGTGGATCGTCATCGGCGCCGTGTTCAAGCTGTGCTTCCGCTACCGCGTGGACAGGCGCGAGAACCTGCGCGGGTTCAAAGACCGCCGCGGCGTGCTGGTGGTGGCCAACCACACCTCGTTTCTGGACGTGGCGTTCATGTATTTGGCGGCCCGTCCGTCGCAGTGGGTGCGCCTCATCGGGCGCGAGAGCCTGTTCGACAACGCCGGCGGGCTGGTGGGGCAGATTCTCTCGCGCGTGGGCGCCATCCCTATCAAGCGCGACTCGGCCGACCGCACCGCCATCAAGCGCGCCACCCGCATGCTGAAGAACAACGAGTGCGTGGGCATCCTGCCGGAGGGCACGCGCCGCGGCAAGGGCTCCAAAACGCCCGAGATCCACGCCGGCGCGGTGTTCATCGCCAAGATGGCCAAGGCGCCCATCCTGCCGATGACCGTGCGCAACGCCGAGCTGGTGAAGCAGAAGGGGAAGTTCTTCCGCTTCCCGAAGATCACCGTGGAGTACGGCGACCCGCTGCTGGTGAGCGATTTCGACTTCCTGCCGAAGGAGGACCGCCTGGACGGCTGCGCGTGGTACGCGATGCGCGAGTGCTTCGCGCTGTCGCAGCAGGTGCCGCGCGAGCAGGTGGACATGGCGGCGCTGTTCCCCGGCGGGCGCGACTTCTCGGCGGTGTTCGCCGAGCATCCCATCCCGCACCACACTACCGCCGAGCTGGCCGGCGGCGACGCGGCGGCCCCGGCGGCGGGGGAGGCCCGATGAAGGTGGTGCGCGCCGAGCAAGCCGGCGCCTGCTACGGCGTGCAGCGCGCGCTCGACCTGGCGTTTCAGGCCGTCGCCAGCGGCGGGCGCGCCTGCACGCTGGGGCCGCTCATCCACAACCCGCGCGTGGTGGACCGCCTGAGCGCCGAGGGCGTGCGCGCCGTGGCGTCGACGGAGGACGCGCAAGCGGGCGAGACGGTCATCATCCGCAGCCACGGGGTGACCCCGGCGGTGAAGCGGCGCGTGGAGGAGCGGGGGCTGCCGCTGGTGGACGCCACCTGCCCGCACGTGGCCCGCGCCCAGAAGGCGGCCGCGTCGCTGGCGCGCGCGGGGATGCACGTGGTGGTGGTGGGCGAGGCGGGCCATCCCGAGGTGGAGGGCATCCACGCCTGCGCCTGCGAGGCCTGCGGCGACGCCGCGCGCGTGTCGGTGGTGGCCGCGCCGGAGGATCTGCCGGAGGGTCTGCGCGAGCCGGTGGGCGTTGTGGTGCAGACCACCCAGACCCGCGCCGCGCTGGACGCGGTGATCGCCCAGCTGCGCGCGCGCGGCATCGAGCCGGTGGTGAAGGACACCATCTGCTTCGCCACCCGCCAGCGCCAGGAGGCCGCCGCCGCGCTGGCCGAGCACGTGGACGCCTTCGTGGTGATCGGCGGGCGCAACTCGTCCAACACCACGCGCCTGGCCGACATCTGCCGCGCGCGCTGTGCGCGCACCCACCACGTGGAGGACGCCTCCGAGCTGGACCCCGCATGGTTTGCCGGCTGCGCCGTGGTGGGCGTGACGGCGGGCGCCTCCACGCCCGAGGACCAGATCGCTGCCGTGGAAGCGGCCCTGGCCGCGCTACCCTGCGCGTAAGGCGGCCCGTCTCTGCTCCCCAGGGCCGTTTTCTGTGCATCTTGGGGGCGCGTTCGCCCGCACCGTTCGCTTTTGCTATGATGCGGGGGATGCTGCGCCCCCGCGCAGCGGAAAACGAAAGAGCAGGTGCATATGCAATCTCGAAACACACCACGCACTGTCTGCCGTCGCGCCGCCGCAGGCGCGTGCGCCCTCGTCCTGGCCGGCTCGCTTGCCGTCGCCGGGCTGCCCCCGCTTTCGGGCGGCGCCGCCTATGCGGAAACCTCCGCAGAGCTGCAGGCCCAGGCCGACGAGCTGATGCAGCGCATCGACGCGCTGCAGACCGACCTGAACGCCGCCAACGACGACTACGACGAAGCCGTGGCCGCCCACGAAGCGGCGGTTGCCGCCGCCGAGGACGCCCAGCAGCGCATGGAGGACGCCGAGGCGCAGCTGGTCGTGCTGCAGGGCCAGCTGGGAGAGCGCGCCGTCTCCATGTACAAAAGCGGCGGCTCGTCCAGCCTGCTGGATGTCGTGCTGGGCACGAGCTCCTTCGACGAGTTCCTGACCGCGTGGGACGCCATGCAGCGCATCATCGACCAGGACGCCGCGCTGGTCCAGCAGACCAAGGACGTGCGCGCCGAGGCCGAGGCGGCCTACGAGGAGCACACCGAGCAAGAGCGCGTGGCGGCCGAGGAGATGCAGCGCGCCGACGAGCTGCGCTCCGAGATCGAGGCCACCCAGGCCTCGCTGCGCGCGGAAGCCGACAAGATCACCGAGGAGATAGCCGAGCTGCAGGCCCAGGAAGAGCTTGAGGCCGAGGCCGCGCGCCAGGCCGCCGCGGCCGCCGAGGCGGCGCAGTCCCAGGGCGGCGGCCCGGGCGGTTCGGTCGTCTCTGGCACCGGCCAGTTCGCGCATCCTTGCCCGTCGGCCAGCATCTCCAGCAGCTTCGGCTACCGCACCTTCGACAACTCCTTCCACAAAGGCGTCGACTTCGCCGCTGGCGAGGGCACGCCTTACTACGCGGCCGACAGCGGCACGGTGATCTACGCCACCAACGACGGCAGCTACAACGGCGGCGCCGGCAACTGGATCGTCATCAGCCACGGCAACGGGCTCGTGACCAAGTACATGCACTCGTCGGCCGTGTACGTGTCGGTGGGCCAGCAGGTGGAGCGGGGCCAGAACATCGGCGCGGTGGGCAACACCGGCAACTCCTTCGGCGCGCACCTGCACTTCCAGGTGGAGCTGAACGGCGTGGCCGTGGACCCGATGGGCTACCTGTAGGAAGGCGCGCCCTGTGGCAGGATACCCCACCAAAGACATCGAGGCTGCGGCTGACGCCGGATGCGCCATGCATGGTGCCGGCGCGCTGGTGGCCGCGGTGGAGCCGGGAAGCACTGCCGACGACGCCGGCTTCGTGCCCGGCTGCCGCATCCTGGCGGTGGACGGACATCCCCTGCGCGACCTCATCGACTGGCGCTGGCTTTCCGCCGACGACGCCATCGAGGTGTCCTACGTCGATCTTGACGGAGACGCGGGAGAAGTGGAGCTTGAGCGCGACGAGGGCGAGAGCTGGGGCTTCGAGTTCGACGGGGCGGTGTTCGACGGCGTGAAGCAGTGCCGCAACGCCTGCACCTTCTGCTTCATGCGCCAGCTGCCGAAGGGCCTGCGCCCCTCGCTGTACCTGCGCGACGACGACTTCCGCCTGAGCTTTCTGTCCGGCACCTTCGTCACCCTGACCAACCTTTCGGCCGACGACGAGCGGCGCATCGTCGAGCAGCGCATCTCGCCTCTGCGCGTGTCGCTGCACGCCGTCGCGCCCGAGGTGCGCCGGGAGCTGATGGGCCGCCACGCCCAGCACGGGCTGGACGCGCTGGAACGGCTGCTTGCGGCGGGCATCCAGGCGCATGCGCAGATCGTGCTGGTGCCGGGCGCCAACGACGGGGAGGCCCTGCGCGAGACGCTCGCATGGGCGTGGGCGCGGCCGGGCATCCTGAACGTGGGCATCGTGCCCTTGGGCTACACGCGCCACCAGCGCGCCTTCGACCGCAGCTTCAACGAGCCGGGCGCCGCCCGCGCGGTTCTGGACCTCATCGAGCCCTTCCGGCGCCGCGCGCGGGCCGAGCGGGGGACCCCGTGGGTGTTCGCCGCCGACGAGTTCTACCGCAGCGCCTTCGGCGACGCGCTGCTGGACAACCTGCCGTCCACCGACGATTACGGCGACTTCAGCATGTTCGAGGACGGCATCGGCATCGTGCGCTCGCGGGCCGACGAGTGGCGCGCCGCGCACGGGGCGGGCATCGCCCGGGAGTGCGCTCGCGCGCTCAAGGCAGTCGGAGTCCGGGCGCGCTACGTCGCCGGCGAGGCTCTGCGCGGGCACTTCGACGCGCTGTTGGCGGAAAGCCCGCTTTCGGGCCTGATGGAGCCGCTGTACGTGGAGAACGACTTCTTCGGCGGCAACGTGGACGTGACCGGCCTGCTTGCCGGCGACGACGTGGCGCGCGCCATCCGTGCCGCCGCCGCGGCCGAGGACGCAAGCGCTGCCGAGGGCGCCCGGACGCTGTTTCTGCTGCCGCAGGTGATGTTCAACGACGACGGCCTGACCCTGGATGGGTGGACCTTGGAGGATGTGAGCGAGGCGGCCGGCTGCCCGGCGTCCGTGGTATCCTGTAACCCGAACGAGTACCTGGCGGAAACCGCGCGGCTGGCCCGCGCGCTTTCCCCTCTTCCCTAGGCGAAGAGCGCACCGGAAACGCAAGAGCAAGAAGAAGGAACCTGCTATGAATCTGCCGCTTGTCGCGGTGGTGGGGCGCCCCAACGTGGGCAAGTCCACCTTCGTCAACCGCATCGCCCGCGCCAACGAGGCCATCGTCCACGAGATGCGCGGCGTGACGCGCGACCGCTCCTACCACGAGGCCGACTGGAACGGCGTGCGCTTCCGCCTGGTGGACACCGGCGGCATCGAGATGAACGACGACGACGCCTTCCAGGGCGCCATCCGCAACCAGGCGTTCACTGCCACCGCCGAGGCCGACGCCATCATTTTCCTGGTGGACGGCAAGACCGGCATCAACGCCGACGACGACGAAGTGGCGCGCATCCTGCGCCGTTCGGACAAGCCGGTGTTCCTGGCCGTGAACAAGCTGGACAACCCCTCCCGCGAGGAAGCGGTGTGGGAGTTCTATCAGCTGGGGCTCGGCGACCCGTGGCCCATCTCGTCCATCCACGGGCACGGCACGGGCGACCTTCTGGACGCTGTGGTGGAAGAGCTGCGCAAGGTGGAGCTTCCCGAGGACGACGATGATGAGCCGGCCATCAACATCGCCATCATCGGGCGGCCCAACGCTGGCAAGAGCTCGCTGACCAACTGCATGGTGGGCTCGGAGCGCTCCATCGTGTCGGACGTGGCGGGCACCACGCGCGACGCGGTGGACACCACCATCGTCCACGACGGCACGCGCTATACCATCGTGGACACGGCCGGTTTGCGCCGCAAGAGCAAGATCGACGAGGACGTGGAGTACTACGGCTTCGTGCGCGCCATGCGCGCCATCGACCGCGCCGACGTGGCGCTTCTGGTCATCGACTCGTCCATCGGCCTGACCGACCAGGACCAGAAGGTGGCAGGATATGCCGCCGAGCGCGGCTGCGCGCTGATCATCGTGCTGAACAAGTGGGATCTGGCCGAAGGCCCCGACCGCAAGGCCGAGATCCGCGAGCGCATCGCCGACCGCATGACGTTCGTGGGCTACGCACCGGTGGTGGCCATCTCGGCTTTGACCGGCAAGCGCGTCGACAAGGTGTGGACGGCCATCGACAAGGCGTATGCCGGCTACACGCAGATGCTGCCCACCAACCGCCTGAACACCTGGCTGGGCGCCATCCGCGAAGAGGGCCACACCGTGCGCAAGGGCAAGGCGGTGCTGCGGATGAAGTACGTCACGCAGACCGGCACCTGCCCGCCGCGCCTGACCTTCTTCGTAAACCGTCCCGACATCGTGGACGACAACTACGAGCGCTTCCTGGAGAACCGCCTGCGCAAGACCTTCGATCTGGAGGGCACGCCGGTCCAGCTGCGCTTCAAGAAGAAGGACTAGCGGCCGCGGCGGGGCCCGCCGGCGCGGCGCGCATCGGAGAGGGGCCGCGGCCGGCGCCTCGCGCGTTGCGCGCGGGGTGCGCGGCAGCGCGGCGTGAAGGGAATCGAGGAGGTTTTCGTGCTTGTAGCGGTGTGCTTGTTCGTCGTCTGCTTCCTTCTGGGGTCCATCCCCTGGGGCGTGGTCATCTCCAAGGCGTTCTACCATACCGACATCCGCCAGCACGGCAGCGGCAACATCGGCACCACCAACGCCATGCGCACCCTGGGCAAGAAGGGCGGCGCGGCGGTGTTCGTGCTGGACTTCTGCAAGGGCCTGCTGGCCGGCGCGCTGCCGCTGGTCGCGTGCTGGCTGTTCGTGCCCGGCGGCGGGCTGACCGACGGCTCGCCTCTGTCCTACGCCACCTACCAGGGCATCGCGTTTCTGGCCTGCGTGTGGGGCCACATCTTCAGCCCGTGGCTGAAGTTCAAAGGCGGCAAGGGGATCGCGGTTGCCGTGGGCAGCCTGTTCTTCACGTTCGGGCCCGTGGGCGCGCTGGTGGAGCTGGCGGTGTTCATCGTAGTGGTAGCGCTGACCCGTTACGTGTCGGCCGGCTCGCTGGCGGCGGCGGTGGCCTGCCCCTTCGTGTCGCTGTGGTTCTTCTGGGGCGCGTGGCCGGCCTGGACGTGCTGCACGGTGGCGGCGCTCACCGTCATCTGGGCGCACCGCAGCAACATCGCGCGTTTGCGCGCGGGCACGGAAAGCCGCATCGGGCAGAAGAAGAAGGAAGCGTAGGGAGGACGGCGCGGACGGCGGCCGGGCGCGTCGGACGCGGGCCGGGCGCGCTTGCGACGGCGGCCGCAGGGCGGAGCCGGGACGCGTGCGGGCGCAAGCCGCGTATGCGCAGTGCTGCGGCGCGAGGCGGGATCGCACGCGGGCGCAGGCCGCGTGGAGGCATCGAGCGAAAGGGGCGCAAGGCCATGAAGATAGCGGTCATCGGCGCGGGGTCGTGGGGAACGGCGCTCGCGCAGCTTCTGGCGGGCAACGGGCACAACGTCAGCCTGTGGGCGCGCCGCTCGGACGTGGTGTCGTCCATCAACTCGAAGCACCGCAACCCGCGCTACTTGAGCGATGTGGACCTGCATCCCGACGTGGTGGCCACTACGTCGTACCACGACGCGCTGCTGCGCGCCCGCGCGGCGGTCATCGTCACGCCCTCGAAGCTTCTGCGCGGGGTGGCGCGCGCTCTGGCCGACGTGGTGGACGCGGACTTCCCCCTTATCATCTGCTCGAAGGGCGTCGAGGCGGAAAGCGGGCTTTTGCCGGTGGAGGTGTTCGAGGCCGAGATGGGCAACGCGCAGCGCCTGGCGGTGCTGTCCGGCCCCAACCACGCCGAAGAAGTGGTGCGCGGCATCCCGTCGGGCACGGTCATCGCCAGCCCCTCTGACGAGACGGCCGCGTTCTTCCGCGACGTGTTCGCCGCGCCGAGGTTCCGCGCCTACGTGAGCCGGGACGTGGCCGGGGTGGAGCTGTGCGCGGCGTTCAAGAACGTCATCGCCATCGCGGTGGGCGTGAGCTACGGGCTGGGCTACGGCGACAACACCGCCGCCATGCTGATGACGCGCGGGCTGGCCGAGATGAGTCGCCTGGTGGTGAAGGCGGGCGGCGAGGCCATCACCTGCATGGGCCTGGCGGGCACGGGCGACCTCATCGCCACCTGCACCTCCGAGCACTCGCGCAACCGTCGCTTCGGCAAGATGGTGGCCCAGGGCAAGACGCTGGAGGACTTCACGAACGAGACGCACATGGTGGCGGAGGGGGCGCTGGCCTGCAAGACCATCGGCGTTCTGGCGGCCCACTACGGGGTGGAGCTGCCCATCACCGAGATGGTGCGCCGCGTGGTATGGGAGGGCGCCGACCCGCGCCGCGCGGGCGAGCTTCTGACGGACCGCCCGCTGACCACGGAGTTCTACGGGATATAGGGTGCCGCGCCGGCGCGCGCCGGCCTGCGCGTGCGGCGGGATCGAGGGCCGCTGGGGCGGCTTGACGGCGGACACCGCAGCCGCTTGCGTTTGCGCGCTGTCGGCCGGCCGCTTCGCTACTGCGTGCCGTCGCCCTCGCGGGCGCAGGCGGCGCGCTCCATCTTCAGCAGGGCCTCTTTCAGGCGTGCCTCGCGCCCGGCCCCCAAGGGCCGCCCGTTCGCGCCTACGATGCGGTGGGCGGGCACGAGGATGGCCAGCGGGTTCTTCTTCAGGGCGGCGCCCACGGCGCGGAAGCCCTCCGCGTCGCCCAGCTGCGCGGCCAACTGCGCGCAGGTCAGCGAGGTTCCGTAGGGCACCTGGCGGGCCGCCTCCCACACCTTCCGCTGAAAGGCCGACCCTTGCGGCGCCAGGGGCAGATCGAAGCTGCGTCGCTTGCCGGCCAGGTACTCCTGCAGCTGGGTGGCGGCGCGCGCCGCAAGCCCGGTAGGCCGGCGCTGCCCGGAAAGCTCCACGTCGCCCAGCGCCACGTCGGTCACACCGTCGGCGTCCACGCGGATGGTCAGCACCCCGTAGGGCGTGCGATAGGGATGGAAGCTCCCTGCGTCGCGCGCGGTGGCGTGCGGGCGGGTTTCGGGTCGGGCGTGCGCGCGGGCGGCGGCGCGGCGGGGGACGGGACGGGCGCGATCTTCCATGGAAGCCTTCTTCCTGTCGGCTGCCTCCCATTATAGGCCACGCGCGCCCTGCGCGGACGCACGCCGTCACAGATGCGGTTGGGCGGCGGCAGCTTCCGACGCGGCAGCGATTTCCGGAGGTGGGCGCGCGGTCGCGGTGGAGGCAGTTTCCGATGCGGCGGTCCCGCCCCGTTCCCCGCAACGGGGCATTTTCCGCGTCGCCGGCCCAGATGGCGCCGCGTTGCGCCCCGCGTGCGCTAGAATGGGAGGTCGAAGGGCGCGCGCCGGCGGAGGGTCCGCTGCGCGCCGCGCCAAGGCCGGCCGAACGAGGAGGCGCGCATGTACGAACCGGTGAGGATAGCCCCGTCGATCCTTTCGGCGGATTTCATGGACCTGGGGCGCGACATCGCGCTCATCGAGCAGGCGGGCGCGGGCTTCGTGCACGTGGACGTGATGGACGGCCATTTCGTGCCGAACCTGTCGATGGGCGTGCCGCTGGTCAAGCAGCTCGCGCGCGCCACGGAGTTGCCGCTGGACGTGCACCTGATGGTGTCGAACCCGCTTGACCAGATCCCCTGGTTCGCCGAGGCTGGCGCCGATTCCCTGACCGTGCACGCGGAGGTGCTCTACGGGGATGCGCTGGCGCAGGCGGTGGAAGCCATCCACGCGGCCGGCTGCAAGGCGGCGGTCAGCCTGAAGCCCAAGACGCCGGTGGAGGTGCTGGCGCCGGTGATCGGGCAGCTGGACATGGTGCTGATCATGAGCGTGGAGCCGGGCTTCTCCGGCCAGAGCTACATCGAGGGCAGCGAGCGGCGCGTGGCGCAGGCGGCGTCGATGGCCCGCGCGGCCGGCGCCAGCCCGCTTATCCAGGTGGACGGCGGCATCGGCGTGGCCACCGCGGCGCGGGTGGCGGCGGCCGGCGCCGACGTGCTGGTGTGCGGCAACGCCGTGTTCGCCGCTGACGACCCCGCGGCGGCGCTGGCCGCCGTGCGCGCCGAGGCCGAGGCCGCGCGCACCTACGCCCTGGAAGCGGGAGAGGGGGCGGCCGCCCGATGAGCCTCGACGCGGCGCGCTTCGTGTACTTGGACTGGGCGGCCACCGCGCCTCTGTGCGCCGAGGCCGCCCGCGCCATGCAGCCGTTTCTGGAGCCGGGCGCGGCCAACCTGGCGCTGGGCGCCAACCCCAACTCGCTGCACAGCCCCGGGCGCGCTGCGTTCGCCGCGCTGGAGCAGGCGCGCTCTCAGCTGGCGCGCGCGCTGGGGGCGCGCCGTCCCGACGAGGTGGTGCTGACCTCGGGCGCCACCGAGGCCGACAACGCGGCGCTGGTGGGGCTGGCGCACGCGGTGCGCGCGCGGCGGCACGCGGACGCCTCGGAGGTGCGCGTGGCGGTGTCGGCCATCGAGCACGACGCGGTGCTGGCCCCGGCGCGCCGCTTGGCGGCGGAGGGCTTCGACGTGGTGGAGGTGCGCCCCGACCGCGCGGGGTTCGTCTCGCCCGAGGCGCTGGCTGCGGCGCTCGGCGACGACGGGCATGCCGGCGTGGCCTCGGTGCAGGCGGCCAACAGCGAGGTGGGCTCCATCCAGCCGGTGGCCGAGCTGGCGCGCGCGGCGCACGCGGCCGGCGCGTTGTTCCATACCGACGCGGTGCAGGCGCTCGGCAAGGCGGCGGTGGATGTGACGGCGTGGGGCGCGGACGCGGCGTCGTTCTCGGCCCACAAGGTGGGCGGCCCGAAGGGGGTCGGCGCGCTGTACCTGAAGGCCCGCACGCCCTTCGAGGCGCAGCTTCTGGGCGGCGGCCAGGAGGGCGCGCGCCGCAGCGGCACCCAGAACCCCTGCGGGGCGGCCGGGTTCGCCGCCGCCTGTCGCGCGGCCGTCGACGCGCTGGCGACGGAGGCCCCGCGCCAGCGGGCGCTGCGCGATGCGCTCTACGCGCGGCTGTGCGCGTTTCCCGGGGTGGCGCCTGCCGTCGCGGTGCCCGCCGGCAGCGAGCGCTTTCTGCCCAACGTGGTGAACGTGCTGGTGGAGGGCATGGAAAGCCAGACGATGATCCTGCGGCTGGACGCGCTGGGCTTCTGCGTGTCGGGCGGGTCGGCGTGCTCGTCGCACTCACTGGCGCCCAGCCACGTGCTCACGGCGCTGGGTATCGCCGCCGACGCGGCGCAGGGGGCGCTGCGTGTCTCGCTGGGCCGGGACACGTCGGAAGCCGACGTGGAGGCGTTCGTCGAGGCGTTCGGGAAGTGCCTGGACTGGAAGTAGGCTGCGCGCCTGCCGCGGGCGGGCGCGATGGAAGGCCGGCGCGCGCCCGCGCGGCGGCGGAAAGGGAGGCGGGATCCGTGGAGCTGGCATGCTGCCATGCGCACACCGTCTATTCCGGGCACGGCGAGGGCTCGGTGGAGGAGCTGGTGCAGGCCGCCTGCGCGGCGGGCCTCTCAACGCTGGCCGTCACCGAGCACTTCCGCCTGACCGAGGCATGGGACCCCGGCCACGGCTTCTCGCTGTCGCGCGAAACCGAGCGGCGCTACCTGGACGAAGTGCGCGCCGCGCAAACGGCGCATCCCGAGATCGAGGTGGTGTGCGGCTGCGAGGTGGACTGGCTGGGCGACGGCGAGGACCGCGGGCTGACCGACGACGACTGGAAGCCCTACGCGTGGATCCTCGGCTCGGTGCACTTTCTGGACGGCTGGGCGTTCGACGCGCCCGACGAGCGCGACCGCTGGGGCGACCACGGCGGGACGGACGCCATCTGGCGCCGCTACTTCGACGTGTGGTGCGAGGCCGCCTGCTCCAGCTTCCCCTTCGACGCGATGTCGCATCCCGACCTCGTGAAGAAGTTCGGGTTCCGCCCCTCGTTCGACCCGGCCCCGCTCTACGCCCGCGCCGCGGAGGCCGCCCGGGCGGCGGGGCGCATGGTGGAGGTGAACACGTCGGGCGCCTGGTGCGCCTGCGCCGAGATGTACCCGTGCTTGGAGCTGCTGCAGGCGTTTCAGCGCGCGGGCGTGGAGTGCTCGGTGGGAAGCGACGCGCACGCGCCGGCGAACGTGGCGCGGGGGATAGGGGACGCGTACCGGCTGATGCGCGCGGCGGGCTACCGCCAGGTGACGGTGCCCACCGCCGATGGCGACCGGCGCCGCATCCCCTTGGATTAGGAAGCGAGGCGATGAGTTATGGCGATCAAGATTCAGGACGGCCTGGCCACCAGGAGGTCGGGCACGCTGTCGAAGCAGGGCAAGCCGCTGACCGTGGGCGCGCTGGAGCAGGCGCTTCTGGCAAGCTATCCCGCCCAGGACGCGGAGGCGTGGGACCGCACGGGCCTTACCGTGGGAGACCCCGCCGAGCTGGTGCGCGGCGTGGCGGTGGCGCTCGACCCCACTGTGGAGGCCGTCGCCCAGGCGGCCGAGGCGGGGGCGAACGTGCTGGTGACGCACCATCCGGCGTTTCTGGAGCCCATCGACTCGTTCCAGCCGGCGCCCTCGGTGGCGGCCAACCCCGGCGCGCTGGTGTGGGCGGCCATCAAGCAGGGCGTGAACCTGATGAACTTCCACACGGCGCTGGACGTGAGCGCCGACGCGCAGAAGATGCTGCCCGGGCTTTTGGGCCTGGCCTTCGAGCGGGTGCTGGAGCCGGTGGACGCGGCGGGGTCGAAGGGCTACGGGCAGGCGTGCCGCGTGGCGGCCTCCGACGGATCGCTGACGCTGGGCCAGCTGGCCGCGCGCTGCACCTCGGTGTTCGGCCGCCAGCCGCGCGTGTGGGGCGACTTCGGGCGCGATCTGGAGCGCATCGCCACCGCCACGGGCTCGGCGGGCTCGCTTGGGCGCACCTGCCTGCGCGAGCGGATCGACTGTCTGGTGGCCGGCGAGGTGAAGTACCACGAGGCGCTGGCGCTGGCCGAGGCGGGGCTTGCCGTGGTGGAGCTGGGGCATGACGCCAGCGAGCTGCCGTTCGCGGCGGTGCTGGCCGCGGCGGTGCGCGGCGCGGGCGTGCCCGAGGGCGCGGTATGCGTGCTGGACCAGGGCCGTAACTGGGCCTACCCCGAGGCGACGCGGATCTAGGAACGGACGGATGGCGGGCGGGCGCCTGCCGAAGGAAAGGAGAGGGGCGCATGCGCGCGACACCGGAGGAGATCAACGGGCTGCTGAAGCTGCAGCAGACGGATTTGGCCCTGCTGAAGGGCCGCAAGGAGTTCGACGGGCTGCCGCAGCGCGCCGTCATCCGCGAGGCGCGCGAGAAGCGCGCCGCCGTGCTGAAGAAGCAGGAGCAGGCCGCCGAGCTGCGCCGGCGCGCCGAGGCGGCGGCGTCGAAGCTGGAGGATGAGGACGCGTCGCTGGCCGAGAAGCAGCGCGACGTGCAGGCGGCCATCGACGGCGCGCGGGGCGACTACCGCAACGTCGAGGCGCGCACCAAGGAACTGAACGGCATCGCGAAGCGCCGCGCCGCGCTGGAGGAGGAGCTTTCCGCCCAGGCCGACGAGCTGGAGAAGATCGGCGCCGTGCAGGCGCAGATCGACAAGGCGCTTTCCGCCCTGGCGGCGCGCGAGGAAGAGGCCACGGCTTCGTTCGCCCAGGCGGGCGGCGAGCTGAAGGCGGTCATCGGGCAGCTTGAGGCCAAGCGCGCCCAGGCCGAGGCGCTTCTGGGCGCCGAGCTGAAAGAGTCCTACGCGCGCATCGCCGCGGCGCACGGCGGGGTGGCCGTGGGCGTGCTGCGCGAGGGGAAGTGCGGCGCCTGCCGGATGCCCATCGAGGCGGGCCGGCTGGTCGACCTGAAGCGCCAGGCGCCGCTGGGCGCCTGCCCGCACTGCAAGCGCCTGCTGGTCATCGGCTAGCGGGGCATCGGGCGGTTCGGGCGGCGCGGGCCGTCCGAACCGCCGTCCACGCTGCGCGCGGCTTGCGGCCTGTTCGGCGCTTCGTGCGCGGCCTGTGACTTGCGCTTCCGCGGGTTCGCACTCCTGCACATCTGCGCTCCCGCACCCCGTAAACCCGCCGCGCAACCGTCCGCGCAAACGAAAAAGCGCCCGGCCCCCAAGGGGAACCGGGCGCTTTTTCGTTTGCGCTCCTTGTCCGGCGCGTCCGCCGGGAAGGGTGCTAGGCGCGGGTGACCTTGCCGGCCTTCATGCAGCTGGTGCACACGTTGGCCTTGCGCACATGGCCGTTGGCCTCGCGGATGGTGATCTTCTGCACGTTCGGACGGAACATGCGATTGGTCACGCGATGCGAGTGGCTGATGCTGCGACCAGCCGCCGGCGCCTTACCGCAAATTTCGCAAATCTTCGACATGTCGCTCACTCCATCATGCTCGGGTTCAGGATCCGCATCGGTGCCGCGGACCTGTTCTATTGCAAAACAGCCTATCTACTATAGCACAACGCTTCTTGGTGCTACAAGTAATTTTCATGTAATAGCCACCTTCGCTTTTGCGGGCATGGGAAGCCCCGGTGCGCCATGCGCTATACTGCCTGGTATGCGAATGCATCCGGAAGGGGCGCCGCGGCGCTTGTTCCGGAAAGGACGGGCGCCGCAGGCCCGCTGGCCGAAAGGGCGCCGCCTCCCCGCATGATGCGGGGAGGGAAAAGAAGGGAAAGGATGCGTCATGGGTGCACAGATCCCGGGTAACCTGCATGTTGCCAACGACGTGCTCGCCGACATGGTGGGCAACGCCGCGTTGGAGTGCTACGGCGTCGTGGGGATGACCGCCCCCACCGCCGCCGACGGCATCGCGAAGATCCTGCCGGCGTCGCGCTTGCGCCGCGGCGTGGTGGTGACCACCACCGACGTGGGCGTGCATGTGGAGCTGTACGTGGTCATCGAGTACGGCACCAACATCAACACGGTGTCGCAGAACCTCATCGACCAGGTGTCCTTCGTCCTGAAGGAGTACGCGCGCGTCCCGCTGGACGGCGTGGAGGTGCACGTCCAGGGCGTGAAGGTGCGCCGCTAGCGCGCTGCCCACGCAAGCAAGCCAGAAGCAGGGCCGCGGGCGCTTTCGCGCCGGCGCGGCCGAAGGAGAATCGGAACCCATCATGTCTGAGTCATATTCCGGAAACGACCTGATCAACGCCATTGCGGCGGCGGCCAAGGTGCTCGACGAGCGCAAGGACGAGATCAACCGTTTGAACGTCTTCCCCGTGCCCGACGGCGATACCGGCACGAACATGTCGCTGACACTGGCCTCGGTGGTGGAGAACCTGGCGGCGTTGCCCATCGGGGCAGACGGCGCCGCCGTGCGCAAGGCCATCACCACCGGCGCGCTGATGGGCGCGCGCGGCAACTCGGGCGTCATCACCTCGCAGATCCTGCGCGGTTTGTGCGAGGGCTCGGCGAAGGCCGAGCGCCTGGATGCGGCCAGCATCGACGCGGCGTTCGCCCGCTCGGTGGAGGTGGCGTTCCAGGCGGTGCGCAAGCCGGTGGAGGGCACCATCCTCACCGTGCTGAAGGACGCCGCCGGCGCCGCCAAGCACGCCCGCAAGAAGAAGTTCACCTGCGAAGAGGCGCTCGACGCGGTGGTGGAGGAGGCCTTCGCCTCGGTCCAGCGCACGCCCGAGCTGCTTCCCGTGCTGAAGGAGAACGGCGTGGTGGACGCGGGCGGCTTCGGCCTGGCCATCTTCTTCGACGCCTTCGTTGCGGCGCTCACGGGGCGCGCGGGCAAGCTGGGCGACGAGCTGGCCTTCGCGCGCAGCCTGGAGCCCAAGGTGGAGATCGAACAGATCAACGATTGGGAGGGCTCGGCCTACCGCTACTGCACCGAGTTCCTCGTCCATTCTGAGACGGTGGACGTTGACGCCGCGAAGGACTTTTTGCCCGCGATGGGCGACTGCGACCTGATGGTGGGCATGCACCCCAACTTCAAGGTGCACGTGCACACCAACCGCCCCGACCAGGTGCTGGCGTGGTTCCTCACCCACGATGCGCAGGTTTCCGAGGTGCACATCCACAACATGCAGCTGCAGAGCGCCGCGCGCACGGACAAGCTGGAGGCCGAGCAGGCCGCCGAGCGCAAGCCGCTGGGCGTGGTGGCCGTGGCCGCCGGCGCGGGCAACGCGCAGATCCTGGCCAGCCTGGGCGTGGACGAGGTGGTCTCCGGCGGGCAGACCATGAACCCCTCCACGAAGGATCTGCTGGACGCGGTGAACCGCGTGAACGCCGATGCGGTCATCATCCTGCCGAACAACAAGAACATCGTCATGGCCGCCCAAAGCGCCGCCAGCCTGTCGGAGAAGCCCTGCGCGGTGGTGCCCACCACCAGCGTGCCTGAGGCGTTCTCGGCCCTGTTCGGCTACGACGCGGAGGCCGGGCTGGACGCCAACGTCGAGGCGATGACCGAGGCCTACGCCGACGTGCGCACCGGCGAGGTGACCCATGCCATCAAGGACTCCAAGGACGCCCACGACAACCCCATCAAGGAGGGCGACGTGATCGGCATCGCCGACGGGTCCATCGAGGCCGTGGGCAGCGCGGTCGACGAGGCGGTGATGCGCCTTCTGGAGGTGATGGAGGCCGACGACGCCGACACGCTGACCATCCTGGCGGGCGAGGATATGGACGACGCGTCCTTCGACGCCCTGGTGGCGCGCATCGAGGACGCCTACGACGAGCTTGAGGTGGACGCCCACCGCGGCGAGCAGCCGCTGTACCCCATCGTGATGTCGGTCGAGTAGGGGCTGCTCCACCTGGAAGGGCGAACGGGGGAGCGCCTGCCGCGAGGGCTGCGCTCCCTGTCTTCGGCCGTCCGCTCCGCCCTCACGTCAGGCGCTCCCCCGTTCGAAGCAGGTGGAGGCGCCTGGAATGGGGGTCGGGCTGCGAGAGGGACGGTTTTTGCCGACCGCCTTGTTGGCGGAATGGTTTTGCGAAAGATCGGGCGGGGGCGGGACGGCCCCCGCTTTGGTTTGGGGAAGGAGGGAGCGCGGCGGTGGCTGAGAAGGGCGCGGGGTTGCCGGCGGACCGGCTTGCGGCCACATTGGCGCTTGACGAGCCGGTAGACCGCGTGCGCCTGGTCAGCCCCGCGCGCGCCCAGGCGCTGGCGGGGCTGGGCATCCGCACGGTGCGCGATCTGGCGACGCACTTCCCGCGGCGCTACGTGGACCTTTCCGAGAAAAAGACCATCGCCCAAGCGCGCATCGGCGAGAGCTGCACCATCGAGGGCGTCGTGCACGAGGCGAAGCTGAAGCGCCCGCGCCCTAAGCCGGGGCGGCGCGGCGGGCTGACGCTCACCGAGGTGACGCTGGTGGACGACACGGGCGTGCTTATCGTGACGGCGTTCCGCCAGCCATGGCTGGCGGAGCAGCTGGCCCCGGGCATGCGCATGGCGGTGGCCGGCGCGGTGGAGTTCAACTACGGCTACAAGCGCATGACCAACCCCCATCTGGAGCGCCTGGAGGACGGCAAGGCGGCCAGCGGCATGATCATCCCCGTGCATCCGGCCTGCGAGAAGGTGTCGGCCGCGTGGATGCGGCGGCTGGCGGGCAACGCGCTGGCGGCGGCCTCGGGGGCGCTGGACCCCCTGCCGCTCGACCTGCGCGCGAAGCACCGCCTGATGAGCCGGTTTGCGGCTCTGTCGTGCATCCACTTCCCCCGTACGATGGACGAGGCGCGCCAGGCGCGCCGCCGCTTGGTGTACGAGGAGCTGCTGCTTCTGCAGCTCAAGCTCATCGGCGAGGGCCGCGCGCGCGAGGCGGGGCAGCGCGCCTGCGCGCACGTGGCGGACGGCCCGGCGGTGCGCGCGCTGTCCGAGGCGCTGCCCTTCCCGCTGACCGCCGACCAGCAGGCCGCGTGCGACGCCATCCTGGCCGACATGGCCGCCCCCCACGCGATGAACCGCATGCTTCTGGGAGACGTGGGCACGGGCAAGACCGCCGTGGCCGCGTTCGCCTTGGCCGCCGTGCGCGACACGGGCACCCAGGCGCTGTTTCTGGCCCCCACCGAGGTGCTGGCGCGCCAGCACGGCAAGAGCCTGGGGCCGTGGCTGGACGAGGCGGGGGCGTCTTGGGCGGTGCTGACGGGCTCCACCCCGGCCGCCGAGCGCGCCGAGATCGTGGAGCGGCTGGCTTCAGGTGAGCTGTCGGTGCTCATCGGCACGCACGCCCTGCTGGAGGACGACGTGGCCCCGGCGCGCTGCACGCTGGCCGTCATCGACGAGCAGCAGCGCTTCGGCGTGGAACAGCGCGAGAAGCTTCTGGGCAAGGGGCAGGCGGTCGATGCGCTGTCGCTGACGGCCACGCCCATCCCGCGCTCGCTGGCGCTGGCGCTGTTCGGCAGCATGGAACTGTCGTATTTGCGCGCGCGCCCCGCCACGGCAGCCGGGCGCGACACGAGCGTGCTGTCGAAGCAGGACAAGGGCCGCGCCTACGACGCCGCCCGCGCGGCGCTCGCGCGCGGCGAGCAGGTGTACGTGGTGTGCCCGCTGGTGGGGCAAAGCTCCCAGGAGCGCGACGAGCGCGCCGGCAAGCGCGCCGCCCGCGAAGGTGACGAGGACGCCTACGTCTACGCCGCCATCAGCATCGAGGCCGACGGCGACTACGCCGGCGACGACGTGGCGGCCGCCGAGCGCGAGGCGGAGTTCCTCCAGCGCACGGTGTTCGCCGACTGGCAGGTGGAGCTTCTGTGCGGCCGGATGTCGGGCGCGGAGAAGCAGGCGGTCATGGAGCGGTTCCGCTCGGGCGGCACGCAGGTGCTCGTGGCCACCACGGTCATCGAGGTGGGCGTGGACGTGCCCAACGCCACCGTCATGATCATCGAGGACGCCGACCGCTTCGGCCTCTCGCAGCTGCACCAGCTGCGCGGCCGCGTGGGGCGCGGGTCGAAGCGCGGGCAGGTGTTTTTGGTGTCGGCCTCGCGCACCGAGGCGGCGCTGGCGCGCCTGGCGGCGATGGAGGAGACCGACGACGGGCTGGAGCTTGCCGCGTTCGACCTGTCGCTGCGCCGCGAGGGTGACATTCTGGGCAACCGCCAAAGCGGCGCCTCGTCGCTGAAGCTGGTCAACGTCGTGCGCGACGCGGCGGTCATCGAGGCGGCGCATGCGGACGCGGTGGCGCTTCTGGACGAGGATCCGCGCCTGGAGCTGCCCGAGCACCGCGCGCTGGCGCGCGAGGTGCGCCTGGCGTTCGGCGAGGACGACGGCGCGCGCAAGCGCGGGAAGGGGAGATGATGCGCATCATAGCCGGCGAGTTCCGCGGAAGGGCGCTGAAGGCGCCGAAGGGCGAGGGCACCCGGCCCACCACCGACCGCGTGCGCGAGGCGCTGATGAGCGCGCTTTCCAGCGCGCGCGGCGGGCTGGAGGGGGCTGTCGTCTTGGACGCGTTCGCGGGCTCGGGCGCGCTGGCGCTGGAGGCGCTCTCGCGCGGGGCGGCCTGCGCGCACCTCTACGAGCGCGACGGCGCGGCGCTGCGGGCGCTTTCGGGCAACGTCGCTGCGTTGGGGCTGTCGGCGCCGCAGGTGCGCGTGCACCGCCGCGACGTGCTGAAGGACGCGCCCCTGCGCATGCGGCCCCCCTTCGACGTGGTGTTTTTGGACCCGCCCTACGCCTACGACCCGGCAAGCGTGCTGGGGCTCGTCGCGCAGCTGGCCGCCGCGGGCGCGCTGGCCGCAGATGCCCTGGTGGTCTACGAGCACGCCGCCGCCTCCAACGACGCCGTGCAGGCGGCGGCCGACGCGCGCGGCCTGGCGCTTGCATCGCGCAAGAAGTACGGCGATACTGTCGTGGACATCCTGCGCGCGGCGCCCGATGCGGCGCCTGCCCGAAGCTGACATCCCCTCCGACGCAGAAAGAAGGACCCTCCCATGAAACGAGCGCTCACCCCCGGCACGTTCGATCCCATCACCAGTGGGCACCTGGACGTCATCACCCGCGCCGCCCAGCTGGTGGACGAGGTGGTGGTGGCGGTGGCCGCCTCCCAGAAGAAGGGCCCGCTGTTCACGCTGGAAGAGCGTACCGCGCTGGCGCGCCAGGCCACGGCGCATCTGCCCAACGTGCGCGTGGAGCCCTTCGACGGGCTGCTGGTGGACTTCGCCCACGAGATTGGCGCGTCCATCGTGGTGAAGGGCCTGCGCGCGGTGACCGACTTCGAGTACGAGTTCCAGCAGACGGCGCTGAACTACCAGTTGAGCCCCGAGCTGGAGACGGTGTTCATCATGTCGCCCCCGCAGTACATGTACCTGTCGTCGTCCATCGTGCGCGAGATCGCCAGCATGAACGACGCCAAGCTCGACGAGTTCGTGCCCGCCTGCGTGGCCGAGGCCCTGCGCGCCAAGTTCGCCCGGTAGGGCGGGTAGCTGGGCGCGCGGCGCTTGCGGGGTCCGATTCTGCTGCGGCCGGCGGTTCCGCTGTCGCGTTGTTCCGTCGCGGCTGGCTTTGCCGTGCTCGGCGTCCCACGCATCGCGCCCGCGCCGCTTCAACCCGCTTCGCCGGCGTCCGCCGCGCGCCCCGCTGGCGCGCCGTTCGGGGCCGCTCCCATGATCGCGCGCCTGCCGCTTTAGCGCACTGGTATGCTAAAGCGCAGGCGCCGGCACGGGTCGGCGCGCGTCGAGGCGCAAGGAGGCTTCATGAGCAGGGTATGGAACTTTTCCGCAGGACCGGCCGTTCTTCCCGAGGAGGTGCTGTCCCGCGCCGCCTCAGAGATGCTCGACTGGCACGGCTGCGGCATGTCCGTCATGGAGATGAGCCACCGTTCGAAGGAGTTCGCCCAGATCATCGGCGAGGCCGAGGAAGATCTGCGGGCGTTGGCGAACATTCCGGAAACCTACAAGGTGCTGTTTCTGCAGGGCGGGGCGTCCTCGCAGTTCGCCGCCGTGCCGCTGAACCTTCTGCGCCCGCGCGATGACGGCGCGCCCGGCGTGGCGGACTACCTGGTCACCGGCTCGTGGAGCAAGAAGGCGTGGAAGGAGGCGCAGCGCTACGGCGACGCCCGCCTGGCGGCCAGCACCGAGGCCGAGGGCTACACGCGCATCCCGAAGGCCGATGAGCTGGCGCTCTCGCCCGACGCGGACTACGTGTACCTGTGCGAGAACGAGACCATCTACGGCGTGAAGTTCCCCGAGCTGCCTGACACGAACGGCGTGCCCATCGCGGCCGACGTGTCGTCGTGCTTTTTGTCCGAACCCTTCGACATCGGCCGCTACGGCGTGATGTACGGCGGGGCGCAGAAGAACATCGGGCCGGCGGGCACGGTCATCGCCATCGTCCGCGAGGACCTCATCCGCGACGACGTGGCGCCGGCGTGCCCCACCATGCTGAAGTGGAAGACGCAAGCCGATGCGGGCTCGCTCTACAACACGCCGCCCACCTGGGGCATCTACATCTGCGGGCTCGTGTTCAAGTGGATCATCGCCCAGGGCGGCCTGCCCGAGCTGAAGGCGCGCAACCAGCGCAAGGCGGCGCTGCTCTACGACTTCATCGACCAGAGTGCGCTGTTCAAGGCGACGGTGGCGAAGGAGGACCGCTCGATCATGAACGTGCCCTTCGTCACGGGGGACGCCGAGCTGGACGCGCGCTTCGTCGCCGAGGCGAAGGAGGCCGGCATCGTGAACATCAAGGGGCACCGCAGCGTGGGCGGCATGCGCGCGAGCCTCTACAACGCCCTGCCCGAAGAGGGCGTCCGGGCGCTCGTGGCCTTCATGGAGCGCTTCGAGAAGGAGAACGCCTAAGGGCGGGCGCGGCTGGCGCCCCGGGCGGCGCCCCGGGCATGACGCGGCCCCTTTGCCCTCCCGCTGCGCGCGGTGGGGGCGAAGGGGCTGCTGTGCGTTTCGGAGCGGCTGCGCGGTTTGGGCCGGCGGTGCAGCTGCGGTTCGACCGGACGGCGGTTGCGCTTGCGTTTCCGCAGGCGCAACCGCGCAGGTTGCCGGGCGCTTTTGCGCCGTTAGAACGCCACGGGCGACATGAGCACCTTGCCCGTGCCGCGGTACACGTTCACCAGGCCCTCGCCCGAGGCGGCCGAGCCGATGAGCGACTTCGTGGAGCGCTCCACCGTGAACTGCAGGCTGCCGCTCCAGGCCATCGCCATGTTGCCGTCGACCTTCAGCACGTCGTTGTCCAGCGTGATCTCGATGAGCTCTTCGCGCGGGCAGGGCGACTCCAGGCACAGGGCGCCGTAGCCCTGCATGCTGAGGTTGAACAGCCCCTCGCCTCCCATCACGGCCGAGGACAGGTTCGAGCGCGCCACGAGGTGCTGCTGCAGGCTGGAGTAGCTGGCCAGGAACAGCCCGTCGTCCAGCACGATGTTGTTGCCCCATTCGGCCACGTCGATCAGCAGGAGGTGGCGGTAGGTGGGCTCGAGGATCAGCATGCCGGTGCCGCTGTACTCCGGCTTGATGGCCGACTCGCCGCTCGCCTTGCCGCGGATGGCCTTGCCGATCAGGTCGCCGGCGCCCTTCACGCCGGTGGACACCGACACGTCGCCGATCATCCACTGCATCGCGCCGGCGGAGATGGTCACCGGCGACTGGCTGAGGTCGCAGATCAGCTGGCGGCGGCGGGCCTTCATCTCGCTGGCGTAGTAGGCCGTGATGGCCGTTTCGGGATCGACGCTCAGGTCGCGCTTGTACTCCGCCACGGTGAAGGCGCCAAGCGAGCCGATGATGCTTACATCGTCGTTGTTGGTGAAGTTGTTGACCTGGTACACGGGATCCTCCTTCGTCTGATGTCCACGCCGGCGGCGCCGGATGGCGGCGGATTGCGCCTGCGCTTATTCTAGCCCCTCAGGGCGGCTTGCGGTTCGCGCGCGGGGAAATTGCCGCAGCGCTTTGCGCCGGGTTGGGGAGGGTGGGCGAGTGCCGTGCCGGGCGGTGCCGTTTGCGGCCCGATGGTCGTTGCCGCGGGCGTGCCGTGCAGCTTGCCTTCGCACGCGTCGGCATCCAGTTCGGCGATTCGCCCGGCGGAGACGCCGAACAGCGCTTCAAGCTCCTTGGCGGTTTTCATCGCATCCCCCTTTTGGGCTGGAGGCTTTCCGCGGCCCTTCCGCTTCTGGTTCCCCCAAGTCGACCATACCACGGAATCGCGTGGGGCGGCTATCTGATGCCGGTCGAATGCGCCGCTTCGCTTCTTTCGCCAATTCTCCCGCACCCCCTTTGCGGAAAAGTCGGTGGGGGTTGCCGGGCTGCGGCGGCGGGCGCGGCTTGGACGGTGTATAGTTGCCCTGCGAAGACGCTATCAAGCCGCGCGCGGGGCGGGCCGTCCGGCCCGGCGGCGCGGCGCAGGGGAGGGGACGATGGAGCGAACGGAAGCAATCCCCGCCGAGGGTGGGGCCGCCGAGCAGGGACGTTCGGGCGCGAGCGCAGCCGAGCCGCTGGCGACGGCGGCCTCCGTCGGCGCGCCGCGCGGGCTGGGCAGCCGCGGCCCCAAGCAGGGCCAGGCGATGACCGGGGCCGAGGCGGTGGTGGCCTCGCTTGAGGCCGAGGGCGTGCGCTTCGTGTTCGGCTACCCGGGCGGGCAGGCCATCAAGATCTACGACGCGCTGTACGGCTCCGACCAGATAACCCACATCCTCGCGCGCCACGAGCAAGCGGCCGTGCACGAGGCCGACGGCTACGCGCGCGCCACCGGCGAGGTGGGCGTGGCGCTGGTGACCAGCGGCCCGGGCGCCACCAACACGGTGACCGGCATCGCCACTGCCTACATGGACTCCGTGCCGCTGGTGGTGGTCACCGGCCAGGTGCCGCGCGGCGTCATCGGCACCGACTCGTTCCAGGAATCCGACATCGTGGGCATCACCATGCCGGTGGTCAAGCACAGCTTCCTTCTGCAGTCCGTCGGCGATCTGGAGCGCACGTTCCGCGAGGCCTTCCACATTGCGCGCACGGGGCGTCCCGGCCCGGTGCTCATCGACATCCCTTCCGACGTGGCCTCCGAGCGCACGGTGTTCCGCTATCCCGACGAGGTGAGCCTGCCGTCGTACAAGCCCACCTACAAGGGCAACGCGCGCCAGGTGAAGGCCGCCGCCGCGCGCATCGCCGAAGCCGACCGCCCGGTGCTCTACGCGGGCGGCGGCGTGATCTCGTCGGGGGCCAGCGCGCAGCTGGCGCAGCTGGCCGAGGCTTTGCGCATTCCCGTGGTCACCACGCTCATGGGCAAGGGCGGCTTGCCGGCGTCGCACCCGCTGAACCTGGGGCCGGTGGGCATGCACGGCTCGAAGTTCGCCAACCTCGCGCTGACCGACAGCGATCTGATCATCGCTGCGGGCGCGCGGTTCTCCGACCGCGTGACGGGGAGGCTGGACCAGTTCGCGCCGGGCGCTGACGTGGTGCACATCGACATCGACCCGGCCGAGATCGGCAAGGTGCGCCCCGTCCAGGTGCCCATCGTGGGCGATCTGAAGGGCGTGCTGGCGGCGCTCGTCGCCGAGCTGGAGAAGCAGGGGGCCCGCCCCCGCACCGACGCGTGGCTGGAAACCATCGCGGAATGGCGCCGGCGCTACCCCTTCTACCGGCCCGGCATCGACGAAGCGCCGGAGGGCATCGTGCCTGAGGCTGTGATGAAGGGGCTTTCCGCTGCGCTGGACCCGCACCGCAGCATCGTGGTCACCGAGGTGGGGCAGCACCAGATGTGGGCGGCGCAGTACATCGACCGCGAAGAGCCGCGCACCTTCATCACCTCCGGCGGCCTGGGCACCATGGGCTTCGGCTTCCCGGCGGCCATCGGCGCGGCCATCGGGCGCCCGGACGCGCAGGTGGTGTGCGTGGCGGGCGACGGATCGTTCCAGATGAACAGCCAGGAGATGGCCACGGCGGCCGTCCACGGCGTGCCGGTGAAGGTGATCGTGATGGACAACCGCTGCCTGGGGATGGTGCACCAGTGGCAGCGGCTGTTCTGCCAAGGGCGCTACGCGGCCACCGAGCTGGACGCCGTGCCCGATTTCGTGAAGCTGGCGGACGCCTACGGCTGGCGCGGCGAGCGTGTGGAGGATCCCGCGCAGGTGGAGGGCGCCGTGGCGCGGCTGCTGGCAAGCGAGGAGCCGGCGCTTCTGGACGTGGCCATCTCGCGCGAGCAGAGCGTGTACCCGATGGTGGCGCCGGGCGCGGCCATCGACGACGTGATAGGCGCGGTGGACGTGGCGGTGGGCGCGGTGCGCACGGGCGCGCCGGAGGCGGCCGCGGTTGGCGCGGCTGGCGCGGGCGAAGCGGCCCGGGCGGCCGACGCGGCCGACGCGGCGGGGAAGGGCGGTGCGCGATGAGGCACATCCTCTCGGTGCTGGTGGAGAACAAGTCCGGCGTGCTCTCGCGCGTGACGGGGCTCATCTCGCGGCGCGGCTTCAACATCGAGTCGCTGTCGGTGGGCCCCACCGAGGATCCTGCGCTGTCGCGCATCACCGCGGTGGTGCTGGCCGACGACGTGGCCTACGAGCAGATAACCAAGCAGCTGTACAAGCTGATCAGCGTCCACAAGATCACCGACCTCACCGGCGGGGCGGCCATCGAGCGCGAGCTGGCGCTGTTCAAGGTGGACTCGCCGCCCGAGCGCCGCAACGAGATCATCGAGATCGCCAACATCTTCCGCGCGAAGATCGTGGACGTGGGCGCCAGCTCGCTGACCATCGAGGCCACCGGCGACGAGGCGAAGCTCAAGGGGCTGGAGGACCTGTTCCGCGCCTACGGCATCCGCGAGATGACGCGCACCGGCAAGATCGCCATGGCGCGCAGCTCGAAGGAGGCGTGAGCGCGCGCCGCGTGGGGCGGGGTGCGGGCGCGGGGCGGTTACGGTTCGGGTGCGGATGCCGCCCTGCTGCGCGTGCTGGACGCACTGCGGCCGTTCGTCGTTCGCGTTCTTGCTTCGCTTTCCGCGCGCGCCGGTTGCGGCCTTGCCGTTTGCGGCGTGCTGCCGCCGCGCGCTCTTGCCGCGTTCCGCATGCGGGACGGCTGCGGTCGCAACCGCTTCGCCTGTCGGTTTCCGTCGCGCGCCGGCTGTTTCGCCGTTCCTTTCTGCTGTTTTCGCCGCCTCCTTGCGGCCTGCCTCGGCGCGGGGCGGCTCTGCGCTATAATACGCCTGCCGATCGCGGCGAAGCGCTTGGCGCGCCCATGGCTCAATGGATAGAGCAACGGACTTCTAATCCGTAGGTTGCAGGTTCGAGTCCTGCTGGGCGCGCCAAGCGCTTTACCCGTTCGATGCGGAAGACGGGGCCGAGGCTTTTCGGCTCTTTCACCTTTCCCACCGAGGGTTTTGCCCGATCAGGCCGGCTGCGGCGCATGTTTCGCCGCCTTCCGCCGTTGCGGGAGCACGCCGATCCGCCCGCCCTGTCGAAAGGATGCGCCATGCCCGTCAGCCTCAGCGGCCGCAGCTTCCTGAAGCTGCTCGATTTCACCCCCGACGAGATCCGCTACCTCATCAAGCTGGGGCACGAGTTCAAGCGCCTGAAGATGGCTGGCGTGCCGCATCGCTATTTGGAGGGCAAGAACATCGTGCTTCTGTTCGAGAAGACCTCCACGCGCACGCGCTGCTCGTTCGAGGTGGCCGGGCACGACCTGGGCATGGGCGTGATCTACCTTGACCCGAAGGGCTCGCAGATGGGCAAGAAGGAATCCGTCGCCGACACTGCGCGGGTGCTCGGGCGCATGTTCGACGGCATCGAGTACCGCGGCTTCGGGCAGGAGATCGTGGAAGAGCTGGCCGCCTACGCGGGCGTGCCCGTGTGGAACGGCCTGACCACCGAGTTCCACCCCACGCAGATGATCGCCGACATGATGACCATCGAGGAGTGCTTCCCCCAGGGCACGCGCGGGCTGAAGCTCGTGTTTATGGGCGACGCGCAGAACAACGTGGCGAACTCGCTGATGGTGGTGTGCGCGAAGCTGGGCCTGCACTTCGTGGCATGTGGGCCGGCCAAGCAGATGCCCGCCGCCGACCTGGTGGAGCGCTGCCGCGCCATCGCCGCGGAGACGGGCGGCTCAGTGGAGCTGGAAGAGGATCCGCGCGCGGCCTGCACGGGGGCGCATGTCGTCTACACCGACGTGTGGGTGTCGATGGGCGAGCCCGACGAGCTGTGGGCCGAGCGCATCGAGCTGCTGTCGCCCTACCGCGTGACGTGCGAGCTGATGGACCTGGCGGCCGACGACGCCATCTTCATGCACTGCCTGCCCGCCTACCACGACGCGAAGACCGAGGTGGGCGCGCGCGTGGCCGAGAAGTTCGGCGTCACCGAGCTGGAGGTGACCGACGAGGTGTTCGAGGGTCCGCGCAGCGTCGTGTTCGACGAGGCCGAGAACCGCATGCACTCCATCAAAGCCGTCATGTACGCCACGCTGAAGTAGGGGTAGCGTCTGGTGGCGTGCGGCTGCTGCGTCTGCTGACGCGCGGCCGCTGCGTGCGGTCGTCGCGCCTGTTCGGCGAAGCATAACCGGCTACACTTTACAAAGCTGCTTTCCGCTTGCGCGTGCCCGCTGCGTTTCGAGCGGTACGCCGTGCCCGCTGCGCTCCGGGCCGGTGCGATGCTCCATTGCCTTTGCGCTGCTCTGCGAGCCGGCTTTCGAGCCGGCTCGTTTTGCGTTGGGGGACGGCTGCCAGCCGCTTCACAGTCTCGAACGTCGCTGGGTTGTTTGCCGTTTCGCTCCTGCTGGATGCTCGAGATCGCCTTTTGCAAAGAGAGGGCACGGCGCAAAGGGACGTTCCGCTGGATCCGGAAGCGTTCGTTTTGGCGGGCAGCCTGCCGAATTGTTTGATTGCGGCGTCCTGCCGGTGAATTGCGACGTCCTGTCGGATTCGGAAAGCGTCCGCTCCGGGTTATCCACATTGTGCGGCGCCCGGTCATGCGAGTTTTCAACAATGCTAACTCGGGGCTGCGCGAGGTTTTCCACAGCGTTGCGGCGGTTTCTTCAGCATAGCGTTTGCGCAGGTCATTAGCTTTTACTTTGATCAAAAGCGATCGCACGCAAGGTCCGCACAAGATCCGTGCAAGGTTTTGCAGGCGTTTGCGCAAGGTTCGCGCAAGCATTTGCGGACGCAGGCGCAGGGTTTTGCGGACGGCGGCGCTTGATTCGTACATCAAGCGAAGGGAATGCGCGCATCATCGGGGCGGTGGTTGCGCAATCGACGTGCAAGGTCGCGATGCTAAGATCCGGCTATGGAAGCAGCGATCTCTCACCTATCGGCAGCACGGCACTGGCTTCGCCACGGCGCACCCGGATGCCCGTGCGTCGTCGGAGACGACGGCAGCGGCCTTGCTTGCTGCCGCATCTGCCCCGTACCTGCCCGCGCCCGTTGTTCCCGCACCCGTTTCGCCCAGCCGCCCCAGTGCCCCCGCGCCGCGCTCCGTTGCCGTGCTTCGGGGCTTTGAGCGTTTTTCCCGAAGCGTGGCGGCAGGCGGGGGCGTTGATGGTAGAATCTCACCGGCATTGAACAGGGGTCGCGCGCGGCGCGGCCCCTTCCGCAGAAGAGGGAAAGACATCCACCATGCAGATTCGCGAACAACTGGAGCAGATCATCGACTCGGCCATCGCCGCCGCCTGCGCCGACGGCTCGCTGCCGCTTGAACAGCCGCCCGCTGCCGCGCTGGAGCGCCCCCGCGACGAGGCGAACGGCGACTGGGCGTCCACCGTCGCCCTGCGCTGCGCCAAGCAGGCGAAACGCAGCCCGCGCGACATCGCGGCGGCCATCGTGGCGCATCTGCCCGAGGACGGCATGGTGCAAAGCGCCGAGATCGCCGGCCCCGGCTTCATCAACCTGCGCCTGAACCCCGCCGCGTTCCAGGATATCGTCCGCCAGGTGCGCGCGCAGAAAGCCGACTTCGGCAAGGGCGCTCCGAAGACCGAGGCGGGCCGCGTGAACCTGGAGTACGTCTCGGCCAACCCGACGGGCCCCATGCACGTGGGCCACGGCCGCTGGGCGGCGCTCGGCGACGCGATGGCGCGCGTGATGCGCCATGCGGGCTACGACGTGGCCGAGGAGTTCTACATCAACGACCACGGCGTGCAGATGGACGTGTTCGGCCGCTCCATCTCGGTGCGCTACCAGCAGCTGCTCGGCCGCGACGTGGAGCTGCCCGAGAAGTGCTACGGTGGCGGCTACGTGGCCGACATCGCCCAGCGCATCATCGACGCCGACGGCGACAAGTGGCTCTCCGTCTCCGACGAGGAGCGCGAGCACGCCTTCCGCGAGGAGGGCTACGCCCAGATGCTCCAGCTCATGAAGGACACGCTTTCCGGGTTCGGCGTGCACTTCGACACGTGGTTCAGCGAGCGCGACCTGTACGTGCCCGACGCCGAGGGCAAGACGGCCGTGCAGCGCGCCTTCGAGGCGATGGACGCCAAGGGCTACATCTTCCAGCAGGACGGCGCCACGTGGTTCCGCTCTACGGCCTTCGGCGACGACAAGGATCGCGTGCTCATCAAGGAAAACGGCGAGATGACCTACTTCATGAGCGACATGGCCTACCACCACAGCAAGCTGGAGCGCGGCTTCTCGCACCTCATCGACATCTGGGGCGCCGACCACCACGGCTACGTGAAGCGCTGCGAGGCCATGTTGGCTGCCTGGGGCAATCCCGGCGCGCTGGAGGTGGTGCTGGGCCAGCTGGTGAACCTGTTCCGCGACGGCGAGGCCGTGCGCATGTCGAAGCGCACGGGCGAGATGGTCACGTTCTCCGAGCTCATCGACGAGGTGGGCACCGACGCCACGCGCTTCCTCATGCTGAGCCGCTCCTCCGACCAACCCATCGACTTCGACATCGAGGTGGCGAAGAAGAAGGATGCCAGCAACCCGGTCTACTACGTGCAGTACGCCCACGCGCGCATCTGCTCGCTTCTGCGCAAGGCCGCCTCGCCCGAGGACGCCGCCGCGGCCGAGGCAGGGACGCTGCCGCTTGACGAGCTGGCGGCGAAGCTGGCGCCGGCCGACGCCGACCTCTCGCCGCTTTCCGGCGAGGCGGAGCTGGCTCTCATGCGCAAGATGGCCGACTTTGAAGAGCTGGTCCAGCTGGCCGCGCGCGACCGCGCCCCGTTCCGCCTGACGCACTACGCGCAGGACCTGGCGGCGCTGTTCCACCAGTTCTACACCGAATGCCGCGTGATCGGCGTCGAGCGCGAGGTGCAGGCCGCGCGCCTGGCCTTGGCGGACGCCGCGCGCACGCTTCTGGCGCTGACCTTGGGGCTTCTGGGCGTGAGCGCGCCCGAGAAGATGTAGCGCGCCGTCGCCAAGCGATATCTTTCGAAAACGGAATGATACGGCCGGATTGGGAATGACGTCCCTCCGGCCGCTCCTTATATAGTCGAAGAAGCCACGTTCATTTTCGTCCGCGCGAGTCGGCACGCGCCAAGGAACGGTTGCGCGACAGGGGGAGGGCGTCCATGGATTCGATCCAGGTGAAGATGGTGCTGGCGGTGGCGCGGAACAAGAGCTTCTCCGCCGCGGCTCGGGAGCTGGCCTATTCTCAATCGACGGTGTCCAAGCGCATCGGCGCGTTGGAGAACGAGCTGGGTGTGCGCCTGTTCGAGCGCAAGGCGCGCGCCCAGGTGGTGCTCACCGAGGCGGGCCGGCGCCTGCTTCCAGACTTCGAGGCGCTTGAGCGCGACGGCGCGCTTCTGGTGCTGCATGCGGCGGACATGAAGGAGCATGCCGAGCAGAAGCTGCGCATCGGGTGCCTGAGCGGGTGGAGCACCTTCGGCGAGGACGAGATTATCATCGGCTTCACCGAGCGCAACCCTGGCTCGTCCATCGAGCAGGTGGTGGGATCGATGCCCTTCCTTCTGGATCTGCTGATGACGCGGCGACTGGACGGGCTGTTCGTGGCGCTGGCCGAGCCGCGCGAGCGGCTTGATTTGGGCGAGGGGTACCGCTTCCAGGACATCTGGGATCTGCGGCTGAAGATCGCCTGCTCGGAGAGCCATCCGGCTGCGGGGAGGGGGTGCGCCTCGCTCGTGGACTTCAAGGACGACCTGTTTCTGTTCCGCAAAGCGCGCAGCACGCGCGAGGACGACGTGAAGCTGCGCTGCTTCATCGACGCCTGCGCGTCGGAGGGGTTCACGCCGGAGATCGAGTACGTGGACGTGCGCCCCTCGATGGCGTTCGGCATGGTGTCGTCGGGGCTGTGCGTGGCGCCGCTGATGTTCAAGCCGAAGACCGTGCGGCCCGGCGTGCGCCTGATGCGGCTTGACAAGGACTACTACCACTTCAGCGTGAAGTTCGTCTACCACGCCGACAACGACAGCGAGCTCCTGGCCCGTTTCGTGCGCTTTCTGCAGCGGCACCGCAGCCCCTTCGGCGTCTCGGTGCGGGACGAATAGGGGTGCGGGCGGAGTGCGCGGCTCGTGCTGCGGTGGCGCGCGGGTGCAGCCCGTGCTGCAGGCGCGGGTGATCAGGCACGGTTCATGCGCGGCCGCGCGCGGCCACGTCCGTCCTCTTTCGCAACCCGCCCGTTGCGCACCGCCGCCTCTCGCTCCCTTCCGCATGCTTCTCGGCGCTCCTGCGCCCCGTCCATTCCCCTCCGCATCCAAACGAATCCCAATCGGCATAGTAGGGAGAAAACGTGAATAAATAGCCGGCATCAACCCGCCGTATCCTCTAGCAAAGGGGTTTCGGGCGAGCGCCTGATTCCGCAAGCGACCAAGGAGAGGAAGGGTGAGGGCAATGGCCGACATCTGCAAGACGCTGCACTGCGACGTGGCCATCGTCGGCGGCGGCACTGGCGGGTGCGCCGCGGCCATCGCGGCGGCGCGCAAGGGGATGCATGTGCTTCTGCTAGAGAAAGGCGTGACGTTGGGTGGCCTGGCCACCAACGGCTACGTGCCCCAGGTGGCGGGCAACATCGAGGGCATCTGCCTGGAGTTCACCGAGCGGCTGGACAAGATGGGCCAGCTGAAGAAGATCGACGAGAGCAAGGACTACTACCGCAATCCCAGCTTCGAGCCCGAGTACGGCAAGATCGTGCTGGAAGACATGCTGCTGGAGGCCGGCGCGCGCGTGATCTACGACTCCACGCTCATCGACGTGGAGATGGACGAGCACACCATTGCGGGCGCGCTGTTCTTCACCAAGGGCGGCATCATGCGCGTGAAGGCGCGCGTCTACATTGACGCCACGGGCGATGCGGACCTGTCGGCGCTGGCGGGCGTGCCCTTCGAGGTGGGTGGCGCCGATTTCGCCGGACTGAACATGGCCACCACGCAGGGCTCGCGCTGGGCGGGCGCCAATCTGGTGGAGTACCAGCAGGCCGAGGACGCCTACCGCGCCGAGCAGCGGGAAAAGGGCGTCGAGAAGCCGGTGCCTTTGGTCTACGCGCTGGAAGAGGAAGCCATCAAGCGCGGTGAGATGACCCGCCACGTGTGCAACCCCGACCGTGGCTTCTTCCGCGTGCGCATCCCCAACACGCCTGACGACAACGCCGAGTTCGTGACGTTCTCGTTCCACAGCTACTACTGCCACAACACCGACGCGGAGGATCTCACGCGCCAGATCCTCGAGCAGCATCAGATGATGAAGCAGTTCCACCGTTTCTTGAAGAACCACGTGCCCGGTTTCGAGAATCTGCGCCTGACCGGCATGGGGTCCATCCCCGGCGTGCGAGACAGCCGCCGCATCTTCGGCGCCTACATGCTGAAGGCGGCCGACGTGGCCTGCGGCACGAAGTTTTCCGATGGCATCGCGCGCTTCCCGGAGATGTTCGACACGCACCATCCCACGAGCGACAAATGGTTCTTCATGCGGCATGTGCACATCCCTGCGGCGGGCGGCACGGCGGTGTGCGAGGATGCTGAGCATCTCGGCCAGAACTGCGATGCGTCGATGCATCCCTTCGGCGTGCCTGCCGGCATCCCCGCGCGTTCCAACCCGCGCGATTACTGCGAGATCCCCTATCGCTGCCTGCTGCCGCGCGACGTGGACAACCTGCTGACGGCTGGACGCTGCTGCTCGTCGGAGTTCCATGCCAACGGCGCCATGCGCATCATCGGCCCTGCCATGGGCACGGGCCATGCCGCCGGCCTGGCGGCAAGCGTCTGCGTGGACGAGGGCGTGCTGCCCCATGACATCAAGGGCGAGCGCATCCGCGCGATGCTGAAGGACGACGGCGTGGACCTGGACGCCCCGTGCGACGGCTACTGGAAGGAGCTGCGCGACAACGACGGCGAGCTGTTCATCAACGGCGGCGACTTCATCTCCATCCGTCCGCGCAGGTAAGCCGGCAGGCGCATTCGCAGGCCAACCTGCAAAGCACTTGCAGGCAAGACAAACGCCCCCTGCGGCCCGCCCTCCAGCCGCAGGGGAGGAATCGATAGGAGCGCACCATGAGTGCTGAGAAAACTGTGCAGAAGCAAGAGGGCGCCTCGCCCGCCAAGAAGCCCGGGTTCACCACCGGCCAATGGATCGGCACCATCGTCGGCGTGCTGATCATGTTCGGCTCGGGGTTCATCATTCCCGCATGGTCGGCGGTCACGCCCATGGGCGTGAGCATGATCGGCGTGTTCATCGGGCTGCTGGTGCTGATCACCGTCACGAACAACCTGGTGTGGACGTCGCTTCTGGCCATCTTCGCCATCGTGGCGCTGGGCTATTCTCCCGGCAACGCGACGGTCGCCTCGTCTCTGGGCAATTCCACGGTGTTCCAGTGCATCCTGCTGTTCATGATCTGCTTCGGCATGCGCAAGACCGGCATGGGCGAGGTGCTGGCGAAAAAGGTGGTCTCCGCCAAGTTCATGCAGGGCCGTCCCTTCGTGTTCACCTGGGTGCTGCTGGCCGTGTTCATGCTGGCCGACACGCTTCTGGGCGCCACCGCCGGCACGCTTTTGGCCTACACGATCTTCGACAGCATCAAAGACGTTCTGGGCTTTCAGAAGAAGGACCGCTACGTCCAGGCCATGAAGATGGGTCTGTACCTCTGCGGCATCATGGGCGCGGCGTTGATGCCCTTCCAGGCGATGCCGCTGGCCATCACCGGCGCTTTCACGGCCGCCATCGCCCCCTACGGGTTCGGGTTCAACGCAGGCCTTTACATCGTGGGATCGTTGATCGTGGGCATGGTGTTCGTGCTGGCCTACGCGCTGCTGATCAAGTTTGTGTTCGGCTGCGACATGTCCCGTTTGCAGAAGTTCGATCCCAACGAGATCGAGGCCCTGAAGAAGATCGACTCGCATTTCAGTGCTGGTCAGATCATCTACCTGCTGGCGTTTTTGATCGGCATCGCGTACTCGTTCGTTACGCTGTTCATTCCGCAGGACAACGCCTTCTACGCCTGGTTCGGCCCTATCTCGCAGGGCGTGTGGTTTGTCATCACCATCGTGGCGGTTTCGCTCATCCGCATCGAAGGAAAGCCGCTGCTTGACACCAGGGCTGCCATGAAGGAGGGCGTGGACTGGGGGATCATCCTCGCCGTCGCCGCGTTCGTGGTCATCGGCGGAGCTTTGTCGAACCAGGACCTCGGCATCCAGGCATGGTTGACCGAGCTGCTCTCGCCTGTGTTCGCCGACATGCCGTTCCCGCTGTTCATGCTGGTCATCATCGCGGTGACCACGGTCATCACGAACTTCTTCTCCAACATGGCCACCGGCATCATCGTCTCCAGCGTCGCGATGCCCTTCATCGCCGTGTACTGCGGAGCCGGTGCTGACGCCACCATCATCGCGGCCGCCATCTCCGTGTCCGCCAACTGCGCGTTCCTTACCTACGCCGCAGCCGGCCCGGCTCCCATCATGCTGGGCAACGAGGATATGGAAAGCAGGTTCGTCTGGACGCGCGGTCCGCTTACGATCGTCGCCTACGTCATCGTCGCCACTGTCGTGTTCTCGGTTCTGGCGATGGTGCTCTAGCCGCAGGGCGAGCGCTCGCGAGGATCGCGCGGGCCTCGCGTTTGCGCAGGGTTGCGTGAGAGACGCGCCTGCGCGGGTGGAACGCGCCTGAACGCCGAGCCTCCCCAGGCCGCCCGGGATCCGTTCCGGGCGGCCTTTTTGCGCACGGGGGAGGCGCGGGTGCGGTGTCGGTGCGGCACGGTGGCGGGCTCCGTGGGCGCCGGAAGGGGCGGCGGGCGTACGGTCCGTGCGGTCGGCGGGGGCGTGCGCGCTAATCCGTGCAAATGTGCGGAGACGATGCGAGGAACGTCGGATTAGCGCGATTGACGCGAACGCTGCACGCCTGCAACGCCCGCACGCCCGCGTCCGCCGTCCCGCCTAGATGCTGTCGCCCAGATCCAGCTGCATGAGGTTGACGTTCTCGCGCATGCGCCGGGCGAAGGCGCGGCTGACCACGCCGTTTTCGTAGCTGGTCTGGATCTGCTCCAGCTCCAGCTGCAGCGCCAAACGCTCGATGTCGGTGGTTTTGCGCGAGACGTTGGCCAGCGCCGTGATGGAGGGGCTGTCGCTGGCAAGCGAGCGAGCCGCGCGCTGGTACTCCACCAGAAGCGCGCCTGCAACCTCGGCCGGCACGTCGATCTCGGGCGAAGCGAGCATCTTCTGCAGGCGCGAGATGACGTGCTGCGCGCATGACAGCTGCAGCTTGCGGCGCTCCAGCAGGCTGTCGGCCACCACGGCGTCGGGCAGTCCTTGGATGAGCGCGCCGATGCCCTTGCGCGCCACCGATCGCACGCGCGCCAGCAAGCCGCTGAACGTTTTGTTGCCCGCGCGGTGCCGCAAAAGCGACTCCACGCGATCCAGGCGCACAAGGTTGCGGTAGCCCACGGCTGGCGAAGCGTCGCCGGCGTCAACGAGCTGCTTGGTACGCTCGCGCTCCCAATCGAGGCATTTCAGATGCAGCTGTATCTCCAGTTCGTCTTGGATGTCGCCGCTGGTCTTGATGCGGGCGATGCGGTCGTTGTACGAGGCGATGACCTGCTGGGTGGCATAGCGGTTCTCGGGCGTCTGGCGGGCCGCCAGCTCTTCGATGACCCCGCGCAGGATGTCGATGGCCGACTGCGCCTCCTTCTGGCGGTCGCCGTCGTTGCGCGGCTCTTTCGACGGGGCCACCACCGGCACCACGAACGTGGCGATGAGCAGCGTCACCAATATGACGCCGCAGGCCAGGAAGATGAGCAGGTTGCGTTGGGGGAACAGGCTGGGCAGGTTGAACATGACCGCCAGCGAGATGGTGCCCTTTGCGCCCGACAGTGTCATGATGAGCGACTCGCGCAGGTCCTCGCGCAGGGTGGGGCAGCCCGGCACGCCTTTGCGCGAGAGAGAGCGCGCACGGAAGCGCGTCATGCCCAGCACCCATATGAAGCGCACGGCCAGAAGCACCGCCGTGAGCGCCAGCACCACTACAAGCAGGTACTCGTTGCTGATGCTGGTGTCCTCCCAGGTGTGCTCCATGGCTTGGGGCAACTGCGTGCCCAGAAGCACGAACACCACGCCGTTGAGCCCGAAGGAGACGACGCGCCACACGCTGGTGGAGACGATGTTCATCCGCGACACCGACGGGTTGCTCTCGCGCGGCGAGATGACGTTCACCAGGCCGCCGGCCACCACGGCGATGATGCCGCTGACGTGGATCGTCTCGGCCACGAGATAGATGATGAAGGGCACCAGCACCTCGAACAGCACGTGGAAGGTGGTGTTCTCCAGCCCCGTGCGGCGCACCAGGCGAACCAGCAGGTTGCCGAGGTATCCCAGCGCCGCTCCCAGCGCCAGTCCGCCCAAGAAGCTGATGGCGAAGTTGCCGGTGGCGTTCGCCAGGGAAAACGCGCCGGTCATAGCGGCAGCCACGGCGAACTGGAAGGACACGATGCCCGAGGCGTCGTTGAGCAGCGACTCGGCCTTCAGGATGGCGCCTGAGCGCTTGGGGATGCTGGCGGTCTCCGATATGGAGGCCACGGCGATGGGGTCGGTGGGGGACAGCGCCGCGCCCAGGGCGAAAGCGGCGGTCAGCGGCACGAGCGGCAGTGCGGCGTGCACGGCATAACCCAGGGCGAACACGGTGATGATCACCAATCCGATGGCCAGCCCCAGCACCGGGCCGCGGTACTTCCACAGCGCGGCCTTGTCGGCGTTCTTCGCCTCGTCGTAAAGCAGCGGCGCCACGAACAGCACCATGAACAGCTCGGGATCAAGCGTGATGTCGATGGAATGCGGTGCCACCAGCGCCACCAGCACGCCGAGGGCTATCTGCACGAGCGGGGCGGAAACCTTGGGAACCGTCTGGGCTATCACCGACGAAACCAGAACCATCGCCAGCAGGACCAAAGCGACCTCAAGAGCTTCCAACCGCGCGCACCTCCGCTCAGGGAATTCGAATGTTCCCTTTCATTTTACTGGGCGTTCGGGCGCTTTCCTTTCAGTTGCGCAGCATGACACGGGGTGTTCACATTTCGGCGCAGACGCGGCATCCGCCGCCTCACGCGAGCGGCAGCGTCACAGCGGCGGTGAAGCCGCGGCCCTTCTCGGAGGACACCGACAGCTCGCCGCCGTGAGCGCGGGCGATGCGGTCCACCAGCACCAGGCCCAAGCCGTGGCCGGCGTCGTCGGGCACGGCGCCTTCGGGCGACAGGCGCGCCTGGCCAAGCCGCATCTGCAGCTTCGCCATGTCCGCCGCTCCCATGCCGATGCCGTCGTCGGCCACGCGCAGGACGGCTGCAGGGTGAAGGAGGGCGCGGCCCGCTTCGCCAGGGGCGCCCGCGCCGTTGCTCGCACCCTCCAGCGACAGCCTGATGTGGCAGCCCTGCTCGTTGTGCAGCCGCGCGTTGGCCAGCAGGTTCTCCACCAGGCGGGCCAGCAGGCGTTCGTCGCCCAGCACGCAGGCGTCCGCGGCGGCGTCTGCCAGCTCGAACTCCAGCGGGTGCGTGGCGTCCAGCCCGCTGTTCAGGTAGCTTGCCGCCACGGCGCGCAGAAGCCGGGGCAGGTGCACGCGCTGCAGGTCCAGCGGGCGCTCGTCGAAGGCCAGCTGAGAGGCGGCGTTCAGGTCGGCCACGAGGTCCTTGATCTTGAAGCCCTGGGTGCGGATGGCGCGCGCGTCGGCCCGCGCGGCGTCGGGCAGCCCCTCCTGCGCGGCGATGCCGTCCGCCTTCGCAATGATGAGCGAAAGCGGCGTGCGGATATCGTGGGACACCCCGCGTATCCACAGCTCGCGCGCGGAGTCCTTGCGCTCCAGCACGTCAGAGGTCTCGTTGATGTGGTCGGCGATGGGCTGCAGGTCGCCCTTCAGGTCCAGCTCCACTCGCCCGCCGCGCGAGAGCACGTCCAGCGCGTCGGCGATGGGCTCTACCGCGCGCTGGGTGCGCCGCCGGTACACCAGGTAGGCGGCGAACAGGATGAGCAGATCCAGCGCCAGGACGCCGAACACGTAGCCGGGGATGGCCTGCCAGGTTTCCTGGGGCCAGGTGAGGGCGACGGTCTCGTAGGATCCGGGCGGGAAGCCCACCAGCAGAAGGCCGTCGTCGCGTTCCCAGATGAACACGGGAAAGCCGTTGACCGAGCGGTAGTGGGACAGAAGGGCGATGTCGAAGAGGCGGTAGGACGAGGGCACGGTGCCCCAGGCGGCGTCGGAAGGGTCCCGTGCCGTCACGGTGGAAGGTTCGCTGGCGCCTCCTTCGGGGTTGGCTTCACCTGCCGCTTCGCCGCCTTGGGCGGCGGTGCCCGATGCCGTGCCGTCCGCCGCCGTGCTGCCCGCCGCGTCGCCGTTCGCTGGGGTGTCGTTGCCTGCCGCGCTGTCGTCAGTCGTCCCCGCCTCGGCGGCTTGCGGCACGTTGCGCGACCATATCACCTGGCCCTCTTCGTCCACCAGCTGGGCCCAGGCGCCCTGCTCGTCCAGAAGGGCCGCGGCCTCCGCTCCCAGGACCCAGGCGCCGTCGGCGCCCTGTGCCAGCTGCTCGCTGGCCTGCCGTGTCACCGTGGCCGGCGTGCCGTACTGGTAGTTGCGGTCCATCTCGTGCGTAGCCACCAGCGTGTACAGCACCACGTCCACCACCGCCAGCGCGAACGCCAGCACGACGAACCACAGCGCCTGCTTGGTGAAGAACCGCGCCACGCCGCCCACGCCGCGCGAGCGCCCCATGCGTCGGCGGCGCTGCTGCTTGCGCAGCTGGTCCGGCGGCGTGGGTGGCTGTCCCTTCCAGGTGGCTCCGGGCTTCCAGCCGGCATCCTCTGAAGGACCGTTCGCGCCGGTGCCGGCCTGCGCAGATGCGGGCCCTTGCGCGCCCCATGCGCTCTGCGTTCCGCCGGCCGCCCGGTCCCAGCCCGGCGGCGGCGTCGGCGCACCGCTGCGTCCGTTGTCCCGCTGCGCGCTCACTGCCGGCCCACCAGCTTGTAGCCCAGCCCCTTCACCGTGACCAGCGAGGCCGGCTTCGAGGGGTTCTCCTCGATCTTCTCGCGCAGGCGGCGGATGTGCGCCATCAGCGAGTTCTCGTAGCCGAACGAGGTGCCCCAGCACGCCTCGCACAGCGCGTCGATGGTGACGATGCGCCCGATGTTGCGCGCCAGGACGCTCAAGATCTCGTGCTCTTTGGCCGTGAGCTCGGCGGAGGTGCCGTCGGCGCGCGCCACGCCGGCGGTGTCGAAGCCCACCGTGCAGAACGCCAGCTCCAGCATGGGGCTCTCGTCGGCGTAGCAGCGGCGCAGGATCGCGGCGATGCGCAGGATCAGCTCCTGGGGCAGAAACGGCTTCACCACGTAGTCGTCGGCGCCCAGCGCCAGCCCGTTCACGCGGTCGAAGGGCTCGTCCTTCGCGGTGAGGAACAGCGCGGGCACCTCGGCGGTTGCCGGCAGCGCGCGCAGGCGGGACAGAAGCTCGAAGCCGTCGATGCCGGGCATCATCACGTCCAGCACGAACAGGTCGAAGGGGGCCTTCTGGGCGGAAGCGCCGCCGCGCCGCGCGGCGGTTGCGCCCTGCACGAGGGCCAGGGCTTCCTCGCTGCTTCCGGCGGTGAACACGCGCGAGAAGCCGGCGGCGCGCAGGATGCCGCGCACCATCTCGGCCAGCTCGGCCTCGTCGTCCACGATGAGGATGCGCTTCTCGCGCAGATGCGCCTCCAGGGGCTCGAACCCGCTTGCGTACGCCATCCCGTTCCGCCTCCTTGCCGTTGCCGGATCGCCTGCCCGTTCGCCGAGCTGCCCGCCGCGCCGCTGTCTGCCCGTTCGCCGGGGCTCCGCCCGTCGCGTTTGCGTCCCGCAGCCTGCCTCGCCGCGGGCCGCAAACGCCTCACGTCCGCGCGCCGGGCGCGCGCCGCCGCAAGCGTCTCGCGCCCGCGCGCGCCGCCTTCCGTTCGGCCCCATGGTAGCGCATCGGCGCAGGTGGCGCCATGCTTGCGGGGCGCCCGTCACCTTCCCGCCACCTGCAGTAAGGAAGATGTAAGGACGACCGCAGCGTCCCGTAAGGACCTCTTCCTACACTGGGAAGCGCTGGAGGCGGTGCAGGGCGCAAAAGGCCGCGTGCCGCCTGCCGGGAAACGAAAACGCAGACGAGGGAAGGGAATCCCATGGAAGGAATGCACGTTCGGCAGCGGCGCGCCATGGTGGAGGTGCGCCAGGTGAGCAAGCGCTACGGCACGGCGGGGCGGCGCGCCGGCGGCTGCGTCACGCAGGCGCTCGACCGCGTGAGCTTCACCGTGGCGGAAGGCGAGTTCGTGGGCATCATGGGGCCGTCGGGCTCGGGCAAGTCGACCCTGCTGAACTGCCTGGCCACCATCGATGCGCCCACGAGCGGCTCCATCTCCATCGGCGGGGTGGACATCACGCAGCTGGCCGGCAAGCAACTTTCGCGCTTCCGCCGCGATGATCTGGGCTTCATCTTCCAGGACGCCAATTTGCTGGACACCCTCACCGCCTTCGAGAACATCGCGCTGGCGCTGACCATCCAGAAGGCCCCCGCGCGCGAGATCGAGGCGCGCGTGACGGCGGCCGCCTGCCAGCTGGGCATCGAGGACGTGCTGGGGAAGTACCCCTACCAGCTTTCCGGCGGGCAGCGCCAGCGCGTGGCGGCGGCGCGCGCCACCATCACGCACCCCAAGCTGGTGCTGGCCGACGAGCCCACTGGCGCTCTGGATTCGAAGTCGGCCCGCCAGCTTCTCGGGTCGCTTGAAGTGCTCAACGAGGCGGGCGCCACCATCTTCATGGTGACGCACGACGCCACCTCGGCCAGCTACTGCGAGCGCATCATCCTCATCCGCGACGGCGCGCTGGCCGGCGAGCTGCGCCGGGCGGGCGCGCCGCGCGGCGAATTCTACCGCCGCATCGTGGAGGCGGTCACCGGCATGGGGGAGGGGATGGCCGATGCTTGCTAGGCTGGCGGCGGGCAACATCCGCAAGTCCCTCAGGGACTTCGGCGTCTACTTCCTCACCGTCGTTTTGGGCGTGGCAGTGTTCTACGCGTTCAACTCGCTGTCGCAGCAGAGCAGCGTGCTGGCCATGACCGAGGTGCAGGAGGGCATCTTCGGGCTTCTGGGCTACGTCATCGGCGGGGTGTCGGTGTTCATCGCGTTCGTTCTGGTGTTTTTGGTGGTGTACGCGAACCGCTTTCTGGTGCGGCGGCGCAAGCGCGAGTTCGGCCTGTACCTGATGCTGGGCATGTCCACGGGCGATGTGGTGAAGGTGGTGCTGCTGGAGTCGCTCATCGCGGGCGCGGTGTCGCTGGCGGCAGGCCTGCTTCTGGGCTTCGCGCTGTCGCAGGGGCTGCTCTACCTCACCTCGGCGCTGTTCTCGGCCGACATCGCGGCGGAAGGCGGGTTCGCCTTCGTGTTCTCAGCTGACGCGTTCGCCTTCACGCTGGGCGTGTTCGCGGCCATCTTCGTGGTGGCGGCGGTGGTGAACGCGCGCGAGGTGTCCAAGTCGCGCCTCATCGACCTGATGCGCGCCGACGCGAAGAACCAGGAGATGAAGCTTCGGAGCCTGCCGGTGTCGCTGGCGGTGTTCGTGGTGTCGGTGGCGCTGATCGGCGTGTCGTACCAGCTGCTCATCGACAACGGGCTTCTGGAGCCCTCGCCCCAGTTCGCCGCCGCCACGGTGCTGGTGTGCGTGGGCACGGCGCTGTTCTTCTGGTCGCTGTCGGGCTTTCTGCTGCGCGTGGTGCAGCTGGCGAAGCCTCTGTACTACCGGGGTCTGAACATGTTCGCGCTGCGGCAGCTCAATGCGAAGGTGAACACCACCTTCGCCACGCTGGCCGTGGTGTGCATGACGCTGTTTCTGGCGCTGACCAGCGTGTGCGGCGGCATCGGCATCCGCAACGCGGTGGAGGGCAACCTGGCGCAGAGCACCGGGTACTCCGCCTCGGTGCGCACCACCTACTACATGGCAACCTCAGGCGGGGCGGGCGAGATGGGTCCGCTCGAGCCGATGGACCTGGGCTCGTTCGCGCGGTACGCGGAAAGCGTCGGCTACGACATGGAAACCGGCCTGCGTGAGAGCTTCCAGGCGGTGGGCGCGGCGCGCTACGACGACGTGGTGGACGGCGCTGTGCAGGTGGACTTCTTCGTTGACGCCGCCGATCCGGTGAGCTTCGGAGACGTGGAGCAGGCGACGGGAACGTCGCTGGCGGAGGTGTCGGGCAACGGGGCGCTGAACCCCGGCTACGCGTCCATGCCGCTTCTGCTCGTGCGCGTGTCGCAGGTGAACGACGCGCTGGAGCTGGCCGGGCGCGAGCCGCTGCAGCTGGGCGAGGGCGAGGCCGCCGTGGTGGCCGACTCCGACATCACGCTGGGGTTCTTCCAGGAGGTGGCGCGCCGTGCGCCCGAGGTGCAGGTGGGCGGGCAGGAGCTTGCGCTGGTTCGGTGCGCGGACGTGTGCCTGGAGACCACGTCGTTCCCCACGAACACGGGCGTGCTCGTGGTGCCCGACGACGCCATTCCCAACGGCGCCGTGCTGACCCAGCAGCTTCTGGACGTGCAGTGCCCCAGCGACGAGGCCGAGCGCGCGTTCGCCGACGCCTGCGAGGACGTGGCGGATTCCGCCGAGCCGTCCACCTGGCCCATCACGATGACGCAGAGCCGGCTGGACGTGATCGAGCAGTCGGGCAGCCTGTCCACCATCGTGGCGTATCTGGCCATCTACCTGGGCCTGGTGCTGACCATCGCCTGTGCGGCCATCCTGGCCATCCAACAGCTGTCCGAAGCGTCGGACAACGCGCGCCGCTACGGGCTTTTGCGCAAGCTGGGCGCGCCCGCGGGCATGATCGACGGGGCGCTGCTGGTGCAGGTGGCGGTGTACTTCGTGTTCCCGCTGCTTTTGGCCGTCGCGCATTCGGTGTGCGCCATGCAGGTGGTCACCGACGTGGTGGCCGTGTTCGGCGGGCTGGACATCGGGGCCATGGTGGTCATGTGCGCTGCCGCGTTTCTGGTCGTCTACGGCGCGTATTTCCTGGTGACCTTCCTGGCCGCGCGACGGTTGGTGCGGGAATGAGGGAAGGGCGCGGACGCGGCGGGCGACGCGTCCGCTTGAGCGGAGGAGGTCGGGCGGCGTGCCGGGGGACGTGAGCCGGGCCGCGGCAGCGCGGGGCGTCGCGGGCGTTTGGCTGCCGCTGGCCGGCGCGCTTGCGGCGCTGGCCGCGGCGGCGATCGCGGCGGCGTTTGCGCGCGCGTGGATGCGCCGCGAGGGGCGGAAGCCGTTATGCGCGCTTACGACGCGGAGGGAGGGACGGGGCCGCAGGCGGACGGTGGCGTGCGCGGGAGATGGTGCGGGCGAAAGGACTTGAACCTTCACACCTTGCGGTACCAGAACCTAAATCTGGCGCGTCTGCCTGTTCCGCCACGCCCGCACGCTGGAAAGCGCCGCGTCCCAAAGGGGATGCGGCGCAGCCCATCATAGCAGAAAAAGCGCCGCGCATCGCAAGGGATGCGCGGCGCTGGGCGTTTGCGGCCGCCGGCGCCGGCGCGCGGATGCGGCGCAGCTAGTCGGCCATGCGCGCGAACCAGTCCTTTCCGATGCGCTCGACCTCGATGTCGCCGAGGCTGGCGACATACGACTTGAACTGGGCGTGTCCGTGGTCGCGCACCTTGAAGCCTCGGTGGCTTGCACGCACGAGGCGCGCAAGCCGCGACACTTCGATGCCGTCGGCGCCGGCGTCGGCGACCAGGCGCCGCGTGGTCGCGTCCACGGCCGCGAGTTCGTCCGCCGATGCGGCCGGGCCGGCTTGGCCGCCATCGGCTGCGGTCTGCGTCGATGCGGACGCGCGGGCGGCGCGGCGGCGGGGGCGCTTGGGCGCCGTGGGGGCCGCGTCGGCTTCGGAGGCGGGTTCCGCAGGCGCGGGATTGTCGGAAGGGGGAGCGGCGGAAGCCTCTGCGCCTGCGGCGTGCTCCGGGGCTGCGGAGGCCGTCTCTTCCGCGGCTCCGTCCGCCGCCGCGGGCTTCTTCCCGCGTCGGCGGGAGCGCGGCGCGCGGCGCGCGTCGGGATGCTCTGCGGCGTCGTCCTCCGCCTCGTTTGCGGAGGGCTGCCTGGAGGCGCCGTCGCGCGGAGCGGGCTCGGCGCCCTCGTCTTCTCCCGTTGGCGAGACGTCGTGGCGCGGCTCGCTTCCGCCGTTCGCCGCGCTCTTCCTGCGGGTGGAGCGCCCGGCGCGTCCGGGGCGGTTCTCGGCCTCGCCGGCTGCGGGCGCCCCCTTCTCCTTTTCGGGGCCGTCCTCCGATGCGCCGCCGTCATGCGGCGCGGCTTCGTCGGCCTGCTCCCGCTCCTGGTCTTCCTGCGGTTCCTGCGCCTGCTTGCGCCGCCCGCCGCCTCGGCGGCGGCGACGCCGCGAGGAGGGCTCGCCGTCGGCCTTGCCGGCCTCCGCGGAGCCCTCGCCGGCGGAGACGTCGGCGCCGGCGCCGGTCTCGCCGGCCTCGGCGGACGGCGTGTCCGCGCCGTCCGGCTCGCAGCCGCCGTCCGCCGAGGCGTCCGGCGCGGCCTCGGCCTTCGCCTTGCCCTGCGGGGCGGACGCGCCCTCCTTCGCCGCGCGGCCCTCCTTGGCCTCCTTCGGCTCCTTGGCGCCTTCGCGGTCGTCGGCCAGCTCCACCGTCACGTCGCTGCCGCGCTTGGTCACCTCCACGCTGGCGAACTTGCCCAGAAGCTTCGAGAGCAGGTTCGTGCCGTAGCTGCGCACGTCGAAGTCGGGGAAGCGCTTCAGCAGGCGGCTGCCCACCTCTCCCAGCCCGGTGGACTTCCCGTTGTTCTGGTTGTCGGTGACGATGCGCACCACCGCCTGCTCGACCTCGCCGATGGTGGGCCCGCTTTGCTGGCCGCCCTCGCCCTTGCCCTTGCGGCGTCCGTTCGCGTCGTCGAGCAGCAGCTCCAGCGTGGTGAACACGTCGCAGGCGCGGCGGAAGGGGGTGGGCGTTTTCTTCTCGCCCATGCCGATGACCATGCGCCCGCTTTCGCGCAGGCGGCTGGCCAGGCGCGTGAAGTCCGAGTCGCTTGAGACGATGCAGAAGCCGTCCACGGAGCCGGTGTAGAGGATGTCCATCGCGTCGATGATCATCGCGGAGTCCGTCGCGTTCTTGCCCTGGGTGTAGCCGAACTGCTGGATGGGCGTGAGCGAGTTCTCCAGCAGCGCGTCCTTCCATTTCGCATGCAGGGTGAGCGTCCAGTCGCCGTAGATGCGCTTGATGGTGACCGTGCCGTAGTTGGAAAGCTCGTCGGTGATGGGCTTGATGTATTTGGCCGACACGTTGTCGGCGTCGATGAGCAGCGCGAAGCGCTTCTCGGAGGCCTGCTTTTCCATGCGTGCTCCTTATCGGACAGGGCGCGCGCCAAGGCGGTGCGCCGGGGCGGCGCGTCCGGGGAAAGTACGGGGCAGGGCGGCGTTTTTCTCGCCGCAGCGGACGCCGGCCGCGGCGTCCCGGCGCGCACGATGGGGTGCACGGGACGGCCGGCAAGGCGCTGACCTGCTCTTTCCGCATTCTAGTGGACGGGCGGGGGTGCTTGCGGGACCGCGTCGGCGGGCGGATAGAATCAACACATATTTCCCTCTTGCGCAATCTTGCGGCACGCCCTATAATCTCTCTTCGCGCCATGGTGGGTATAGTTCAGTTGGCTAGAACGCCAGATTGTGGCTCTGGAGGTCGTCGGTTCGAGTCCGATTACCCACCCCAGCGCGCCAGACAGATGCTTCTTGGACCGTTAGCTTAGTTGGTAGAGCAGGGGACTCTTAATCCCAAGGTCCGGGGTTCGAGTCCCCGACGGTCCACCATTCGAATCCAAGCCCCGGCGACGGGGCTTTTTCATTTTCGGGCCCGTGCCAAGGTCCGATCGGCGCGGACGCCTCCTCGGAGGCAGGCGTCCGCGCCGGGCTCGCGCGGCGAAAGCACGGGTTTTCGACGGCCGCCATCGCGGTCGAAGGCCCCGTCGCCGGGGCCTTTCCGTTTTCCGGGAGCGCAGGGGCTTGCGGAACGGGCGGCTTTCCCGGGGCTTGGCCTGCGGAGGACGCCCGCCCCCGGCTTCGCCTGGAAGGCGGCCTTCCCCCGCCTGGCGCGGCGGCCTGCCCCCATTCCGCTTTTGCGGGAGGCGCTTTACAGGAAATGCCCCAGCAGGAAGCCGACGACGATGCACAGCGCGCCGCCGACGATGCCGGAAGCCAGCAGGCGCATCTCGCGGCTGTGGGCGTGGGCGGCCTCGCGCTCGGCGCGCGCCTTCTCCATGAAATAGGAGTAGCCGTCGGTGGCGATGACGACGATGGCGCCGCGGCGCGGATCCTGCCGTTTCGCCAGCATGCCGTGCTCGATCAGCTCGGCCTGCAGCTCGTCGTCGGGGCGGTAGGGCAAAGCGCAGCGGTACACCAGCTCGCCGTTGACGCTGCAGGTGCTGCGCTCGAAGTCAATGAGGCGCTTGAGCTCGCGTTCCTGGGGAATGTTCAATGCTGCGTTCACGCGTATCGCCTTCCTTGCCCGTTTGCGTACAACCTCTTCATCATACCCGTTTGCGGCGGAGAAATGCAGCACGACGGTCGGTTTTTCAACCGGTAAGGAAACCGTTTCCTGCCGCAGCCTGCGCTTCGCCGGCCACAGCCCGCCACGCCGCTGCCGATCGCGCCCGTCCGCCGCGCATCCTCGCGCGCGGGCGCATCTTTCGTGAACCCGCTTTCCCAACGGGCGACGCTGTGCGATAATGCCAAGTCGGTGTTTTTCGCGGGCGAAACGCGTCCGCCGCCCGTCCGGCGCGCTGCGGCAGGAAAGCCGCCGCCACCGGGTACGACGTCAATGATGGAGGATAGTTACGTGGAAACTAAAGTAGAGGCGTTGGAAGGCAACCGCGTCAAGGTTACCGTCACCATCGATGCCAAGCAGGTGGACGCCCGCATGAAGCAGGCCTACCGCGATGCCGCGAAGAAGTACAACTTCCCCGGCTTCCGCAAGGGCAAGGCCCCGCGCCCGGTCATCGACAACGCGCTGGGCAAGGACTACATCGCCGCCACCGTCTCCGACGACCTGGTGAACGAGACCTACCCCGTGGCCATCGACGAGTCGGGCATCTATCCCGCCGGCTCGCCGTCTTTCGGCGAGGACATGGGCCTGGCCGCGTCCGGCTCCGACTTCACCTTCTCCTTCGAGATCGAAAAGAAGCCGGAGTTCGAGCTGTCCAGCTATGAGCCCGTGGAGGTGGAGCTTCCCTCCGACCAGGTGTCCGACGAGGACATCGACACCCAGGTGGACCAGCTGCGCGAGCACTACTACGAGCTGGTGGACGCCAACGCCGCCACCAAGGTGAAGCCTGAGAACTGGGTTGAGCTGGCCATCAAGGCCACCGACGACGCGGGCGAGGACATCCCGTCCATCAGCTCCGAGTCGCGCCTGTGGGGCATGGACTCCACGCTTCTGCCGCAGGCGTTCAACGACGAGCTTTTGGGCATGAAGAAGGGCCAGACCAAGCAGTTCGACATCGACGTGCCCGCCGCGGCGGACGCCACGGTCATGACCTCGCCGCTTTCCGGCAAGACCGCCAAGATCCACTTCGACGTGGAGGTGAAGGTGGTCAAGAAGAAGGTGCTGCCCGAGGTCACCGACGAGTGGGTGAAAGGCACGCTGGGCTTCGAGAACGTCGAGGACATGCGCGCGCGCATCGCCGAGTCGGTGAAGGCGCAGCTTGACCAGATCGTCCCGCGCATGAAGGAGATCTCCTGCCTGGGCCAGCTGGCCGACCGCCTGGAGGGCGAGATCCCCGCGGCCCTGTGCGAGCAGGCCGAGACCCAGCTTCTGCAGGACTTCTTCCAGCAGCTGCAGAGCCGCGGCACCACCTTCGACGCCTACCTGGCGCAGGAGGGCATCACCGCCGACCAGTTCAAGGAGGACGTGCGCCGTCAGGCCGCCGACAACGTGAAGCAGGACCTGGCGCTTGACGCCTGGGCGCGCCACTTCGGCATGGAAGTGACCGACGAGGACCTGGCCGAGGAGTTCGCCAACAGCGGCGCCGAGGATCCCAAGGCGCTGGAGAAGGAATGGCGCGAGGGCGGCCGTTTGCACCTGCTGCGCGAGGGCATCATGCGCTCGAACGCCGCCAAGGACGTGATGGACAAGGCGAAGGTGACCGAGATGAAGGACGAGGCCGAGAAGAAGCCGGCCAAGAAGTCCTCGAAGAAGGCCGAGAAGGCGGCCGAGCCCGCCGAGGAGGCCGCTGCCGACGCCGAGTAGCGCAAGCGCGTCCCATAGTTTTCCCGTCGCGGGCGTGCCTTGGGGCGCGCCCGTGTGCTATAAAAGCTGACGTAACATGACACAGCGGCGCCGTGCGCCGCACGAGGTAAGCGAGGCAAACAATGGGCAACCAGTTCCAGCCGACCCGCTCGGCGCTGATCCCCTACGTCATCGAGCAGTCGCCGCGCGGCGAGCGCAGCTACGACATCTACTCGCGCCTGCTCAACGACCGCATCGTCTTTCTGGGCGAGCCGATCGACGACCACGTGGCGAACTCCGTGGTAGCGCAGCTTTTGCACCTGGAGAGCGCCGACCCCGAGAAGGACATCTCCCTCTACATCAACTCGCCGGGCGGCAGCGTGTCGGCGGGTCTGGCCATCTACGACACCATGCAGTTCGTGAAGTGCGACGTGTCCACCATCTGCCTGGGCATGGCGGCCTCCATGGGCTCGGTGCTTCTGGCCGGCGGCGCACCGGGCAAGCGTTTGATCCTGCCGAACGCCCAGGTGATGATCCACCAGCCGATGGGCGGCACGGGCGACGGCCACACCCAGCAGACCGACATCCAGATCATGGCCGAGGAGATCAAGAAGACGCGCGACCGCCTGGAGGGCATCCTGGCGAAGCACTGCGGCAAGGAGCCTGAGCAGCTGCACGCCGACTGCGAGCGCGACAACTGGCTGACCGCCGAGGAAGCCGTGGCGTATGGCCTGGTGGACCGCATCGCCACCTCCCGCGCCGCTTCCGCCGAAGAGAAGAGCGAATAGATTCCATGGCTAAAGACGTGAACGACGGGTTCGACGCCCCCGAGGTGTTCTGCGCGTTCTGCGGGAAGCGCCCCGGGCAGGTGACGGCGATGATCTCCGGGCCCAACGGCATCTACATCTGCGACGAGTGCATCTCCGTGTGCGCCGACGCGATGATGCGCGATCTGGGGCTGTCGGTGGCTGCGATGGAGCCCGAGCCCGACGAGCCGCCTGCCGGCCGCCACGCGCGCCGCGAGGCCGCCCCGCGCGCCAGCGAGGAGGCGGCCCCCACGCCCGAAGAGGTGCTGGGCGACCTTCCCACCCCGCATGAGCTGTACGCGAAGCTCTCCGAGCACGTGGTGGGGCAGGAGCAGGCCAAGCGCGCGCTGTCGGTGGCGGTGTACAACCACTACAAGCGCATCAGCCTGGGCGCCGACGCGCAGGACGGCGACGTGGAGCTGGCCAAGAGCAACATCATGCTTCTGGGCCCCACCGGCTCGGGCAAGACGCTTCTGGCCCAGACGCTGGCCCGCACGCTGCGGGTGCCCTTCGCCATCGCCGACGCCACCACGCTCACCGAGGCGGGCTACGTGGGCGAGGACGTGGAGAACATCCTGCTGAAGCTCATCACCGCGGCCGACTTCGACGTGCCGCGCGCCGAGATCGGCATCGTCTACATCGACGAGATCGACAAGATCGCGCGCAAGGCCGAGAACCTCTCCATTACGCGCGACGTGTCGGGCGAGGGCGTGCAGCAGGCGCTGCTGAAGATCGTGGAGGGCACCGAGGCCAGCGTGCCGCCGCAGGGCGGGCGCAAGCACCCCCAGCAGGAGCTCATCCACATCGACACGACGAACATCCTGTTCATCCTCGGCGGCGCGTTCGTGGGCCTGGCCGACATCATCGCCGCGCGCGTGGGCAAAAGCGGCCTGGGCTTCAACGCCGAGCTGCCCGAGAGCAAGAAGCACGCCGAGGCCGAGCTGCTGGCCCAGGTACTGCCGGAGGATTTGAACAAGTTCGGCATGATCCCCGAGTTCGTGGGGCGCATCCCGGTGATCACCTCGCTTTCGGAGCTTTCCGAAGAGGACTTGGTGCGCATCCTCACCGAGCCGAAGAACGCGCTGGTGAAGCAGTACAAGCGCATGTTCGAGTTCGAGGACTCCACGCTGGAGTTCGAGCCGGGGGCCCTGCGCGCCATCGCGCGCGAGGCGCAGGAGCACGGCACGGGCGCGCGCGGGCTGCGCTCCATCTGCGAGCGCGTGCTGCAGGACGCCATGTACGACCTGCCCGAGTCGGACGGCCCCACCACGGTGACGGTGCGCGAGAGCGACATCACGGGCGAGACGGCGGTGCGCATCGTGCCGGCCGCCGCGGCCAGCGCGCCCGCCGACGAGGCGCGCCAGAGCGCCTAGCCCATCCACGACGCAAGCCGGCGGCCCTGCGCTCGCGGGGCCGCCTCCGTTTTCCGCGGGATGCCCGCAGAAGCTTTCGGAAAGGGAAACGAGACCATGACCATGGAGAATATGCCCAAGACCTACGACGCTGCAGCCATCGAGCAGCGCATGCTGGACAAGTGGATGGCGGGGGAGTACTACCGCCGCAACCCCGGCGTGGGCGACTGCACGGTGACCATCCCGCCGCCGAACGTGACGGGCGTGCTGCACATGGGCCATGCGCTCGACGACACCATCCAGGACACCATCGTCCGCACGGCCCGCATGCGCGGCGTCTCCACGCGCTGGGTGCTGGGGACCGACCACGCGGGCATCGCCACGCAGACGAAGGTGGACAAGAAGCTGGCCGACGAGGGCATCTCGCGCCGCGAGATCGGCCGCGAGAAGTTCATCGAGGCGTGCTGGGACTGGACGCACGAGTACGGCGGGCACATCGTCGAGCAGATCAAGCGCATGGGCTGCTCCATCGACTTCTCCGACCCGCACTTCACGATGGACGCCGACTACGCGAAGGCCGTCCGCCGCGTGTTCTGCGACTGGTACCATGACGGGCTCATCTACCGCGGCAAGCGCATCGTGAACTGGTGCCCGCACTGCACCACCGCCATCGCTGACGACGAGGCCGAGTACGAGGACGAGGCGGGGCACCTGTGGCATCTGCGCTACCCGCTGAAGGAGCCGGTGGACGGCCAGGACTACATCGTCGTTGCCACCACGCGCCCCGAGACGATGCTCGGCGACACGGGCGTGGCGGTCTCGCCGAAGGACCACGAGAAGGAGAAGTTCGTCGGCGCCACGGTGGTGCTGCCCATCGTGGACCGCGAGATCCCCATCTTCAGCGACTTCTACGTTGACGCGGGCTTCGGCTCCGGCTTCGTGAAGGTGACGCCGGCCCACGACCCCAACGACTTCGGCATGGGCGAGCGCCACGGGCTTGAGAAGATCAACATCTTCGACGAGACCGCGCACGTGGTGGAAGGTTACGGCGAATTCTCCGGCATGAGCCGCGAGGAATGCCGGCAGGCCGTGGTGGCGTGGTTCGAAGAGCACGGGCTGCTCGACCACGTGGAGGACCACGACCACTCGGTCATGCACTGCTACCGCTGCCACTCCACGCTGGAGCCGTGGCTGTCCGAGCAGTGGTTCGTGGCCGTGGACAAGCTGAAGGGTCCGGCCACCGAAGCCGTGACGAGCGGGGATGTGACGTTCCATCCCGCGCGCTGGACGCAGACCTACCTCACGTGGATGGAGAACCTCAAAGACTGGTGCATCTCGCGCCAGCTGTGGTGGGGCCACCGCATCCCCGTGTTCTACTGCGACGCGTGCGGCTGGACCGACGCCCTCATGGAGGACGCCGAAGTGTGCCCGCACTGCGGCGCGCCGCTGCGCCAGGACGAGGACGTGCTGGACACCTGGTTCTCCAGCCAGCTGTGGACCTTCGCCACGCAGGGCTGGCCCGACCATCCCGAGCGCATGGAGGGGCACCATCCCACGACCGCGCTCGTGACGGCGCGCGACATCATCGCGCTGTGGGTGGCGCGCATGATCATGGCGTCTACCTACTTCTGCAGGGAGATCCCCTTCAAGGACGTGGTGATCTACGCCACCATCCTGGCGAAGGACGGCACGCGCATGTCGAAGAGCAAGGGCAACGGCGTGGACCCGATGGACCTCATCGCCATGTACGGCGCCGACGCGATGCGCTTCAACCTGCTGACGCTCGTGACGAACAACCAGGACGTGCGCTTCGACGCCGACATCGACAAGAAGACGCATAAGCTCATCGGCAGCCCGCGCACCGAGCAGGCGCGCGCGTTCGTGACGAAGATCTGGAACGCGAGCCGCTTCGTGCTGGGCAACCTGGAGGGCTTCACGCCCGGTGAGCCCGTGGCGCGCACGCAGGCCGACGCGTGGATCTTCAGTCGGCTGGCGCGCCTGTCCGAGCAGGTGACGCGCGGCATCGAGACGTACCAGTTCGGCGAGGTGGCCCGCGAGCTCAACGCCTTCTTCTGGAGCGAGTTCTGCGACTGGTACATCGAGTTCTCGAAGGCCGACCTGCGCGGCGAGGCCGACCCCGAGGCGCGCCTGCAGACGCAGCGCAACCTCGTGTACGTGCTCGACCAGGCGCTGCGCCTGCTGCACCCGGCGATGCCGTTCGTCACCGAGGCCATTTGGGAGAACGTGCCGCACGGCGATGAGGCGCCCGCGCTCATGGTGGCTGCCTGGCCCGAGCCGGAGGCGCTCGCGCACTGGCGCGACGAGGCCGCCGAGCGCGCCGTGGGCCTTTTGTGCGACGTGGTGGGCGCCGTGCGCTCCACGCGTGCGCGCTACGGCATCGCGCCGCGCCAGGAGCTCGACGTCGTGGTGAACGCCGAGGTCGGCGCCGTGGACGTGCTGGAGGCGCTGCGCCCGCAGATCGCTTCGATGGCGCACGTGGCGAGCCTCGTGATCGGCGCGGGGGCCGCCAAGCCCGCCGAGAGCGCTGCCGTCGTGGTGGAGGGCGCCGAGGTGTACAGCGTGCTGACGGGCCTCATCGACTTCGACGCCGAGCGCGCCCGCCTGCAGAAGGAGCAGAAGAAGCTCGCCGGCGACCAGGCGAAGTTCGCGAAGAAGCTGTCGAATCCGGGCTTTTTGGCCAAGGCCGCGCCCGAGATCGTGGAGAAGGACCGCGCGAAGCTGGCTGACATCGAGGACCAGCTGGCGCGCGTGGAGGCGCAGCTGGCCGAGCTGGGCTAGCGGGGTTTCCGGCCGGGGAGCCGGCGGAGCGCGGCGGGGCGCGGCGGACGGGCGCGGGAGCGCGGTTCTGTTGTGGGCCGCAGGGCCGCCTTCGCCTGGCGAACGCGGCGCGTGCTGCGCGTTCAACGGGGTTTCGCGCGCTTAAACGCGCAGGTGAGGCATCTTTGCTATAATGATGTGCCGTGCGCGGCAGGTTCGCGCACGGCACATCGGCGGCGATCGCGCGACGGCTTGTCCGCGACGCCCGGGAGAGATCGGGGAAGATATGAGCGAACTGCTGTCCCAGCTGTGGACGCCGGAGCTTCAGATGGCGTTCACCGTGGTCGTCGTGGTGCTCGTCATTTTGTATGTGCTGTCCATCATCTGGATCGCGCGCGATGCCTACCAGCGCGGATCGTCGTGGGCCTGGTGCCTCATCGGCTTGATCCCGTTCCTCGGCGTGGTGGCCTACTGCCTGCTGCGCCCCTCGCTTCTGCAGATCGACCGCGACGAGCAGGAGCTTGAGATCGCGCTGAAGCAGCGCCAGCTGATGAAGTACGGCGAGTGCGCCGCCTGCGGGTACCCGGTGGAGGACGACTACATCCTGTGCCCGAACTGCCATTCGCGCCTGAAGAACATGTGCCCCGCGTGCCATCGCGCGCTCGACCCGTCGTGGACGGTGTGCCCGTACTGCGCCACGCCGATGCAGGGCGCCGGCCATCGCCGCCCGCAGCGCCAGCGTCCGCGCCCGCAGCAGCACGCCGAGCAGCCGCAGCAGTAGCGCCTGCCGTCCGCGCGTCGGCAAGGGAATGCGAACGGAAGCCGCCTTCGGGCGGCTTCCGCGTTTCAGGGGCGTGGGGCGGGCGCGGGATGCGGGGGCGCTGAGGTTGGGCAGCGCGCCGGTGCGGGGCAGCTGGATGGCGCGCGGGACGCGGAGCTTGGAGCCGCCTGCCGCGCCGGCCGCCTGCGCCGCTCCGCGCGAGCGGTGCGTCCCCGGCGCTTCTTCGCCCCCTTCGTCCTTGCGCCGCCTGCCGCGCCTTGCGTGATTTCGCGTGTTCCTGCGCATCGGCGGTGGCGCGCGCGGGCCGGTCGTGGCATACTTGTGCGGCTGCCCGCAGCCACGCGGGCGGCAGGATCATCCCCGTGCAGGCGCTTTGTGCGCGCCCGGCACCAGATCAGCGCAGGCGCTTTGTGCGCGCCCGGCGCGAGAAAGGAACGAACCATGAACATCGTGCTTCCCGACGGATCCGTCAAGGAGCTGCCCGAGGGCGCCACCATCGCCGACGTGGCCGCCTCCATCGGCGCGGGCCTGGCGAAGGCGGCGCTGGCCGGCAAGATCGACGGCGCTCCGGCGGACCTGAACGCCCCCGTGCGCGACGGCGCCACCGTCGAGATCATCACCGCGAAGTCGCCCGAGGCGCTTGGCATCATGCGCCACTCGTGCGCGCACGTGATGGCCGAGGCTGTCCAGGAGCTGTTCCCGGGCGCGCAGATAGCGTTCGGCCCCGCCACCGAGGACGGCTTCTTCTACGACTTCGAGCTGTCGCGCTCGCTCACGCCCGACGATTTCGCCGCCATCGAAGAGAAGATGGCCGCCATCGTCAAGGCCGACGAGCCCTTCGTGCGCGAGGTCGTCTCGCGCGACGAGGCGAAGCGCATCTTCGCCGACCAGCGCTTCAAGCTGGAGCACATCGACGAGCTGCCGGCGGGCGAGGACATCTCCATCTACCGCCACGGCTCCTTCGTGGATCTGTGCAGCGGCCCGCACCTGCCCTCCGCTGGCAAGATCGGCGCGTTCAAGGTCATGAAGCTGGCCGGCGCGTACTGGAAGGGCGACGCGGAGCGCGAGCAGCTGCAGCGTGTCTACGGCACCGCGTTCTTCAAGCAGAAGGAGCTTGACGAGCATCTGCATAACCTGGCCGAGGCCGAGAAGCGCGACCACCGCAAGCTCGGCCGCGAGCTGGGCATCTACATGATGGACGAGGACGCTGGCGTGGGTCTGCCGCTTTACTTGCCCCGCGGTGCGCGCGTGATCCGCACGCTGCAGGAGTGGCTGCGCCGCGATTTGTACGAGCGCGGCTACGAGGAGGTCATCACCCCGCACATCTACAAGGCCGACGTGTGGAAGACCTCGGGCCACTACGACTACTACAAAGAGAACATGTACTTCTTCAACATCAATGAGGGCACCGAGGAGGAGCCGCGCCTGTCCGAGTACGGCGTGAAGCCCATGAACTGCCCGGGCCACGTGATGCTGTACCGCAACGAGATCCACTCCTACCGCGACCTGCCGCTGCGCTACTTCGAGTTCGGTACCGTGTACCGCCACGAGATGAGCGGCGTGGTGCACGGGCTTCTGCGCGCCCGCGGCTTCACCCAGGACGATGCGCACGTGTTCTGCACGCGCGAGCAGGTGGTGGACGAGGTGGTGGCCATCCTCGACCTCGTGGACCACATCATGTCCACGTTCGGGTTCGAGTACGCGGCCGAGATCTCCACGCGTCCCGAGAAGTCCATCGGCACCGACGACATGTGGGAGCACGCCACCAACGCGCTGAAGGCGGCCTGCGAGCGACATGACCTGGCCTACGACATCAACGAGGGCGACGGCGCGTTCTATGGCCCGAAGATCGACATCAAGGTGAAGGACGCCATCGGGCGCACCTGGCAGTGCTCCACGGTGCAGGTGGACTTCAACCTGCCCGAGCGTTTCGGCCTGACCTACCGCACCGAGGACAACACCGAAGAGCGCCCCTGGATGCTCCACCGCGCCATCTTCGGCTCCATCGAGCGCTTCCTGGGCATCCTCATCGAGCACTACGCCGGCGCGCTGCCGCTGTGGCTGGCGCCCGTGCAGGTGGCCGTGCTGCCCATCGCCGATCGCCACATCGAGGCGGCGCACGAGCTGGAGCGCAAGCTGAAGGCCGCCGGCGGCCGCGTGGAGGTCTACGAGCAGAACGAGCCGATGCGCGTGAAGATCGCCAAGGCGCAGAGCCAGAAGATCCCCTACATGGTGGTCCTCGGCGACAAGGAAGTGGAGGAAGGCACCGTCAGCGTGCGCGACCGCCACGAAGGCGACAAGGGCTCCTGGCCGGTCGAGAAGCTGGTCGAAGCCATCCGCGTGGCCGCCCTGTAGCCTGCGCGCTTTGCAGGGCTCGCGCGGCTGCGTGCGGCTGCGCGACCCCGAACGCCCCAGCGGCCCGCCGGAACGCCCGGCGGGCCGCTTTTCGTTTGGGGGAGGGGCGTGCGCGTTTTGGCGCGCCGGCTCGGCTTGACCGTTGTCGCCGCGCAGCGGTTCCGTGACGGTGCGGCACCGCGGCGGCCTTGTGGCAGTGCGGTCTCGGGCGTCTGCGGCGGCGCGGCCCTGCGGCTTGGTTCACGGCTCGAGCCTGAAAGGCGCCGGAACGTTTTCAGGCAGAGTGCCCCTTCGGCAAAGCGCTGCTTCCAACAAGGTGCCTCTCCGAAAAGCGCCTTTCCGGCGGAGCGTTCCTCTGGCGAAGCGGCCCTTCTGGCAAGGTGCCCCCTAGCGCCCCTTCCGGCGAAGCGCATCGCCGCTACAGCAGGCCGCCGAGGTTGTTGGTGAGCTGCATGAGGGCGAACCAGCAGGGCGGCACGAGCAGTGCGGGCAGCAGGTTCATGGTGGAGATCTCCTTGATCTTCAAGATGGACAGGCCCGAGGCGAAGATGAGGAAGCCGCCCACGATGGAGATCTCGGTCATCAGGCCGCCGGTCAGGTAGGGCGCGGCCACGTTGGCCAGCAGGAAGATGCCGCCCTGCCAGCAGAACAGCACCGCCGCCGCAACGGCGATGCCGTAGCCGAAGGTGGACGCCAGCACCATGGAGGTGACGAAGTCCAGCATCGCGTTGGTGAACAGGAACGTCTCATCGCCGTGCAGCGCGCTGTTGATGGGCCCCAAGATGGACAGCGTGCCGATGCAGAACAGCATGATGGCGGTGGACAGCCCCCGCGCCAGCTGCGAGCCGTCTTTCGCGCGGCTTTCCACCAGCTTGTTGAAGCGCCCTTCCAAATCGACGGCGGTGCCGACCACCCCGCCGATGGCCAGGCTGCCGATGAACAGCACGGGAAACGAGCTGTCGGGCATGTTCTGCACGACGGCGTTGATGCCCAGCCCGGTGGCGGCCAGGCCCATGGCGACGTAGAGGATGCCCTGGTACTTCTCTTTCAGGCCATGCCGCACGGTGCCGCCGATGAGGCTGCCCGCCAGGATGGCCGCGGTGTTGGCGATGGTTCCGATCACGTGCTTCCCCTCCTTGTGGTATGGTTCGCAGGGATGATAAAGTCTCTAGTTGCTGGAGAGTCAATGCGCGAAAACGAAAAACCGATGCGGGGACGCGGTGCGGGCGGGCGCGGGCCGCAGCTGGACGGCGCGCTGTTCAGCATCGGGCAGATGGCGCGCCTGTTCGACGTGAACGTGCGCACGCTGCGCTACTACGACAGCATCGGGCTTTTGGAACCCGAGGTGGTGAACGCGGAAACCGGGTACCGCTATTACTCGTCGGCCCAGTTCGAGCGGCTGAACACCATCCTGTACCTGCGTATGCTGGACGTGCCCATCGCCAAGATCGCGTCGTTTTTCGCCCTGCGCGACGTGGGGCTGATGCGGGGGATCCTGGAAGAGCAGCTGCGCGACGTGCAGGAGAAGCAGCGCCGGCTGGCGCTGGTGGGCGAAAAGATTGCGCGGCGCATCGGCGACATCGACCGCGCGGTGGGGGCGCGCCTGGACGAGCCGGGCATCCGGCAGCTGCCCGCACGGCGCGTGGCGCGGCTGGCCGAGAGCTTCGCGCCCTCTGACGACCTGGAGCCGCTCATCCGCGACCTGAGCCGGCGCTCGAATCTGGATGGCGCCATCTTCCTGGGGAAGGTGGGGGTCTCCATCGCGCGCGCCGATCTGGAGCGGGGCGCGTTCGGCCGGCTGTCATCGGTGTTCGTGCTGTTGGAAGCCGACGAGCGCCGGGAGGGCGCTGAAAGCGTGCTGCCGGCGGGCGACTACGCCTCGGTGCTGTTCCGCGGCACGCATCGCGAGGCGGTGCCGTCCTACCGGCGGCTGGCGGCGTTCATCGAGGAAAGCGGGCGGCGCATCGGCGGCGACTCGGTGGAGGTGACGCTGATCGATGCGGGCATGACCTCCGACGAGTCGCGCTTCGTCACCGAGGTGCAGATACCCCTGGAGCCGCTCGGGCTGCAGCCGGGCCGTCCGCAGCGGGGCTAGGGGCGGCGGCGCGGCTGGCGCGCGGGGCGGGTGCCGCCGTCGCCCTCCTCGGCGCGGCCGAGGGCGTGGTGGGCGAGGGTGGCCAGAAGCGGCATGAGGAACACCGTCACCGCGCCGGCGGCCACCAGCACGCCAGCGGTCTGCTCGGGCATGGCGCCCGCCTTCACGGCCACGGCGGTCACCGCCACGATGATGGGCAGCGCCGTGGTGCAGTACAGCGCCACGGTGAGCCGCAGGTTCACGTCAAGCTGGGCGCGCGCCTGCTTGTCCAGCGACAGCGAGACGAAGATGGGGACCGCGCGGATGAGCAGCAGCATGAGGATGAACCCCGCCAAAAGTGCCGGCTGCTGTCCCACGGCCGAAAGGTCGATCTTCGCGCCCGACACCACGAAGAACACCGGGATGAGGAAGCCGTAGGCGATGCCCTCCAGCTTGTGCTCGAGCGCGTGGTCGCCCTCGGGGATGATGTAGCGCAGCACGAAGCCCGCGGCGAACGCGCCCAGCACGATGTCCAGGTTGAACGCGGCGGACAGCGCCACAAGCCCCACCAGCAGCACCACCACCCAGCGCACGAGCGTCTGCGAGGTGGTGTGGCGGGTCTTCTCGAAGAACGCGAACAGGCGGTGCCCGGCGCGGCGCGCCTTGGCGGGCACGATGGCCGCGGCCGCCGCCACGGCGACGAACAGCGCCAGGATGGCCAGCGTCTGCCAAGTGGAGCGCGCGGACAGCAGCACCGCCATCGCCAGCACCGGGCACAGCTCGCCCCAGGTGCCGTAGGACAGGATGGCGTCGCCCACCGGCGTGCCCGACAGCCCGCGCTCCTTCAGGATGGGCATGAGGGTGCCCAGCGCCGTGGTGGTCAGCGCGATGGCCGCGGCGATGCCGTCGATGTGGCTGACGGAGAAGTCAGGCGACAGCCGCACGGCGGCAAACGCCAGCGCGATGGAGACGATCCAGGTGGCAAGCCCCCGCTTGCCCTGGCGCCCGGTGAGGCTGTCGGGATCTATCTCGTAGCCGGCCAGAAGGAACAGAAACGCCAGGCCGAGCTCGGAAACAAGGTCGATGGGCTCGGTGATCTGGATGAGGCCGGCCAGGTGCGGCCCCAGTACGGCGCCGGTGATGAGCAGAAACACCGTCTCGGGCACCAGCTTGCCGGGCACGAGGCGCGCCGCGATGGGGCACAGCGCCGCTATGGCGGTGATGACGAACAGCGAGATGAATTCCTCTGCCACAGGGCGGCTCCTTTGAGACGGCGCGGCGCAGGCGCGCGGCGCGGGCCTGTGTCGAAACCTTACCATCATAGCGGTTTCGCGTGTGAAGAGGGCGCTGCGCTTTTCGGGTTGAGGCTTCGGTTGAACGGCTGGTTGAAGCGGAGGCCTTGCCGGCGGCTTCGCGGGCGACGTGGCGCCGAGGGGCGCGCCCTGCGGCGCGGTCGCCGCAGCAGGGCCGTGGTACACTGTCTCCCAGAGCGCCCGGCGCCGGGCCGCGCGCCGCACTTTCCCGAGAAAGGACCTTCCCATGATCGTCACCACCACGCAAAGCGTCGAGGGCTACCGCGTCACCGGCTACTACGGCATCGTGTTCGGCGAGGTGATAACCGGCATCAACTTCCTGAAGGACTTCGGCGCGGGCATCCGCAACCTGGTGGGCGGCCGCTCCAAGGGCTACGAGGATGAGCTGCTCCAGGCGCGCACCGAGGCGCTGGCCGAGCTTGAGCAGCGCGCCGCCGAGTTGGGCGCGCACGCCGTGGTGGGCGTGGACATGGACTACGAGGTGCTGGGCCAGGGCAACATGCTCATGGTGACGGCTTCCGGCACCGCCGTCACGCTGGCGCAGGCGTAGCGCCTCCGCCGTCTGCCGGCTCATCGAGCGCGGTTTCGCCGCCCCTTTCCGCCGCGTCCCGAGCAGGCGGAAAGGGGCGGTTGCTTTGAAGGGGGCTGCCCCTGCCGCCGCGCCCGGGAAGCGCCGGCCTTTCCGGCGGCGCTTCGGCGGCCCCTACGCCTCCAGGTAGCACTGGAGGGCGTCCCATTGGCGGACGGCCTCGCGGCAGCCCTGCTCGTAGAGGTCCATCAGCTTGGCGGGGTCGCGCTCCATGCTGGACACCTCCACCGGCCGCTGCGGGCGGATGACGAAGGCCGCGCCGCGCTTGTGCGCGCGGGCGAGCGCGCGGTAGGTGCGGTTGTACAGGAAGTGGCGCGACTGCAGCCGCTCCAGGTAGTAGGGGAAGTCGGCGTAGCGCTGGTGCAGAAGCGGCATGAGCTTGTTGGGCCCCTTGCGGTAGGTGGCGTCCTGGGTCAAAACGACGATGCGCTTGCGCGTGGCCGGCGCGGTGAGCAGCGAGAACAGGCAGGGAACGCTGTCGCAGGTGCCGCCGTCCAGAAGCTTCTTGCCGTCGATCTCCATGATCTGGCTGACGAGCGGCATCGACGAGGACGCGATGACGTAGGGCATGCCCTCGCGGGTGCTCGACAGCTCGTGGTAGTCGGCCTCGCCCGTCTCCAGGTTGCTGGAGACGGCCACCAGCTTCAGGGGCGAGCGGTCGAACGCCGCGGCGTCGAAGGGCTCCAGCTCGTTGGGGATGCGGTCGAAGGCGAACTCGCGCCCGTAGGCGTTGCCGGTGCGCGCGAAGCTCTTCAGCGACAGGTAGCGCCAGTCGTCGCAATACTTCACGTTGAGGAAGCACGAGCGCCCCACGGCGCCGGCCACGTAGTTGTAGCCGCACAGCGCGCCGGCCGACACGCCGATGACGCGCCGGCAGAACAGCCTGCGGTCCATGAGCACGTCCAGCACGCCGGCGGTGAACTGCCCGCGCATCGCCCCGCCCTCCAGGATGAGGTCGGCCTCCGTCAGCTGCGCGCCTTGCCAGGCGGGGGCGCTGCCGTCGAGGGGGCTGCCCTGCGGCGCGTCCGCTGCGGCCTGGCGCGCGGCTTCGCTTGCGGCGGCGCCGTCCGCGCCGGGCGCGGCTTTCGGCTCCTGGCGGTCGCCCGCTGCGGCCTGGCTGGCGCGGCGGGCGGCCTCCGCCTCTTCCGGAGTGGCGTGTTCCATGGGGATCTCCTTCGTGTTCGACCCATCTATTATAGCTGCGCCCCGGCGCGCGCCCGGACGGTCGCGAAACGATGCCGTACCGTTACCTTTGCGGCTCCGCCTTTCGCGGGCAGCGCCAGGCGGCCTGCCAAAAGCGCCGCTCCCCGCCGTTGGATGCGGAAAGGCGAGCGACGCGGTTACAATAGCGCGGATAGAGAAGCCGCCGCCGGGCGGCGCAAGACGCGCGAAGGCGCGACGAGGGCGGCATGCCGCCGAAGGAGGATGCGAAACATGGCCGAGATGGTTACCTCTTCTGACTTCCAGTCCAAAGTGCTCGAGGCCGACGGCCCCGTGATGGTGGACTTCTTCGCCACTTGGTGCGGCCCGTGCAAGATGCTCGCTCCCGTGCTGGAGGAAGTGGCCTCCGAGGTGGCGGGCAAGGCCGCCGTCTACAAGCTCGACATCGACGAGAGCCCCGACATCGCCCGCCGCTACGGCGTGATGGGCGTGCCCACCCTCATCGTCTTCCAGAACGGCGAGCCCACGAACAAGGCCGTGGGCGTGCAGCCCAAGCAGACGATCCTGGGCATGCTGTCCTAGCGTCCGCCCTGCGTCGCCAAGCGCCTCGGAAGCCCTTCGGCTCCGGGGCGTTTTTCGTTTCCGACGCGTCCCGCCGGCCGCGCCGACCGCCCTCGCACCCGCCTCCGTCGCTGCGCCGCGGGCTGGGCCGGTATGCGCGCTTTGTGAGCTGACTTGGGGATACGGGGGAAACCTGCTAGAATGGCGACCAGTTACGGGCAATTACGCATGAAAACACGCAGCTGAAACGCAGCAACTTTGCGGGAAGGATACGACGATGGACGAAACCGGGGTCCTTGCTCTGCTCGAGGAGCTTTCGATTCTGCTTGAGGATTCCAAGCCGGTGTTCGGCAAGAACAACATGCGCCAGGTGGACATCAACGCCGCCTTCGAGATCATGGATGAGATCCGCGAGACGTTCCCCAGCGAGTTCTCGCAGGCGCGCCAGATCGTGCGCGAGCGCCAGAGCCTGCTTGACGACGCGGAGGCCGAGGCCAACCGCATGATCGAGGACGCGCGCAGCCAGGCCATGACCATCGCCAGCGAGCAGGAGATCGTGCGCATCTCCCAGCAGCAGGCCGACCAGATCCTCGCCGATGCCCGCGAGCTGGAGCGCCAGACCCGCGCCGGCGCCGAGGACTACGCCGACGAGGTGTTCGGCCACGTGGAGAACAGCCTGGACACGCTGCTGAACAACGTGCGCCGCTGCCGCGACCGCCTGAACGCCAACTCGATGGCGGCCGGGCGCTAGGGGCGCGCATGGAGCCGCTGCGCATCGCGATGCCGCCCGAGCTGTTCTCGCCGGCGGCGTACAAGCAGTTCGAGGGCGAGGCGGACCTGCCGGTCCTCAAGGCCGGCCCCGACCTGTACGACTTCGCCGCGCCGCTTGCCTGGCAGGCCGACGTCACCAACACCGGCGACGCGCTGCTGGTCACCGGCACGGTGCGCGGTGAGGCGCGCACCTCGTGCGCGCGCTGCCTGAAGCAGTTCTCGTTCCCCGTGGTGGGCGAGATCGAGGGCTATTTCCTCATCGGCGAGGGCGAGGCGCCCGAAGAGATGGAAGGCGACGAGTTCGACGTTCTGCCCGACGACCGCAAGATCGACTTCCGCCCGCTCATCGAGGCGGCGCTGCTTCTGGAGCTGCCGCTGATCCCGCTGTGCGACGAGGGCTGCAAGGGGCTGTGTCCCCGCTGCGGCGCCGACCTGAACGAGGGGCCGTGCGGCTGCCCCGCCAAGCCCGAGCAGGACGACGCGCCGGTCCGCGAGAACCCCTTCGCGGCGCTCAAGGGCCTCGATCTGGGCGAGTAGCGCGCAACCCATGGCGAACGACGAAGAAGGAGCCGCGCGCCGGCGCGCGGAGGGTCCGCGCGCGCCGAAGGGCAGCTGCGGCGGGGGAGCGCGCGGGGCGCAGGCAGCTTCCGCCGCAGGCGATCCCGAGCCGGCGGCCGATGCGCAGGAGCCGCGCGTGGGCGGGCGCGCCGTGCTGCGCCGCTTCATCGGCTACTACCGCCCCTTCAAGCTGCTGTTCTGGGCCGACCTTGCGTGCGCGACCGTTCTGGCCTGCATCGATCTGGCCTTCCCCCAGCTTCTGAGCTTCTTCACTGAAGACTTCTTCCTGCGCCCGGCCGAGACGGTGCTGGCCTCGCTGGGCTGGATTCTGCTGCTGTTCGTCGCGCTGTACGCGGCGCGCACCGCCTGCCAGTACTTCATCACGGCGTGGGGCCACATCATGGGCGCGCGCATGGAGGCCAACATGCGGCGCGACCTGTACCGGCAGTACCAGCGCCTGAGCTTCTCGTACTACGACCGGCACAACACCGGCGTGATGATGAGCAAGATCGTCAACGACCTGTTCGACATCTCGGAGCTGGCCCACCACGGGCCGGAGAACCTGTTCATCTGCCTGCTGAAGATCATCGGCTCGTTCGCCTTGCTGTTCATGGTGAACGTGCCGCTGACCGCCGCCATGCTGGTAGCGACGGCGCTCATGGCCGCCTACGCCGCCTGGCGCAACTACCGCAAGCGCGTCATCTTCACCGAGAACCGGCGCAAGATGGCCGACATCAACGCGCAGCTGCAGGACTCCCTCGGCGGCATCCGCGTGGTGAAGTCGTTCGGCAACGAGGGGGTGGAGCTGGGCAAGTTCGACGTCGGCAACCGTCGCTTCGTGCGCACCAAGGAGAGCTCGTACCGGTTCATGGGTTCGTTCCACGCGGTGAACTCGGCGTTCACCGGCGTGCTGTACGCAATCACCGTGGTCGGCGGCGGCTACTTCGCAGCGACCGGCGGGCTGGCCGTCACCGACCTGGCTATCTACGCGCTCTACATCGGCATCTTTCTGGCGCCGGTGGAGCAGCTCGTCAACTTCGTGGAGACGTTCCAGAAAGGCTACGCGGGCTTCCGCCGCTTCTGCGAGGTGCTGGCCGTGCGCCCCGACATCGCCGACGCGCCCGACGCGCTGCCGCTGGCGCAGGCGTGCGGGGGCGCGGTGCGCGGGGCCGTGCGCTACCGCAGCGTGCGTTTCGGCTACGAGGAGGGCGAAGAGGTGCTGCGTGGGCTGGATCTCTCCGTGTCGGCCGGCGCGACGGTTGCGCTGGTGGGTCCTTCAGGTGGCGGCAAGACCACCACGTGCTCGCTTCTGCCGCGTTTCTACGACCCGTCCGCAGGCTCGGTGGAGATCGACGGAGTGGACGTGCGGCGCGTCACGACGGCATCGCTGCGCGCGGCCATCGGCATCGTGCAGCAGGACGTGTACCTGTTCGGCGGCACCATTCGCGACAACATCGCCTACGGCCGGCCGGACGCGACCGACGAGGAGGTGCGTGAGGCGGCGCGGCGGGCGAACATCCTGTCGTTCGTGGAGGGGCTGCCCGAGGGCTTTAGCACCTTCGTGGGCGAGCGCGGCGCGCGGCTGTCCGGCGGGCAGAAGC
>DVIW01000047.1 GCA_018710945.1 Candidatus Aphodovivens avistercoris | reverse complement strand
CTGCATGTCGTTGAAGTAGGCGGGCACGGTGATCACCGCGTCGGTGACGGGCTGGTTCAGAAACGCCTCGGCGTCGGTGCGCAGCTTCCGCAGGATCATGGCGGAAAGCTCCTGAGGCGTGTAGGCCTTGCCGTCGATGTCGGCGCGCCAGTCGGTGCCCATGTGGCGCTTCACCGACGCGATGGTGCGGTTGGGGTTCATGGCCGCCTGGCGCACCGCGATGCGGCCCACCAGCCGCTCGCCGTCCTTCGAGAACGCCACCACGCTGGGCGTGGTGCGCTCGCCTTCCGCGTTGGGGATGATGACGGGCTTGCCGCCCTCCACCGTCGCCATGCAGCTGTTTGTCGTTCCCAGGTCGATGCCTATCGTGGCTCCCATATGGTGTCCGTCCTTTCGTCGAGATCGGAAGCGTTTCCGCCGTTCGGTGCGGTTGGTTTCTCGTTAGAGTCCTATCGGGAAGAAGCACATGCGGCACAGCGCCGGTCCGCAGCACCAGATGCCGCAGCACAGCATCATGGGGTCCACGCCCACCATGGTGAACCCGCGCGCCTGGCCCTCTTCCTGGTATTCCACGCTGTCCTGCTGGAACTTCCGCTGCGCGCGCTGGTAGTCGGGGTTGCTCGGGTCCAGCCGCACGGCGCGGCGGATCTGCTCCAGCGCCATCAGCGTGTTGCCGGCGCCGTCGTTGGCCAGCGCGCTCAGGTAGTACCAGCGCGCGTCGCGCCCGCCGCTGGTGATGGCGTTCAGAATGCCGATGGCCTGCTGGAACTGTCCGGCATTGATGGCGTCGATCGCCGCGCGCACTTCAGCGCTGTCGCTTGCCGACGCTTCCGGATGGATGGGCCCGCCAGCCGCTGTGCCGGCGAACCCGCCGAAGCCGAACAGGTCGTCGAAGTCGAAGCCGCCGGTCCAGCCGTAGGGGCCGCTCCCGCCGGAGGGTCCGTGCTCGTAGGCGCTGCCGCCCTGGCCCGCGCCGGGACGCTGCGGGCCGCCCGCGCCGTAGCCGTATCCCGCACCGGGGCGCTGCGGGCCTGCGGCCTGGCCCGAGGCCGCCTGAGCGCGACGGTCGCGCGCCTCGTACTTCTCGGGGTTCATGATGCGGTCGTAGGCCTCGTTGATGCGGTTCATGCGCTCGGCCGCGCCCGGGTCGTTCGGGTTGAGGTCCGGGTGGTTCTCGCGCGCCTTCTTGCGGTAGGCCTTCTTCACTTCGTCGGGCGAGGCGTCCGGGCTCACGCCCAGCACGTCGTAGGGGTTCTCTGGCACCTTATGCGTCCTTCTTCGTGGGTGATGCGGCCGCGCGGTCGTCCTTTCGCGTGCGGCGCGCTTGCTTCTTCGCTTCCTTGGCCTGCTGGGCGGCGCGTTTCTGCCAGATGCCGGAGTACAGCACGCTGCGCAGCAGGTGGAGGTCCTGTTCGAGCGGAAGTTTCTCGAACTGCCGGGTGGCGCGCGCGGCGAACAGCTGCAGCATCTCGCCGATGTCCTGCTCGGACAAATCCAGCGTCGCCAATGGATTGTAGCTTCCCGTGCGGCGGTCGCGCTGCACATCGCAGGCGGCGTCCATGAAATAGATGAAACGCCCAAGCTGGTCGCCCATCTCCCGCAGCGTCGGCGCCCACATATCGTCTTCGCAGGCGAACAGTTGGCCCAAAAGCGCGCCGAAGCGGTTCGCTGCGGCGTCGGGCGGGGAAGCGGGGTCGCGCTCGATGGCGGCGATGGCGGCCAGGCCGTCCTCGATGGCCGCGCAGGCGCGGGGCTGCCGCTCCTTCGCAGCACGGTAGGCACCGGACAGCGCGCTGGCGTAGGCGCGCGCGGGCAAGCTGCGGTCGTCGGACCAGTCGTCCTGGCATTTGTGGTAGGCCAGCGCTACGGACAGGTCGGCGGCGTAGTCGGTGTAGCGCGTGCGCAGGTAGGGGTGCGGCTTCACCGGGTGCGGGGCGCAGCGCTTGAGGCCCGTTTCCTCGGGCGGCTCGTACAGCGAGCCCAAAAGCAGTACCAGGAAGGCCAGATCGTAGGTGAGCGCGAAGCGGCTCGCCTGGCCGTAGTGCTGGCCCAGCGCATGGCACAGCCCGCAGTAGGCCGCGCGGTAGCGCTGGCGCTCCGCCTCGTCCAGGTCGTGAAGGTTGGCGGCAACGTAGCCGAACATCAGCGGCTCCCTTGCGCGCGGTGCGCGGCGGCCGGGGTTGTCAGAGACGATTGGGCGGCATGCGGGCTCATGGCGTTACGACTTCCGCTGCGTCTGCGTGCCGCATTTGGGGCAGGTGATGCGCAGCGTGCCCTTGCCCTTCGGAACAGACAGCACCTGGCCGCAGCCCTTGCATTTGAAGTAGCGCGTGGTGGCGCGGTTGGCCCACGCCTTCTGCGCCAGCGAGAGGGTTGCTTTCGGCTTGCTGACAAGGTTCAGCCAAGCCTCGTTTTCGGCCTCGCGGCGCGGGATGTTGCGGGAGAAGGTGCGGAACGCCGACAGCAAAAGCACGCCCATGCCGAACGCCCACACCAGGTCAAAGCCGGTGAACAGCGCGATCAGGATCAGCGCCAGGCCCAGCATCGTCAGCACGCTGGACAGGTTGTCGGCGCCGTAGCGCCCTTCCAGCCAGGCGGCCATCTTCCATTGCAGTCGTTCGAGGAACCCCTTCATGAGGCATCGTCCCGCTTTCCCGGTTTTCGCGCGTTGTTGCCGGCTGCGGCAGGAGCCGCGCCGGCGCGTTGCGGCGGCGCGCGGTTGCGAGCGCGCGTCCGCCGCCGTCCTTTTCGGAAAACGATAGCGCAGCCGCGCTTGCTGTTCGCGCGCGCAGAAGGAAGGACAGCCAATCGTTGCTTGAAATTCACAAGGAACGCACGCCGCTTTAAGCGAAGGCAAAGGGAAGGCGAATGTTCGGGGCGTTCGGTGAAGCTCCGAAGCTCGAGGGCCGGGCGGGATGTTGGCAGCAGGGCCGGGGCTGAGGCGACGGACGGAACGGATCTGTAGCCTGCGGGGTCGCCGTCCCGCGCCCGTCTACTCCTCCAAGCTGCGCACGTAGTCGCGCAGCCCAGGCAGCGCGAACGCGAACACGCCCCGCCGCGGCTCCTCGATAAGCCCGCCGTCCAAGAGCTGAGTCCTTGACTTCTTTGACTTTCGTTGATTTCTTTTTGCGAAGCGAAATTTCCTCGTTCGCCACCTCGCCGTTCGCCGGGCGCGGTTGGCCGAAGTTTGCCGGGGGAGGGGCGCTCATTTCAAGGTTCGCGTTTATAATCGTCCGAACGGCGGAGGGGCGTCGGCCGGCGACAGCGCACGGGCGCCAATGACCAGGCGGGACGATGCAATGTACACGGTGGCGATCCTTGAGGACAACGACGAGCACGCACAGCTTGTCCGCCGCCAGTTGAAAGCGTCGCCTCACGGCTCCCGGTTCCGCATCGAGCGTTTCCGCAGCGAGGTCGATCTTGAAAGCGCGCTGTCCGCTGGCGCGCGCATCGACGTTCTGGTGGCCGACGTGCAGCTGGGCGATGGTGACCGCACGGGCATCGACGTGGTGGGCCGTCTTTTCCCGCCGGGCTGCGGCACCCAGGTGATCTACCTCACCAGCTACGCCGAATATTGCTCGCGCGCCTACCGCACCGCGCACGTGTGGTACCTGCTCAAGCCCGCCGCGCAGCGCGACCTGGACGACGCGCTGTCCCGTGCGCTGGGCAACTTGGAGCGCGCCCGCTCGCGCGCCATCGCCGTGCAGTCCCGTGGCCAAACGGTGTCTATCGCACCGTCCTCCATCGTCTACGTGGAAAGCGACCGCCGCAAGGTGCGCATCGTAATGAGCGATGGCGCAGTGGAATCCTACGCCTCCCTCGACGACATCGAGCGCTTGCTGCCCGCCTCGTTCGTGCGCTGCCACAAGAGCTTCCTGGCGAACATGGACCTGGTGGCGCGCCTGGGCAAAGACGGACTGGAAATGGCGACGGGCTGCGTCGTGCCGGTGAGCCAGCGCCGCCGGGCCGTCACGCGCGAGGCGCTGATGGCCTACCTGCGTACGGGGAAGTAGGCCGGCATGGACCCGCTGTGCCTCATGATGGACCTCACGGGCGTGCTGCCCTTCGAGATCGTGTTCACCTACGTGTGGACGAAGATCCTGCCCCTGCGCAGCAACGTGGCGTTCTGGTGCACGCGCCTGGGGATAGAGATTCCTTTCCTGCTCTTCCGTTCGCTTCTGCCACCCGTCCTCGTCGGCATCTTGGGCGCGGTCGTCTCGGCGCTGCTGCCCTATCTGTTCTCAACGGGTCCGCGTTCGCGGCGCATCCTGGTGGTGCTTTTGGCGAACGTGGTCCTGTTCGCGGCGGAGCTGCTGGGCGGCGCGCTGTGGATGGCCCTTACCGGTGAAGCGACGGCCGGCAACGAGGCTTCGCGCAGGCATCTGGCCGCGTTCTATTTCGTCCACGTTGCGCACATCCTGATTGCGTCGGCGGCGTTCTACGGGATGTGGCGCTGGACGCGGCGCCTGCATGCGGTCGATGCGGGCTCTGGCGCCAGCGGCGCGGGGGAAGCGAAGGCCGAAGCTGATGGCGGCACGTGGCTGTACGTGCTGTTTCCTCTTGCCCAGCTGGGCTTGCTGTCGGTGATCCTTCCCATGCAGCAGTGGATGCGGTTCGAGGGGCAGGATGCGCTGGTGTTTGGCGGCGTGGTCGTGGTGCTGCTGTGTGGGGCGGTGGACGTGCTGCTGGTTCGCCAGCTTTCGCGTTATCGGAAGCGCCGCCTGGCCGATCAGCGCGCGGCGCTTCTGGAAAGGCAGCTCGCCGCGTACCTGGAGCGCTACGGCGAGACCGTGCGCGAGGTGGAGACGGTGGCCCGCGTTCGCCACGACCTGAAGAACCAGCTGCTGGCCGCCGACGAGACCGCCCACCGCGGCGACGTGCGGCGCGCTCGCGCCCAGCTGGAAGGGGCAGCCCGGCTTCTGGAAGCGACGGGAGGCGCGCGATGAACCCAACGTACGCGCTGATGGACCTCGTGTTCGTCATGCCGTCGAACCTCATCATGCTGGTTGGCTATTCGAAGATGCTCACCTATTGCCGTCCGAAGCTGTTCTGGACGGCGACGGTGATGCCGAGCCTGGTGATGGTCGTTTTCCGGCATGCCGTCGATCCGGTGTCCTTTGCGTGCTTGACGCTCATCGTGTTCAACGTGCTGCCCGTCGCGTTCGCTTCCGACCCGTTGCCGCGCCGCTTGGTGGTGTCCGTTCTGTTGCTGGTGGCCATACTCGCCGGCGACACGCTGTGCAGCTTCGGGTGGCTTGCGGCGACGGGCCTTGCCGTCGGCGACTATGCCGTCGCGTTGGCGCACCTGCCTGAGTTCGTGTTCGTCCACGTGGCTTTCTGGGCCCTGTTCGTGCTGGAGGTATGGGGGCTGTGGGCGGTGCTTGGCCGCGACAGGGCCGACCGTCCCGTTGGCGACCTGCGGCTGTTCGTGGGCTTTTTGGTGGCGCAGTCGGTGCTGGTGATGATGCTGACGGTGTGGACGTTGCACGTGTTTGGCGGCGGCGGTGCCGCCTACGGCGCGGCGACGGCCGCCATCCTCGTGTGTGCTGCGGCGGATGCGGCGCTGTTCGCGTCGTTTTCGCGTTACCGCAGGTGCCGCCTGGTTGACCAGCGCGCAGCGCTTCTGGAAGAGCAGCTGGCTGCGTACCTGGAGCGCTACGGCGAGACCGTGCGCGAGGTGGAGACGGTGGCCCGGGTGCGTCATGACGTGAAGAACCAGCTGCTGGCCGCCGACGAGACGGCCCGTCGGGGCGACGCGGAACGGGCGCGCGCCCAGCTTTCCGCGGTGATGCGGCAGTTGGCGGACGCAGCGGGCGTGGTGGATGCCTCTGCGGGGCCGGGTGCAATCAGCGCCTCTGCGGAACCGGGTGCGAATGGGGTGGCGGGCGTTGCGTGCGCGCCTTGTGCGGCCGATGCGGAGGGGAGGGGGCCGGCATGATGGCGAATGGGATCTTGGTGGCGGCGTCGCTGGCGCTTCTGGCGGTGCCCTTGGTGCTGGTGGCGCTGGGCTTCGCGGGAGGAACCGGCCGGCGGCGGCTGGTGCACGCGCTGTTCCCCGCAAGTCAGATGGCCATCGTGGCGTTCATCGCGTACTTCCTGCTGACGCAAGGGCTTGAAGTGTGGCTGGCGCTGTGCCTGCTGGCAGCGTGCGCCGTGAGCGCCGTTGGCGACGTCGTGCTGTTTCGCGCCTTGCGCATCGCCGAGGACAAAGAGCTGGCCGAAGAGCGCGTGCGCCTGCTGGAGCAGCAGGTGGCCGTGCAGGAAGAGCAGCGAAAGCGGCTGGAAGCGAACGCGCGTGAGGCGCGGCGCATCCGCGAGGACGTGGCGGCCGAGCTGCGCGCCGCCGATGCGCTGCTGGCGCAGCGCCAGACGGACGAGGCGCGCGTGCGTATGGAGAGCGCGACAGGCAGGCTTGGCGGCGGCGCGGCGCGCATGTGCGATCACCGGGTGGTGGACGCGCTGCTGGCGGCGAAGGCGCGCGCCTGCGCCGAAGCATCCATCGACTTCGACGCCTATCTGGACGTTCCCGACGATCTGCCGTTCGAGGACGTGGAGCTGTGCGCGGTGTTCTCCAACGTCGTGGACAACGCGGCGAACGCGTGCCGGCAGGTGGACGAGGGTCGGCGCTTCATCCTGCTGACGGCGCGCTGCGAAAAGGGCTTCTTCATCGTGGACGCGCGCAACAGCTGTTTGCCCGAGCCTGCCACGGAGGCGGGAAAGCGGAAGGGGAAGGCCAAGGCCAAGGCCCTGGCGCGTGCTACTCATGCCGGTGCGGCCGCAGGTGCAGAGCTGGAGGCAGCGCCGAAGGATGCCCGTTCGGACGGTGGCGGCGGCATTCCCGAGCGCGGGTGGGGCCTTGCCATCCTCCAGGCCATCGCGCAGCGCCACGACGGGTCGCTGACGGCGGAACGCGAAGGGGCGGACGAGTTCCGCACGGTCGTCATCCTGTCTTTGGACGCGCCGGGTGTGTAGACGGAAGCGGGCGGGCGGTGCCGCTGTGCCGCCTCGGCGTGCGGGCGCTGCAGTTGTTCCACAAAACCCATCGGTTTTATCGAAGCCGTTGAACCCGCTCCGAAGGGGCGGAAGAATGGGCGCGAGACCATGCGGAGGAGGAGCGCTTGGGCGCAAAGACGACATACGACGAAGCCGCTGCCGGGCGCGTGCGCGCCGTGGCGCAGGCTTGGGGCGTGCTGCTTGGGTTGCGCCGCGTCGTGTCGGCCAACGCCCATGCCGAGGTGTTCCGCTGCGTTGCTGGCGAGGGGGAGTTCGCTCCTTCCGGCCAAAGCGGCGACGTGTGCCTGAAGCTGCTCCATTCCCGCAGGGGGCATCTCGCGTACCTGGAGCAGGTGCTGGGTGCGATGTGGGACGGCGCTGCGGACGCGGGCGGCGCCGAAGCTGCCGGGGCTGCCGCTGCCATTGGGGCCGGGCTGCCCATGCCGCGCGTGCTGCGCGCGGGCAGGGTGGCGCTGCCCACGGGCGAGGAGGCGTTCGCCCTGCTGACGCCATGGGTGAAGGGCGTCTCGCTTGCTGAGGCGATTCGCCACGAGGCGCGCCGGCATCAGGCGTCGCCCGACAGCCTCGGCCCGCTTCTGCGGGACGGGCTGGCCATCGTGGCGGAGCTGGCGTGCGTGCTGCGCGATCTGGGGAATGCGCCCGGAGGGGCGGTGGTGCACGGCGATCTGAAGCCGTCGAACGCGGTGGTGCGTCGCTTGGACGACGCCGCAGCTGCTGTGGCTGCTGGGTTCGCCGACGCCGCCGCCGAAGCCGCCGCCGGTGCCGAAGCCGCCGCGCGTCCCTTCCGCCTGACCGTCATCGACTACGACACCGTGTGCCGTGCCGGCGACGCACAGGCGCCGGTGCGCTGCGGCTCGTTCGGCCATGCCGCGCCCGAGCGCGTGGCGTGGCTGGCTGCCGGGGCGGGAAGCGGTGCCGACGCAGCGCGGTTCGCTCCGCAGCCGGCATCCGACGTGTACTCGTTCGGCGTGATGGCGCACGAGGTCCTGACCGGCCACTGGCCCTACGCGTGCCCGCCGCACCCCGGTGCTTCCCTGCAGGAATGGGCTCGCTTCTACCGCTCGCTGGGCGACGTTCCGGCGCTTGATGCCGCGTTGCCGGCGGACGTGCGGCAGCTGGTGGCTGCGTGCCTGTCGCTCGACCCATCATGCCGCCCCGCGCCCGACGAGCTGGCCCGTCGCGCCTGCACCCTGGCGCTCGTCCACCGCAACGACGATGCTCGCTGCTTGCTGGTAGACGCCGCTGCGCTCGCCTCCATCCCCACGGCATCGCCGCTGTGGGAGGATGCGCCGTCGCCTTGCGCGACCGCCAGCTGCGGCGCCGACGCGTTGGCGTAGCCGGAATCTTCTCGCTGGGCCGAGGTGTTGCGCAACACCTCCTTCCCGCCTGGTCTCCTACTATTGATTGGTTCAGTGGTCCAGGAGCGCCGGAAGGAGGGTGCGCGATGCGCGAGGTGCGGAATTCCGCCAGCGACCGGAAGCCGCAAACGGGCAAGAAAAGCGGCTGGGACACGGCGCTGTACCTGTTCGCGGAAAACGTGCGCACCCTTACCGGCGGGCGGTTCAACTACAAGATGCTCTACGACTGCATCGGAACCGACGGCAAGCTGATCAACCACGCCAACCCCCTGGTGCGCAAGCGCACGGCGGCCACGCTGTCGCGCCTGATGCACTCGCTGCGCTACGTCGACGACCTGCGGGAAAGCTTCACCGAGAACCCCGCGCGCATGGACGAGGCGGCCGGTCGCATAGCCCAGGCGCTGCGCGAGGCGGGCTGGGACGACGGCGCCCTCATCGAGCGTTTCTCCGCTGAAACGTGGTGGGAAGTGGAACGCGGCCTGGAAAGCGAGGCGAGCGCCGGCCGGCGCGACGCGAACCTGACGCGCATCCGCCGCGAGATGCCGCTGCTGTTCGCCCATTGCCGCATCCTGCACGGCCGCGGCGTCGGCGGCGCGTTGGAAACCCTGCTGTCCTCGTACCTGCACCTGCTGGCGTTCGGCCGGGTCAACGAGGGTCTGGTCAATCCCCTCGTGGAGGAAACGCCGCTTCTCGATCCCGCGTCCTTCGCTGACGAAGAAGCTGGCGCCGAAGAAGGACGCTACGCCTTCCTGGTGCGCTTCTCCGGCGAAGGGCGGCGGCGCATCGCGGGCTGGTGGCCGGTGGACCCGGCGCGTCCGTTCACCATCGGCCGCTACACCGACTGCGACGCCATCGAAACCGACCCGTTCGTCTCGCGCCTGCACTGCCGCGTGCTGTTGGCCGACGGCGCCTGGGTGGTGGAGGATGCCGGCAGCACCCACGGCACGCGCGTGTTCGATTCCGACGACCGCCTGCTGTTCGACAGCGCCCGTTCCGACGAGCGCCGCTGCGAGATCCGCTTTGGAAGCTTCATAGAGCTGGCCGGCCGCGTGCGCTACTGGTTCGGCTCGCTGCGCGACGACGGCCTGCCGGGGGCCGGGGCCCTTCCGGTGCCATCGGCTGCAGTGGAAGGGTTAGGGATGATGGGGATCGCGGCGGTGCCGCATTCCCCATCCGACGTAGAGCCGGGCGGCGGCGACCCAGAGGACACGGGCGTGTGCCCCACCATCATCGATCCCTGCGCCCCGACGGAGGGCGGTCCGTCTGATGCGGCGGCAGAACGTGCGGAAAAGGAGTAGACCGGTGCGCTGCAAGGTGGAGAAAACGAAGGGCGCCGTGGTGCTGAAGTACGCTTCGAGCGCCGAGCATCCGTTCAGCCAAGAGGTGGCGCGTCGTCTGGAGCAGGATTTCCCGCCCGTGCTGCTGGGCTTCACGACGGTGGCTCCCACGCGCCATTCGTTCGAGGCGCACTACGAGATAACGCGCCTCGTTCCGCTGTCGAAATACCTGAAAACGCCGCTTGAAACGATGGCGGTGGCGGACATGTTCGGCCAGTTCCGCGATCTGGTGACGTTTTGCGTGCGCGACCGACTGCCGCTGATGAACGTCGTGTTCGACTTGGACCGCGTGTACTACGATTCGTGGATGCGCACTGTGCGCTTCATTTATCTGCCGTTTGACGGCATCGAGCCGCGGTTGGATGCGATGAGCGCCTTCTTCGTTGGCGTGGCGCGCAGGATGCGCGCGGCCAACGAGGGTGCCGAACGGCTTATCGGCTTGTACCGAGGCTTCTTCTGCGACGAGCCGTTCAGTCCGGTCGAACTGGCGTCGTATCTGGATGGGCTGCTGCCCGACCCCGAAGAGGCCTGCCTGGTTTCGCCTTTCGGATCGGAGGAGGTGCTGCGAGGCAAACATGCCGCCTTCGCCTCCGATCATGCGGGAGGGAAGGGCAACGACGCCGCCACCTCGGTGGCCGCATCGGTCCCCGCTCCGGCTGCCGCACCGCTGTTCGGCGATGGTTGGCAGCCAGGTGTCGTCGTGGATGCAGCGACCGCTGCAGTGCCGGAAGGGCGCCATGTGCAGGATTCTCCGGCGTCCGCCACGCTGCCGATGGATGCGGTGGCGGTTCCCACGCCGAAGGATCCTGAGGTGGCGGATGCATCGGCTTCCGTGCGCGCAAAAGACACGAACGGCCTGGGAACCCGCGTGCTGGCCGAGCCGGCGCTCGAGTGCCCGCCGACCACGGTTGAGCTTGCTGCGCCCGATGACGACGCGCTGGGCGGGGAGGCGCTTTTCGCTGGCGCGGACGCGCCCACTACGGCCGACGAGCCGCCTGTGGCCGATGCTGCTTTTGGGTGCGATGCGCTGACGACGGCCGAGACGGCAGAGAAGGCGGAGGCGAACGGAATGCAGCCCGATCCGGCGGCCGGCGCACGGGAAACGGCGCTGGTGGCCGACGTTTCGGCGGATGTCGAGCCGGAGCTTCCGGGAACCATCGTCGAGATTCCGGCTGCGTCCGAGCCGCAGCCCGAGCTGGCGTCGTCACCCGAATCCGATCCGATGCCGACGCCTGAGCCCAACCTCGTATCGGAACCTGCCGCTTCTGCGCCCCCTCGAGAAGCGGAAGTTGCGGCGGAGGCTTCCGTCGGCACTGAAACCGTTGCCGAGCCCGCATCCGACGGGTCGGGCGCCCCGGCAACGCCCGCCGCACCGCCGGCAACGCCGTCGGCGCCCGCGTCCGCTGCGCCCGTCGCGCCAGCGCCCGAGCCGGCACCTGTCTCTTCCGTCCCCTCCGCTGCGCCGCAACGCCGTTACCTGATGACGCGCCGCAGCACGGGCGAGCAGTTCGAGCTGCGCGGCCAAGAGTACGTGGTGGGCAAGTCGATGTACTGCTCGTTCCAGGTGCGCGACAACATGACCGTCTCGCGCCGCCACGCCCTGTTCTTCTGCGAACCCGACGCCTGCTGGATGGAGGACAACGGCTCCACCAACGGCACGTTTCTGAACGGGCGGCGGGTGGCACCGCATGCGCGCGTGAGGCTGCGTCCGGGCGACGTGGTGAGCATGAGCGACGAGGACTTCCTGTTCGAAGAGCGCCTTTAGAGAAGCGAAAGGATAGCCGATGAGATTCGAAGGTGCAGGCTGGACCGATGTCGGCCGGGTGAAGCAGGTGAACCAGGACAGCTTCGCCATCAAGATAGCCGCGACCGATGCGGGCGACGTGGCCTTGGTGGCAGTGGCTGACGGCATGGGCGGCTTGAACAACGGCGAGCTGGCTTCCGCCACGGCGGTGCGCGCGCTGTCCGAGTGGTTTGACGAGAAGCTGCCGTTGTCGCTGGAGGCCATGAGCACGTCGGTGGGCGGGTTCCGCCAGTTCGTCGAAGGCCAGTGGAGCGGCATGGCGCAGGAGCTGAACCTGCGCATCATGCGCCACGGCATGCGAACGCACCAGGACATGGGCACCACGCTCACGGCGCTTCTGGCCATCGGCGCGCGCTACTCCATCATCCACGTGGGCGACTCGCGCGTCTACGAGGTAGCGGACGACGCCATCACGCGCCTGACGCACGACCAGACCTTCGTCCAGCGCGAGATGGACGCCGGCCGCATGACGCTGGAGGAGGCCCGCGTGCATCCGCGCCGCAACGTGCTGCTGCAGTGCCTGGGCGCCTCGAAGGAGGTGCATCCCGATGTTGCCAGCGGCAACCTGCGCAAAGACGCCACCTACCTGCTGTGCAGCGACGGCTTCCGCCACGTGCTCGCCGACGACGAGCTGAAAAGCGCGCTGTGCCCGTCGGCTTTGGACGGCAAGAGCCGGGAAGAACGCGAGGGCGTGCTGCGCGGCCTCATCGACACCGTGATGGAGCGCGGCGAGAAGGACAACATCACCGCGGTCGTGCTGAGCGTTTCCGAAGGGAGGTGGTAGCGCATGGCGGTTTCGGGCAACGTGCGCGAAGGCGACATCCTGAAGGGGCGCTACCGCATCATCGAGTACATTGCGGGTGGCGGCATGGGCCGGGTGTGGCTTGCGTCGGACCTCGAGGTGAAGAACAAGCAGTGGGCCATCAAGGAGGTGGCGCGCAATACCGTCGACAGCAACGGCAACCCCATCGAGGCGAAGCTGGTGGGCGAGGCGGAGATCTTGTCGGGCCTGGACCATCCCGGCATCGTGCGCATTGCCGACATCTTCACCGTGGGCGACTACTTCTACGTGGTGATGGACCATGTGGAAGGCCGCACGCTGGCCGAGGTGGTGCGCGACGAGGGGCCGCAGAGCGAAGAGCGCGTGCAGAACTGGATGCTGCAGGTGTGCGACGCGCTGGCGTACCTGCACAACCAGAACCCGCCCATCATCTATCGCGACATGAAGCCCAGCAACATCATGCTGCGCCCCGACGGCTACCTGAAGCTCATCGACTTCGGCGTGGCGCGCACCTACAAACTGGGGCAGAAGCGCGACACCATCGTGTCGAAGACGGTGGGCTATTCCGCCCCCGAGCAAGACGGCGGTGGCGAGCAGAGTGACGCCCGCACCGACATCTATGGCATCGGTGCCACCATGTGGCATCTGCTGGCAGGCGAGGCGCCTCCGGGCGGCCATGACTACCCCGATCTCAGCGAGAAGAATCCGCAGGTGGGTGAGGGTTTCAAGAAGATCATCAACACCTGCACGCAGCTTGAGCGCGACAAGCGCTACCAAACCTGCGAAGAGCTGGCGGCCAACCTGGAGATCTACCAAGAACTCACCGATGAGTACCGCTCGCGTCAGAAGCGCAAGGTGCTCGCGTTCGCCATCTCGGGCGCGCTTGCCGTCGTGCTGGCGGCCGCGGGCTTCGGCCTGTTGGCGGCGCGCGACGCGGCCATTTGGGATTCCTATCGCACGCAGATGGAGGTGGGCGACAGCCAACGCACCGTGTCGGTGGAAACCGCGGAAGACGCCTACGAGCACGCCATCTCGCTGCGCCCTGACCAGGTGGAACCCTACCTGGGCCTCATCGAGTGCTACAAGGCTGACGGCGCGTTCACGATGGACGAGAAAGAGGTGCTCGACCGCCTGTACCAGCAGAACCGCGGCACGGTGAAGGCGGCGGGCGCGTCGCGCTACGCCGAGCTGAACTACGAGATCGGCCGCCTGTACTGGTACTTCTATGCTTACGGCGAAGAGGGCGACCAGGGTTCGGCCGGCGTGGGGGAGCGCACGGTGGCCGTCAGCGTGAGCGACGACGATCAGGCGGCGCGCATCAAGGCGTCGCTGGAGTACTTCTCTGAAGCCAAGGACAACTTCGAGGAAGGCACCGAGGCGTCGCGTGAGGCGCTGATCTACTACAACATCGCTGACTTCACCACCAACATCGCCATCGACATCCGCACCGATGACGCGGATGCGGAAACCTACCTTTCCTACTGGGACAACCTGGTGGGCCTGGTGGACACCATTGCATCGAACAAGGACACCGGCGAAGTGGTACGGCTGGACAGCTACCGTCTGGTTGCCAACGCGCTGGAAACCTACGCGGACCGCTTCAAGGCCGCAGGCGTTTCCGAGGAAGAGGCGTCGGTGCTTTTGGGCGACGTGAAGAGCGCGGTGGCCTCGATGAGCGTGTCCGCCGACCTTTCGCAGGACAAGACGGAACTGCAGTCGCGGCTGAACGGCCGCGTGAGCAGCAAGGTGGCGGCCGTGTACGACGACGCCATCTTGCCGGGCAACTAGGGGGCGCAATGGAAGAGCACATGGGATACCTTATCGCCGCCATCGTGTCGTTCTGCCTGGCGGGATGCTCGCTTGTTGCGTGCGTGATCATCTTCTTCAAGCTGAAGGTGGCGGATGCCATCCGCTTTTTGAGGGGTCTGCCGATGCGCGGGGCGCGTCCCGCGTCCGGCAATCGGGTGAAGGCCGCGCCGCTGTTCCGTCGCGGCAGCAACCGCACCACCGCCACGGCGAAAGCCAGCGGCAACGACGCCTCGACGGCATCCGGCACGGTGCCGGAAGGGCGGCGCGTGGCGGACAGGCCGGCGTCGGCCGGCGCGAACGCGGCGAACGTTTCGTCGCCGGCTCCCGCCTCCGAGCAGCCCACGCAGGTTGCCGGAACCGCGCAGGGGTCGGAAAGCCCCACGATGGTGGGCGCGGAAGCCAGCGAGAACCCCACGGTGGTCGGCATGGCGGCATCGGAGAACCCCACGGTCGTGAGCGTTGCGGCCAGCGAGAGCCCGACGGTTGTGAGCGTGGTTGCGGACGACGACGGGGAAGCCGCTTCGGAGCGCCCCACGGTCGTCGTGGCGGCGGAGCCGTCGGAAGCGCTGGGAGAGGAAGCGGGCACAGAGCCTGAATCGGCGGGCGAGGCGTTGCCGGAGGCGGAGCCCCTTGAGTCGGAGGGCCCCACGGTCGTGGCGGCTGCGGGGAGCGAGCGTCCAACGGTGGCGGTGGCGCAGCCGGGCGATGGTCCCTCCGAAGCGCCGGGCAGCGCTGCGTTCGTGCCATCGGAAGCGTCGATCGTGCACGATGAGGCGCGCGCAGGTGTTGCGCAACAGTCGGAGCCGTCGTTCCGCTTTACCCTTAGGCATAACCAGGTAGTGGTGCATACCGATGAGGTCATCGACTAGCCAGTCGGCTCGCAAGGAGGCAAGGAAAACATGGTGAGCACGATGAGAGATGCGGCGCGGAAGGGCTTCGCGGTGGCGCTGTCGCTGCTGTTGGCGTTGCTGCTGATGCCGGCGGTGCCGGTTGCGGCAGGCGCGGCGGGGCAGGCGGTTGCCGCGGAAGGGGATGCGTACACGACGCAGGCGTATTTCAACAACCTTTCCAGCGCTGACGAGCAGGGGGATCCTGCTTTCAACAAGCTGACGGAATCGTACGATCTCGAGGCCGTCCAGAAAGCCATCGAAGACGCGGCGGTGGCCGATGAGGTGCCTGCTGCTGATAACCAGGCGGTCATCGGTGCAGTGGAGGCGGCCAATCCCGCCGACACTGTGGCGGCGGATTCTCTGCAGGTGACTGCCGTCAAGTTGACCGGCGTTGAGAATGTGGCGTCCTCCGACACCGCTGTGGCAACCGTGGGGAAAACGGCCGATGATGCCGCGTGGGAATTCGAGTTGCTGGCACCCGGCACCACGAAGGTGTCGTTCGGCACGGCGTGGAACGTGTCGTACTCCTATACGGTTGAGGGCGCCGATCCGGACGCCGGCCCCGTTACGGGCGACGTTGAGTTGGCTGTCGGTGCGGGCTACTCCCACTCCTACGATTTGACGGTCTCCGACCGCTACACGCTGCCGCAGGGGCAGACCTTCGACAGCGTGACCTATGGCGAGACTAAGACGTTCGATGCTCCCAAGAATAGCGAAACGGGTGAGGTTGCCGAATTGGCGAACGCTCCCGTCGCATCCAACGAGGGCCGCTTCGAAGTGACGGTGGAGAACGGCCAGGCCGTCGTGACCGCGAAGGCGGTCAGCGACCAGGGCGATGAGGCCACGCTCACCTGGAAGTACGACAACGGGATGACGCAGACCCAAAGCGTCACCGTCACGAGCCTGCTTGCCAAGCAGATCGAGCTCGACGACATCACGCTGCCCTACCGCCTTGCCGACGAGCAGCTTCCCTACGTGAAGGAGCAGATCGCCGCGCAGGTGGCCGGCCAGGTTGCCAGCGCCGACGCCGAGAACGTGGAAGCGAACGTCGACGCCGTCGCGATGCCTGGCGACTACCCGGCCACCGATGCTGGCGGATCCTTCTCCCTCGACGTGAGCGGCATCGCGCTGACCGGTTCCGCGGCAGGCAACTACAAGTTGGCTACTGACTCCATCACCGTGACTGTTGAGCCCGTCGAGGCGGTGGACGCCTCCAGCGTGACGCTTTCCGCCAACGGCGCGGCTGTTTCCGACCCGGCCAACACCTGGGTGAACGGCGACGTGACCGCGACGCTGGACGGCTACACCCTGTCCAAGACCCTCGACGGCAACTACACCGACAGCGTGGAGATGGAGAAGGCCGAGGGCGTCTACACCAACCAGGTGCTCTACGCGCTGAGCGAAGCCGACGGCACCGTGTCGCGCATCGACGGCATCTCCTACAAGCTGGACAAGACGGCGCCGGTGGTGCGCTCGTTCAGCGTGAGCGACCCGGTGGTGCGCCATGACGGCATCCTGTTCTTCGGCAGCGACGAAGAGGTGTGCGATGTGGCCATCGCCGTGAGCGACCAGCCCAGCGACAACATGGTGGGCGCCACCGCCGACACGCGCGCCGAGGTTTCCGGCCTGGCGCAGGACGGCGCTTCGGTGTCCTACCGCGATTCCCATGCCGGCTCGGATGTGTCTCTTGACGCTGCTGCCGCTGGTTGGAGCTTCAACGCCGATGCTGGCACGTTCTCCTTCGAGATCGACGGCGACCAGGACGTGAAGACCGACTCCTTCGCCGTGACCGCCAAGGACGTGGCCGGCAACCAGATGGAGGCCGACACGCGCGACGCGCTGCAGATTCCCTCCGACGTGCTGGAGCTGGTGGCCGACAGCGCCGCCCCGCAGGTTTCGGTGAGCTACGACAACAACGTTTCGTACAACGGCTCGTACTACAACGCGGCGCGCGCCGCCACGTTCACCATCACCGAGGCGAACTTCCGCTTCCTGCAGCAGTACGACCCGAGCCAGGCCATCGTCACCATCACGCAGGACGGCGAGGCGCGTTCGTTCTACCCCGGCTCGTTCTCCAACGTGGGCGGCGACGTGTGGCAGGCCACCTACACCTTCAACGCGGACGCCGACTACACGGTGTCGATGCGCGCGACCGACCTGATCGGGCGCTCGTCCTCCACGGTCTCCGATGCGTTCACCATCGACAAGACCTCGCCTGAGATCTCGGTGACCTTCGACAACAACAACGTGGTGAACGGCAACTACTACAACGCGCCGCGCACCGCCACCATCACGGTGGTCGAGCACAACTTCAGCGCCAACCTGATGAGCATCGAGCCTTCGGCCAACGCGGGCAACGGCGACGAGGTGGGCCAGCCCGAGGTGAGCGGCTGGTCGTCTGACGGCGACGTGCACACCGCCACCGTCACCTTCCCCGGACAGGGTGTCTATGCGCTCACCGTCACCGGCGCCGACCTGGCGTCCAACGCGGTGACCAGCTACAGCTGCCCCGAGTTCGTCATCGACACGCTGGGGCCGGAGATCCAGATCAGCTTGGAGAACCTGCACGCCTACGCCGATGCTGCCCCGCTGGATGTGACAGTCACCGATACGAACCTCGACCCGTCTACCGAGGCCAGCGTGACCAAGGTGGGCTACCCTTACGGCACCGACCAGATCGATGTGAACCCCTATGCGGCGGCCAGCACGTCATCGGCGACCACCGAGTACCAGCTGACCGTTTCCGACCCGGCCAATGTGGTGGAAAGCGACGGCATCTACACCGTCATGGTGAACGCGCGCGACATGGCGGGCAACGCCGAGACGCAGGCGCTGTCGTGGTCGGTGAACCGCTTCGGCTCCACCTACGTGATCCAGGACGAGGGCACGCTGGACATGATGGACGCCCAGTACGTGAACAACGAGAAGCTGGCCGACGTGGTGGTGACCGAGGTGAACCCCAGCGGCCATTCCTCCGACGAGGCTGCGGGCGTCGAGCTGTCGAAGGACACCACGTCCTCCACGCTTGAGGCCGATGACGACTACGCCGTGGACGAGGACTCCAGCCAGTGGCACCAGTACACCTACACCGTGTACCAGGACAACTTCGCCAGCGACGGCGCCTACCGCGTGCTGTTCCACTCCGTTGACGCGGCGGGCCACTCCGCCGAGAACACGATGGACGGCAAGGGCGTCGATTACACCGGCACGGCCGAGGTGGGCTTCGCCGTGGACAACACCAGGCCCATCGTGAGCTTCGTCGATGCTGAAAGCGGCACGCACGAGGGCACCGAGTACACCTTCCAGGTGAACGCGACCGACAACCTGAAGCTCGACTACGCCGACGTGTACGTGGACGGGCAGAAGTACGGCGACTCCCTTGAGGGCGAGGGCGTGCACGAGGTGACGCTGCCCGAGAAGGCCGGCGCCTACTCGGTGGAGCTGGTGGCCTACGATGCCGCCGGCAACGAGAGCGAGCACGTGACTCTGGAGGGCATCACCGTCACCACGAATCCGCTGGTGCTGTGGATGAGCAACACGCCGCTGTTCGTTGGCAGCATCGTGGCGGCGCTGGTCGTTGTCGGCCTGATCGTGTTCGCCGCGCTGCGTGCGAAGCGGAAGAAGCAGGAGAACTAGGAGACGAGCGGGGATTCGCAGCTGCTTGTTCTTGCTCGGCGCGGCGGGTGCATGCCTGTCGCGCCGAGCGCGTCTTGGGCGGTTGCGCGCCGTGCGGAAGGGCTGGAATGGGAGCCAGGAAGTGCATCGCATGCGGATGCCCGCTGTCGGCGGGCGAGCGTCGCTGTCCGCTGTGCGGGGCGTCGGTGCCGGCGCATGCGGCGCCGGTTGCGGCTGCCAAGGCGGTCGCGGGCGCGGATGGCGGGGATGCTGCGGGCGGCAGGCCTTCGGGCGCGGCCGCGGTCGGCGCGGCGCAGGTGCGCGATGCAGCTGCAGTGATGCAGGCGCTGAGGAAGCGTCCGGCCATCCTTGTTGCCGCGGGCGCGGCGGCGGTCGTGTTGGCGGTTGCGCTGTGCATCGCGGCGTTCGCGGTCGGAGGATCGTCGGCTGTGCCGGAGAACGGCGGGGCGGATGGCGCCGCTGCCGGGGCCGGAGCGGCGGGCAGCGGCCTGGCAGCACACGAGGCCGCGTCGGCTTCCGTTCCTGGCGGCGGCACGGTGCTGGCGGACGGCGCAGGAGCTTACCTGGCTTTGGACGATGGCGTGTACCGCTGCGACGACCTTTCCGCGTATTCCGAAACGGCGTTGCTTTCGAAGATAGCGGAAGGACGCGCCGCGTGTTTGAGCCGCTGGGGCGAGGGCCTGTGCTTCCTGTCCGGCGATGCCGCGGCAACCGACCCGTTCAGCGGGACGCGCGTGTGCACGGCGGACCTTGCCGGAGCTGATGGGCGACAGGGGTCGACACAGCCGTCGGTGCGGTACGAGGCGGATGACGGCGCTTCGCTGAGCAGCCTGGTTGTCGCCGATGGCGCGGCGTACTTCCTGGAAGACGACGGCGGTCAGGTGCGGGCGCTGCGGCTTGCTGACGACGGCGCCGAGCCGCACGTCGTGGGCGCCTGGGAAGCCGAGCGCGCATGGCTGTTCGCGGAAAGCGGCCAGCTGTACGTGGCGACGACGGCAGGTGGGTCGTGGAGGCTGGAGACGGCGGACGCGGTGGCGCTTGGCGGCATGGTGACCGAGGGCGTTGACGACGAGGCGGATTCCGCTGACGAGGGGACGGGTGCCGATGACGAGGGGGCGGCCCAGACAGCGGCGTTCTCCCTGGTGATGGAGGGCGAAGGAGCGCTTTCCGCGGCGTGCTTTGCGGAGGGCACGTTCTACTGCGCTCGCGGAACGGGCCAGACAGGCCTGGCCGCGCGCACGGCGCAGGGCGGCTTCGCCGAGTACCCCGACGTGCAGGACGCCGTGCGCATCGTGGCGTCGGGCGATGCGGTCGCCGCCGTCACGCGCGAAGGCGGCCTTGCGTGGGTGGACACGGCGACCGGCTTGACGATGGACAAGTCGGCGCTGGCGAAGGAGCTTCTTCCTGATGCTCGCGCCAACGAGACGGGCCTGGGCCTGGCGGGTGAATGGCTGGTGGCGACGGATGGCGACGGCGCGTTCCTGGCGTGCAGCCGTGCGGACGGCACCGCGTTCGGCGGCAGCGCAGATGATGCGGTGGACAACGCGGACGCAGCGTAAGCGCGACGCGCACGAGCGATAGGAGGAAACGATGTACTGCCCTCATTGTGGAAGACCTTTCGGGGAAGGTGAGCGGTTCTGTCCGAACTGCGGGCCGGATCAGGCTTCGGGCCATCCTGCCGCTTCTCCGGCTGCGCAGCGCCCGATGCCGGCGCCTCAACCTGCGCCGCAGCCCCAGCCCGCGCCGGCACTCGCGCCGGAGGCGGGTGGGGCGAAGTACTGCACGCGATGCGGCGCGCCCAACGGCAAAGAGAAGAACTTCTGCGTGAAATGCGGCACGCCGTTCCAGAGGGCGTCGGCACCGGCGCCGTCCTCTACGCCCCCGTTGCCGACGCCGGCCACCTTTTCTGCCAATCCTGCCGTCAACCCCTTGGAAGGCTGCGTTTCCGCTGCGTGGCGTGATGTGCGCTCCACGCAGGGCTGGGTGCGCAAGAGCCTGCTTTTGGGCTTGATGGGGTTGGTGCCGGTGCTCAGCTGGGCGGTTCCGGGCTATGCGCTGCGCTGGGGAGCCGAGGTGCCGCGCGGGAAGCGCAACCCCATGCCGCAGAGCGTGTTCGCCGACCGTCCGTTCGCTGCGGGCGCGCGGCTGACGCTCATCGGGCTCATCGTGGTGGCCGTGGGCTACCTGGTGTGGGCGCTGGTGAACAGCGCGGTGAACCCCCACGGAGGCTTCTACTACCTTGCGTATGTGCGTGCTTGGTGGCCGGTTGCCATCGGACTCATCATCGTGACGACGTTGGCGGCGGGGCCGGATGCGGCGCCGGTGGGCGTGTCGGTGCTGTTCAGCGCCTTGCTTTTCTTCATACCGGCCCCGCTTTCCTCGCTGGTCTCGCTGGTTGTCGCGCTGTTTGGGACGGCGTTCATCTACGTGTGCTACCTGCGTGCGACGTTGCTTGACCGGGTGGGGGCCGCGTTCCAGCTGGACAAATGCGGCCGAGCGTACGGCAAGGGCTTGGGCAAGCTGCTTGTCATCGTTTTGGTGCCCAGCTTGCTGACGGGGCTCGTCGCGTTGGCGTTCGTGCTGGTGATAGGCGTTCTGCTGTTTGCATTCGGCGCGGGCACGATTTCGTCTTACGGTGGGTCGTACGCGTACAGCTCTTCAAGTTTGTTCTCGGTGGTTTCCCAGGTGAGCATCGGCGTCGTCGTTGCTCTGCTGCTGATGGGGTACGTGTACGCCGTGTGCAATGCGGTGGCCCAGCTGGTCTCCTATCGTGCGATGGGCCATTGGGTTGCGCGCATGGCTCCCGAATGGGCGGCGGAAGCGCCTGCGAGCGCAGCGGCGTTCGGCGGCGGGGCGCCTGCGGGACAGACGTTCCCCACATACACGCCTCCGGTGGGCAAGCCGGTGGCAACCGCCAGCCCGGCGATGCCGCCGGTTGGCGGCCCGGTCGCTGGGGCGGCTTCCGGCGGCGCTCCGGCGGGCGGCATGGCTGCCCCTACGGGCGCGCCGGTCGCCGGCATTGCGGCGCCCTCGTCCCAGCCGGTTGGCGGCGTTGCGCCGAGCGGCTCTGCTGCTTCCGGCGGTGTCGTCGCGGCGTCGGTGGGCTCGGCCTCCGAGACGTCTGCGCCGAACGACCGGGAGACGTCGATCCTGGCGGCGGAGCCTGCCGGTGCGCGCGTGACGGTGCTGCTGGTGCGCGCTGACGGCCGCCGCTACCGCGTGTCCAACTTCCCCTCGACCGTGGGCAAGGGCACGGCGGCTGCCGTGTGCATCGACGGCAACGACGCCATCAGCCGCGTGCACGCGCGCATCTCCTACGTGGACGGCACCCCTGCCGTCGAGGACTTGGGCTCGAAGAACGGCACCTACCTCAACGGCAACGTGCTGGCGCAGGGCGAGCTGGTGAAGCTGCGCACCGGCGACCAGCTGCGCCTGGGCAACGAGACGTTCTCCGTGGACGTGCAGTAGCGCAGGAAAAGGAACAGCGCCCAAGGAGGGGCGTTTCCGATACCGAGTGAAAGGAAGAACCATGTCAGGACAGATTCGCATTTCGCCGGAGGACATGCGCGCCCGTGCGGGTCAGTACCGCAACGAGGCTCAAACGATCTCCCAGGTGATCTCGAACATGGACAACCTGCTCGCTGCTCTGCAGAGCGAGTGGGAGGGCGAAGCCAGCAAGGCGTTCGCCGAGCGCTATGCCGAGTTGAAACCCAGCTTCCAGAGCATGCAGCAGCTCGTAGAGGACATTGCGCAGGCGCTTGATCAGAGCGCGAACAGGAACCAGGAAACCGACGAGTCCATTGCCGCTGGCTTCAGAAGGGGCTAAACCATGCTCGTTGCCGTCCAGTCGAAGGATCGCCTGCTCACTGCCGCCTTGCCCTCCGAGGTGGAGGGTGCTCGTTGGCTTGTTGACGTAGCGGGGCGCAAGCTCGCCCACGCCGTTGGAAGGGATGGCTGGTGGTACGTTGAGCCGTGTGAAGGGCTGCGCGTGCGCGGCTCGGGCGGCAGCATGCATTCTTCCGTCGAGATAGATCCGTCCAAGCTCGCGGTCGTCAATCTTGACGACCGCGAGGGCGGATCGTGGTGCCTGGTGTTCCATCCCGACACCCCGCAATCTGTGACGAACTCCATTTGGGGATTCTCGGGCGAGCGGGATATTTCTATCGGTCGCTCGGATGACAACGACATAGTGTATCCCTGCTCGTTCGTCTCGGGGCACCACGCGAAGCTGTCGTATCGCAACGGGTCGTGGCTGATCCTCGACCTTGGTTCGTCGAACGGTATGTTTCTGAATGGGCGAAGGATCGAACCAGGCAAGGCTCACCCTGCCGCGTTCGGCGATGCGGTCGACGTGTTCGGTTTGCGCATCACACTCGGTGCGGGCTTCTTTTCGTGCAACAATCCTGAGGGCTCTCTTCGCATGGCGGATCAGCAGCTTGTGCGCTATCGGGCGATAGTTCCCGAGAAGCGCGGTGCTGCCCATCCTGCGGAGGAAGCGCTGTTTTATCCGGCACTTAGATTTGCGCGCGCGGTTGAGAAGAAGAGCTTCGTCGTGGATGCGCCCCCGCAGCCTGAACGCGAGGATGAAACCTCGTTGGCAATGCGCATCGGTCCTTCGCTCATCATGGCGTTCGCTTCGGTGATGTCGGCTGCCGTGTTTGTGAGCATGATGTCGGAGCAGGGTTCTTCCATGTTGCGCGCCGTTCCCATGGTTACCATGGCGGTAGCGATGCTGGCGGGCAGCGTGCTGTGGCCCGTGCTCAACGCGCGCACCCAAAACAAGAACCGGGCGAAAAAGGAAGCGCGCCGCCGCGCGGCGTATTCCCAGTACATCAACAAGGTGCGTTCAGAGCTTGCGGCCGAAGCGATGCTGCAGAAAGACATCCTCACTGAGAATCGCGTTTCGGTTCAGGAATGCTTGCAGCGTGCTCTCGTCTGCTCGCCGAACCTCATGAACCGCACGGCGCTGCATGCCGACTACCTTGACGTGCGCCTTGGCGTGGGTGAAGAGCCGTTCGTCGCGGACCTTCGTTTCCCCGATCAGCATTTCTCGATGGATGACGACGATCTGCGCGAGGCGGTTGACGCTTTGGCGAACGAGCCGCGGCTCATCCGCGGCGTGCCGCTGGCTTTCCCCATCGTTTCAAAACACGTGATGGGCGTCGTGGGGCCGAAAGCGGCGACGTTTGATTTCGCGCGTGGCATGATCGTGCAGGTGGCAGCGTTATGCAGCTACGAGGATGTGAAGATTGTCGTTCTGTGCGATGAGGAAGATCGTGACGAGTGGTCGTTCGCGCTCCATCTGCCGCACTGCTTTTCCGACACTTCTGAGTCGCGCTATTTCGCCTGTGGCGCCGAAGAGGCGGCAGAGCTCGGGCTGTTCATGGAGCGCGTGCTGGAAAGCCGCCGCAGTATCGAGCGCTTCGAAGCGCGTGACGCGCATCCGTACTACGTGGTGCTTTGCGCTTCCGAGACGCTTGCCGACCGTGCCGACATCGTGCGAGCTATCGTGCGCGAGCGGGCGAATTGGGGCGTGTCGCTCATCTCCCTCGCACGCGAGATGAAAGACCTTCCGAAAGAATGCCGCAGTGTGGTCGGATTGGATGGCGCTTCCGGCTATCTGCTGGAGCGCGACGACCCCTCGGGGCGCCGGCGCCTGTTCGCGCCCGACATCGCCGTATCCGTCGAGGTGGCGCAGCAGTTCTCGCGTGCGTTGAGCAGGGTCAGGCTCGATCTTGCCGCTGTCGCCCGCAAGATGCCCGAACGCCTGGGATTCTTCGAGATGTTCGGCATCGCCAACGCAGACCATCTCAACATTGCGGAGCGCTGGCGTGTCGGCAACGCTTCCAACACGCTTTCCTGCTACGTGGGCGTAGACGAGCTTGGCGAGCCGTTCGCGCTGAATTTGCATGAGAAGTTCCATGGACCGCATGGGCTGATCGCAGGCACCACGGGATCGGGCAAGTCGGAGTTCATCATCACCTACATCCTGTCGATGGCGATGACTTACTCGCCCAACGAGGTTGCCTTCGTGCTTATCGACTACAAGGGCGGCGGCTTGGCGAAGGCGTTCGACAACGAGCATGTGCGCTTGCCGCATCTGGCCGGCGTCATCACGAACCTGGACGGCGCCGCCATCACGCGCAGCCTGGTGTCCATCAACAGCGAGCTCAAGCGCCGTCAGGCCCTGTTCAACCGGGCGCGCGACGTGGTGGGTGGCGACAGTGTGGACATCTACGGCTACCTGGATCTGTTCCGCCAGGGCAAGATGGACGAGCCGTGTCCGCACCTGTTCATCGTGGCTGACGAGTTCGCCGAGCTGAAGCAGCAGGAGCCGGAGTTCATGGACGAGCTCATCTCCGCTGCGCGCATCGGCCGCTCGTTGGGCGTGCACCTTATCCTGGCAACGCAGAAGCCCAGCGGTGTGGTGAACGACCAGATCTGGTCGAACGCTCGCTTCAAGGTGTGCTTGAAAGTGGCCGACGGTGCTGATTCCACCGAGATGATCAAGTGCCCTGACGCGGCCGAACTGTCGCAGGCGGGACGGTTCTACCTGCTGGTGGGCTACAACGAGTATTTTGCCTTGGGGCAGGCCGCCTATGCAGGTGCGCGCTATGTCGAGCGCGAGCAGTTTGAGCCCGAACGCGATGACGCGGTAACGCTCATTTCCGACACGGGCCGTTCTCTCGTTTCCATCAAGCCCCGCAAGGAAGGGTTTGCCGGTGATGGCCGACCGGAATCGGTTGTGCTGCTCCAGCGAATCGGGAAAACGGCCGATGCGCTGGGTTTGCATGCGCGCCAGCTGTGGCTCGAACCGATTCCCGCCGCTATCACGGTGGAGGGGCTCGAGCGCAAGTACGCTGGTTGGCTGGCTTCCGAGCCGAGAAACCGTTTGGTTCTGAACCCGCTTGTCGGCGAGATAGACGATCCCGAGCATCAGCGGCAGCTGCCGTTGCGTCTGCCGTTTACGGTCGAGGGCAACGCGCTGTTCTACGGCTTGGGCGAGTCGGGCGTCGAAACGCTGCTCGGCACAATGGTGTTCTCGCTTTTGCGGGTGCACGATGCCGCTTCGCTGCGGGTCTACATCCTGGACTTCGGCAGCGAATCGCTGCGTGCTTTTGCCGCTGCGCCCCAGGTGGGCGATGTGATCTGTGCAGGCGAAGATGAGAAAGTCATGCGCTTCTTCGACTTTGCGGAGGCTGAGATAGCCGCGCGCCGCAGGAAGCTGGCAGCGCATGGTGGATCGCTGCTTCGCTATGCGGAAAGCCATGATGACACGCCGGCTTTGCTGTTCGTCCTGAACGATACAGCATCGTTCGTGGAGCTGTACCCGCGCCTGGAGGAACGCCTGGCAAAGCTGACGCGCGATACGGGCAGGGGCGGCGTGCATCTGGTGATGACGGGTGCCAGCACCTCGTCGGTTCGCTTGGGCATGAGAATGAACTTCCGTCAGGTGCTTGCGGTGAACATGGCGGACGCTGGCGATTACGGGCTGGTGTTCGGTTCGATGAGGGGCGTCCCCGTGCCGCATGGGCATGCGCGCGGATTGGTGCGGCACGACGGAAGGCTGCTTGAGTTCCAAGGCGCTCATGCGAGCATCGGGCCGGATGAGTTCGGAGACATCGCCCGATTCTGCGCCTCCTTGCAGGAGACGCTTGCGGGCCAGAAGAAGGCTTGGGCGCCGCCCATTCCCACCGTGCCGCAGCACGTCGTCGCCGATGATCTGCTTTCCCGTGCAGTTCCTTTGCTCGAGCTGCCCTATGGCATTTACGAGGACACGTTGGAGGTGGCTGCCTTCGACTTCGAAGAGGCGCCGATCCGTCGCTGCGTGTTCCAGAAGCGCAAGACAGGCGCACCCGTCATTCGCGCTATTGCGCAAATGGCAAGCAGGCGCCCGGGCTGGGAATGCGCCGTTTTGGATTTCGACGGGCTGTTGGGAGACGAGCGCCCCGAAGGCTGCACGTTCGCCACGCGCAAGGACGATCTCGCGATGGGTTACGTGGCGAATCTGGTGAACTTCGACATTCCCGAAAAGGGGAAGACCTTGCTGGTCGTCGTCACGGGCATAGCGGGCTTCACGACGCGTTTGGCGCCGGCCTACGCCAGCGATCTGCGAAGCTTCCTGCGGGATCTGCCGGCCCAGGTCGCTATCAAGTTCCTGCTCGCCGATACGGTGAGCAGCGCTACCTACAGCGGGGAAGAGTGGTTCAAGCTTCAAGTGGGCTTGAAGGAAGGCCTGTGGATAGGACCGGGAGCCGATTCCCAGTCGAGCATAGGGATCTCCTACAACGGCAACAAGCGGCTCACGCCCGATTCCCAGATGAAGGGCTCACGCGGATTTGCCGTGGATGCTGGTGATGCGCGGCTGGTGCGTTTGGTGGAGCTGGAAGCGAATGAAGACAAGGAGGACGAACGATGATAGAGTGTCCCGATTTCCTTCCCCTGGGATCGGTCGTGACCTTGAAGGGAAGCCCCAAGACCCTCCTGGTCATCGCACGGGGTCTTGTTGTCGAAACAGACGAGGGCAAGCGCTATTACGACTACGGCATGTGCCTGTATCCGGAGGGGCTGATGGGGGATGCCGTGGTGTACAGCAACCATGACTGCATCAGCGAAGTGCTGTTCAAGGGCTTTTCCGACGAAAACGACGAGAAGGTTCTCGCAACGCTCGCAGAGGTCTTGCCCAAGACGAACGTTCCCCGCGGAGAGGCAAGCTCCGCTGATGCGTGGTAGGTGAGATGCTCATGGCAACAGAATCCGAGCTGCGGGGCCTCATAAGGGGCTTGGAGCAGGAGTACGAGGACGCCAGCCGGAACAACGCTCGCATCCAAGAGAAGATAGACGCGCTTGAGCAAGCAAAAGAAAAAATCAAGCTTGCAAAGGATCGTGCAGAGGATCTGAAGCGGGCGTTTGACCGCTACGAGCCGAATGACCGATGGGCGGGCAAGCGCTTTGACCGCTTCGACGCCGCGCGCAATGCGCTGGCGGTGCGCGATGTCGAGAACTACATCGAGGCGATCGAGGGGCTGAAAGACGAGGTTTCATCCGAGATTACCCGGCTTTGGTTTGAGAAAAACCACATCGTTGAATTTCTCAACGGCTGCGAGTCGACGCTGGGAAATCTTTACGACGGCTTGAAAGATCTTCTTTCCGGGAAATGATGCGGGCTGTGGAAAGGGCGGTGAGATGACCTATGGCAACGGAGGTACGGATTGACTTTGCGTCGTTCAAAACGGCGCATGCAAACATAGAGAAGGATCGCGCCTCTTTGGGCGACGTGAAGCTGTCGCTTGACGGGCGGAGCTCCGCATCGCAGGCGCTGGATGAGTTTGAAAAGCGCGCAAAGGAAATGAAGAAGCTGGTGAAGAAATATCGTTCGCTTCTGGAAAACGATTCTTTGGCGCTGTTCGAGGCTGCCCAGTCGTTCGAGGCGACAGATGAGAAAGAGGCGGCGAAATACCGCAAGAGCCTCAGCAAGAAGCTGGGGGTCGACGCTTAGGGCGTTCCGCGCTCTGCGCGAATGTCCTTCGTCTGCAAGGAGACAAGGTATGGCCGATTACTACGTGATAATGGATGAGGTTGATGCGCTCGGCACGGCCTACGACAATTACCAGGCATCGCTTATCGAGGCTTTTCAGAACCTGCAGAGCAGCATCGATGACCTTGCTGCGCTCGGTTCCTTCCAGGGGGATGCCGCCGTTTCCATCAAGGCCTATTTCCAAGAGGTTCATTCGATGCTTATCGGTATGCTGTGGATGCTTGCCCAGCAGCTGCTTACCGATTTTGAAAAGGAGTACGGTTCTGGCTTCTCTGAGCAGCCGGTGAGCGAGATGAGGACGGCGAAGCTTCCGGAAGACGGGATGAAGGACGCCGAGCGCGCTTTCGCCGACATGCTTGCCACCGAGCTGGCAGATGCCGAGAGCTATCTTCGGGAAGCGATGAACCTGATGCCGTCGGGCGTGAGCTTCTCCATGCCGAGCTCAGACGGCATTCGGAGCTATGCGAATGAGCAGATAGACAAAACCGCCAAGGTACGCGAGGGTGTGCGTGCCTTGGAGGATGCGGGGTACGCCCTCTTCGCAAACAAGGAAAGCGACTTCCAAGAGTTGGCCAGCAAGGTGGAGGACGCCATCGCTGCATGCGCGTCCGGTGCGGTGTCTCTTTCGGGCTATGAATCGGGTGCCATCTACTCTGTCGTGGACATGTCGGGGCTGCAGGTTGCCTACGAGAACTGCGCGGATGACCAGGAGGAAAACCGCGAGGTGGTGCTGAAGGCGTGCGACGAGCGCATCCAGCGCGAGCAGTTGCGCATTGAGGACGCACAGCGCGAGGCGGCCGAGAAAAAAGCGTTCTGGAACGTTATTGGCACCATCGCTTCGGTGGCTGTGGTGGTGGCGGGCGCGGCGGCGATTGTCGCCACAGCCGGCACGGCTTCGCCGCTTGTTTTGGCTGCATCGGGTGTTGGCCTCATGTCTTCGGGCAAGGATCTTGGCGAGCGTGTGGGCCAGCTGTACAGCATGAGCAAAGGTGACATAGGGGCCGATCGACCAGGCTACACGTTCAAGGAGGAAGCGGGGAGCCTGAAGGATCTCGCGAAGGCTGGCGACAAGTTCAACGACATTGCGGAACACCAGGGGAAAGGCAATTATGCAGAGGTTAGGCGTGATGCCGCCGGCTTCACGGGCTTTCTGGGCGGAAAGGTGATCGACAAGGGCATCGATTACGTGGCTGAATCTACCGGCGACGAAGAGATGGAAGCTTGGATCAATGCAGGCGGGGAGTTCGTTTCCGAGGGTTATGAGAACTATGTCGATTCCGCTTTCAAGGCGACGGCGGGCGGTGTTTCCAAAGGTGTTGCCACAGGCTCTTTCACCAGCGATGCTATTGCCACGGGCGCTGGCTGGGTGGGGGCGTGCGGAAAGGCCGTAACGGTCGTGACCGATCATTATTCCGAGAAGTACGACGAGCAGATTGACGAGCTTGAGAGGGAATCGGAAAGCCTTGACGAGCTCCAAACGAAGCGGGCGAGCCAGAGCGCTCCCGCGTGGGCGTGGTGATGTGGATGAACGGCGAGAAAGTGCTTTTCGACGTGCTGCTTCCCGCAACGGGGAGGCATTACGATTTCTGGGTTCCGCGGGACGTTCCCATGCAGACCATTTCGGAGATGGTGGCTCACGCCATGCAGATTGCTGAACCTGACTTCTACCGCGCCTCTCCTGATGCGGCTCTGGTTCTCCTGTCCACGGGCGAGATGCAGAATCCGAACGCCACGCCTGCTGAAGCCGGTTTCTCCAACAGCTCCCAGTTTGTCTTGATGTAGGGGCTGGGGATGAAATTCAAGATAAAGGCGAAGCGAAATACCCCGGAGCGCCTGGTCGTCGTCAAAAGCGACAAGGGGGACGAGCTCGACTACGCCGAAGCGAACCGCCTTGCGCCGGGGCTGAGCAGCGTTTTCCTCCCGCTTTCCTATGAGCAGAAAGGGAAAACGTACTGCTTCACTTATCAGGCGTTCGGCCATGAAACGCTCAGCGAAACGCTGAAGCGGTCGCTTTCGGCTGAGTGCTTCCATGCGATGCTGGTTTCCTTCCTGCTTTTGTCGGAGGAATGCCGCTCGAAAGAGCTCGATCTGTCCCGCGTGGCGTTCGAACCCGATTGCCTGTTCTTCAACGAGCAGTTAAGGAAGCTGCGTTTCGTGTATGTGCCCGTGAAGTCATTCGTGTCGGTGAAAGTGGGAATAAACGGCGCGCTTGCTTACCTGTGTGAGCATGCGCAGCTTTACGGTGCTGCCGAGCGCCTGCTTGCGCAAGAGGTTCTTTCCTTCGCTTACGGCGTTCCGCTGTTCTCCGAGCAGGGATACCGGGCGATACTCGAGGCCAGAGGGGTTGTGCCGCAACGGGAAGATCAACGTGGACAGTCCTCATTCCGCGATACTGACAGGCGAAGAGCGGATGGCCCCAACACGGATTCGGCCCCTGTCGGCTCGACGAAGGAGTATGGCTACGACTTCGTAAGCGAGCAACAGCGGCGGGCTCAGATGGATGCGCCGTCGGGTCGGCAGGGCTTCATGCTGGCCAGCCGTGCGCGCAATGCCGGGTGGCGTCTGGGGCAGGGCACCTACACGATCGGCCGCGCCCCCGACTGCTCGATTGCGCTTGAGGGGAACGGAAAGCTCAGCCGACACCACGCTCTCATCACCGTGGACGGATCGCGTTGCCTGGTACGTGATACCGCATCGAAGAACGGTGTGCTGGTGAATGGGTACCGCATTCCCGGCGAGGTGGACAAGCCCCTGGCCCGTGGCGACCGGATCGCGCTGGGCGGCGAAGAGTTCGAGCTGGGGTAGCGTCGGCGCGTTGCGAAGCGTTGGGCTGGCCGTTGCGGCGATGCGGTAGCAGCGGCCAAAGGCGCTTTCGCGCTGCTCAGGAAGTCAAAGGGGGTAGGCCATGTACTGTCCTTCGTGTGGGACGTCGCAGGCGGATGATGCTTTGTTCTGCGGAAACTGCGGCGCCAGTTTGCGCGGTGCTGCGCAGTCCGCTCCAGCGGTCCAAGGTGGGCAGTCCGTTGCGGGCGGACCGATGAGCGCTGCTGCAGATGGTGGATGGAGCGAGGCGTCCGGCAGGAAGCTGGAAAGCGCAGCTGGAGAAGCCTTCGGGGCGGTTTCTGGCAACGGAATGTCGTACGGGGTTTCAGGAGGCATCCCCTTCAGCACAGGCGGGGTTTCCGATGCGCTTGGTGTTGAAGGCGGCGTCTCTTCGGATGCTTCTTCCGGTCGGCCGCGTCGTCTGTCAAAAGGGAAGCTTGCAGCCATCATCGCGGGCAGCGTGGCCGCGGTGGCCGTCATCGTCATGGCGGTCGTGTTGGCGCTTGGCGTTGCGTCCTCATCGTCCTTGAGCGACGAGGACGTGCTGGCAGCGCTTGACGTGGACGCTCTTACGGCGGACAGCTCAATGCAAAGCGAATGGGCCAACGGCGAGGGCTTTTCCGTGGTCTCTTCGACGGTCGATTCCCTTTCCGATGTGACCGGAAACGCTGGCGGTCCCCGGGGGAAGGAAGCGCGGGTGACGGTGGTGCTGGAGAACGGCAGCTTGCGCATCACCACGGTCCAGCGGGTGGTGTTCTACCGCGTTGATGATGCATGGCAGGAGACGTTGACGGAAGAAGCGTCCCGAACGGTAGAGCCCATCGGCGGCGTTGACGATGCGAAGGTCGTTGAGCACGGCCCGACGCTTCTGCAGCTTGCCGACAAAGACCCCTTTGTCGATGCTGAAGGCGACGAGGTGTTCCTGGCGGATCTTTACGGCAGCAACGTGGCGTTCGAGGTGATTGAAAACGCTACGACGGAAGCGGGCGGAACGGTGACGCTGGGCATTTCGGCGCAGAAGGGCATGGCGGGCTATGCGGGGACGCTCACTGCGTCGTTTGCCTGGAGCGGCTCGGACTGGGAAGTGGCGTCGTGCGCGGCCGATGACGCATCGTATCAGGCAGACTACTCGGCGTTCGTGGGAACCTGGACGGGCGAGTTCGTCAGCACCGACCACAACGCCATCATGGACGAGGGGGCCTGCTACGGAGGCCGCGGCAACCCGGCGTCGCTGACGGTGAAGAGCGTCGATTCCACCTCGCTGACGGCGACGGTCGACATGACGTTCCTCGTGCATGGCCACGCCTCTTTGGACAACGCTGCCGACAGCACCGACGGCGATGCGGTGGTGCAGTTGACCGACGTGCTCATCACGCTGGATCCCGATGATGACGACTTCTACCAGATCTACGAGGGGAGCGACCCGGTTCCCTACAACGTCGAACTGAAATCCGACGAAGACGGCACGGTCTATCTGCAGGTGAACACGGAAGCGCGTACCGGCATGAAGCTGTGGGTGGCGTGGCGCAACGACGTGTTCAAGATGACGAAGGCCGCTTAGCGTGCTGGCGGGCTGTTCCTCTTACGGGTTTCCCCGGCGTTCCCCGTGCACGGGGGCTTCTTTGCGTGCCTGTGGGAAGGTAATAATAAGGTAGGGTGGCAGGCGCATGAAGCCGGGCGCGTTTGGCGCGTCGGGCGGCGTCATGCGGCAGAGAGGGAGACGGCGGAAGGAGGGCGTCATGTATTGCGTTCATTGTGGGAGCCCGATGGGTGAGGACGACCGGTATTGCGGCAGGTGCGGTCTTCCGAGTGAGGTAGATTCGAGGCAGGACTCGTTGGTGGATTTCAGAGAGATACCGGCTCCCGTCTACGCTCCGCTCGATGTGATGATGGGGCTGCCATCCGAGCAAGACGGTGAAGCTGACGAACTGCCCGAGCAGAGCGTTTTCCCGTGCACGGCCAGCGTGTATGCGCCGCCCGACGTGATGTGGCGACAGGCGCAGGAAGGCGACGGCGTCGATGAGTCGGATTGGTCCGCTGCCGCGTCGGGCGAAAGCGGAAACCAGCCTGAAGGGGCGCGCAACGATGACGATGCCCGCCCGCCGTATCCGCAGAACTTCTTCCGCTAGGGGGCGCCGTGAGTCGTGAAAACGCGCGCTGTCCCTACCGGCTGGACACGTGCGTGTGGGAGCTTACGCTGGCGTGCACGTTCTCGTGTGCGCACTGCGGGTCGAACGCGGGCCGCGCGATGCCGAACGAGCTGTCCTTCGACGAGGCACTGGACGTGGCGCGCCAGCTAGCAGACATGGTCTGCCGCCGCGTAGTGCTCATCGGGGGCGAGGCGTTCCTCTTCCCGGGCTGGCAGAAGGTTGCGCGGCTGATGGTCGATGGCGGCGTGGACGTGTCGGTCATCACGAATGGGTCGTGCTTCACCGACCGCTCGTGGCGGGAGATCGAGGAATCGGGGGTGCGTCACATCGCGCTGTCCATCGACGGATGCCGCGAGGCCCACGATGCCCAGCGCCAGGCGGGCAGCTTCGACGCGGCCATCGCCGGGTTGCGCGAGCTCAAGCGGCGCGGCTACACGGCTACCGTCGTCACCACGCTCACGCAGGCGAACTGCGCCGACCTGGAAGCCCTTTGCGCCATCTTGGAGGCGGAAGGCGCCGACGGGTGGCAGCTGCAGCTGTACGCGCCCATCGGTGGCGCCGGGCACGGGGCTGGTGGCTGCGCTGATGCGGGCGCTGCAGACGCTCCGTGCACTCCCTCCGGTATCTGCCGCACCCCGACGCCGCAGCAGATCCGCGACATCATCTCCTTCGTCGTCCGAACGAATGAGCGCCTTGCCGCGGCGGGCAGCCGCATGTTCGTGGCGGCCGCCGACAACATCGGCTACTTCACCGCCGACGAGCGTCGCATCCGGCTGCTTCCCGGCAGCTGCTTTCCTGGATGCGCGGCGGGCTTGTCCGTAGTGGGCATCGACAGCTGCGGGAACGTAACGGGGTGCGAATCGCTGCGCGACCCGCGCTTCATCGAGGGGAACCTGCGCCAGCGGACGCTGCGCTCCATCTGGGAGGACGAAAGCTCCTTCGCCTACAACAGGAAGTTCTCGCCAGCCGACCTGAAGGGCGCGTGCGCCTCCTGCGATGTTGCCGCCTGCTGTGCCGGCGGATGCCGCTCTATGAACTTCTACCGCACCGGCGACTCGCTGCACTGCGTCACCTGCGTTCGCGACGCTGCGCGTTAGACTCGCCTTCAGGACTGGGTTGCGGGTAGGGAGGGAACGCGATAGGTGGAAGAAAATATCCTTGACAGAGGATAATCAATCGGATACTATTTATTCCGCGATGAGATAACGTCTCCATTCTCCTCGTTTCACTCGTCTGACGAAAGGCCGCAGCCCCCGCGGCCTTTCGTCATGCGGGGGTTACTCTCCCCGTTTCGACAGCTTCTTCAGCAGGGCCCAGGCGCGCTGCTTCTCGTCGCTCGTTCCCAGCATCGCCTCGAAGGAGCGGAACGCCACGGCCGACCGCCCGAACACACGGCTTGCCGCCCCCGTCGGCACCTCCTGGCGGTACGCCGCTTCCAAAAGCCGCGCCGCGTCCTCGTCGGCCGCCACCAGGCACAGCGGGTCCAAACCCTCCACCAGCAGAAACAGAGCGTTCGCATCCAGCGCGGCGCCGTCGGCCTCCAGCACGGCGAACGCACAGGAATCTTCTCCGTATCCCAAAGCGCGCGCAGAGCTTTCCAGCGCCTGGCGCGCCGCTGCCGCCAGGGGCGCCCGGCTCAGCACCAGCACCAGGGGGAGCGCGGCTCCGTCCAGGTAGTCGGCGAACAGCTCGCGCACCTCGCGTGCGGAAACGTCGTACATGTTACCATTTGCAGATTTTTTCACACTGCCCTCGCAAACGTCCGATCTCTCCGCGTCCTCGCGCCCTATCATACAGGAAACGAGACAAGGCCATCCAAGCGACACGGGAGGTTCGCTATGTGCACGAACGGCGTCAACACCGGGCAGTTCGAAACGATGATCGAGCAGATCGACGACCATGTGAAGCTGGAGCGCCGCTGGGCGCACAACCTGGCGCACACCGCCGGCGACGCGGGTTTCTCCACCGTGTCGAAGAAGCTGCACGAGGCGCAGGCGCTGCTGGACGACGTGCGCGCCAAGCTGGACGAGGCGCGCGACGCGCTGGAGGACGACGCTGAGGCGGCCGCCAACGTGACGGTCAGCCTGGTGTAGCCTGCGCGGCAGGATTCCCATGGCACAGGATCTGATGCGGTTCTCGGTGGCGATGCCCGAGGGCCTGTTGATGCGCTTCGACCAGCTGGTGGCGCGCCGCGGCCTGGCGAAGAACCGCAGCGAGGTGGTGCGCGACCTGGTGCGCGACGCACTGGTTGAGGACGAGTGCGCGACGCCCGGCGTGGAGGTGGTGGGCTCGCTGACCATCGCCTTCGACCACCATGCCAGCGACCTGCAGGAGAAGCTGCACACCATCCAGCACAGCTACTGCGACATCATCGTGTCCTCCATGCACGTGCACCTGGATCCGCACAACTGCTTGGAGGTCATCGTGCTGCGCGGCGAGACCGGCCTGGTGCAGGAGGTGGCCAACCTCATCCTGGGAACGAAGGGCGTGCGCAACGGGCGCCTGGTCATGACCACCGCCGAGCCGCAGCTGTAGGCGCGGACCGGTCGGCGTGCGAAGGAAAGGAACGATATGGATACGACGGTGATGCTGGGCCACGGCAGCGGCGGCACCATGATGAAGCGCATCATCGACGAGGTGTTCTTCGCCGCCTACGCGGGCGACGAGCTGCTGCGCGGCGACGACGCGGCGGTGCTGCCCGCGCCGGCGCCCGGCGAGCGGTTGGCGTTCTCCACCGACAGCTTCGTGGTGACGCCGCACTTCTTCCCCGGTGGCGACATCGGCCGCCTTGCCGTGTGCGGCACGGTGAACGACGTGGCCACCAGCGGCGCCCGCCCGCTGTACCTCAGCTGCGGGTTCATCCTGGAAGAGGGCTTCCCTATCGAGGACCTCAAGCGCATCTGCGCGTCCATGGCCGAGGTGGCGCGCGAGGCCGGCGTGGCGCTGGTGACCGGCGACACGAAGGTGGTGAACCGCGGCCACGGCGACGGCGTTTACATCAACACCAGCGGCGTGGGTGCGCTGCCGGCCGGCATCGAGTTGGGCGGCGCGCAGTGCCGTCCGGGCGACGCGGTGCTGGTGTCGGGCACGCTGGGCGACCACGGCATCACCATCATGAGCTGCCGCGAGGGCCTGGGCTTCTCCGCAGACCTGCAAAGCGACGCCGCGCCGCTGAATCACCTCATCGCTGACGTGCTGGCGGCCGCGCCCCACGCGCGTTGCTTCCGCGATCCCACGCGCGGCGGCCTGGCCTCCACGCTCAACGAGCTGGCGGCGCAGGCCGGCGTGGACATCGTGGTGGAAGAGGACGCCATCCCGGTGAAGCCCGCCGTCCAGGGTGCCTGCGACATGCTGGGCTACGACGTGCTGCAGGTGGCGAACGAGGGCAAGATGGTGTGCGTGGTGGCCGCCGACGAAGCCCAGGCGGCGCTTGAGGCGATGCGCGCGAACCGCTACGGCGCCGACACGGCCATCATCGGCCAGGTGGCGCCCGCGCAGCCCGAGCGCGGCCCGAAGGTGTTCCTGGAAACGGCGTTCGGCGGCCGGCGCATCCTGGACATGCTGGTGGGCGAGCAGCTTCCGCGCATCTGCTAAGTTGGCGCCGCGGGCTGCGGCCAGCGGGGCGCTTCGCCGTCTTGCGGCTGGCTGACGCGCTCCTTCTGGCGCGCTCGGCCAACGCGGCAGGCGCGCCAGATGCAGCCGAAGCAGCCGTTCGGCGCCGCCTGCGGCGCGCTCACCCTCCGATCATGCGCGTCCTCCGTAAAATGCAAGCGGAGTGTTTCGAATTTCTTGCATCGGAGGGGATTCGTGGTATCTTGCGTCCATGCAGTAATGGGGGCTCCCCCGGAAGCGATGCGGGGGCTAAAGAGACGAGAAGGAGATCTGCCATGTCCCATCCTGTCATCGAGGCTGACGAGTGCATCGGTTGCGGCATCTGCGTTGACGCGTGCCCGCAGGAGGTTCTCGAGGTCGTCGGCGGTGCCGCCGAGGTCGTGAACGAGGAAGCCTGCGTCGCGTGCGGCGACTGCGTGGAGGAGTGCCCGATGGGCGCCATCTCCGAGATCGTGGAGGAGTAACCTCCCATCTCCGACATCTATCGTGGATGCGAAGGGGCTGCGGCGAACACCGCGGCCCCTTCTTCGTTTTTTCGCGGCGAAACATCGCGAGCCGTTTCGGGCCGCCTTCGGCCACCTTCCACCTTTCGCTTCCGCCGTCATCTTCGCCGTGGCTCCCGGCTTCCCGCTCCTTCCGTTTTGCGCCTCAATCTCCGTCCTCTTCCCCAGCGTTTTCGCCATCCTGCGCGCCTACATAATTAGTAAAGATGACGCTTAGGAAAAGTTACATGACAAAATGGTAACTAACTTGACAGTGCGGCACTTAGATTATATAGTCCGAATTGTTGAAAACGGATTGAGCCGCACCCGCGAAAGGAAGCGGGAGGGCGGCTCGCCCCGCAAGCGATTGAACTGCTGCCGCGAAGCGGGAACTCTGGAAGGAGAGGAAGCAGGAAATGGCTAAGATTCTTGGTATCGACCTGGGCACGACGAACTCCGCCATGGCGGTCATGGAAGGCAGCGAGCCCGAGATTCTGGTTAACGCGGAAGGCGACCGCACCACCCCGTCGGTGGAGGGCTTCCGCAAGGACGGCGAGCGCGTGGTGGGCAAGGCCGCGAAGAACCAGGCCGTCACCAACCCGGAGAACACCGTTTCGTCCGTGAAGCGCTTCATCGGCCGCTCCTACGACGAGACCTCCGAAGAGCGCAAGACCATCAGCTACAAGGTGGAGAAGGGCAAGGACGGCCGCGCGGTGGTGAACATCGAGGGCAAGGACTACACGCCCGAGGAGATTTCGGCCATGGTGCTGCAGAAGCTGAAGGCCGACGCGGAAAAGCAGCTGGGCGCCCCGGTCACCCAGGCGGTCATTACCGTGCCCGCGTACTTCAACGAC
>DVIW01000046.1 GCA_018710945.1 Candidatus Aphodovivens avistercoris | reverse complement strand
GGCGGGGGGGGGGGGGCGTTCTTTGCCTGAAAAACCTTCCTGCGAAGCGAAAACCATACGTCAACCATGCGTTTGACGAGGGGCGTTGCGCAGCCTGCGTCCTTAGCCTGAAGGAGCTGCTTTAGCGATCGGGCGGCTAGGGGACGCCCGGCAACGAAGAGAAAGGCTGCGTATATGACAACCGCAAACAGCATGAAGAAGGGGAGGCTGTTCCTGGCGCTGCTGGCGCTGTTCCTCTCGTCGATGTGCACCCTGGGCGACTTGGTGGTAAGCCCCATTACGGCGAACCTGTACGAGGTGTTCGCGGGCGAGCCCGAATGGCTCATCAACTTCGGCGTGACGGGGCCGGCGCTGGTGGGTCTGCCGTTCGGCATCTTGGCGGGCTTGCTGTGCGACCGCGTGAACAAGAAGTGGGTCATGGTGGTCGGCTTCGCCATCTTCACCGTCAGCGCGGTGTTCGGCGCCGTGGACAACATCTACCTGTTCGTCGTGCTGCGCTGCTGCGCCACGGGCGTGGGTTGGGGCATCACCAACACGGCAGCGTTGTCCATCCTGGCCGAGCTGTTCACTGATGAGGACGAGCACGGCAAGTACGTGGGTTGGTACAACTCGGTGATGTCCATCATGGGCGCGCTCATGTCCGCCATTGCCGGCATCTTGGCGGTGACGGCGTGGCAGAATGCGTTCTACACCTACCTCATCGCCGTGCCGGTGCTCGTGATGCTGATCGTCTTCCTGCCGAACTTCAACGGGAACAAGCAAGAGAAGAACGCTCCGGCCGCAGCCGAAGAAAGCGTTCGCGCCGCTCCCGTGAAGCCCGGTTGGTGGAAGGCGACCATTCCGCTGGCCATCCAGGTGTTCTTCATTGCCATCTGCTACTTCGTGTTGCTGTACATGATCGCCGTGTACGTGACCGATGCGGGCGTGGGCGACGAGGCGTTCATCGGCATGATCACCTCGGTGGCCACCATCTGCACCGCCATCACGTCCGCGCTGTTCGGGTTCTTCTACAAGAAGATGAAGAACTTCATCTACGTTCCCACGATGATCGTGCTCGGCCTGGTGTTCCTGGGCATGGGATTCTTCCCCAGCGCGGCCATGACCGTTATCGGCGTGGCGGTGGGCGGTCTGATGTGGCCCTTCTACTTCTGCTACTTCTACGTGCGCGTGGCCGAGCTGGTGCCGGCTTCCAAGGTGGGCACGGCTACTTCCATCGTGGCGTTTGCCGACGGGCTTGCGGCAGCGGGCAGCTCGTATCTGCTCACCGGCCTCATGGGATCTTTGGGAATGACGTCCGTGCAGGTGTGGCCGATCTTCGGCGTGACGCTCATCGTGGTCGTCGCCATCTCGATGATCTGGGTTGCCGCCATGCGCAAGAAGACGGCTCCCGCGGATGCGGAGGCGAAGTAGCGCCTAGTGTGCCGTCCCAGCTTCGATGCTGCAGCCGTTTTGCATGCGGCGTCGAAGCGTTTTGCGATCCCCGGTTTGCTCGCCCTCCTTTGCAAGCCGTCCGGATAGCCCGCAGCGGCCGTTCCCCGGGCCGGTGCGTTGGATTGGCGGGGAAGGTGCCCGTGCCTTCCCCGCAACGGGGAGATGAAAGCCTATCCGTCCTTGTCGACGGAGATTGGAGCAGGTCATGACCGAATATGCCGACATCATCATCAAAAGCTCCGCCATTTTCACGGCGACGACGCTTGAGACGGTCGAAGGCGCCGTAGTGGTGCGCGGGAAAGAGATCGTGGGCGTGATGCCCGCTGACGAGGCGCAGGAGTACGTCGGGCCCGAAACGACGGTGTACGAGTGCGGCGACCGCCTCGTGCTGCCCGGGTTCAACGACGCCCACACCCATTTCATTCAGAACGGCGTGATGAAAGACGCCGATTTCACGTTGAGCCTGGAAGGCCTGACGAGCAAAGACGAAGTGTGCGCCAAGATCAAGGAATTCGCCGAATCGCATCCCGAGAACAAATGGATCGTGGCGAGCGATTTCAACTACGACAGCTGGGAGAACGGCGAGAAGCCCACCAAGCAGCTGCTCGACGAGCTGGTGCCGGACCGTCCCGCCTACGTGGCGTCGTGGGACATGCATGTGGGCTGGACGAACAGCCTTGGTTTGGAGGCGGTGGGCTACACCGATGCCACGCCCGACCCGGAGGGCGCGTGGCTGGGCCGCGATGCCGAGGGGCATCTTACCGGGCTGAACTTCGAGCCAGCGGCGAACGATCCCATTTGGGGCAAGGCGAACATTTCCGCCGACATGGACCGCGCGCTGGGTTCGGTCATCGCCGAGGCGCTGTCGTATGGCGTTACTGCCACGGGCAACGTCTATCCCTATGGCGGCGTGCCCGAAGAGGACAGCCTGCGTGTGTTCCAGGAATTCGAGGCGTCGGGGAAGCTCCCCCTTCGCGTGAGCTGCTTCCTCAAGATGGAGCCGGGCCTGGAGAATCCGAAGCGGTTCTCGCGCGAGCTGGTCAGCGAGCACTTGCGGTTTGCGGGGCTGAAGCAGCTGACCGACGGCGTGAGCGAGGCGCACACCGCCTACCAGACCGAGCCTTACGCTGACGACGCGTCCAGGTGCGACCCCTCCCTCGGCTACGACGAGCTGTACGCGATGGTTGAAGAGGCCGACGCTGCCGGCATGCCCGTGCGTCTGCACTGCATCGGCAACGGCGCGGTGAAGCAGGCCTTGGACGTGTTCGAGGCCGTGCAGAAGAAGAACGGGAAGAAGGGATTGCGCAACGCCATCGAGCACATCGAGAGCTGCTGTCCTGAAGACATTGCCCGCTTCGCGCAGCTTGACGTGATTCCCTCCATGCAGCCCATCCACGCTGTTCTGAACATCGATGGCTATCCGGTGCTGTTGGGCGAGAAGTGGCGTCCGTTCATGTGGCCGGTCAAGTCGCTTCTGGACGCCGGCGCCGTTCCCGCGTTCGGCACGGATGCTCCGGTGTGGAACCTCAACCCCATGGAGGGTGTCTACGCTGCCATCACGCGCCAGCAGCCGTGGGACGGCTGTCCTGAGGGCGGCTTCGTTCCCGAGCAGCGCATTTCGCTTGCCCAGGCGCTTCAGGCCTATACCTATGGCTCGGCGTATGTGGAGAGCTTCGAGGATCGCATCGGAACGCTGTCGGCTGGCAAGCTGGCGGACATCGTGATCATGGACCGCAATCTGTTCGAGGCGACGCCGGATGAGATCCTGGCGGCGCGGCCGCTCTACACGTTCATCGACGGTGCGCCCGTTTACCAGGCGGAAGGGGCCGATCTGGAGGCGTAGGCGTTTTCTGGTTTGCGCCGCGCAGAGGCGTGAGCGCGACGCATGCGGGTTCGGTCTGCTTGCGAAAAGGGCTCCCAGTTGTTCGGGCTGGGAGCCTTTGCGTTCTTGGTTTGCGTTGCGGTTGGCGTGGTTGCGGCGTCAGGTGCGGCCGCTGTTGGTTGGGCCGTCGGACGCCGCGCTGCTGCGGGCCGGGCGCAGCACCAGTCGCGTGCGGTGCCCGGTGCTGCGGGTGGACGTTCTGCCGTATCTTCAGCCTAATGGTGGCAGGCCTCGTTGACGGTCATGCGGGGGAGCTGGCCTGCGGCGGCCAGCTTCGCCACGTCGCCCACGCCGGGGGTAGCGTTGTCGAACAGCACATCAATGCCGGCCTGTTCGAAGCCCATCAGCGGGCGCATGCCCATGCCGGCGGCGACGATGGCCGTGGCGCCCGCCTGCGACAGCAGGCCGACGGGGCGCAGGCAGCCGCCTTCCTCGTGCGGCGGGTTCTGCAGCACCGACACCTCGCCGATCTGCCCGTCCGCGATGTCGATGAGCGTGAAGCAGTCGCAGTGTCCGAAATGCCCCGAGCGCTCGGATTGCAGGCCGCCCTCGCCCATCGTGGGCACGGCCAGCTTCATCGTCTCTGCCATGGTTTCCTCGCTTTCCCCGCCGCGCCTGCGCAGCGGCTGCGTCGGACGGGTGCGTCCCCGCCCTTCCTTATATGCTGTCAACACCTATACTCCCTCGTCTATATGTTGTCAACATATAGCGGCGGCGAAAGGGTGAATTCTGCGCCCGTTGCTTCGGCTTGGCGTGTTGGTTTTCATTTCTGCCGTAATGCTTCTTGCGACAAGGATGCGCTCCCCGTGCGGTTTTGCTGCCGCAGCGCTGCGCTGTTCCTGTTTGAGGTAGCCTGTTTCCGGAAAGACACGTTTGCGAGAAAGGGAGCCGCTGATGCTCGATTCCGCCTTGCGGCCTGCCGCCGCGCCAGTTTCCGTATCTGCCGGCAGTTCCTCCATCAACGCCGTCATCTTCGACCTTGACGGCACGCTGCTGAACACGCTTCCTGACCTGGTGGCCCTGACGAACGCCGTGCTGCGCGAGAGCGGCTATCCGCAGCGCACGACCGAAGAGGTCCTCAGCTTCGTGGGCAGCGGCGTGCTGGCGCTCATCCGCTTGGCCGTGCCCGCTGGCACGTCCCCTGAGGGCGTCGAGGCCGCGTCGCGGCTGTGGCAGAAGCTCTATCCCCAGTACGGTTACCGCCTTACCGAGCCTTACCCCGGCATCCCCGAGGCGCTGGCCCGTCTGAAGGAGAAGGGGTTCAAGCTTGCCGTGCTGTCGAACAAGTTCGACGCGGCTACGCGCGAGGTGGTGGAGGCGTTCTTCCCCGGGGTGTTCGACGCGGTGCATGGCGAATCGCCCGACTACCCGCGCAAACCCGATCCCACTGGCTTGCTCAAAACGCTTGACGAGCTGGGTTCCGCGCCCGAGCGCTGCCTGTTCGTGGGCGACTCGTCCAACGACATCCGCGTCGCGCGCGCCGTGGATGCCCAAAGCGTCGGCGTGACGTGGGGCTACGGCGGCTTGGACGTGCTTCGTGCGGAAGGGGCCGGCATCGTCATCGACGACGCGCGAGAGCTGCCCGCCCTCGTCGGCGCGTAGGCGTCGGGTTGCGAGCGGTTGCCGCACCCCGGGCTCTCCTCAAACCATCCTGAAACCATCATCCCAGGTGGGCATGTGTGCGACCGGTCAACGGGATATGCCCGTTTTTTGGTGATGGGCTTCGGATGCTACAATGAACGCTTGAAGCAAGACCGTACGACAGTCGGGTTTCGAGGTGCGGCCGAACACGGTATTCGTTCTCGGGATCTTATCCAGCAGATGAGGAGACGACGCTATGGCACCCCATAACGACCGACCGAGCAGGCGATCGCGGACTTCTGCCCGCCCGAGCGTTCGCACGCGCGGCGGCGCGAAGGAGCGCGGTTCCCGCAACGCGTCTCGCAACGAGATGGACCGCTACTCCCGTTACTCCACTGAATCGCGTCCCTATCCAGGCGCCTCGCGCTCGAGTTACCGCCCGGCCGCCGGCGGCATGCGCGGTGCGGATGACGCAAACGGCGGCGCGGGCCAGTACTCCCGCGGCAGCGGCAACTACTCGCACGCTTCCGCCAAGAAGAAGATGGGCCGCGGCAAGAAGATCGCCATCGGCGTGGTCGCTGCTGTGCTGGTGGCGTTCATCGGCTGCGGCACGGCGCTGGCGATCTATGTTGCCGGCATCAACGACACCATCACCACGGGAAACAAAACGGATGAGCAGCTTGAGGCAATCGACTCGCAGCTGAAATCCGCCGAGTTGGACAAGCCGTTCTATATGATCCTCATTGGTTCGGACATTCGCGACGGGCAGACCCAGGCTGAATCGCGTTCCGATACCAACATCCTCGTTCGCGTGGACCCCGTGGAGAACCAGGTGACCATGGTGTCCATTCCGCGCGATACGGCCATCGACATCGATGGGCATGGCGTTTCGAAGTTCAACAACGCCTACACCTACGATGGCGCGGCGGGCGTCATTCGCGAGGCGAGCGAGCTGTGCGGCGTCGATATCGCGCATTATGCAGAAGTCAATTTTGTTGGTTTGGAAGGGGTCGTCAACGCCATTGGAGGCGTTGATGTCGAGGTGAGCGAGCTCATCAACGATCCCGACGCCGACAACACTTCGTGGAATCCTACCGCTACTCCCGTCATCATCGAGCCGGGTATGCAGCATCTCGACGGGCATGAGGCGCTGGTGTTCGCGCGCAGCCGCGCCTTCGCCGATGGCGACTTCACGCGCGCCGAGAACCAGCGCAAACTCATCAACGCCATTGTTGACAAGGTTCTCTCTTTGCCGATCACTGAGCTTCCGGGCGTCATCGAGGCGGCGGCTGCGTCGGTCACCACGGACCTGTCGATCACCGACATCGTTGCGCTTGCCCAGATGTTCCAGGACGAAGGCGATCTGACGGTCTACTCCGCCATGGTTCCCTCGGTGGCGCAGTACGTCAACGGCATCTCCTACGTGTTCACCGACACGGGGCAGCTTGCCGAGATGATGCGCGTGGTGGAAGAGGGCGGCGATCCCAGCGGCATCACCGTCTCCGACGAGATGCTGGCCCAGGCCATCGCTTCCGAGGGCTCGGGCGGCTACGGCTCAGGCTACACGTCGGGATATTCGTCATACGGTTCGGGCTATGCCTCAGGCTACGGGTCCGGGTACGCTTCGGGCTACGGCTCGGGCTACACGTCGGGCTACGCGACCAGCGGCGGCGCCAGCGGGACATTCGGCGCGGACGGCACCGGCGGCTCTGGGTCGGACGCCTACTACAGCACGGGAGCGTCCAGTCAGTAGCGGCTAGCGCTCGTGCCCTGAGGCTGGAGCAGCGGTTTTGCAGAAAGAAAAGCCCCTGATCGGGAACGGTTCGAAACATTCCCGATCAGGGGCTTCGTCGTTGCGGGGTGCTGCGCCCCGTCCGCCGCGCGGCTTTCCGCCTACGCCTGCGTCGCGTAGCCGTCCGGGTTGCCCGACTGCCAGCGCCAGCTGTCGGCGCACATGCGGTCCAGGTCGTACTGGGCCACCCAGCCTAGCTCGTCGCGCGCCTTGTCGCAGGCGGCGTAGTTCTCGGCCACGTCCCCCGCGCGGCGCGGCTTGATCTCGTAGGGGATCTCGTGCCCGCAGGCCTTCTCGAACGCGCGGATGACGTCCAGCACGCTAGAGCCCTTCCCCGTGCCCAGGTTGAAGATGCCCACGCCGCGGCGCGTGCCGTCCTCTGCCGGCGCGCCCGCGATCGAGCCAATGCCGATCGCCTCGCCCGTGCCCACCTTGCCGCCCATCCAGTCGAGCGCCGCCACGTGGCCGCGCGCCAGGTCGACCACGTGGATGTAGTCGCGCACGCCCGTGCCGTCGGGGGTGGGGTAGTCGTCGCCGAACACGCCCACGCGCTCCAGCTTGCCTACGGCCACCTGCGCCACGTAGGGCAGCAGGTTGTTCGGGATGCCCTTCGGGTCCTCGCCGATCAGGCCGCTTTCGTGCGCGCCGATGGGGTTGAAGTAGCGCAGCAGCACGACGTTCCATTCGTTGTCGCCGATGTACAGGTCGGACAGGATGCGCTCGAGCATGCTTTTCGTCTGGCCGTAGGGGTTGGTGGCCTCGTGTTTCGGACAGCTTTCGGTGATGGGGACGAACTCGGGCTCGCCGTACACGGTAGCACTTGACGAGAACACGATGTTTTTCACG
>DVIW01000045.1 GCA_018710945.1 Candidatus Aphodovivens avistercoris | reverse complement strand
GCGACCCGCCCGCTGCCCTCCGCCGCGCCCCGCCGTTTCAGCCCGTCTCCACCGTTCGCCCTCATTTCGCCCCCAACCCCTCCAAAAACACCCCATTTCCTCCCACTGCCAACCGGGCACTAGATGTTGTGCCGACCAAACCGCCTGTTCCCACATGTTGCGACGCCTGGGGCAAAGTGGGGCGTCACACCAAAACGCCCCCAAGCCCTCCTTCACATTTCCCCACGTAAAACCTCAACCGGGCGACGAAGCTCCTTGCATCGTGGGATAAAGTGGGATAAAATTCCATGCATCGAAGCGACAGCGAACGAAGCAGGAAAGGACGGCATGGCCGAAGTCGTCGACAAGACCGAGGATGCCCCGACGGCGCAAGCCGCATCGGCGGCCCCGGTCGCGGAGCCGACGTTCGACCTGAACGGCAAGTACCGCTACAAGGTGGACGAGAAAGGCCGCGTGTCCCTTCCCGCCAAGTTCCGCAAGGTCGTTTCGAAGGATCTCGTGGTGACGCTGAGCCCCGAGGGCGACAGCCTGTGGGTGTTCGAGTCGGCCGGGTTCAACCAGTGGATCATCCAGGTGTTCAAGGATCGTTTCGGCAGATACGATTCCTCGGACAAAAGGCACGTCAGGATGCGGAGCATCCTCAAGTCCCGCTCCGAGGACGTGCTGGTTGACTCCTCGGGAAGGATCATGCTCCCCGCCGAGTTGCGCGGGAAGGTCGACATCGACAAGGACGTGGTCATCGTGGGCAACACGGGCTACTTCGAGATCTGGGATGCGAAGCGTTTCGACGAAGTGGGAGCGGACGACGAAGAGCTGCTCGACCTGCTGTTCCACTAGTCGAAGGACGTGAGCGACGTGACAACACCATATCGGCATACACCGGTCCTGCTCGCCGAGTGCCTCGAATACTTGAACCTAGAACCGCAGCACACATTCGTGGACGCGACACTCGGCGGCGCAGGCCATTCCCTCGAAGCGGCCAAGCTGCTCGGGCCGGAGGGGACGCTTGTCGGCATCGATCAGGACGACGCGGCGCTTGAGGCCGCCGGCTCCAAACTCGGGACGTTGCCGGAGGGCGCCCGCCCGCGCATCGAGCTTCTGCACGGCAACTTCGGGGACATGGACGAGCTGCTCCTTTCCGCGGAGGTGCCCGGGGTCGACGCGTTTTTGTTCGACCTGGGGGTGTCCTCACCGCAGCTGGACGTGCCCGCGCGCGGCTTCTCCTTCAAGGAGAACGGCCCCCTTGATATGCGGATGGATCCGGGAAAACAAACCCTTACCGCAGAAGAGATCGTGAACACCTACAACGCAGCAGATCTCGCTCGGATCATCCGTGCCTTCTCGGACGAGAAGTGGGCCAGCCGCATAGCGGAGTTCATCGTCCGCGCGCGCGAAGACGCGCCCATCGTGGAGACGGCGCAGCTGGTGGACATCGTGAAAGCCGCCATCCCCGCATCGGCGCGCCGCGCCGGGGGGCACCCCGCCAAGCGCACGTTCCAAGCGCTGCGCATCGAGGTGAACGGCGAGCTCGACGTGCTCCGGCGCGGCCTGGAAGCGGCCATCCGCTGGCTGAACCCCGGCGGAAGGGTGGCGGTGATCAGCTACCACTCGCTTGAGGACCGCATCGTCAAAGAGACGTTCTCGTCTTTGGCGAACCGCTGCACCTGCCCGCCCGATCTGCCGGTATGCCGATGCAACCGCCCGCCGGTGGTGAAGGTGGTCACGCGCCGGCCCTGCCTTCCTTCGGAAGACGAGGTCGAGCGCAATCCGCGCGCCCGCAGCGCCAAGCTGCGCGTTGCGGAAAGACTATAGCTGAACATCGCCGTCGGCCGGGTTCGCCCGGCCGACGGCTTCATGAACGAACGCCGAGCCGCCTGAGACGCAGCTGAAACGAACCAGGAAGGAGGTTGGCCGGTATGAGCGCCGCTCCCGCATACTCGTACCCTCAACCCTCCCGCGCGCCCCAGCGCGCTCCGCGCCCCCAGGTGCGCGCCATCCCCGGCGGCCGCGTTCGCGAGCAGGGCGTTTCGCCCCAGTTCGTCACGCTGGCGAAGCTGGCGGCCGTGATGCTGGTGGCCTTCGCCGTGGTGTGCTGCGTGCGCATCGCGCTGACGGCGGCCACGGTGTCCACCTCCATCGAATCGCAGGAGCTCACCCAGCAGATCAGCCAGGCGCGCAAGGACGGCAATGCGCTTGAGGTGTCGCAGAGCGCGCTGTCCAACCCCACCCACGTGCGCGCTGCTGCCGCCGAGCTGGGCATGGTGGAGCCCTCTGTCACCGAGACGATCGTGCTTGAGCCCGACGTGGTGGCCACCGACGAGGCGGGCAACCTGTCCCTGACGCAAAGCCTCCAGCGGGCCAGCGGCTTGGGGGAGTAGTCCCATGGCGTCCGAGCACCGCGACTCGGAGCGTCGCCGCCCGCGGGCAGGCCGCGGGCAGGACGGCTCTGCGCGCCGTTCCGCACGCTCGCGCGCCCGCAAGGATGGCCAGGGCGGCGGCCGCTTCGCCGCCGCGGCGCGCGTCGCCGACTCCAACCGCGCCTTCCTTCCCGTCATCCTGTTCGCCGCGCTGGCGGCCATCGTGTTTCTGCGCCTGTTCTTTCTGCAGGTGGTCGTGGCGGGCGAGTACTCCCAGGATGCCCAGGACGCGCGCCTGGCGACCATCAACGTGGAGGCGCGCCGCGGCACCATCTACGACCGCAACGGCAACGTGCTGGCTATCAGCGTGGACGCCACCACCGTCTACGCCAATCCCTCCGAGGTGGACAACCCCTCCTACGCCGCGCAGACCGTGGCCGAGGCCATGGGAGGCGAGGCCGAGGACTACCTGGAGGCGCTCAGCGACGCCGACCTGTCGTTTTCCTACCTGGTGCAGAAGGCCGACGTGGAGGCCGCCGACAAGCTGAAGGAGCTTGTGGAAGAGCGTGAGATCGAGGGCATCTACTTTCTGGACGACACGCGCCGCGAGTACCCCAACGGCCAGGTGGGCGGCCAGGTGATCGGCGCCTGCGAGATCCGCGTGGACGAAGAGAGCGGCACGGAGTACTACGCCGGCATCTCCGGCTTGGAGGCTTACTACGATGACGTGCTGTCGGGCACCCCCGGCCGCTACGTGGCCGAGCGCGGCAAGACCGGCGTGCCCCTGCCAGGCGGCGTGCACGAGGACACGCCGGCGGTTGATGGCCAGGACATCGTCATCTCGCTGGACATCACGCTGCAGGCCTCGGTGGAAGAGAGCCTGGCCGAAGGCGTGGAGAACATCGAGGGAACCGGCGGCAACGCGGTGGTGATGGACGGGGCCACCGGCGAGATCTACGCGGCGGCGTCGCTGCCGTACTTCAATCCCGCCGATCGCTCGGAGGTGGAGGAGGGCGCCACGCAGCTGAAGTGCGTCACCGACCTTTTGGAGCCCGGTTCCATCTTCAAGACCGTCTCCACCCTGGCGCTTCTGGAGACGGGCACCATGGGGCCCGACGACGAACTGTTCTGCCCGGCCTACATCACCGCCGACGGCTACACCATCTCCGACGCGCACGACCGCGGCGACGAGACCATGACCCTGCGAGAGATCCTGGACAAATCGTCCAACGTGGGCATCTCGCTGGCGGTGGAGCAGATGGGCTTCGAGGAGCTGTACAACCACATCTTGGCCTACGGCCTGCACAAGGACACGGGCGTGGACTACCCCGGCGAGGGCGAGGAGGGAACCGACGCGCTGGGCTACCTAGTGCCCTTCGAGGACTGGAGTCGCGTGACCGCCTACAACGTCAGCTTCGGCCAGGGCATCTCGGTGACCCCGCTTCAGATGGTGCGCTTCTACGGCGCCATCAACAACGACGGCGTGGCGTGCACCCCGCACTTCCTCATCGAGAAGCCCCAGACCGGCGAGAAGCCGGAGTACGCCACCGAGCAGATCGTGCAGAACACCTCGGTGCTGCCCACGATGATCGACATGCTGAAGACCGTGGTGTCGGACGGCACGGGCACCGCGGCGGCCATCGACGGCTACGAGGTGGCGGGCAAGACCTCCACCGCCGAGATCTACGACGAGGAGAACGGCGGCTACCGCGAAGGGGTGTACAACATCTGCTTCACCGGCTTCATCGCCGACTCTTCCAGCCAGTTGGTATGTTTTGTGGGCGCCAACGAGGTTCCCGGCGACCGCGTGGTCACGCCGGTGTTTAAAGATATAATGACAACGGCGATCGATCGGTTCAAGATCACGCCCGAACAGTAGCAGGCCCATGAAAAGGCCTGATGGAAACGGCTACAACGTGCGAGGTGGCGAAATGTCGAAGACCTGCGCCCAGCTTTTCGAGGGGATGGAGCGCACCATCCTGGGCAATCCCGACGAGGAAGTGGCGGGCATCGCCTACCGCAGCGACAAGGTGCGCCCGGGGGATGCGTTCTTCTGCATCGTGGGCTTCAAGGCGGACGGGCACTCCTTCGCCCAGGACGCCATCGACCGCGGCGCGAAGGTGCTCGTGGTCCAGCGCAAGGTCTATCTGGCCGACGCCACCGACGTGACCGAGGTCGTGGTGGCCGACACGCGCAAGGCCATGGCCCAGGCGTCGGCGAACTTTTACGACCATCCCTCCGGCGACCTGTCGCTGGTGGGCGTGACCGGCACCAACGGCAAGACCACCACCACCTTCCTGGTGGAGCACATCGCCCGGGTGGCGGGCCGGCGCACCGGCGTCATCGGCACCGTGGGCGTGAGCGTGGGCGACGAGCGCGAGAAGTCGGCGCACACCACGCCGGAGTCCCCCGACCTGCAGGAGCTGTTCGACCGCATGCGCGCGGCGCGCTGCGAGGTGGTGGCCATGGAGGTGAGCTCGCACGCGTTGGACCTGGAGCGCACCTGGGCGACGCGCTTCGCCGTGACGGCGTTCACCAACCTCACGCAGGACCACCTGGACTACCATCACACCTTCGAGGCGTACTTCGAGGCGAAGGCGCGCCTGTTCTCGAAGGACTACCCGGCCAAGCGCGTGATCTGCATCGACGACAAATGGGGCCGCGAGCTTCTGCGCCGCTGCTCCGACGCGGGCGACGCGGTCATCACCACCGGCTTCGACCCTTCGGCGCAGATCCACCCCGCTTCGGTGGACTACGCTCCCACCCACACCCACGTGGAGCTGCACGTGCGCGGCGAGCGCTACGCGTTCGACTACCCGCTGGCGGGCCGCTTCAACGTGTCCAACGTCATGAACGCCTTCGGTATCGGGCTGCAGCTGGGCATCCCCGCATCCATCATCGTGCGGGCGCTGTCCGAGGCACCCCAGGTGCCGGGCCGCCTGGAGCGCGTGCACGTGCCCGACGACGGCGGCGTGTCGGTGTTCGTGGACTATGCGCACACCCCCGACGCGCTGAAGAAGGCGCTCGGCTCCATCATCGCGCTCACCCCGCAGCGCACCATCTGCGTGTTCGGCTGCGGCGGCGACCGCGACGCGGGCAAGCGCTCCATCATGGGGCGCGAGGCGCTGGCGGCCGACTACGCCATCGTGACCTCCGACAACCCGCGCAGCGAGGACCCGCTGGGCATCATCGCCGACATCGAGAGCGGCATGGGGACGGGCGCGGGGCGCTACGAGGTGGTGCCCGACCGCCGCGCGGCCATCGCGCGGGCGCTTGAGGTGGCCGGCCCCGGCGACTCGGTGCTCATCGCGGGCAAGGGGCACGAGGACTACCAGCTGGTGGGCGATGAGGTGCTGCCCTTCGACGACCGCAAGGTGGCGGCCGAGGAGCTCATGCGCCTGGCCGCGGCGCGCGGCGCGGGGGAGGCGGAGTAGATGCTGCTTCCCATCGGCGAGCTGGCCCAGGCGGCAGGCGGCTCCTTCGACGTGGAGCCGGCGGATGTTGGCGAGCAGATCTGCGGCCTGACGTGGGATTCGCGCGACGTGCGCCCGGGCGAGGCCTACGCAGCGCTGCCCGGCGAGCGCGTGGACGGGCGCGACTTCGCCCGCGCGGCGCTGCGGGCGGGCGCCCGCGTGGTGCTGACGGGCGGGCCGCTTCCCGCCGACGCGCTGGACGAGGCGCGCGAGCGCGGTGCCGCCGTCGTGCGCGTGGACGACGCGGCCGCGGCCATCGCGCGTTTGGCGGGCGCCTGGCGCGGGCATCTGGGCGGGCGCGTGATCGGGCTCACCGGCTCGAGCGGCAAGACCACCACGAAGAACCTCGTGCGCGACGTACTGGCGGTGGCCTTCCCGGTGACAGCCACCGCCGCCAACCAGAACAACGAGCTGGGCGTGCCCAAGACGCTGCTTTCCGCGAACGCCGACGACGGCGCCGTGGTGGTGGAGATGGGCATGCGCGGCACGGGGCAGATCGCGCAGCTGTGCGATCTCGCGCGGCCGGAGTGGGGCTTGGTCACCAACGTGGGCACGAGCCATCTTGAGCTGCTCGGCTCGCGCGAGAACATCGCGCGCGCCAAGGCCGAGCTGCTCGAGGCGCTGCCGGAGGGCGGCTGGGCGTTTCTGAACGGCGACGACGACTACGCGGCGTTCATGCGCGACCATGCGCGGCTGCGCGAGCGCGGCGTGAAGGTGGCCGTGTACGACGGCTCGCCCGAGGCGGCCGGGCGCATGAACCTGCTGAGGGGCGCCAAGCTTCCCTATGACGACGGGGAGGCGGCGCGCGGCAGCGCCGTCCGCCGCAGCGACGCGCGCGTGTGGGCCGAGGACATCGCCCTGGACGAGGAAGGCCGCGCGACCTTCTGCCTGGTCGCCACCCACTTCCCGGCGATTCCCGAGTCCGATTCCGTCGTGGAGCGCGCCTCCTGCACGCTGTCGCTGCGCGGACTGCACAACGTTGCCAACGCCTGCGCCGCCGCCGCGGTCGGGCGCGCTCTGGGGATGCCGTTGCCGGCGATCGCCGCCGCGCTTGCCGCCGCGCAGCCGGAAAGCGGCCGCGCGCACGTGCTGCGCACCGTATCCGGCGTGACGGTGATGGACGATTCGTACAACGCCAATCCCGACTCCATGCGCGCCTCGCTGCGCACGTTCGCGGCGATGCGGGCGGAGGGGCGCAAGATCGCGGTCCTCGGCGACATGGGCGAATTGGGCGCCTACTCCGACGAGGGACACCTGCGCGTGGGCGCCGACGCCGCGGCGGCGGGCGTCGATGCGCTGGTGTGCGTCGGGCCGCTGGCGCGCGGCATCGCGCGTGGCGCGCGCGAGGCGGGGCTTGCTGCCGAGCGCATAGCGTGCGTGCCGGACGCCGCTGCCGCGCTGGCCTTCGCGCGCGAATCCGTGCGCGCGGGCGACGCGGTGCTGGTGAAGGCGTCCCACGCCGTCGGGCTTGAGCAGGTTGTGGAAGGGTTGGTCGGCTGACAATGTTCTCGTTCTTCTCGGATTACCCCACGTTTCTGGTGTTTCTGGCCGTGGTGGTGGCTGCGGCGGCCACGATGGCCCTCATGCCGGTGTGGATCAAGATGCTGCGCTCCAGCCACATCGGCCAGCAGGTGCGCGCCGACGGCCCGCAGAGCCATCTGGTGAAGCAGGGCACGCCCACCATGGGCGGCGTCATCATGCTCGTCGCGGTGGCCATCGCCATCGTGCTTCTGGCGGGGCCCTCGCCCGAGACCTTCATGCTGGCGGGCGCGACGCTGCTCACCGGCGCGCTGGGGCTCATCGACGACGCGTCGAAGGTGGTCCACGAGCGCTCGCTGGGGCTCACGCCCAAGGCGAAGCTGGCAGGGCAGTTCCTCATCTCCACCGTGTTTTGCCTGGTGGCGGTCAACGTGGTGGGCATCGCGCCTACGCTGGAGATCCCGTTTGTGGCCACCCTCGATTTCGGCGTGCTGACCACCTCCGTCAACCTGTGGGGATGGTCCTTCGACATCCCCTGGCTGTACGTGGTGTTCGTGGACGTGCTGCTGATGGGCCTGTGCAACGCGGTGAACCTCACCGACGGGCTGGACGGTTTGGCGGCGGGCACGGTGATGATCGTCATGGTGGTCATGGCCGCCATCGCCTACCGCTCCGACCTGCTGGACCCCGCCATCTTCGCGGCGGCGCTGGCCGGCGCGTGCATCGGCTTCCTGTGGTTCAACTCGTTCCCGGCCGACATCTTCATGGGCGACACCGGCTCGCTTGCCCTCGGCATGGCGCTAGGGTGCCTGTCCGTGCTCACCAAGACCGAGGTCGTCGTGCTGGTGATCGGCGGTTTGTTCGTGGTGGAGGCGCTGTCGGTCATGCTGCAGGTGTTCTACTTCAAGCGCACCCAGAAGCGCCTGTTCCTTATGGCGCCTCTGCACCACCATTTCGAGAAGAAGGGTTGGAGCGAGACGAAGGTGGTCGTGCGCTTCTGGATCGTGTCGGGCGTGCTGGCCGCTGTGGGCTTCTTCATCTACTTCTCCGAATCCATGATGGGGGTGATGTAGGTGGCGGCCGGCCTTGAGGGCGCGCGCAACGCGGCGCCGGAGAGCTTGGGCCGCGTGCTCGTGCTCGGCTTGGGCGTGAGCGGCAAGGCGGTCGTGCGCTACCTGCTGCCGCAGGTGGGCTCGCGCGTGAGCAGCCTCACCATCGCCGCCGGCTCGGCCGACGAGGCCACGCGCGCGTGGGTCGAGGGCCTGCGCGGGCCCAGCGTCGAGGTGCGCTTCGGTTGCGAGACGGTGGAGGGCGCATGGGACCTGTGCGTCGCCAGCCCGGGCATCTCCGAGTTCGGCGAGCTGTACCGCAGCGCCCAGGCCTGCCTACCCGCAGACGGCGAGGTGATCAGCGAAGTGGAGCTGGCCTGGCGCGAATGCCCGGCGGACGCGCGCTGGGTGGCCGTCACGGGCACCAACGGCAAGACCACCACCACCGCGCTTGCGGCGCATCTGCTGCGTGCGGCGGGCATCGAGGCGTGCGCGGTGGGCAACATCGGCGACACCTGCATCAACGCGGTGGCCGCTGGCACGTCCCAGGTCTACGTGGCCGAGGTGTCCTCCTACCAGCTGGCCTCCACGCGGCGCTTCGCGCCCGACGCGGCCGTGGTGCTCAACATCAAGCCCGACCATCTGAACTGGCACCGCACGCACGAGAACTACGCGGCCGCCAAGTGGAAGGTCATCGAGAACCTCTCGCGGCGCCCCGGGGCAGTCGCCGTGCTCAACGCTGCCGACGACGAGGTGCGCGCCAAGGTGCGCGCGGTCAAGGCGGTCCCGGACGAGCAGCGCGGCTTCGCCTACGTGCCCGTCGGCACCGCCGCGGGCCCCGGCGGCGACATGCGCGCGGCCTGCGGCAGCGCCAACGCGGCGTTCGTCGGCGCGGACGGCGTGCTGCGCGTGGCCCTTCGCGGCCAGGAAATCGAGCTCGTGTCCGTAGACGAGCTGCAGATCAAAGGCGAGCACAACGTGGTGAACGCGCTTGCGGCCGCGGCGGCCTGCCTGGCCGTCGGGGCGGACGCCGAGGGCGTGCGCGCGGGCCTGCGCTCGTTCGCGCCGCTTGAGCACCGCATCGAGCCCGCCGGCACCGTGGGCGGCGTGGCCTGCTACAACGACTCCAAGGCCACCAACGTCGACGCCGTTCTTGCGGCGCTCACCGCGTTCGCGCCCGCAAAGCCCATCATCATGCTGGGCGGACGCGACAAGGGAACCGACCTCGCGCCGCTCGTGGACGCGTGCCGACGGCACGCGCGCGCCGTCGTGTGCTTCGGCGAGTCGCTGCCGCGCTTCTGGCCCGCCTTCGAGAGGCTGGGCGCCGAAGGCGTGCCCGTCGCGCGCGCCAGGCACATGGCTGACGCCTTCGATGCGGCGCTGGACCTGGCGCAGCCGGGCGATGTGGTCCTGCTGTCGCCGGCCTGCGCGTCCTTCGACGAGTTCACCTGCTTCGAGGAGCGCGGCGACGCGTTCAAGGCGCTCGTCGCCCGCCGCGCCGCGCAGCTCGGGGCGTAGGGGGCCAACCGTGCGTTCCCCTTCGCCGTCCGGCGCGCGCGCCGTTTCCAGCTCCATCGCCGTGCCGCGCATCCTGCTTTTGTTCTCCGTGCTGGCGCTGACGGTGATCGGCTGCGTGATGATCTACTCCGCCTCCATCGCCGAGGCGGTGGAGGCCGCTTCGCTCGCCGAGGCGGACAGCCCGGTGAACGTGGACGCCTCGGCGCTGTCCTACCTCACCGACCAGCTGGTGTTCGTCGTGCTGGGCGTCATCGCGGCCGCGCTTTTGTGGAAGGTCATCCCGCTGCGCGTCTGGCAGGGGCCGTTTCTGTGGGTGATATGGGGCCTGGCCGTGGTGCTGCTCATCCTCACCGCCGCCATCGGCACCGAGGATCTGGGCGCCCAGCGCTGGGTGAACCTGGGGCCGGTGAGCCTGCAGCCCTCGGAGTTCGCCAAGATCGCCTTCGCGCTGATGGCCGCCCGCATCTTCCACGACTACCGCGAAGGGTCGCTCAGCGCGCTTGCCATGGTGGCGCAGGCGTTCGTGCTCATCGGCATCCCCGTGCTGTTCCTGTTCGTGTCGCAGTCGGATCTGGGCACCACCGTCATCATCGCGGTGGGCATCCTGGCGGTGATGTGGATGGGCGAGGCGCCGCTGAAGCTCATCGGCGGCATCTGCGTCCTGGGCCTCATCTTCGTCATCGCGGCCACCGCGTTCACCGGCTACCGCTCCGACCGCATGCTGTTTCTGAACCCGTGGAACGACGGCGAAGAGGGCTTGGGCAAGGGCTTCCAGCTCATCCACTCCTACTACGCGTTCTCGCAAGGGGGGCTGTTCGGCGTGGGGCTGGGCAACTCCAGCGAGAAGTACTACCTGCCCGAGGCCGAGACGGACTTCATCTTCGCCATCATCGGCGAAGAGCTGGGCATGGTGGGGGCGCTTGTGGTGGTGGCGCTGTTCGTGCTGCTGCTGTACGCGGGCATGCGCGTGGCCGACTCGGCTTCCGACGGGTTCGGGGGCATGGTGGCCGGCAGCTGCACGCTCATGCTGGTGTTCCAGGCGTTCCTCAACATCGGCTGCGTGGTGGGGCTTTTGCCCACCACGGGCAAGCCGCTGCCGTTCGTCTCGTCGGGCGGCTCGTCGCTCATCGCCACGTTCATCATGGTGGGGCTGATACTGGCCGTGTCGCAGGACGCCGGCCGCCCCAGCATCTACGAGCGCCGGCGCGCCGATCTGCGCGTCGTGCGCGCCGCCGGCCCCGCGCCAAGCGGGTGGGACGGCGGTTTCGACCGAAGGAGGTAGCACCATGAGGGCAGTGCTGTCGGGCGGCGGGACCGCCGGTCACATCAATCCTGCGCTGGCGCTGGCGGAAGAGCTTTCCGCGCGCGGATGGGAGGTGCTGTTCGCCGGGACGCCCACGGGCGTGGAGGCGAAGCTGGCCGAGCAGGCGGGCATCCCCTTCACCGGCTTTGCGGCCTCCGGCTTCAACCGGCGCAAGCCCGCCTCGCTTCTGCGCGGCGTGGCGACCATCCAGAAGAGCACGGGCGCGGCCAAGCGGTGGTTTTCCGAGGTGGAGCCTGACGTGGTGGTGGCGTTCGGCGGCTACGTGTGCGTGCCGGTGGGTCGGGCCGCCGAGGCGCTGGGCATCCCGGTGGTGGTGCACGAGCAGAACTCAGTGATGGGCATGGCCAACCGCTACCTGGCCCGGCGCGCCGCGGCGGTGTGCCTGACCTACGAGCAGGCCGCCTCCGCGCTGGAAGGCCCGGCGCGCCAACGCGTCATCGTGACGGGCAACCCGGTGCGCTCCTCGGTGCTGTCGGCCACGCGCGAAGAAGGCCGCGCGCTTCTGGGCGTGCCCGACGACGCGCGGCTGCTTCTGGTCACGGGCGGCAGCCTGGGGGCGCGCCACGTGAACCAGGCGGTCATGGCGCTCAAAGACGAGCTGATGGCGCGGCCCGACGTGTACGTGGCCCACGTCACCGGCCGACGCGAGTACGACGCGGTGCGCGCGGGTCTGGCGCTCACCCCCGAAGAGCAGCGCCGCTGGCTGCTGTTCGACTACCAGGACCGTATGGGCGCGTGCATGGCGGCCTGCGACGCCATCGTGTCGCGCGCGGGCGCCTCGTCGCTGGCCGAGATCGCGGCGCTGGCCGTTCCCGCGGTGCTGGTGCCCTTCCCGGCGGCCACGGAAGACCACCAGACCGTGAACGCCCGCGCGCTGGTGGAGGCGGGCTACGCCTTCCTCGTGCCCGACGCCGAGGTGGAGGGTCCTGCGTTCGCCGAGCATGTGCTGGCGCTTCTGGACGACGCGCAGCTGCGCGAGCGGATGCGCCAGGCGGCGCGCGCGCAGGAGGGCGGCGACGCCGCGGCGAAATTGGCAGATGCTGTGATGGCCGCCGCGCGCTAGGCGCCGGGCGGCTATCATAGGCCGGATACGGAAACGAACGGCATTCGGGGAAAGCGAGAGCACAGGCATGGAATGCGACGGCAACGCGCTTGGGCGCATCGGGTCGGTCCACTTCATCGGCGTGGGCGGCGTGGGCATGAGCGGCATCGCGCGCGTGGCCCACGACCAGGGCATGACGGTGACGGGATCGGACCTGAAGGAGAGCCGCTACACGCGCCAGCTGCGCGAGGCGGGCGTTGAGGTGCACATCGGCCACGACGCGGCGAACATCCCCGGCACGGGCGCCGAGGACGGCCCGGACGTGGTGGTGGTGTCCACCGCCATCCTGGACAACAACCCCGAGCTGAGAAGCGCGCACGAGCGCGGGTTGACCATCTGGCACCGCGCGCAGATGCTCGCGCGTTTGGGCGACGGCCTGGAGACGCTGGCGGTGGCCGGCACCCACGGCAAGACCACCACGTCTTCCATGCTGGCCAGCGCGCTGGACGCTTTGGGCGACGACCCCACCTTCCTCATCGGCGGCATCGTGCGCGCTTACGGCACCAACGCCCGCTCGGGTTCCGGCGCGCACTACGTGGTGGAGGCCGACGAGAGCGACAAGTCGTTCCGCTTCCTCTCGCCGAAGGCGGTGCTCGTCACCAACATCGAGGCCGACCACCTGGACCACTACCGCGACCTCGCGGAGATCTACGAGAAGTTCCAGGCGTTCATCGCGTCGGTGCCGGCCGAGGGCGGCCTGGCGGTGGTGTGCGGCGAGGACGCGGCGCTGGTGGAGCTGGCCCGTACAACAGGCCGCCCGATGCTCACCTACGGCTTCGACGCGGAAAACGACGCCGTGATCGAGTCCTACGAGCCTGCGGGCGTGGGCAGCTCCTACGTGCTGCGCCTGCCCGACGGCCGCCGCGTCGAAGGGTCCCTCAAGCAGAACCCCGGCCGCCACAACGTGCTGAACGCGGCGGGCGTGGTGACGCTGCTTTCCGCCCTGGGCTTCGACGCCCAGCGCGCTGCCGACGCGCTTTCCGGCTTCGCGGGCGTGAGGCGCCGCTTCGATCTGGTGGGCGAGGAAGCGGGCATCACCGTGGTGGACGACTACGCCCACCATCCCACCGAGATCGCCGCCACCATTTCCGCCGCGGCGAAGCTGGGCTTCTCGCGCGTGGTGGTGCTGTTCCAGCCGCACCGCTACTCGCGCGCGCCGCTGTTCACCGAGGTGCTGCATGACGAGTTCGGCCGCGCCTTCGACGACGCCGATGCCATCGTGTTCATGGACGTGTACTCCGCGGGCGAGACGCCGGTGCCGGGCGTGAGCGGCAAGACCTTCCTCAACGTCGTGCTGGACCACGACGGGCACCCGCAGGCGGCCTACGTGCCGCGCCGCGTGGAGGTGGTGCCGCATCTGGCTGACGAGCTGCGCGCGGGCGATCTGCTTATCACCATGGGCGCGGGCGACGTGACCGCCATCGGTCCGCAGCTGCTTGACGAGCTGCGCCGCCGCGCCGGCGCGGAGCAGGGGCGCTAGGCCATGGCGGCCCAGCACGCTTCGGCGCTCGGCGCCCTTCTGGTAGATTCGCGCTTCGACGGCGAAGTGTACCCCGGCGAGCCCATGGCGCGCCACACCACCTACCGCATCGGCGGCCCGGCGCGCTACCTCGTGCGCGCCGACAGCGTGGGCGCGCTGCGCCGCGTGGCCGAATGCGCCGAGGAATGCGGCGCCCCGTGGGTCGTGGTGGGGCGGGGCAGCAACCTGCTCGTCGCCGACGAGGGGTACCCCGGCGTCGTCATCACGCTCGGGCGCGACTTCCGCACGCTGCGCTTCGACGAGGAGAACGCGCGCTTTCTGGCGGGGGCGGGCGTGCCGCTGTCGTCGGTGGTGCAGGAGGCGTTCAAGCGCTCGCTGGCGGGACTGGAGTTCGCGGTGGGCACGCCCGGCACGCTGGGCGGCGCGCTGCGCATGAACGCGGGATCGCGCGACGAGTGGCTGGGCTCGCGCGTGGTCAGCGTCACCACGTTCAGCGCGCGCGAGGGCATGGTGCGCCGCGCGGGGTCCGAGGTGGCCTGGGGCTACCGCACCAGCTCGTTTTCGCCCGACGAGGTGCTGGTGGAGTGCGAGCTGGCGGTCGAGCCCGCCGACCCGTTCTTCATCCGCGGTAAGATGGAGGCCTCGCTGTCGCGCCGCAAGAAGACCCAGCCTTTGGACAAGCCCTCCTGCGGCAGCGTGTTCAAGAACCCCGAGGGCGATTCCGCTGGCCGGCTCATCGAGGCGGTGGGCATGAAGGGCGCCCAGGTGGGTGGCGCGCAGGTATCGGAGAAGCATGCGAACTTCATCGTGAACGCCGGCGGCGCGAAGGCAAGCGACGTGATGGAGCTCATCCGCACCATCCAGAGGAAGGTGAAGGAGGCGTATGGCATCGAACTCTCGCCGGAGGTCCGCTTCCTCGGGTTCGCGTAGGCGCCCGCCCTCCCGTCCCGCGCCGCCGACGCGCCGCACCCGCGGCCAGGCGGGCGAGTGGCATGCCGTTCCCGGCGGGCGCTACGGCGACGCGCGGCGCTCCGGGGCGGCCCAGCCGCCGCTCACCTCGGTGCGCGTGGGCGACATCGACCGCCTCCAGCGCCAGGACCGCGCCCAGCGGCGCTACCGGCGCTACCTGGTGCGCCTGGGCGTCATCGTCGCGTTCGTCGCGGCGCTGGCCATCGGTGCGGCGGCGGCGTACAACTCCAGCCTCTTCACCATCGAGAGCGTGAAGGTGTCCGGCGTCGAGCACCTCACTTCCGAGGAAATGCAGCTGCTCGCCGCCGTGCCGCAGGGCTCCACCTTGCTGCGCGTGGACACGGCCGCCATCGAGGAGCGCCTGAAGCAGGACGCCTGGGTGCAGGACGTCCAGATCAACCGCCTGTTCCCCAACACGCTGGAGATCGTGGTCACGGAGCGCTCCATCGCCGCGGTGGTGGAGGTGCCCACCTCCGACGCGAAGTCGGTCCAGCGCTGGGCCATCGCGTCGGACCATATGTGGCTCATGCCCATCCCCGACCCGGATTCCGAGGCGGGGCAGCGCACCAGCCCGAAGGTGTACGAGGACGCGGACGCGGCCCTGGCCATCAAAGACGTTCCGTTCGGGACGAAGGCCGAGGTGGGAACGTACTGCAGCGACGAGAGCGTGCTCAACGCGCTCGACATCGTTTCGGGCATGACCACCGAGCTGGCCGACCGCGTGAAGACCGTCTACGCCGACGGCGTGGAGGAGACGCGGCTGGTGCTGGACAACAACGTAGAGGTGGCCTTCGGCGCGGCCGAGAACATCCGCGACAAGGAGCGCGTGTGCCTGGAGATCATGGAACAGCACCCCGACGCGGTGGCCTACATCAACGTGCGCGACGTGGCCAGCCCCACCTACCGCGCGCTGTAGGCGCCCTGCGCGCCCCGTGCGCGCTTTACGGCGAAGATGGTGCGCTTGCGGAGCGAAGGGCCTGATCGTTTGCAAAAGCACCGCCATCGTGTACAATGGCCCCACGTGAGCGCTGCTCACGTCGTGTTTTAACGTCAACGCAGCATCGGTAAACGCAGCAGGTGTGGAGGACACAATGCCAAACAATATCGGATCCGAGCATCTGGCGGTCATCAAGGTCGTCGGAGTGGGCGGCGGCGGCACGAACGCCATCAACCGCATGGTGGAAGCCGGCGTCCAGGGCGTGGAGTTCATCGCCGTCAACACCGACCGTCAGGCGCTGCTGATGTCGGACGCCGACAAGACCATCCACATCGGCGAGGAGATCACGCGCGGCCTGGGCGCCGGCGCGAACCCCGAGGTGGGCTGCCAGGCGGCCGAAGAGAGCCGTGCGGAGATCCGCGAGGCGCTGGCCGAGGCCGACATGGTGTTCGTCACCGCCGGCGAGGGCGGCGGCACGGGCACGGGCGCCGCTCCCATCATCGCCGAGATCGCGCGCGAGGAGATCGGCGCGCTTACCGTGGGCGTGGTCACCAAGCCCTTCTCCTTCGAGGGGCGCACCCGCCGCAACCAGGCCGAGCAGGGCATCGACCTTCTGGGCCAGAAGGTGGACACCCTCATCGTCATCCCCAACGACCGCCTGCTGGAGATCGTGGACAAAAAGACCAGCATGCTGGACGCGTTCCGCATCGCCGACGACACGCTGCGCCAGGGCATCCAGGGCGTCACCGACCTCATCACCATCCCCGGCCTCATCAACCTGGACTTCGCGGACATCCGCACGGTCATGAAGGACGCGGGCACGGCCATGATGGGCATCGGCATCGCCTCCGGCGAGAACCGCGCGCTCGACGCCGCGCAGCAGGCCACCAACTCAAGCCTGCTGGAGACCTCCATCGCCGGCGCGTCGCGCGTGCTGTTCTCCATCGCCGGCGGCGCCGACCTCACGCTGTCCGAGGTGGACGCGGCGGCCCGCACGGTGGAGGCGTGCGCCGACGAGAACGCCAACATCATCTACGGCCAGATCATCGACGAGAGCATGGGCGACCAGGTGCGCATCACCGTCATCGCCACCGGCTTCAAGGCGAACGCCCCGCGCCAGGCGGCCATGGACTTCGGCGCGAAGGACCTGTTCGCCTCCACGGAGGCGTCGGCTGCGGCCGCGCCTGCCGCCGCGGCTCCCGTGTCGTTCTCCACGACGCCGAGCAACAGCCGCTTCGCCGACGAGGACTACATCCCCGACTTCTTGAAGCGCCAGCGCTAGGCAGGGGCCCGTGGCGAAACGGGAACAGCTTCCTCATCCGCATCTCGACGCGCGCCTTCTCGGCGCGCGTCGCGTTCCTGCGCTCGTTGACGAGCGGCTGGCGCGCCAGACGGGCGTGCGCATCGCCTTCACAGGGCGCGCCGGCGGCGAGAGCCGCCCTCCCTACGACGCGCTGAACCTCGGCGCGCACGTGGGCGACGACCCGGCGTCCGTCGCGCGCAACCGCGCGATCCTGCTGGAGGCCGCGGGTGCGCCGGACGCGGCCCTTGTCGTGCCCAACCAGGTGCACGGGACGCGCGGGGTCGTGGTGGGCGCGGCGGATGCGGGTTCCGTCGAGCGGGCGCGCGCCGAGGCCGCCGAGGGGGCCGACTACCTGGCCGTCGAGGCGGCGGGCGTGGCAGCGCTTCTGTGCTTCGCCGACTGCGCGCCGGTGATCATCGTGTCGCCCACGGGACGCTTCGCCGTGGCGCATGCCGGCTGGCGCGGCGCCGTGGCGGGCATTGCGGGCGCGGCCGCGCGGCATCTGGCGCGCCTTGACGCCGTCGATCTGGGGCCGAACGCTGCGCGCGCGTACAACGCCTACCTTGGCCCGCACATCCGCTCCGAGTGCTTCGAGTGCGGAAGCGACGTGGTGCGGCGGTTCGAGGAAGCGTTCGGGCCGGATGCGGCGCCCGATGCGCGCCACGTCAGCTTGGCGGCGGCGGTGACGGCCGACCTGGTGCGCGCCGGCCTTGAGGCGGCGCGCATCGCGGATGCGGGCGTCTGCACGAAATGCCAGGCGGACGCGTACTTCTCCTACCGCGCCTCGGGCGGCGTGTGCGGTCGCCACGGCGCGCTTGCGGTGCGGACGCGGTAGGGAGCGCTCTCGCGCGCGGCGAGGTGGCGGAACGGAAGAAGGGAGGCGCGACCATGGGTGTCGCGGAACGGTATCTGAAGGTGAGATCCGAGCTGGAGGCGGAATGCGCTCGCGCGGGGCGCGCGCCGGGCTCGGTGCGGCTGGTCAGCGTCTCCAAGACGGTGGGGCCTGAGGCCGTGGGCGCGGCTTTCGCTGCCGGCGCGCGTGACTTCGGCGAGAACCGCCCCGACGGCCTTTTGGAGAAGGCGGTGGCCTGCCCGCAGGCATGCTGGCACTTCATCGGCAACATCCAGTCGCGGCGCATCCCCGATATCGTGGCGCACGCAGCGCTGGTGCACTCGCTGTTCGAGGAGCGCCATGCGCGCAAGATCGACGCGGCGGCTGCGGCGGCGGGCAAGGTGCAGAACGTGCTGCTGGAAGTGAACGTGTCGGGCGAGGCCAGCAAGGGCGGCGTGACCCCGGCCGAGGCGCCCGAGCTTCTGGCGGCGTGCGCCGCGCTGCCGCACGTGCGCGTGCGCGGCCTCATGACCATGGCGCCCCAGGGCGATCGCGTGGTGGCGCGGGAGACGTTCGACGGCTTGGCGCGCCTGTCCGACGAGCTGCGGCGCGGCCTCGATGCCCAGGCCGCAGCCGTTTTCAATGAGCTTTCTATGGGCATGAGCGAGGACTGGCGCGAGGCGGTGGCGGCCGGCGCTACCATAGTGCGCATCGGTCGCGCGGTGTTCTCAGACGAATTCCAAGCATAGGGCGTCGTCGTTTTCCACCCGAGGCGCCGATGGCTGGGAAACGCAGTCGAATGCAGCGGCGGCGCGGCTGCCGGAGTGAAACGGAGCAGGTGGTGAGCATGGAGCTTCCCAGGAGAAAATCTGACCATGGCATGCTGGACGGCCTGAAGTCGAAACTCGGCTTCTCGGGCGGTGCGGCCGGCGATGCCTCCGACGGCTACTACGACGACGATTACGCCGACGACTACGGCGACGGCTACGACGAGTTCGCCGAATACGGTCCCGACTACGACGCCACCCGCACGGGCACGCGCTACGACGCGCCCGACGCGGTGACCACGCGCGCCCCGCGCACCTCGTCCGCGCGCCCCGCGCGCTCTTCCGACGGCGGGTTCCCGCGCCTGGTGTCCATCGACGACGTGCGCGCCCACACGCGCGTGCCGGAAAGCCTCAACCGCGACCCGCTGCCGCCGCGCCGCTCTTCCTCGGCTGCGGCGCCGCTGCGTCGAGGCGACCGCACCGTGGTGAACGCCTCCCAGCCGGCGCCTTCCTCGCCGGCCTACGTGGCGGCGGCCTCCGCGGCGCGCGAGGCCGAGCGCGAGGCCGAGAAGACGCGCTCGGAGGGGCTCGAGTCGCTGTTCGCTCCCACGACCGGCGCTGCCGGAGGGTCGGGAGCTGCCGGCGCGGCTGGCGCAGCGGGTGCGCGCCCGGCCGGCTCTGCCGCGGCGGCGGGCGCGTCGGCGCGGGTGGGCTTCGATCCCTACGAGGCGTATGCGGGCTCCGGCGCCGCGGCGCACGATCCCGCGCGCTCGCTGTCGGTGCTCATGCCCGCGGCCTACGCGGACGTCGAGCGCGTGGCGAAGATTCTCAAGGCGGGGGATGCGGTGGTGCTGTCGCTGCGCGAGACGCCCGACGCGCTGTCCAAGCGCGTGCTCGACTTCTCGTTCGGCGTGGCCAGCGCTCTGGACGCCCGCGTGGAGTGCGTGGCCGACAAGGTGTTCGCCCTCACGCGCGACGCCGCGCTGACCGACGCGGAGCGCCTGGCGCTGCGCGGCAAGGGGGTGCTGTAGGTGGCGGCCCTCGACCATCCCCGCATCGCCGTCATTGGCGGCGGGAAGATGGGCGAGGCCATCGCCGGCGGCCTGGTGGGCGCCAGCGACGGCGTTGCGGCGCAGCTTTCCGCCGCCGATTTCGTCATCGCCGACCCCGGCGAGGCGCGCCGGGAGCACCTGGCGGCGCGCTACGGCTTTTCCTGCGTGGCCGACGGGCGCGAGGTCGATGCGGCCGACGTGGTGCTGCTTGCGGTGAAGCCCCAGGTGATGATGGGCGTGTTGGAGCAGCTGTCCGAGAACCCCGCGTTTTCGGGCGGGGCGGACGGCCCGCTGTTCATCTCCATCGCGGCGGGCCTTGCCACCTCCAAGCTGGAGGCCGCCCTGCCGCCGGATAGCCGCCTCGTGCGCGCCATGCCCAACACGCCGCTTCTGGTGGCCCGCGGCGCCACCGCGCTGGCCCGCGGCGCCCGCGCCACCGAAGACGACCTCGCCTTCGCCTGCGGCTTGTTCTCCTGCCTGGGGATCGCCCAGGCGGTGGACGAGGACGCGCTGGACGCGGTGGGGGCCGTCAGCGGCTCGGGCCCGGCCTACGTGGCGGCGCTCGTGGAGGCGCTGCGCGACGGCGGCGTGAAGGAGGGGTTGGACGCCGCGCTGGCCGAGCGGTTGGCGCTGCAGACCGTCCTGGGCACCGCTGAGCTGATGCTGCGCACGGGCGACTCCCCGGAGAAGACGCGCATCGCGGTGTGCAGCCCCGGCGGCTCGACGCTGGCGGCGCTGGCCGCGATGGAGGAAGGCGGGTTTTCCGCATCGCTTGAGGCCGGGGTGGCCGCGGCGGTGCGCCGATCGAAGGAGCTGGGGCAGTGCTGACGAGCCTTGCATACCTCATCTACGCGCTGTCTGACGCCTACAGCATGGTCATCTTCGTCTACGTGCTCATGTCGTGGATACCCATGGCCGAGACCGGCGTGGTGGCCGACATCAACCGCGTGCTCGGCAAGCTGTGCGACCCGTACCTGAACCTGTTCAGACGCTTCATACCCCCGATTGGAGGTATGGTGGACATAAGCCCCATCGTCGCGCTGCTTGTATTACAATTCGGAGTTAGGCTGATCGTAGGCTTGTTGTTGTAAACCGCTCCCGTCTTGGTCGGGCGGTCCGATGAACCCGCTGTTTCGGGCGGGAAAGCGAAGGGACATGCAGATGGCAATCACCTCGGCTGACATTCACAACCAGAGTTTCTCCATCGACCGCAAGGGATACGACGTCGACGAGGTGGACGTGTTCCTGGAGCACGTCGCCGACGAGATCGACGGGCTGAACGACCAGATCGCCCAGTTGGAGACCCAGCTGGACGACTCGCGCTTCGACGGCTTCGACGTTCCGGCGCGCATCATCGAGGACGAGGAGGAAGAGGCCGCACCCGCTCCTTCCGCCGCCGACGAGGCCGCGCTGGCCGAGAAGGACGCGCGCATCGCCGAGCTGGAGCGCCGCTGCGAAGAGCTGGAGCAGCAGCTTGACGAGAAGAAGGCCGACGACAACGCCATCGCGCAGGCGCTCATCATCGCCCAGCGCTCGGCCGACGACGTGATCTCCAACGCGAAGGCCCAGGCCGCCGACACCATCCAGGACGCCGAGGACGAGGCCAAGCGCATCGTGGACAAGGCCGAGGGCGACCGTCAGAAGATCCTCGACGCCATCAAGAAGCTCGAGACCGATCGCGAGGACGCCCGCGAGGAGTACCGCGACCTGCTGACCGAGTTCATCGACGACGCCTCGCGCCGCCTGAACGAGCTGGGAGGCGCCGCGGCGCCGCGCCAGGCCAGCATGCACGCGCGCTCCTACGACGAGCAGCCGGCGTTCTTCGCGGACGACGAGGACGATGCCGTCGAGCTGCCCCTGCGCGGCGCGACCGCGGCCCAGGCGCCCATCCAGATCGACGGATCGGCCGCCTACGCCACGCCCACCGCTGCCGGCACGGCCGCCGTGGCCCCGGCCACGCCCATGCGCTCGGTGGTGGAGAAGGACCTCTCCGGTTTCGGCGACGTGGACGACGACTTCGAGTTCGAAGAGATCGACTAGCTCTCAGCTCTTCTTGAGATTGATGACGAAGGGGGCGGCTTCGGCCGCCCCCTTCGTTGCGTTTGGGGGCGGGGCTGCATCGCAGCGGATCGCGCTAATCGGCGCCAAGTTGCAGTGCAGATGCAAGAAGCGCCCGATTAGCGCGGTTTGCGAGGCTCCAATCGCTCGCGACATTTCCGTGTTTCGGAGAAACGCCAGGTCAGAGGCTTTTGACAGAGAGGGGCTTCTTGTTGCTTGCGGCAGGGATCGCGCTAATCGGGCCTTTGCGCATTCGCGATGCGAGAAACGCCCGGTTAGCGCGATCCCGTTGCGATTTAGAGCCGATCAGCGCGGTCCTTCTGCGTTTTCGGGCCAATTAGCGCGATTTCCTCGGCGGTTTGGAGCTGGTGGGCGCAGCCTCCCCTGCGATCCCGTGCCGATGCGGCGATGAATGCGAGCGGGCCGATAAGCCGGGTTCTGTCGATGGACGGCCATTTATCTCGAACGCCTGTCGCCAGGCGTCTCTAGCACGCAACCCGAACGCACGGAAGGGCGGCCGTATCGCGTTCCTATTTGCGCTTGCTCCGGATGGGGTTTGCCAAGCCACGCCGTTGCCGACGCGCTGGTGCGCTCTTACCGCACCGTTTCAGCTTTTCTCCCGCCGCCGAAGCGGCAGGGGAGTCTTCTTTTCTGCGGCACTTTCCGTCGGATCGCCCCGCCCAGCCGTTAGCTGGCATCCTGCCCTTTGGAGCCCGGACTTTCCTCGCGCCCGCAGGCACGCGGCCGTCTGGCCCGCTCGCTGTGGTATTATATCGTTCCGTCGACCTGCCGGTCGACGGAACTGCTCGAACGCCGAGGCTTTCCACAGTACCCCATCTTCGCGCGATCCCAGAGGCTCACGTACCGAAGTGCGCTTCGCCTCTGCGATCCCGTGAATCTGGGGCACTGTGAAAAGCCTCAGCTGCTTATGCTCTACCTGCGAGTCTTCAGGGGGTCTCATGTCTCATTGCGCTCTTGTTGGCGCGGCGGATTTCAACGCCGACCACTTCAAGTTCCAGATGGACGGCGGCTTCTTCGATTTCGTCATCGCGGTGGATGGGGGCTTCGCGCATCTGGAGAAGATCGGCGTCATCCCCGACATGGCGGTGGGCGACTTCGACTCGCTGGGCTACGTGCCCAAGTGCCGCCGCGTGTCGCGCCATCCTGTGAAGAAGGACAAGACCGACATGGAGCTGGCTATGGAGAAGGCCCTGTTCTGGAAGCAGGATGACCTCTACATCTACGGTGGCCTGTCCGGGCGGCTCGACCACACCCTGGCGAACCTCCAGCTGTTCGCGAAGTTCTCCGAGCGCGGCGCCTACGTCACCGGCATCGGCGAGGACTTCGCCGTCCGCGCCCTCACCGGCCCGGACGCCTACGACCTGCCGCTGCTCGACAAGGGCACCGTGTCGGTGATCGCGATGAACGACCGCGTGGAAGGCGTCATCGAGACGGGACTTCTGTACTCGCTTGACGAAGAGCCGCTTTCCAACCGCGTCTCGCGCGGCATCTCCAACGAGTTCATCGGTCAGCCGGCCAGCATCGGCGCGGCGGAGGGGACCCTGCTCATCTTCCATCCGCTTCCGTAGCGCGGCTCCGCCAGATCGCTGCCAAGCCGCCGGCCGTCTGCCAGACGACCTTGCTTGGCGCACCCGCTGGGCCCGCCTATACTGTGCACAGGCGCCCGTGCGGCGCCGTCGATACCCGGGGAGCTCGCATGGCGCGGAAGGGCCGCGCGCGGCGGGCTGAGAGGGGGCGCGCTCGTCCCGACCCGAACGACCTGATGTGGGTAATGCCAACGAAGGGAGACTCCATGACCGCACAGCCCAAGCGGCGCGATGCCGCGCATCCTGTCACGCAGATCGACTTCGCCCGGGCCGGCGTCGTCACGCCCCAGATGACGGAGGTGGCGCGCAAGGAAGGGCGCGACCCCGAGTTCATCCGCGCCGGCGTGGCCGCCGGACGCATCGCCATCCCCGCCAACATCCACCACGCGGCGCTTTCCCCGGAGGGCGTTGGCGAGGGGCTACGCACCAAGGTGAACGTGAACCTGGGCATCTCCGGCGACCTGGCCGACGAAGCGGAGGAATGGCGCAAGGTGGAGGTGGCGCTGAAGTACGGCGCCGAGGCCATCATGGACCTGTCGAACAGCGGCAAGACCCAGGCGTTCCGCACGAAGCTCGTGGCCGCGTCGTCTGCGATGATCGGCACCGTGCCCATGTACGACGCCATCGGGTACCTGGACAAGGCGCTCATCTCCATCACGGCCGACGATTTCTTGGACGTGGTGCGCCGCCATGCCCAGGACGGCGTCGACTTCCTTACCATCCACGCCGGCATGAACCGGCGCGTCATCGAGTCGTTCAAGGAGACGGGACGCCTGACGAACGTCGTCAGCCGCGGCGGGTCGCTCATCTTCGCGTGGATGGAAGCCACCGGCAACGAGAACCCCTTCTACGAGCACTACGACGAGATCCTGGAGATCCTCCACGAGCACGACGTGACCATCAGCATCGGCGATGCCATGCGCCCGGGCTGCACCTACGACGCCAGCGACGCGGGGCAGATCGCCGAGCTCATCGAGATCGGCAAGCTCACGCGCCGCGCGTGGGACGCCGGCGTGCAGGTGATGGTGGAGGGGCCGGGCCACATGGCCCTCGACGAGATCGCCGCCAACATGAAGCTGGAGAAGCGGCTGTGCCACGGCGCGCCCTTCTACGTGCTGGGGCCGCTCGTCACCGACATCGCGCCGGGCTACGACCACATCACGGCGGCCATCGGCGGGGCCGTTGCCGCCTCGTCGGGCGCCGACTTCCTGTGCTACGTGACGCCGGCCGAGCATCTGCGCCTGCCGGACGCCGACGACGTGCGCGAAGGGCTCATCGCCACCAAGATCGCCGCGCACGCCGCCGACATCGCCAAGGGCGTTCCCGGCGCGCGCGACCGCGACAACCGCATGAGCGACGCGCGCCGCCGCGTGGACTGGGAGGGCATGTTCGCCGAGGCGCTTGATGCGGACAAGGCGCGTGCGTACTTCCAGAGCGCGCCGCCCTCCACCGAGGGCACCTGCACCATGTGCGGCGAGATGTGCGCCCTGCGCACCGTCAACCAGATCATGGACGGCCTTACCGTGCAGCTTGAGCCGACGGGGGAGGGCGCGCGATGAAGACCGTGCTGAGCATCGCCGGGTCCGACTCCAGCGGCGGGGCGGGCATTCAAGCTGACATCAAGACCATCGCCGCCCACGGCCTGTTCGCCGAGACGGCCGTCACGGCGCTCACGGCCCAGAACACCCTTGGGGTGGCCGGCGTGCAGAACGCCGATCCCGCGTTCGTGGCGGCGCAGATCGATGCGGTGTTCGAGGACATCCGCCCCGACGCGGTGAAGGTGGGCATGGTGTCGTCGGCGGGCATCATCGAGGCGATCGCCGAGCGGCTGCGGGCCTGGGAGGCGCGCAACGTCGTGGTGGATCCGGTGATGGTTGCCACCAGCGGCGCGCGCCTCATCGACGAGGAGGCCGTCGCGGCGCTGACGGGATCGCTTGTCCCCTTGGCCGACGTCATCACGCCGAACCTGCCGGAAGCGGCCGTGCTGGCGGGCGTTCCCGTCGAGGGCGACGCTTCGATGCTCGAAGCCGCGCGCCTCATCGCGGCGCGGGCGGGCGGACGCACCGCGGTGCTGGTGAAGGGCGGGCACGCGCAGGGCGCCGCCGACGACGTGCTGGTGGCGCCGGACGGCTCGCACGAGTGGTTCCGCGCGCCACGCATCGCCACGCGCAACACCCATGGGACGGGCTGCACGCTTTCGTCGGCCATCGCCTGCGGGCTGGCGGCGGGTGCGCCGCTTGCGCAGGCGGTGGCCGATGCGAAGGCCTACGTGCGCGGCGCGCTTTCCGCCGGGCTCGACCTGGGACGGGGGAGCGGCCCGCTCGACCACATGTGGCGCTACCGGTAGACTGGCCTGCAGGAGGGGGTAGCGCGTGCGCTCGGCTGCCGCATCGCTGCGCGCCCGTTGCGGTGCTGCCGCGCGCTGCGGGGCGGGCGGTTTTCGTTGTGCTAGCCGTTTGCCCTGGTCTGACGGGCGGGTTCTGCGGGCGTGGCCGGCGGGGGATCGCGCGTCCGGTGGCGGGCTCGGCTCCCGGCGAAACTTTTTTCAAAAAAGTTCGGAAAACCGCTTGACGAACCGGGGGTCGGTCTCTAATATATTCACTCGCGCTCACGCGTTGCAGAAATGCGAACGCGAGCATCGGGAAGCCGATGGGGTGTCGTATAATGGCAGTACAACGGATTCTGGTTCCGTCTGTGAGGGTTCGACTCCTTCCACCCCAGCCACTTTTACGATCAGCGCACACATATGGCTCCGTCGTCTAGCGGTTTAGGACGTCGCCCTCTCAAGGCGAAGGTCGCCGGTTCGAATCCGGTCGGAGCTACCAAGAACATCGAGGCCGGGAACTCCCCGGCCTCTTGCTTTTCCGGAACGCAAGGCGGGTGCGTTCTCTCTGCGTTTCGGCTGGGGAAGGACCTTGTGGTCGGGCCGCCTCAGCTGTGGGCGTGAGCCCGCTGCCCGTGCCCACAGCCTTGCCGCGCCTTCCTCACGCCCCGCGTCCTTCTCTGTTAGAACGCTTCCGCCTTCTGCGCCTTCTCCTTCGCCCGCCGTTCCAGGAAGCCGAGCAGCGCCGCGCGTTCGTTGGGCAGCGCTTCGTCCATGACGGCATCCAGCACCGCCTGCAGCGCCGTGCCTACCTCCGGCCCACGGGGGATGCCCGCCGCCAGCGCGTCGTTGCCGTCGATGGCGAGGCTTTTCACCGTGAACGCCTGGTTCTCGGCGAGCACCTGGTCCAGGATGCGCTTCAGCTCGTCGGCCCGCGCGATGCGTCCGGCGGCGAATTCCAGCGCCTGCGCCCCGGCGTCGCCCCGCTTCAAGTCGCAGAGCGCGCGAAACAACTCCACGTCGCCGCCCAGCCGCGCCAAGACGCGCTTCACCGCCTTGGGCGTAGGCTCCACCACATCGTCGTGCCGTTCGACCAGAACCAACACCTTCTGCTGGAACGCAGGGGCAAGCGAGAGCCGCCGCATGGTGCCCTCGGCCAACGCCGTGCTGATCTTCGCATGGCCGTAGAAATGCCCCCGCCCGGAGGCCTCCTTGAAGAACGCCGCGGGCTTGCCCATGTCGTGGAACAGCGCCGCCCACCGCACAAGGGGGTAAGCAGGCGTGCCCTCCACGGCGCGCGCGGTGTGCTCCAGCACGTCGTAGCAGTGGTAGGGGGTGCACTGGTCGAAGCCCTTCATGGCCACGAGCTCGGGCAGCACCGCCGACAGCACGTCGACGGTTTCCAGCAGCGCTTCGCGCACCGCCGTGCCCAGCAGCAGCTTCTGCAGTTCGGTGGTTATCCGCTCTGCCGACACCTTCAAAAGGCGCGATTTGCCCGCCAGCATGGCGTCGAAGGAGGCTTCGTCCAGGCGGAAGCCCAGCTGCGCGGCGAACCGGCAGGCGCGCAAGATGCGCAGCGCGTCCTCATCGAACCGCTTGGCGGGATCCCCCACGGCGCGGATGACGCCTGCTCGCGCGTCTTCGACGCCGCCGAACGGATCGCTCACGCCGCGCTCAGGATGGTACGCCAGCGCATTGATGGTGAAGTCGCGTCGGGCGAGGTCCTCTTCAATAGAGCGCACGAAGCGCACGCTCGACGGATGCCGCGCGTCGGCGTACGCGCCGTCCACGCGGAAGGTGGTCGTCTCGAAGGCCTGCCCGTCGCAGACGACGGTGACGGTGCCGTGCTTCACGCCCGTGCGGTGCACGCGCATCCCCTGCTCTTGGCAGACGCGCTCCGTCTCCTCCCAGCGCGCCGCAGTTGCCAGATCGACGTCGGCTACGGCACGTCCCAGCAGCGAATCGCGCACGAAGCCCCCCACGCACCAGGTTTCAAACCCAGCCGTCTCCAGCGCTTCGATGACTTTCAGTGCGGCGTCAGGGACGGGGAGGGGAGCAGCGAGGGTCTCCGTCATGGCGTTCCTCCTCTACGGTTGCGGGCAAGCGATGCGGCAGGCCGTTCGGCCGCGCGCCGCTTTCCCTGTAGGATAGCAGGCAGACGACGAAAGCGAGGAGCCTTCCTTGGTCCATTGCGGCAGAGCAGCCTTTCTCTTGATGATTCAAAAGAGGGCAGGGAAGGGCGGAAGGGTTGCGCGCATCTCTTTGAACTGGGAAAACGTCGAAATCGCTGCAGGGAACTCCCACGGAAAGGGCTGCAGGTCAAAATTTTTTAAAAAAAGTTGCAATTTCCGCTTGACTCCGATCCCCGCAGTGCGTAATATACTCACTCGCGCCGCACGACAGTGCAGCGCAGCCGCCCGATCCCCGAAGGGGAGCGAAAGCGGCGGGACCTTGAGAACCGGATACTGCGAGAGAGACTTTTTCGGATTTTCGTTTACGCGCTTCATGGGGCGCCCTTGGAAAGGGGCCGCCCCGCGAGGAATCGGCTTTCCGGGGAGGCAGCGGTGCCTCCCCCTTCGAACGGAGAGTTTGATCCTGGCTCAGGATGAAC
>DVIW01000006.1 GCA_018710945.1 Candidatus Aphodovivens avistercoris | reverse complement strand
GCCCTCCCGCCCGGGTTGCAGGTGGCAACGTGCGACGGCCCAGGAAGCGCTTGCTTCGGGAGAAGGGAGAGAAAATCATGCCGGATGAGGTGAAGATTGGGATCGATCTGGGGACGACGTACTGCGCGGTGGCGGCCATCGACGGGGAGGGGCGGCCGTTCATCGTGAAGAACGAGTTCGGCGCGCTGACCACGCCGTCAGTGGTGGGCGTGGCGGACGGCGCGGAGGTGGTGGGGGATGCGGCGAAGGACCTGCAGGGCATCGGCAGCGCGGATGTGGCGGCGTTCTTCAAGCGCTCCATGGGACAGGATGGCTTCGACTTCGAGCTGGGCGGCCGCGCCTACACCCCTACGGAGCTGTCGGCGCGCATGCTGCGGCACCTCGTGCGCGACGCCGAGGCGCGCCTGGGCGCGCAGGTGGCCGGCGCGGTGGTGACGGTGCCGGCCTACTATGCGGGCGCCCAGCGCGCGGCCGTGCAGGAGGCGTGCCGCCAAGCAGGCGTTTCGCTTCTGGGGCTGCTCAACGAGCCGTCGGCGGCCGCCTACGCGTACGGCTTGCACGAGGACGGCGACGGCCAGACGCTTCTCGTGTACGACCTGGGCGGCGGCACCTTCGACGTGACGGCAGCGCGCGTGTTCGATGACGAGATCCGCGTGCTGGGCATCGACGGCGACCACAGCCTGGGCGGCAAGGACTTCGACGACGTTCTGGCGCAGCTGATGGTCGATCTGCTGTTCCAGCAGCAGGGGCTCGACTCCGATGCGGCCGATCTGGACGCGGGCGACTACGGGCGGCTGGCCATCGCGGCCGAGCAGGCGAAGCGCCAGCTGTCCTCGCGCGAGAGCGTGCGGGTGCCGCTGGCGGTGGCGGGCGCGTCGGGCGTGGTGGAGGTGCGGCGCGTCGATTTCGAGGCGGTCAGCGCGCATCTGGTTCGCCGGACGATTGACGTGGTGGACCGCCTGCTGGCCGAGCTGGGGCTTGCACTGGGCGACATCGACGCGGTGGTGCCCGTAGGCGGCTCCACGCGCATCCCCATGGTGCGCGCGGCGCTGGAGTCGAAGTTCCACCGCGCGCCGTGCGGCGGGGTGAACCCCGACGAGGCGGTGGCGTTGGGAGCCGCCGTGCGCGCGAATCTGCCCCCGCGCTGCCTGCTGCCCGGCGACGCGGCTGCGCCCGACCTGCGCATGCCCGGCGACGCAGCGGCTCCGCAGCTGGTGCTGCGCGGCGCCAAGCGCCTGGTGGACGTGACGGCGCACGCCATGGGCATGGTGGCCGAGGCGCCCGACCGCAGCCGGTACGTGAACTCGGAGATCATCCCGCGCAACGCGCCCATCCCTGCCGCCGCGCGCCGCACCTACGCGCTGCGCGTGCCGCCGGAGGGCGGCGAACTGGAGGTGTATGTGCTGCAGGGCAGCCACGACCGCGTGCTGGACAACGACGTGCACGGCAAGTACGTGGTGTCGGGCATCGAGCGCGAGCCGGGCGGCGAGTCGCTGGTGGAGGTGGAATACCGCTACACCTCCGACGCCATCATCGAGGTGGAGGCGCGCCAGCCGCGTACGGGGGAGGTGCTGCGGGTGCTGCAGGCGCAGCTGGAGGCCGACCTGTCGCGCTTCGACGGCGTGCCGCCCGAGCTGATGCAGCAGGTGGCCGGCGTCTGCCCCGACATCTACCTCTTGTTCGACGTGAGCGGCAGCATGAGCGGCAAGCCTCTGAAGAAGGCGCGCGAGGCCATGGTCGCTTTCGTGGATCAGTTCCCCAGCAACGGTGCGCGCATCGGCGTGATCTTCTTCTCCGACAAATGCCAGGTGGTCTTGGAACCCACCGACGACTACGCCGCCGTGCGCCGGGCCATCGGGCGCGCCGAGGCGAACGCGTACTGTCTGGGCTACGGCAACGAGGCCGACCCGCTGGGCTTCTGCTACGATGACGCGCTGGCGCGAAGCGGCCTTTTGTCGGCCCGTTCCCAGACGGCTGCCGGGCTGATGAAGGGCATGGCGAAGCGCGCCAAGCGGGCGCTTCTGGGCACGGGCGACGCCGGCGCCTGCCTGGTGGTGCTCACCGACGGGATATGGTATCGGCAGGAGGCGTCGGCGGCCAGCGCGAAGAACCTGGCGAACCGCGGCGTGGACATCGTGGCCGTGGGCTTCGGCGGCGCCGACGAGCGCTTCCTGCGCAGCATCGCCACTCGTGACGACTACGCCGCCCTGGTGGGCGTGAACGCGCTGTGCGAGACGTTCACCAAGATCGGCCGCGCCCTCGCCACCGGCGAAGAGCCGCGCGTGGCGTAAGCGCTCCGGGCGCGCGGGCGGGGCCGTCGCGCGCCCGGGCCGGCCAGACCCCAACGAAAGAAGGCCGCCTTCCGTGTCGCTGCGCGACGGGGGAGGCGGCCTTCGGCGCTTCGGTGCTGAGAAGCGCTTTCTCTTTCTACAGGAAGAACAGCAGGCTGTCGATGATGAACACGGGGATGAGGATGCACACCGACCAGCCCATGTAGCCGAAGAAGCTGGGCATCTTCACCTCGGCGGATTCCGCGATGTTCTTCACCATGAAGTTCGGGGCGTTGCCGATGTAGGTGTTGGCGCCCATGAACACCGCGCCGGCCGAGATGGCCAGCAGGATCTCCGGCGCCACGGCTCCCACCGTGGTGGCCACCGCGCCTGCGGCTCCGCCCGCCCCCAGCGAGCCGGCGGCGGTGAGGAACACCACGTAGGTGGGCGAGTTGTCCAAGAAGCTCGACAGCGCGCCGGAGGCCCAGAAGAACTCGAGCGGCGTGTCGATGCCCAGGTCGGCGCCGTGCGCGCGCAGGATGGCCAACGCCGGGATCATCGTGATGAAGATGCCGATGAACAGCTTCGCCACCTCGGCGATGGGACCCCACTCGAAGTGGTTGGACGCGCGGACCTCGGCCGGGGTCAGCCGCAGCGACAGCGCCGCGGCGATGAGGATGAGCGCGATCTGGATGAAGTACTCCATGCCCAAATGCACGTGCTCGCTCAGCGAGACGCCGTAGGTAGCGCCGACGGCGGGGTCGATGAACAGGTCCATCTGCGGGATGGAGCCGTTCAGGATGACGGCGACGATGATGACGGCCAGGAAAATGATGTTGCGCTTGCCCTCGATGCGAATGGGGGTGCGCTCGTCGGCGGCGTCGAGCAGCTCGAAGCGCTCGCGGCCCTCCTCGCCCTCCTTCTTCACGAAGTGGCGGTCGATGAGCGCGTAGAGCGCCAGCAGCACCACGGTGTTGACGAGCAAAAGCGGCCAGATGTGCTCAAGCGTCCAGAAGAAGGGCACGCCGCGCAGGTAGCCCAGAAACAGCGGCGGGTCGCCGAGCGGCGTCAGGCAGCCGCCGATGTTGGCCACCAGGAAGATGAAGAACACCACGATGTGCGCCTTGTGCTTGCGCCAAATGTTCGCGCGCAGGACGGGGCGGATGAGCAGCATGGCCGCGCCGGTGGTGCCGATCCAGCTGGCCAGCAGCGTGCCGATGGCCAGCATGATGACGTTGTTGCGCGTGGAGCCCTTGATGGTGCCCGCCACGCGGATGCCGCCCGTCACCACGAACAGGCCGAACAGCAGCACGATGAAGGGGATGTAGTCCACCACGATGGATTCCAACAGCTGCTCGTACACCACGCCGCCGCCGTAGGCGAAGGCGAAGGGGACCAGGAACAGAAGCGACCAGAACGCCGCCACGTGCAGCTGGTGCTTCTCCCACCACTCGCCCTTGACCAGGGGAAAGATGGCGATGGACAGCAGCATGCCCGCGAACGGCGCGATGCTCCAGATGGGCAGGGTGTCTCCAAGCTCCACGGGTGCCTCCTTCGGTGCCGCTGCTTGCTGTGCGCGACGGGGTGGACGCGCGGGCGGCCGAGCCGGGCCGGATGGCCCGTGCGGCGGCGCCCAGCAAGCAAAACGTCTTTGCTCTCTGACAAATTATATTTGTCACCATAGGATAAACCTTGCCGAGCGGCCAGCGGCAAGCCAGGCGTATTCGGAATCGATTTAGGGCGATTCGGAATCTTTGAAGCGGCGGGGAATGGTCGCTGGTGCACAGCGTGGCCCACGCCGCATGGCGGCGGCCGGAAAGCTTGGGAGCGGCTGGCGGGGATTGGAATGGGGTGCGGCGGTGGGCCGCCGACCTTGAGGGTCGGCGCCCGCGCGCAGGACGCCGGTTGTGCGCTGGAGGGCTGGCGGCTGCCTGCCTGCGGGCGCTTCGTTTCGGACGGGTGCGCTGGTCGTCGCGGCAGGCGCCCATGCTGTCGCGTTGAACCGGGCTTTTGGGCTGCGGTCCGTTGAGCGCGCGCCGCTCGGGGCGCTTTCGTCTGCCGGTGGCGGCTTGCTTCCGCCCGTGTCGCGCTTCTTCCCGACCCCCTCTCTCCCCGCGCCTCCCCGGCACTGCGGCTCGACATCCCGGCCCGCGCCTTTCCCCTGCGCGCGCATCATGGTTCCCGAAGAGGCGGCCGCCTTGGCGGCGGCAGGCGGCGGTGCGTTTGGCGGCGCCGTCTGCGCCGACGGCGGGCCGCAGGGAAAGGGAGGGACCGAGCATGCTGCTGAACTGGCTTCTGATAGCGGGGCTTCCCATCGACCCGGCTCCGGGCGCCGACGAGGCGCGCGCGGCGGCGGCGCGCTGCCGCAAGCGCTGGGCGGCGAAGGCGAACGACCAGCGCAAGGGGCCCTACTACCGCACCCTGCTCGACCAGGCCGACGACATGGAGCGTGCCCTGGGAAACGAGGCCGAGCGCGCGCGGATGGCGAAGGAGGCGCAGGGCGTCGTGTATCCGGCGCTCGACGCGTCGCTGCGTTTGGCGGCGGGCGGCGGGCGCGTGGTGCCGGCGGAGAAGCTGGACGCCGTGGCGCGCGTGGTGGGCAAGCGCATCGAGCGCGAGCAGGGCATCCGCGACGTGGCGCTGGACGCCGCGTTTTTGGAGGCCCGCGCCGCGCGGCTGGGCATGGCAGTGGAGCGCGGGGGCGGGCAGGATCGCGCCCGGCGCGCCTACGAGACGTTCGGCAAGCCCGACCCCGCCCAGGACGCCGCGTTCAAGGCCGACGTGCAGCTGGCGCTCTACGGCGCGCGCGACCTGTACGAGTTCGCCTGCCCGCCCGGCTGCGACGACCCGCGCAGCGCCCTGGGCGCCGACCTCGTGCGCCGCGCCGACGAGCTGGCCGGCAGCTACCGGCTGGACCGCGAGCGCAAGACCACCATCGAGACGCTGGCCCAGAAGGCCAAAGACGTGTTCGGCAGCCGCGAGAAGCGCCGCCGCTACGACGCTTACCTGGTGCGCCGCGCGGTGGGCCGGGTGCTGGATGACCTGCGCGAGCGCGCGTCGCTGGCCGACGGCGTGGTGGACGGGCTCCTGGCGCGCGAGGCTGCCGACGCCATCCGCCCCCTTCTGGGGAAGGACGCCGCCGAGGCGCCCTACGTTGTCGAGGGGTTCTGCCGCGCGCAGCGCCCGCCGCTGCTGCTGCGGCGGGAGGGCGCCGGTGCCGAGGCGGCAGCGGCGGGCGCCCCCGGGTGCGCGGCGGCCCCGAGCGGCGCCGGCGGCCCGGAACCGCACGGCGCCGCGCAGCCTGCCGGACGCGCGTCGGCGGCCCGGCCCGCGCCCGCCTGCGTCGCGCGCCCGCAGCGCCCGTCGGGTCCGCTGCCGGCTGCCGAGCCCGTCGTCATCGAGGACGCCGCCGTGGCCAACGGCAACGTGGCGGTGCGCATCCGCCCGCCCGCGGCGGCCACCGGCTTCGTGGTGCTCACGCGCCCCGACCGCTTCGCCCGCAGCCTGTCGGATGCGAACGCCGCCGGGCTGCAGACCCGCCACGAGATCCCACGCGCCGTCTACGAGCGCGACGGAGCGCTGGTCCTGCCCGACGCGCGCCGCCTGGGCTGCTTCGTGACGGTGTTCGCCGAGTACCGCGCCGACGGCCGGGTGCGCTACTCGAAAGGGGCCGACTGGCAGGTGAAGCCGCCCGGCGCCGGGCGCATCCCCTATCGCGTGGAGGCGCGCCGCCGACCGTTTCGCGCGCCGCGCGTCACCGTGGTCTTCGACGCGCCCGCAGGGCCCTTACAGCTGCCCGAGGCGCTGGTGGCCTACGGGCAGGGGTCGCTGCCGCTTGCCGCGGAGGGCGCGCCCGTGGCCGCTCGCATCCCCGCGCAGCGCGTGGACGGCGCGTTGCGGGTGGAGGTACCCGGCCTGCCCAACGCCCGTGACCTGTACGTGCGGGTGTTTCCCGCCGCCGGCCCCGCCGACGCGTTCGCCCTGGTGCCGGGGTCGTCGTGCAAGGTCAGCTGAGTTCGGCGCGCCCACGCTGCGGGCGAAGAGGGGCCTCGCGCCCCGGAAAGGAGCAAAACCATGCAGAAATTCGTGTTCACCTGCCCGTTCTGCTTCGAGCGGGTGACGCTTGACCGCGTGGAGCACCGCTGCCACAACGGCTGGTGCCCCGCGGGCAAAGAGCAGGACGCCGTCTACCAGAAGTACCTGGGCGCGACGCACGCGGTCAGCCTGGGGCACGTGGTCAAGCGCGAGGTCTCGGTGCGCGACTGCTTCCGCGTGCCGGCCGTGAACTGCGACAAGTGCGGCCATCCCACGCTTCCCATCTGCCCGCGCTGCCACAACACGCTGCCCGACACCACGCTTTCAGGCTGCGACAACATCATCTCGGTGGTGGGCACGCGCTCGTCGGGGAAGAGCCACTACATCGCCGTGCTGGTGAACGAGCTGCAGCGGCGCATCGCGCCGGCGCTGGGCGCGACGGTGCAGGGGTTCGTGGACATGAGCGGGGCCTACAACGCCGACGCCATCTACCGCCGCACCAAGTACGACCGCCTTTACGGCCGGCAGGAGACGCTCGAGCTGACGCAGAGCAACTTCACCGGCATGCGCGGCGAGGACAAGCAGCCCCTCGTGTACACCTTCGAGTACGTCGGCCGCGCGCGCGGGCGCAAGGGGCGCTTCACCCTGGCGTTCTTCGACGCGGCGGGCGAGGACCTGCAGGACGCCCACCTCATGGCCACGGTCAACCGCTACCTGGGGCATTCGGCGGGCATCATCTTTCTGATGGACCCGCTGCAGGTGCCCGAGGTGCTTGCGCGGGTGGAAAGCGCGGCCGGGCACGTGTCGCACAGCACGGGCGCGGTGGCGGGTTTCGCGCCCGACACGGTGCTGGCGAACATCTCGGCGCTCATCCGCCAGAGCCGCGGGCTGAAGCCGGGCCGTCCCATCGACATTCCCGTGGCGCTGACGTTCTCGAAGTACGACGAGGTGGCGAAGCTGGTGCCGGGAGCCGCCGCGGCGGCCGCGCCCAGCCCGCACTGCGCGGCGGGCGGGTTCGTGGAGGCCGACCGCGTGGCGGTGGACGCGGAGATGCGCAGCCTGCTGGGGGCCTGGGGCCTGCAGCCGCTGCTGATGCAGATGCAGGCGAACTACCGCAACTTCTCGCTGTTCGCGGTGTCCAGCCTGGGGATGGGCAACGCCCCGGACGGCGCGGGGCGCGTGCATCGGCCCCTGCCGCATCGGGTGGAGGACCCGCTGCTGTGGATCATGGAGGAAAACGGCCTGCTTGCGCGGGCACGATGAAGGAGGTGGCGGCGATGCGCGCCCATCAGATCATCTACACCTCGTGCCGGCGCGGCATCGAGGGGGTTTCGGACGGATTGCAGGTGTTCTCCTACGATGCGGCCCTGCCGACGGCGGGATTCGACGCGGGGCCGTCGTTTCGGCGGCTTCTGCCCTTCGACGTGCCGGAAGGCGTCGGCGCCACGGCGTTCGGCTACGCGCCAGTGGAGGGCGTCGGTGCGGTGTGGGCGTGCAACACCAAGCTGCCCTACGACTACATGGGGCCGGCCGGGCGCGCGGGCAACGTGCTGCGCCATGCCGTGGCGGCGCCGTTGGAGGCGGCGGGGTTCCATCCCGTCGAGCTGGCGGGCGCGGCGTTCTGGCGGCGTTCGATGGAGCCTGGCGAAGTGAACGTCGATGCGCCGCCGGCGTTTCTGCCCCCGGTGGAGCTGGCGCCCGCCGGGCTGGTGGACGAGGCGTCCGTGGGGCGCTGGCTGGCCGGGCGGGGCGCGCAGCGCGCGGCGGCGAAGCTGGCGCGGGCGGCGGTGCTGGCGGCGGAAGAGGGCCGCGTGCTGGCCGTTCTGGCGGAACCGGACGAGGCGCTGTTCTGGGTGGCGGCGGCCACCTACGCGCTGCCGCTTGCGTTGGCGGCGCGCTTGGGCTTCGTCGTGGGCTGCGACAACCTGGCGGCGGGCGCTACGCTGTGCGGCATCGGCCCTGAGGCGTTCTTCTGCTGCGTTCCCGCCTACGTGCGCGACGCCTGCCTGGCGTTCGATCCGTGCAGCGGTATGGTGGCGGACGGCGCGGGAGCGGAGCTGTTCGCGGATGGGGAAGGGGCCGCGGGGGTGCCGGGCACGGTTCCGGTTGCGGGTGGGTCTTCTGGTGGCGCGGCTGCGGGCGGGATCGCCGGCGCGGCGTTCCAGGATGCGGTCGAGTGCGGCTGGCGCGCGGGGCCCGAGGGCCTGGCGGCGTTCCGCGCGTTCTGCAGCCGCAGCCTTGATCTGCGGCTGAGCCTGGCCGACCTGGATGCGGCGGTGGCGGCGCAGCAGCTGGTCGAGCGAGGTTTGGCGGATGTGGCCGATGCGGGGGCGACGCTGGCGTTCGTCGCGCAGCGCGGGTCGGAGCCGCTGCGGCGCCTGGCCCTGCGCGCGGTTTTGGAAGAGCTGGGAAGCCTGGGTGCGGAAGGGGACGCGGCTGCCTTGTCCTACGCGCTGGCAATGTGGGCGCGCGCGGACGCCGAGGCGCGCCGGCAGGCGTGCGCGGCTTTGGCGGAGCTGGCCGCCCGCCCCGAGCGCGCGGCGGCGTTTCTGGACGCGCTGGCCCGCTGCTTCGCCGTGCGGCAGGCGGGGGCTGGCGCCGGGTTCGGTGGCGGCGTGAGCGGCGGCGCGGCTGGGTTCGGCGGCGCAGCGGGAACGGCGTTCGGCGGCGGGCCTGGCGGAGCGGGCGCGGCTTCAGGCGTCGGAGTCGGGCCGGGCGCCGCCCCGCGACGCGGTCTGTTCGCTTCGCGGGGCGCAGGCCACGCGCCCTCGGACGGCCGTGCGCACGAGGGAGGCGGGCGCCCGGCGCGCCGCCAGAAGCCGCCGAAGCCGACGAAGCGCAAGGGGGAGGCCGGGCGCGCCGGCAGCGGCTTCCCGTTCGGGAAAGGACGGTGGGGATGATGGTCCGCTTTGGAGCCGCAGGCGCGAACCGCGCGGGCGCGGGCGCGGCGGCGCGCGGCGCGGTGCTGCCGCCCGACGAGCGCATCCACTGCGCCTACGCCGCGCTGTCCGGCGCGCGCCGGCGCGCCTACGAGGACATCTGCCGGGCGCTGGCGGAGGGCCGGCCCCGCGCGCGGGTGCGCGGCATGGCTTCGGCCGACGAGGCGTTCGAGGTGCTGCGCATGGTGAAGGCCGACCACCCCGAGGTTCACTGGCTGGGCAGCGGGGCCTCCATCGCGGTGGGCCTGGGCTTCGCGGAGGTGTCCGTCGCGCGCTGCGCCGACGCGCGTCCCGACGACGACGCGCGCCTGGCCGCCGCAGCCGAGGCCTTCCTTTCCGCCCTGCCGGCGGGCGCGGGCGAGTACGAGTGCGCCAAGCGCGCGTTCTCCCAGGTGGCGGGCGGCACGCGCTACGACTTCGCCGCGCGCGACGCCGACGATGGCGGCCCGGCCGGCATGCGGCCCTTCGAGGCGACGGGTGCGCTTTTGGACAGCAGCGCGGTGTGCGCGGGTTTCGCCAAGGGCGTCCAGCTGCTGCTGCAGCGCGCGGGGGTCATGGCAGCGCTCGTGTCGGGCGAGGCGCGCTCGGCATCCGACCCCGACGACGCGTGGGGCAGCCATGCTTGGCTGGTGGCGCGCATCGAGGGGCGCTTCTACCACATGGACCCCACCTGGGCGTCCCTTTCCGCCGACCGAGCCGCTGCGACCGGCGCACAGGGGGTGTCGTTCGACTACTTCTGCCTGACCGATGCGGAGATCTCCGCGACGCATCGGGTCACGGCCGCGCCGTTCCCGGTCCCGGCCTGCACCGCCACGGCGGCGGAGTACTACCGGCGCGAGGGGCTGTGCCTGCGCGCGTGGGACGCGGGGCGCTATGCCGACATGGTGGGGCGGCAGCTGGCGGCCGGTGCCTCGGGCGCGGCGGTGAAGGCGGCCAGCGACGCCGTGTACGCGAAGATGGAGCGCGAGGTGGTGCACGGCCGCGGCGGTTGGCGGACGCTCGAGCGCGTCTCGGCGCTCACCGGCGCCGACTACCGCGGCGCGAACCTCCGGTTCGTCCTCAACCCCCAGCTGCGCATCCTCACGCTGCTGGTGGCGTGACAGGCGGGGGCGGCCGCCGCACCGTTCGCCGTCCGCCCCTTCTGCGCTTCGCGCGGCGGCTGCGTCCCTTGGCCGTTCCGCCCGTCCCGCCGCGCGATTCCGCAGATCGTGAAAACGCGCAACCGCGCTGCCCAGGCCGCGTGCCAACCTCTATAATGGGGCGTTGCGACCGGCCCGGCGACGTGCGGGCGCGGCGATGAGGATGCAAGGCACCGCGAAGGAAGCTGACGCCATGAAACAGTACAACCCCCACGAGATCGAGCCCCGCTGGCAGAAGGTCTGGGAAGAGACGGGCCAGAACAAGGTGGAGGAGGACGCCTCCAAGCCCAAGAAGTACGTGCTGGAGATGTTCCCCTATCCCTCGGGCGACATCCACATGGGGCACGTGAGCAACTACACCTACGGCGACGTGATCGCGCGCTACTCGCGCATGCGCGGGTTCAACGTGCTGCACCCCATGGGCTGGGACGCGTTCGGCCTGCCGGCCGAGAACGCCGCCATCAAGCACAAAAGCCACCCCGCGAAGTGGACCTATGCCAACATCGAGACGCAGAAGGCCAGCTTCAAGCGCATGGGCTTCTCCTACGACTGGGACCGCACCGTGGTGGCGTGCGACCCCGAGTACTACCGCTGGGGCCAGTGGATTTTCCTGCAGTTCTGGAAACGCGGCCTCGTCGAGCGCCGTAACAGCCCGGTGAACTGGTGCCCCAGCTGCCAGACCGTGCTGGCCAACGAACAGGTGACCGAGGGACGCTGCTGGCGCTGCGACTCCGAGGTGGAGAAGCGCGACCTGACCCAGTGGTACTTCAAGATCACCGACTACGCGCAGGAGCTGCTGGACGACCTGGACCAGCTTGACGGCTGGCCCGAGCGCGTGAAGCAGCAGCAGGCGAACTGGATCGGCCGCTCCGAGGGCGCGGAGGTGGACTTCGCCCTGGCGCCGGCGGAGGGCAAAGATGACGCGGGCCAGAAGATCACCGTGTTCACCACGCGCGCCGACACGCTGTTCGGCTGCAGCTTCTTCGTGCTGGCGCCCGAGTACGCCGGCCTGCACGACCTGGTGGCCGGCACCCCCTACGAACAGGAGGTCATGGAGTTCGCCGAGGCCGCCAAGAAGGTGAGCGCCGTGGAGCGCGCCCAGGGCGACCGCGAGAAGCACGGCGTGTTCACGGGCCGCTACATGGTCAACCCCGTCAACGGCGAGCAGGTGCCCGTGTGGGTGGCCGACTACGTGGTGGCCGACTACGGCACCGGCGCCGTGATGGCCGTGCCCTGCGGCGACCAGCGCGACTTCGAGTTCGCCCGCAAGTACGACCTGCCCATCATCCCCATCATCCTGGGCGAGGACGACCCGCTCTACCCGCAGCTGAAAGACGAGCAGAACCGCGTGGTGACCTCAGTCGATTGGGAGGTCGCCTACGCCGCCGAGGGCATCCTGGTGCAGTCGGGCAAGTACACGGGCATGGTCGGCGGCAAGCACTCCGCCGGCGAGGAGGCCATCGTGGCCGACCTGGAGGCCGCCGGAACAGGCCGCCGCAAGGTGGAGTTCCGCCTGCGCGACTGGCTGATCAGCCGCCAGCGCTACTGGGGCAACCCCATCCCGGCCATCCACTGCGAGCACTGCGGCGTGGTGCCGGTGCCCGAAGAGGATCTGCCCGTGATGCTGCCCGAGGACATCGACCTGGCCGCCGGCGAGACGCTGGCCACTCACGAGGGCTTCGCCGCGTGCACCTGCCCCGTGTGCGGCGTGCCCGCCCGCCGCGAGACCGACACGATGGACACGTTCACGTGCTCCAGCTGGTACTACATGCGCTACGCCGACCCGCACAACGACGCCGCGCCGTTCGACCCGGCCAAGGCGAACCACTGGCTGCCGGTGGACCAGTACATCGGCGGCATCGAGCACGCCATTCTGCACTTGCTCTACAGCCGCTTCTTCACGAAGGTGCTGCGCGATGTGGGGATGCTGGACTTCGACGAGCCGTTCAAGAACCTGCTGTGCCAGGGCATGGTGCTGGACTCCCACGGCGACGTGATGAGCAAGTCGAAGGGCAACGTGGTGTCGCCCGAGGACATGATCGCCAACTACGGTGCCGACGCCGTGCGCGCCACCATGCTGTTCATGGGGCCGCCGGACAAAGAGAAGCTGTGGAACGAGGACGGCCTGGCCGGCATCTACAAGTTCCTGAACCGCGTGTGGCGCCAGGTGTGCGACCTGGCCGGCACGGCGGGGGAGGACACCCTGTTCGCCGTCCCCGAGGCGCCCTCCGTCGAGAAGCTGCACGAGCTGTCGAAGACCGTGCTGCGCGAGCGGCACCGCGTGGTGGGGAAGGTGGCCGACGACTTCGACCGCAACAACTTCAACACCGCCATCGCCGCCATCATGGAGCTGTCGAATGCGACGGGCGAGTACCTGCGCGCCGCCTCGCTTGAGGCGCGCCGCTCGTGCGATCATGCCAAGGCGTTCGACGCCGATCTGGCCGAGACCATCGTGAAGCTGCTGGCGCCCATCGCCCCGCACTGGGCCGAGGAGCTGTGGCACGAGGTGCTGGGGCATGAGGACTCGGTGCACGCGCAGGCGTGGCCCGCGTTCGACCCCGAGCTGGCGAAGGCCGACGAGGTGGAGCTGGCCGTGCAGGTGAACGGCAAGGTGAAGGCGCGCATCACCGTGGCCGCCGACGCGCCCGAGGGCGAGGTGCGCGCCGCGGGCCTGGCCGCGGTGGAGGCGGTGCTGGCCGGCAAGGAGGTCAAGAAGGCCATCGTGGTGCCGGGCCGCCTGGTGAACGTGGTGGCCGAGTAGGTTCCGGAGAGGCTATGGGGGGCAGAACGCATACCGTCGCGTTGACGGTGGCCTACGACGGCGCGCCGTTCTCCGGCTTCGCGCGGCAGCCGGGCCAGCTTACCGTGCAGGGGTCCATCGAGCAGGCGTTGCGCACGCTGTACCGGCGCGAGGTGCCCACCGTGTGCGCCGGCCGCACCGACGCGGGCGTGCACGCGCGCGGCCAGGTGGTGAGCTTCGACCTCTCCGACGAGGAATTCTCCGCGCGCGGGCTGGCGACGCTGAAGCGGTCGCTGAACGCCCTGGTGGACGAGCGCATCGCCGTGTCGGCCGTGCAGGAGGCGCCGGCGGGGTTCTCCGCGCGCTTCGACGCGGTGGAGCGCGTCTACCGCTACTTCATCTTCACCGGCGATTGGCGTCCCGTGCTGCTGGCGGGGCGCGTGTGGCATCTGCCGAAGCGGCTGGACGTGTCGGCCATGCGCGCCGGGGCGGCCCACCTGGTCGGCGAGCACGATTTCAAGAGCTTCTGCTTGGCGGCTTCCGCCGAGGGCAAGCCGACGTGCCGCAACGTGTCGCGGCTGGACGTGGACTACGTCACCGCGGCGGGCGAGGACGACATGATCAGCTTCACGGTGGTGGGCAACGCGTTTCTGCACTCCATGGTGCGCACCATCGTGGGCACGCTGGTGGCGGTGGGGCGCGGTCTGCGCGAACCCGACTGGGTGGCCGAGGTGCTGGCCGCGCGCGACCGCCGCGCGGCGGGCGAGAACGCGCCGGCGGAGGGGCTCATCTTCTGGCAGGTGAACTACGCGGGTCCGGGCGGAGCCATCCCCGAGCCGGACGCAGGCTGCGCGGCGGGACGCGGCGGGGCTGCGGGTTTCGGAGGCGATACGGCGCGGGGCGGCGTCGCGGCGGAAGCGGGCGCTGGCGCAGCATGCGGTGCGGAATCGGAAGCTATCGGCGACGGTGCTGGCGATGGCGTCGCTGCGGGAGTGGAAACCGCTAGCGACGGCGCCGGTGACGGCTTCGTTGCGAGCACGGAAGGCGGGGCGCGATGAGCTTGCGGGACGCCGCGCACCGCCGCGCCGCCGCGCGCGCCGAGCGACGCTCCCAGATGCGGCAGCGCGCGCAAACCGTGCGGGAGGGCATGGACGCCGCGGCGACGGCGCTGGCGCCGGCGGGCGGAAAGCAAGCGCCCGGCACCTTCCGCCATCTCTACTCCAGCCGCGACGACGCCCTGAGCGTGTTCGAAGACGCCGCCGGCCACGTGGTAGCCGTCAACGCCGCCCGCCTGGCGTAATTTTGCGCTTTGGCTTGGAAGCTCTCTCGCGGCCGAGAAGTCTTTGCGCTCCTGTCAGCTCTCGGGCGTTGCCTTTGCTGGCCTTCGGGCTTCTCGCCGCCCTTTTCCTGGGTCGAGCTCTTTGGTGCGGATTTCACGTTCGTGCGTTTTTTCGCAGCGCTTCAGGCTCCGTGTGGGCTTGGCGCTCTTCTCATGGGCTCCATGCTATGCAGCCTCGTCTCTTTGGCGCTTGCCGAGAGTCCTTCACGTTCTTTTCTCGGGAAAACATGTTGCATCGTTGGTCGGCTGTCGGGAAATAGGGAGAAAAGAACGTCGCTGCGAAAAAGAGGGAGAAGAGAACGTGCGGGGGGCGCTACAGGGGGCGTCATGTGAAAAAACTGCTCCGCAGAGGGGGTGTGTGGAGCGTATGTGTCCTCGTTCCGACGCGCGTGCTGTCTGGGCACCTGCGGGAGTGCTGCGTGGGGCCTACGCCCTGTGGGGTGACGTGTGGGAGCCCACATCCTGCAGGAATCGCGCAGAAGCGCCATGCGCTGGCGAAGAGGTGCTGCAATGCGGGGCGCCGTGATGCGGCGCACTGCATCGCGCGCCATGAGGCTGGCGCTAGGGGACGCTGGTCATGGGGCATTGCGTGAAGGCGCCGAACGCTGTGCGCAACGGCGGCCAGCAGCTGGCGCTTCCGTCTGCGGGAGGGCTTCACCTATTGTCGGGAAGCGACTATTGGCTATAATCCTCTATTTGGATTCGCATGAACCGCTGCTAGGGAGGATTCGCCATGTCGTCGTGCGCTGTGCCGGGCCAGAAACGTCGCCTGTTCAAGGACGCGGGGCGCGTGTGCCCTGTTGACTACCACCTTCCCGCTGACGCGTTCGCCGGCGCGCCCGCGCAGACCTGCGACGTGCTGTACGTGGTGGGCGGCCTGTACGGCAACCCGTTCGCACTCGAGGCGGTGCGTGGGCTCGTTGCGCAGGAGGACGGCGACACGCTCGTCGTGCTCAACGGCGACATGCACTGGTTCGACAAGACGGCGGACAACTTCGCGGCCCTCGAGGCGGCAGTGGCTGCGGAGGGCCCGCGGTGGATCCCGCTTGTGGGCAACGTGGAGGCCGAGCTGCGCCGCCAGGTGGATGTGGGCGTGGGCTGCGGCTGCGCGTACCCCGACTGCACTTCCGACGAGGCAGTGAGCCGCTCGAACCGCATCCACCGCCTGCTTTCCGTGGCGGTGGACCGTCACCCTGAGATCAAGGAGCCGCTGCAGGGGCGGCCGGCGACGCTTGCCGTAGGCGTGGCGGGCCGCAAGGTGGGCATCACGCACGGCGACGAGAAGCTCATCGGCGGCTGGGACTGCTCGCGCGAGTCGCTCCAGGACGTGCTGCGTCAAGACGAGCTCGACCGCTTCATGGAGGCGAACGATCTTGACGTGTTCGCCACCACGCACACCTGCGCGCCCGCAGCGCTGCGCCTCGCGCGCGGCGCGGTGATCAACAACGGCGCGGCGGGACTGCCGAACTTCGCGGGCCAGCGCTACGGCCTGGCGGTGCGCATCGCCGCGACGCCGCACGCCGACGCGCTGTTCGGCTGCGAGCTGGACGGGCTGTTCGTGGAGGCGGTGCCCGTGCGCTACGACCACGACGCCTACCTGGCCTGGTTCGACGGCTTGTGGGACGAGTGCAGCCCGGCGGCGGTGTCGTACCGTGACCGCATCGTGAACGGCCCCGACGATCATCTGGCCGCATCCCTGCTCGGCGGGTTCGCACCCGGCCCGACGGCAAAGCGCGAGGCGGCCGAGCGCCGGGCACATGACGGCGCCCCCGTCCATGCGACGAAGCGCGACGTGAGCCGCGCGCTCGCGCAGCTGCTCTACTTCGAGGACATGCTTGACGACGACGCCTGGCGTGCGACGGAAGAGCATCCCGGCACCATCCAGGTGAACATCACGGCGCGCTGCAACCTGGCCTGCGCCCACTGCCACGTGGAGTCGAGCCCGGCGCGCACCGAGGCCATGGGCCGCGACGTGCTTGAGGCCATCCTGCAGGTGGCGCGCACGCGCGGCATCAAGACGATCGACATCACGGGCGGCGCGCCCGAGATGCATCCCGACCTCGCCTGGTTCCTGCGCGAAGCTGCCGCGGCGGTGCCGCGCGTGATGGTGCGCTCGAACCTCGTCATCCTGCAGGATCCCGCCTACGCGCCGCTGCTCGACCTCTACGACGAGATGGGCATCGAGATCGTCGCGTCGCTGCCGAACGTGTTCGCCGCCCAGGCCGACGCCCAGCGCGGCCGCCGCGCGTTCGATGGCACGCTCGCGGTGATGCACGCCCTCAACGAGCGCGGCTACGGGCGCGACGGCGCCCACGTGCTCGACGTGGCGTTCAACCCGCAGGAGCCCGTCCTGCCGCCCGAGCAGGACAAGCTTGAGGAAATGTACCGCCGCCGCCTCGGCCAGCTGGGCTTATCCTTCGACAACCTCTTCGCCATGGCGAACAACCCCATCGGGCGCTACGGCGCGAGCCTCATCGACGCCGGCTGCTTCGACACGTATATGGACACGCTCATCGACAGCTTCAACCCGCAGGCGTGCGCGGGCATGATGTGCCGCCACCAGCTGTCGGTCGGCTGGGACGGGCGCGTGTACGACTGCGACTTCAACCAGGCGCTCGGCCTCCCCGCGCTTACGGACCCCGACGCGCCCGACGCCCGCACGCTCACCGTCTTCGACTATGCCGCCGACCCGGCGCTTTCGCTCAAACGCGTGATCCGCTTCGGGAACCACTGCTACGCGTGCACGGCGGGTTTCGGGTCGAGCTGCGGCGGCACGCTCGTGCAGGGGTAGGGGCGGTAGCGGGGTTCCCTGCTGCGGCGCTGGCTGCTGCAGCCCCCGCTCTTCGCCGAATCCCTATTGACTTGAGTCCTATATTGGATATAGTCCTATAGTTGTCATGGACGACGATTGGTGCGCTTGCGCCCACCGCGCGGTCTCGCACCCTTCTGCCGCGCATGCCGCGCGCAGAGCGCATCGACCGCTGTCCATGCTGTCCGTCCGTCGTTTTCAGCAGAAAGGCACGCATGGAGAACTTCACCGGGCTCTTCTTCTGGGGATTCCTCATCGTCTACGGCATCCTCATGTTCGTCCTGTCGCCGAAGACCGTCTCGCTGGGCGGCTTCTTCCGCGGCACCGACAAGATGGGGCGCGAGGCGAAGGGCTGGCTCATCACCTCGTCCATCTTCATCTCGTGGATCTTCGCGAAGTCGGTCACGAACGCGGCCGACATGGGCGCCCAGTACGGCATCGTCGGCGGCATCGGGTACGCGGTCTACTGGCTTTGCATCCCGCTGACGGGCTACGCGCTCTACCGCCTGCGCCGCCGGTTCGCGGCGAAGAGCCTCGTGAGCTTCATCACCGAGCACTTCGGCGTGGCGGCGGCGTTCTGTTTCTCGGCGGCGGTGTTCGTGCGCCTGTTCAACGAGGTGTGGTCGAACACCTCGGTGGTGGGCGCCTACTACGGCACGTCGGGCTCGGCGCCGTTCATCATTGCGGCGCTGCTGTTCACGGCCATCACCATCGCGTACTGCTGCTTCGGCGGCATGCGCGGGTCGCTGACCACCGACGTGCTGCAGACCATCATGTTCGCCGTGCTGCTGGTGTTCGTGCTCACGTGGGTGCTGCCGCACGAGGGCGTGGCCGCCGTGGCGACCTCCGGCTCGTGGACGATGGAGGGCGGCGTCGACTTCATTCTGGGCGCGGGCCTGCAATGCCTCTCCTACGGCTTCCACGACGCGGTGCTCACCGACCGCGGGTTCATCTGCAAGCCGAAGAAGATGCTCAAGTGCTTCGTCGGCGCGGGCTTGCTCGGCTTCGTCGCCATCCTGCTGTTCTCGTGCATCGGCGTGTACGCCTACCTCAACGGCATGTCCATCGAAGGCAGCAGCGCGCCGGTGGTCGTGGCGCAGTCGTTCGGCATCGTGGCGATGCTGTGCATGGCCGTCATCATGATGATGACCGGCGGCTCCACGCTCGACTCGTGCTTCACCGCCATCGGCAAGCTGGCCGGCAAGGATTTGCCCGACATCCTGGGCAAGACGCCGAAGACGAACCCGCGCATCATCGGCATCATCGTGATCATCGTGTTCGGCATCTTCGGCAACATCCCCATGGTGATGGGCGCCACCATCATCTCGGCCACCACCATCTCGGGCACGATGATCATGGGGCTCGGGCCCATCTTCCTGGCGCACGGCTGGGTAAAGCCCACGAAGGTCGGCTTCTTCCTGGCGTTCTGGATCGGCATGGTGTTGGGCATCGTGGACACGTTCTGGCCCGAGACGCTTTCGTTCATGAACGTCGGCGGCGGCGACTACGCCAATTTCCTCGGCGTGAACCTCTACGGCGCGATCATCTGCTGGGCGGCGTATCTGGTGCCGGGCCTCATCGCGCAGACGCTCGATGCGAAACGCGGCATCGAGCCCACGTGGAAGGGCCTCACGCGCGAGGAGCTACGCGCGCTCGACGAGGAGGAGCGCCGCCGCGAGCTGGCGGGCGAGGAGGACGTCGATCCCGAAGCCGTCGAGCCGAACCGCCGTCTGGGGTAGAAGCGGGAGGCGCCGCCTCGGGCAGGCGCGCCTTCGTTTCCGGTCCTTCTTCGACGCTGCGGGATGCCGTCATATTGACGCGATGGGCTATGATGGGTTCGTCGTGCACGGTTTCAGCGCGTTCCGTCGCCGTTGCAGGCGATGCGGCGGGCAACGGCGTGCCAGGCGGAAGGGAAAGGGGAGGCCGATATGGACGAGCAGGCGGCGGCGCTCTATCGCGACATCGCGGCGTACGAGCCCTTCAACGAGCAGGAGGCGGCGGACAAGCAGATGATCCTGCGCGTGCTGGAGCGCGATCCGAACTGCTTCGACCGCAGCGCGCAGGCGCACATGGCGTGCTCCATCTGGACGGTCAGCCCCGACTTCTCCCGCACGCTTCTGGTGTACCACAACATCTACGACTCGTGGAGCTGGATCGGCGGCCACGCCGACGGCCAGCGCAACCTGGCGGCGGTGGCCTTGCGCGAGCTGCAGGAGGAAACCGGCGTGACGCACGCGCGGATGGTGACGGGCGCGCCGTGCGGTCCGGGCGGCATCTACTCGCTGGAGGTGCTCACCGTGGACGGCCACGAGAAGCGCGGCGCCTACGTGAGCTCGCACCTGCACCTGAACGTCACCTATCTGGCCGTGGCCGACCCCGACGAGCCCATCCGCGTCAAGCCCGACGAGAACAGCGGCGTGCGCTGGGTGCCGCTGGAGGACGCCATCCGCCTGTCCACCGAGCCGTGGATCCGCGACCGCATCTACCGCAAGCTCATCGACAAGCTGAAAGCGCGCCCGCTCAGCCGTTGGCAGGGCTGACGCGTCGGGGTGCGCGCCGTCCGCCGTGCGCCGCCCGTAGCGCGTCGCCCGCCCCGGCCCGCGTCCCGCGCCCCTACGCTCCTGCGCCCTCCGGCTTGGGGACCTTCCAGTCCTCGGAGTCGTCGCCGCGCGGCTCCATCTTGCTCTCGTCGCCGCCGACGGCCTTCAGCCGTCGGAAGTAGTCCTTCGCTTCCTTCGCCACCACGCCCGACAGCGCGAACAGCGCGATCATGTTCGGCACCGCCATGCAGGCGTTGAAGATGTCGGCGATGGTCCACACGGCGGAAACGGTCATGTACGGGCCAATGAAGATGCAGGCGATGTAAAGCCAACGGTACACCTTCACCGCGTCCTGATTGCGCCCGGACAGGTACTCCAGGCAGCGCTCGCCGTAGTAGTTCCAGCCCAGGATGGTGGTGAAGCCGAACAGCGCCAGGCACACCATCAGGATGAACGACACCACCTCGGGCGGCACGAACGGCAGGCCCGCCTGGAACGCGGCGGTGGTGACGGCCGCGCCCTCCAGCCCGATCTCGTAGGTGTCGGTGATGACCAGGGCCAGGCCGGTCATGGAGCAGATGATGATGGAGTCGATGAACGTCTGCGTCATGGACACCATGCCCTGGCGCGCCGGCTCGCGGGTCTGCGCGGCGGCCGCGGCGATGGGGGCCGAGCCCAGGCCGGCTTCGTTGGCGAAGATGCCGCGCGCCAGCCCCAGCTGCATGGCGATGAGGATGGCCCCCAGCATGCCGCCGCCGAACGCCTGCAGGCCGAACGCGTGCGTGACGATGATGTAGAACGCCCCGGGAATCTTGTCGGCGTTGAACACGATCAGCGTGAGCGAGAACACCAGGAAGATGACCACCATCGCCGGCACCACGCGCTCCGACACGCTGGCGATGCGCTTCACGCCGCCGATGATGACCAGCCCGGCGCACACGGCCACCACCAAACCGCCGATGATCGTGGCGACCGAGACCTCCACCCCGATGACCGGCACGGTGACCAGATGCGCGTTGTTGGGGTCGAAGAACCCGTTGAACGCGCTGGAGATGGAGTTCACCTGCGTGAACGTGCCGATGCCGAACAGGCCCACGCACATGCCGAAGAACGCGAACAGCTTCGCCAGCCAGCGCCACTTCGGCCCCATGCCGTTCTCGATGTAGTAGAACGGGCCGCCCAGCACGTGCCCGCTTTTGTCGGTGGTGCGGTACTTCACGGCCAACAGTCCCTCGGAGAACTTGGTCGCCATGCCGAACAGCGCCGCCATCCACATCCAGAACAGCGCGCCGGGGCCGCCCGTCACCACGGCGGTGGCGATGCCCACGATGTTGCCCGTGCCCACCGTGGCCGACATGGCCGTGCACATGGCAGCGAAGCTGGTGATCTCGCCGTCGGCGCCTTTCTCGTTGCTGAAGGTGTAGCGCAGCGCACGCGGCAGCCAGGGGAACTGCAGGGCGCGCAGGCGGATGGTCAGGAAGATACCGCCCAGCAGGATGAGCGCGATCAGGGGAGGGCCCCATACGAAGGTATCGATGGTGGAAAGAATCTCTTCGAAGGTTTCCATGGGCCCCCCTTGCTAGCAGTACGGTTCAGACGCGTACCCGAAGGGCGGGGAATCTGGAAAAGGGAAAAGACGGAAAGCGCGCGGCCTGAAACGCCTTGGCACCGCCTTGGGTCGGCTCTCGGAAACCACGTCGAGCCGATAAGAAAGCGGAACTTGGGCTGCTCCCGGTGCGATGCCCGGGTTCAAGCCGTGGCCTCTGTCCTTTTGCCTGAGAGTTTCAGCGGAAAGCTTTGCTGCATTTCCGGCTATCAGCAATGTCTGCCGATAGCTGCAAGCCATCGCTGTTCCACCTTGCCCCTTCGGCACCCGGTTTGCTCGGGATTCTCCAGAGGTCCCATCCGCACCCAGTCTCCAATCCGACAGCGTTTGCCAGTCCGGATTCAGGGTGCATCAGCGGGTAAGCGCTATGCAATTGACACCCGACTATTCTAAGCGTCGAAAAAGTATTGTCAAACGAAAGGAGCAGATGCGCTCGGCTCATCGGCGGGCGGCAGACGAGGCTCGCTGCAACGCGCTCTTTTGCAGGCAAGATGATTGTTTTCGAGGCTATGAACTCGCTTGCATGCCAGTCTCTATGGGGGTGAATGAGGGAAACGATGCCATCAGGGACTCGATGAAAAGCTTTTCTGATTCGTAGATGTGCTTTTCGTCAGGGTAGGAAACATAAAGGCTGCAAGGGAAGGGGTTTCCTTTGAGGGGGATGCGGCGGATGATTCCCTGGGTGATATAGGGATCATGCGTTGCTATCTTGTTTGGTCGAATGGTATAGGCATTTTTTATGAGGCTCACGGTGACCATGAGGCTGTCTTCGTAAAACATCTGTGAATGAACTTTGATTCCCGATCTATCAAGCTGCCTTATGTATGGGAACCGCTTTGCGCTTTGGTAGATATACAGCTTCTGGTCAAGGAGGTCTGAAAGTTCTAATTCGTCTTTGTCTGCCAGAGGACTCGCGGAGTTCACGAACACAGAGAAGGAATCCTCCTGCAAAAGGGCCAGTCTCAGGCCGTGCCGCCTTGTGAATTCTATCGTGTTGTTCAAGTGGTCGGGGATTTTGTATTGAATTGAAAAACGTCCGCTAACCTGCGCCTCCAGAGCATCGGGCTCGTGTTTGAACTTGATATCGATGGAGAGGTTGGGAAGCTTTTGCTGAACCTCGTCGATGGCTCTGATGACGTAGAACGACGGCGCCGTGCCGGTCATGGTAATGGTGACGGGATGATAAAGCGAGCTCTCCTCGGCCATGTCGAGCCATCGTTGGTAGGTGTCGAGAACGATTCCCGCGTCGTCGTATAAACGTCTGCCCAAATCGGTTAGGTTTACCCCGGTGGTGCTTCTCTCGATGATGGGGTAGCCAAGCTCCGTTTCGATGTTCCTTATCGCATTCGAAATGGTTGGCTGTGCGCAAAACAGGGCCGCAGCAGCTCTGGTTATTGACCTGTGGTCTGCAACGGCACGGAAGTATTTCAAATGCTCGAATTGCACAGACATCACCCCAATTCAGTATACAAAGATTGGTCGCGGTGAGGCACAGAAGAAGCCTATGCCTCATAGGAATATCGAATGCTGATACAGCGCATTCCGTACCTAAAATTGTCCTTGGCTGCACGGACCCACAGGGTGTCATCGTGGCAGCTTCGGTCTCGATTTGATTAGAAGCCATCGTTGATGCGGGGTCTGTCTCGCGATTGGCGTGAGCGCAAAAGATGGGTTCGACGCTCTGCAGGACACGCAAAGAAGGAGGTCGTATACCGTGAATCTAGATGCAAAAGAGCTTGCCCGCTTTCACCGAACTGCCGACATCAATGAAATTGCCATGATGTTCGGGCGCTATGTGACCCTGATGGACCAGATGGACGCCATGTCGATCTATTGGGAGCTATTTGCAACGGATAATCCGGACATAAGCATCGAATACGACACGTGCGGAACCTATATTGGCGAGGAGCATGTTAGGGCCTTCATGGAAGATTTGGCAGCCAAGCTCGACGACTGGAAGACGAAACGAGGCTGGCTCGATTACCACGACGCTGCCACTCCCCATGTGGTGTTCAGCGCTGACAGGAATCGCGCTCAGGCCATGTGGAGCCTCATCTCGCCCAAAGCCAAGCCGGCAACTCCGGACCCGGGTTTTACTGCCGAGCGAAAGCTCACCGCCTTCTGGCAGGCAGGCAAGATGCACTGGGAACTCATCCGGACCGAGAAAGGCTGGAAAATCCTCCATTTCCATCTTCTGACCTACTTTACGGCTCCTTATCACGCGGGTTGGGTTAAGCAGACCGAATGCTATCGGGAGGCTCCTTTCTGGAGCATGAAGCCCGATCGCAGGGCACGCTTCTATGTTTACCACCCGGATCAGGTGTACGTGCAAGACGGCATTTACAACTGGGGTCCCTATCTCCCCGAAGACGGCTCGTTCTAGAAGGAGGGCACGGATGATGATGAGTGAAGCAGAGTACACCTTTACGGAAAAGCAATTGGAACGCCTGCGCCGCGCCTCCGATATCACCGAGATCCAGATGCTCATGGCGAAGTACGTGGATTGCATGAGCAAAATGCGCGCCAAGGACGCTTGGGCGCTCTTCGCGCAAAAGAATGAAAACGTCAGCATCGAGCTTGCCGAAAGCGGTGGGTACGACGGCCCTCAGCACGTGCTCCAGTTTCTCGAAGCCTATGACGAGTATCTGCGCGACCCCTCAGATAAACGCGGGTGGATGGAACTGCAGAACATATGCAATCCCACCGTTACGGTCTCAGATGACCATTCCAAGGCTATGGGCTATTGGACCATATTGGCGCCTTCTAGCAAGTGGGCAATGCCGTATCCATGCGACCAAGAGAAGCTGACAGCCCTGTGGGGTTGCGGCAAGTACCTCGTCGAGTTCGTTCGAGAAGAAGAGCGCTGGGCGATTCTTCGTCTGAAGCTCGTCTGGTTCTTGCGCAGCCCGTTCGAGTTTGGGTGGATGAGGCAAGCTGACTGCGTGCACATGCCTCCTCTCCAGGGCCTTAAACCGGATCGCGAGCCCGAATACTACAACGTCTACAACGCCGATTACGGCTGTGCGTCTGGCGGTATCGAATGGGGTCCCTACTTGCCCGAGTCGCTCTAAGGAGATGCCGATATGAACAAGCAGGAAGCAAAACGACTGCTGCGCGGTGCAGATATCGTCGACATTCAGATGATTATGGGCAAGTACCTGAGCTATCTAGATCAGGTCGATTTCAAGGGCATTTACAGCCTCATGGCCCAAGATCACCCTGAAATCACCTACGAGATGGTTGAGGACGGAGCGTACGTGGGACCGGAAAACGTCCGTCGCTATATGCTTGACGAGCACGAGCATCTCAACAACAACCCCAATCACATGAAGGGGTGGGTTGGTCTTCAGAACATCCTGACTCCCCGCATCGTATTTAGCTCCGATGGGATGCGTGCCAAGGCCCAGTTCAATCAGCTGAGCCCTCATGCCATGGCAATCGCGCCGTATCCAGGCGATGAGCATGTGCCAACGACTTACTGGTTCATTGGCAAGTATGACAACGAGTTCATCAAAATCGATGAGGAGTGGAAGCTCCTGAAAACGCATATCATCGCCTTTTCCCGAACTCCGTATCAGGAGGGTTGGGTTCGCCAGCCAGATGCGAGGCGCATATTCCATCCCAATGCCCAGCAGCCGCAGCAGAAGGGCCGTATCTACACCTACCACTCCGACGCCGTTTACAGCAAGGACGGTAACTGGACTTGGGGACCGCACCTGCCAAAAGATGGGTCTTTCTAAAGCGAAGGGCTGAAGAAAGGACGGTTGAGCAAGATGATTAGCGATTCTCAACGGCGATTGCCTCCTGAGCTTGCAGGTTTGCCATGTATTCGTGCAGAGGTTGCTTACGAGGTGGCCATCGGTAGTCCTATGCCAAGTCTGGAAGGGCCGGTTTTCGACAGGGAGGGCAACTTCTACTGCTGTCACACTGCTCCGGGCAATACGTCCGTGGTGAAGATTGCGCCCGACGGCGAGCAAAGCGAGTTCTACCACAACGATGTCGGCATGACAGTGGGCTTGGCGTTTCACAAGGATGGCCGCTGTTTCGCTGCCGACATGCTCTCTAGCTGCATCAACATCGTGAGTTCAGAGGGGCAGCTGCTCGACACCATAACGCTGGACGATGACGGCCGAAGGATGCGTCCCGATTGCATGGTGTTTCGTGAGAACGGGGACTTGTGCTTTACCGATCTGAGCGGACACCTGCACAACCCCAGCGGGGGAGTTTACGTCCTGCGCGCCGACTCCGGCTATAAGGAGATGGAGTTGCTTATAGGGGGATTCTGCGCACCCGATGGCATCACGTTCGCCCCCGACGGTCGTTCTATGTGGATCACGGAGGTTTCAACCAATTCTGTGGTCAGGGTTCTGTTGGATCCAAAGGGCAGCCCGAGGGTCGCGCAGCACTCTCCGTTGTGTGCTTACCGTAATGCCAGCTCCTCCAACGTCGACACGCATGCTATGGATGAGAACGGGTTCATCTATGTGGGCATCATGATGGGCGGCAGGGCTGTGGTTCTGGACCAGGACGGTATCCCCGTGGCAAACATCTTGGCTCCCGGTTTCGAGGAGGGAAAGTTGCGCTATACGCCAAATCTTGCCTTGAAGAGGGACGCTCGTGAGGGCTATTTGCTTGCCTCGGATGAAGAGCGTGCCGTCGTGCTTCGCTTCGAGGCCTTTGCGCCGGGGCAAAGGCTGTATGCGTTCGAATAGACGTGTTTGCCCCGCCTCACGCAAACCATGGAGATGATGCCGCTTCTCGGTTCTTGTGTGCTGCGGGGTACAGAACGTCCTGCTCTGCACGTTTGCGATCTTGGGACTGCTTGCTTATTCGATTCGTTCTTCTGCTGGGTACTTCGTACGTTCGATCCTGTCGTTTTGCCACGCTGAGCACCTGTCTTGTGCTTTCGGGGTTCAATTAAGATCGAGAAAGGGGAAGCAATGAGTATCTACCCTAATTTGATAACAGAGTGGCCGAGCATCCCCGACTTCCCTCTACCGCCAGATGTCGCGCGGCTGCCCACGATGGTCGCCGAGCCGTGGGTCCAGCTTGAGGAGTTTCGCCCGGGCCATGCCACGGAAGGGTCGGTTTTCGATGCCGGTGGCAACCTCTTGCTTTGTGAGCGCGAGCGCCCATGGTCCCAGATCGTGAAAATCACCCCCGATAAAAGGAGGTCGGTCGTTTGGCGGCATGAAAACTCGTGCATGGTGGGACTCGCCGTGCATAAAAACGGCGACATATTTGCTGCAGACCTCGAGGCTGGCCGTATATTCGTCATCAGCCCTGATGGCGAATGCAAGCGCGAGATCCTTCAGCCTTATTTCTTCCACCACATTCACCCCAACGACCTCGATTTCGATAAGGATGGGAATCTTTACATAAGCGATTTCGTGGGCGAGTTTGGCAACGATTGCGGAGCCATTTGGCGTGCAGATGCCGATAGCGACTACGCGCGATTCCACAAGGTTCTAGGCGGGCTTTGCCGCCCCAACGGCGTTGGGCTGTCTCCCGATGGCGGTTGCCTCTGGACGTCGGAATCAGGAAAGAACACCGTTATACAGGTTCAGCTCGATCCACAGGGATTCAGAAAGCCGTTTTGGGCATGCACGAGCGTGGTTTACCAAGGGTCGAGCTACGAGAAATACGATTCTCTGCGCGTTGACTCCGCTGGCAATGTGTATCAGGCAATTCAATTTGGCGGACGCTGCCTCGTCCTCAACAAAAACGGCATTCCGGTGGCAAACGTTGTCGTGGAAGGACGCGAGCTCGGCGATTGCAACCACACCCCCAACCTTGCGCTCAAATTCGGGACGAGCGAAGGCTATATGCTTGGTTGCGGCTCGCGTGGTTCTTGGGTGTTCAAGTTCACTACTCTCGCTCCGGCTCAAAAGATGTTCTGCAACCAATGAGAGCGCAAGCGGTCGAATTAGAGGACAAACAGGTTGATTGTGGATGGAGGAGGGAAAGTAACCATGGAAACGATGAAGGCGTTGAGTCCGTGGGCCGAGGTCGACTACGAAGACGCGAAGGGGCTCACCCCGCGCGTCGAGACGCTCGATGGCAAACGTATCGGGCTATTCGCCCATTTCAAAGGGCACTCGTTTCTCATCTTGGACGAGATTCAGAAAGAGCTGTCAAAGCGTTATCCTACGGCCACCTTCACTACACTGCAATATCCGCGCGATACTTCAGAAATCGAGAACGATCCGGAATTCCGTCCAAAATTCGAAGAGTGGGTAGATAGCGTCGACACGGTGATTGCCGCCTACGGCGATGCGGGCTCGTGCGCCATGTACCATGCCTACAACACCGCTTTCGTTGAAAAACTCGGGGTGCCAGCAGTGTTGGTTGCCAAAGAAAGCGTCGTGATGTCGGCACGTCGTGGCGCGTCTGCTCGCATCTGCCCGGCGTTGCGTATCGTTGTGGCTCCTGAGGCGCTGCCCGATATGTCGTTTGTGCCTGCTTTGGATCAGCAACTGATCGATACCGTTATCCGCCCGAACGTTCTAGCCATTATGGACGACATTATCGACAAGCTGCTTGCCCCGCTTACAGAGGAGGAGCAATGCATTCCTCAAAGCGCGGCAAATCATCTTGCCGATGAGGTCATTGAGGGAACGGCGGCCCAAATCAACAGCGTCCTCTATCAGCGCGGGTGCACCCAGGGCCTGCCCGTGGCCATCCCAACCGAAGAAGCTGTTGAGGAGATGCTGCGAGGAACAGACTTTGCGCGTGACTACGTCGTCGCGAAGCTTCCGCCTATGTTGGGCAAGGCCACGGTCGAGAAAATCGCCATCAATGCCGTTATGGCGGGATGCCTTCCCATTCACATGCCGGTGCTCATCGCTGCGGTAAAGGCGATGGATGACCCGATCATCCATCTTGCCGGATGGACCTGCAGCGTTGCGGGGTTTGCTCCGAGCCTGTGCGTGAATGGCCCCGTTGCTCGAGCTCTCAACATGAACGCCAACACGACGGTGCTGAGCATGTACTTCAAGTCGAACGCTTGCATCGCCCGCGCGCTCGCCTACATCATCCAGAACATCAGTGGTTCCCGTCCTGGGTTGGAGGACAACGCCTACACGGGCCATGAAGGTAGATTCTGGACCGTGCTCGCTGAAGACGAGGCAAACAGCCCGTGGGCACCTCTCCAGACCGAGTACGGCTTTGCCGAGGACGATTCGACGGTGTTTCTGTACTGGTATCACGACCGCGCCATTTTCCGAGGCAATCGCAACGTGAGCTACTTGCTCGAGAAGATGTGCTCGTATGACAACACGTGGGGGTTCGACCCTGGCTGCACGTTCGTCATTACCGCAGGCACGGCGAAGATTTTGGCAGATGCGGGGTATTCGCGAGACGACGTTCGCGAGTACATCTACGAATATGCCCGCAAGAGCTCGGATTCCATCAACAAGCGGTGGATGACCGATAACAACCACATGCCGAAGTCGGGGCTGCCGCTTCCTGAGAAAGGCTGCTATTCGGCTCGCAAGTATTGGACCAAGGAACACATCAACGTAATCGTCTCGGGCGTCGCGCCCATCGATCGCGGTGTGGCTCAGATTGGCGGCGGCGACCATGGTGGTCCTGCCTGCATCAAGGTAGAGCTTCCGAAGAATTGGGACGAACTCGTTGCTGAATACGCACCTCTGGTTGCAGACCCGCAGTTCGTTCGCTATTGATCCCCGACCATCCTTCCTAGGCGCTGCGGGTTTCCCTCCATAACCCGCAGCGCACCCCCCCCCTAAGGGGTTTGAACGAAGTGATCGAATGCCAATAACGAAAGGAATCGGCAATGAGTGATTATGGGAAATACATCGTTACGACTCCCCGGCCCGAGCATTTGACGCACTATCGGCTGCCCTTGGACATTCGCCGCTCGATAGCATTCATGGACAGTAACGTGGTCGAAGGTGCGTGCAATATCGAGTGCGTTTGGTACTACAAGCCTTTTGACGGGCCGCCCCATCATGCTCATGGCGATTCCGACGAGATTATCGGGTTCTTTGGCACCAACCAAGACGATCCCGAATCGCTTGGCGGCGTGATCGAGTTTCGTTTTGAGGACGAGTGGGTGACGCTGACCAAGAGCTGCATGATCTATCTCCCCAAGGGAATGAAGCACTGCCCATTCAGGGTCGTTGAGGTGGATACGCCCATTTTTCACTTTGCGATATCTCCTGAGAAAAAGTTTGCAGCCCCGCCGACGTTCGTTGAGGAAGGTGAAGAAGATGAGTAGTTCTTGATGCGTGAAGTCCATGGAGGAGATTAATTGCTTGTTTGGAGGGAGATTGCATGAGTAGAAAAGTCAATATCACTGAGGTAATCGGGGAGAGCAAGCTCAACAAGTTCTTTGTGATGGTTATTGCTCTTGGTTTCTGCTTGATTCTGTTTGATGGTTATGACATGGGCATCTGGGCAGGTGCGCTTACCGTCATGCAGGCCGATACCGGCATCCAAGACGTTACGCTCGGCTTCATCACCAGCGCTGGCATGTATGGAATGATGATTGGCGGCATCTTCTTCGGTATGCTGTCTGACATCATCGGCCGCAAGAAGGCGCTCCTGCTCGCCACCGCGATTTACTCGCTGTTCACGGGTCTTATCGGTTTTGCCCAAACCCCCGAGCAACTGACCGTCTTCAAGCTGCTTTCCGGCGTTGGCCTTGCAGGTTTCACGCCGGTTCTCATGACCTACATTGCCGAGTACACGCCTTTGAAGAATCGTGCCCTCATCACCACCATGGCGATTTCGGGCGTCTCGGTTGGTTCTGTCATCAGTACGCTTATCTGCATGGGGTTCTTGGAGCAGTTCGGGTGGCGTCCGCTGTTCTTCGTTGCGTTGCTCCCGATTCTTCTGATGCCCATCTTTATTTGGAAGATGCCTGAATCCACGACGTATTATGTGAAGCGCGGTTATACTGCCAGGCTGCAGAAAGTTCTGGCGGCGGCAGACCCGAACTTCGTACCGGAAGAGGGCGACGAGTATATGCTCGGCACTGAGGATAAGCCGAAGCGCACGTCTGTGGTAGAGGCGCTCAAGAGCCTGTTCACCAATGGCATGGCACGTTATACGATTCTGTTCTGGATTGTGTTCATCCTCGTTATGTACACGTCCTTTTCGATGCAGACTTGGCTCGCCCGCCTGATGGTCTATGGTGGATACGGTCTGAGCAACAGCCTGTTCTTCCTGCTGCTCTTCAACCTTTGCTCGCTGCCCGCCGCAGCAATCATCGGTTGGATAGCCGACAGAATTGGCTTTAAGAAGACCGTGGTCGTTTTGGCCATCTTCATCGCCATCGTAATTGCAGCTCTTGGTTATGTCACCGCTAATGCTATGCTGATCGTCCTGTGCGTTATAGCGGGTGCAGGTACCACGGGCGTTTACAACATCGTGTATTCCTGCATCACCATGACGTATCCCACCGAGATTCGTGGTACTGGCGTGGGTTGGGCAAGCGCAATCGCCCGTTTTGGCGGAGCTGTTGGCCCTGCGGTTGTTGGCTCGATGGTTACTGCCGGTACGTCGGTGGGTGTCATCTTCCCCGTTATTGCTGTCGGTTATCTGGTTGTTGGTATTCTGTTCCTCTGCTTCTACAAGGAGAGGAAAGCGGAGAATTAGTTCTTTTCTTCGGCTATGGTTTAGTCATGGGCGTATGACCTAGATCGTGTTTGGAGAAGCAGCCCGCGTCGCTTTCTTTGGCGGCGCGGGCTGAAGTTTGGATACGCATGAAAGCCACTCGTAAGCATAGCAAGACGACCATCCGGAATGCCGCATTCATAAGGCTCATTCTCATTATCTTTTTTCAGTCTATGAGCCAGCAGATGATGAAAGCGATAGCGCCTATTTACATGTACGATTTCGGTACGAATGCCCAGGTAATTGGCATAAGTGTTGGCGCTTTTGCAATGACCGTCATATTGGTGCGGCCGATTATTGGGCCGGCGTGCGATGCATTTAGCAAAACGGTTATCCTCGTTATATCCCTTTCCCTCATTACCGTATTGCCATTTTCATGCTCTTGCACGGCTTGATGGTGCGACTTAAGCATGATAGCCAACGGCGTTCGTAGTTCTTTTCCGTGGATTGTCAAAGCCCGAATATGGCGTTTGACTCGTTTGGTGTACCGGAGGAGTGTCTAGGTTGTCTTAGAACAATGTGCAGCATGCAGCGGGTTCCTTTCGAAAGCGCGTCGCGCATCCCGTCAGCTGCCGGTCGCTATAATCAGGCTCATGCGAACCCAGCTTTTCTAGAAGCGTTCATGGCTGCCAGCAACCTCGCAGATTTCCCCTACGAGCCCATTCGGGAAACCACCAGTCCCGCTGTGTGTGAGGAATGCTGGCGCGTAGCCATGGGGCTGCAGGAAGTCGACGGGCTGCGCTCTTACGCCTACGCGCGCAAGCTGGCAGAAGAGCATGTAGAAGACGTTTGCGGCATCTAGGAAACAGGGGTCCCGTTACGGGCGCATTGCCGGGCGCGCGAAAGCGAATGGAGCGTGCTGGGCAGCAAGCACGAGGCGAAAAGCGCCGATGGGGGCGGGCGCTTCGGTTCCGGACAGCACGCCCAGAGCGTAGGCACTATTGGCGTTTCCGGTGTTCGCGAAACCTTCTTAGCCGCTATTGCTTCCGAAGCTGCAGGCGTCAAGCGAACAACCGAAGTTGAGGCAGATCTAGTGAGCCAGCGAATTGTCGAGGTTCTGACACGCAGTGCGTACGCCTTCGCGCCGTTGGCACTTTCCGACATCTATCGGCAGCTGTTCCAAGACCCCGGCCCGAATAATTACCACCCCGGGGAGGACAAGCGTGAGCCCCTTGCGAAAAGCGATCTCGTCCTCAACGGCGACAGCGTGCTTTACGTAGACCCCTCCATGATCGAGTGTTCCCTCGATTTCGCTTTCGCAGATGAGGTGGACTACACTTATGCTGCCAACTTCGACGATGCTCAGATAGACCACTTCTTGCGGTTCGTTGCGCGCCATGCCTGACCGGCGCTTTCTGGATATGTTTCTGGAAAATCTGCCGTGTGGTGCGTGCGGTCAGTTGAAAAGCCACGACCTCATGGTGCGCGCGCTGTTCAATAATCCAACGCTTCTGCGAAACGTCGACCCGTCGAAGGCGATCGAACGGCGAGCAGCTTCGCGTTTTGTCTGATGCACGTGCAGGTGGTCCCCAGAACCTTTATAGTGGTTGGTTGAGATACGGTATTTCGCAAGGAGACGAGACGTTGACCACATTGAAAGAGCTGCCCATCGGCAAGACCGCCACGATCGAGGCGGTGGGGGGCGAAGGGGCGTTGCGCCAGCATTTCCTGGATATGGGTATCATCCCCCAGGCGAGCGTGACCATGGTGAAGCATGCCCCCATGGGCGATCCGGTGGAGGTGAGCATCCACGGCTACGAGCTGACGCTGCGCCTTGACGATGCAGCGCGGATCCGGGTGTCCGACGTGCACGATGCCGACGATGCGCGGGCGACGCGGCTTGGCAGGGCGCCGCTGAGCCATCCCGGTTTGGGCGAGGGCGGCGCTCGTTTCCACGACAAGGCCACAGAGACCCCGTTGCCCGACGGCACGACGATCACGTTCGCGCTTGCCGGCAACCAGAACTGCGGCAAGACCACGCTGTTCAACCAGTTGACCGGCTCGAACCAGCATGTGGGCAACTTCCCCGGGGTCACAGTGGATCGCAAGGACGGCGCCATCAAGGCGCATCCCGATACCTTGGTCACCGACCTGCCGGGCATCTACTCGATGTCGCCCTATACCAGCGAGGAAGTGGTCACGCGCGAGTTCCTTCTGGATGAGCACCCGCATGGCATCATCAACATCGTGGACGCCACCAACATCGAGCGCAATCTGTACCTGACCATGCAGCTGATGGAGCTGGGCATCCCGATGGTGCTGGCGCTGAACATGATGGACGAGGTAGCCGGCAACGGCGGCGCCATCCGCGTGAACGAGATGGAGGAGCTGCTGGGCATCCCGGTGGTGCCCATCGCCGCCGTGCGCAACCAGGGCACGGCGGAGCTCATAGATCATGCCATCCATGTGGCGAAGTTCCAGGAAAGCCCCGTGCGCCAGGACTTCTGCGACGTGGCGGACCACGGCGGCGCGGTGCATCGCTGTCTGCATTCCATCATGCACCTCATCGAGGATCACGCCGCCCGCGCGGGCATCCCCAAGCGCTTCGCCGCCAGCAAGCTAGCGGAGGGCGACCCGCTGGTGCTGGAGAAGCTGGACCTCGATCGGAACGAACGCGAGACGCTGGAGCACATCATCTGCCAGATGGAGGCCGAGCGCGGCCTCGATCGCGCCGCCGCCATCGCCGAAATGCGCTTCAGCTTCATCGACCGCATATGCGCGCAGACGGTGGTGAAGCCTCACGAGAGCCGCGAGCATGCGCGCAGCCAGAAGCTCGACCGCTTCCTCACCGGGCGCTTCACGGCGATTCCCGCGTTCGTGGTAATTATGGCGCTGGTGTTCTGGCTCACGTTCAATGTGATCGGCGCGTGGCTTCAGGAGCTGCTTGATGCGGGGATAGGCTGGCTCACCGACCTTGCGGCGAGCGCCATGTCGTCGGCTCAGGTCAACGAGGTGCTGCAATCGCTGGTCATCGACGGCGTGTTCAACGGCGTGGGCAGCGTGGTGTCGTTCGTGCCCATCATCGTGGTGCTGTTCTTCTTCCTGTCCATCTTGGAGGATTCGGGCTACATGGCGCGCGTGGCGTTCGTCATGGACAAGCTGCTGCGCAAGATCGGGCTGTCGGGGCGCTCCATCGTGCCGATGCTCATCGGCTTCGGCTGCACGGTGCCCTCGGTCATGGCGTCGCGCACGTTGCCCTCCGAGCGCGACCGCAAGATGACGGTGCTGCTGACGCCCTACATGAGCTGCTCGGCGAAGCTGCCCATCTACGCGTTTTTGACCGCGGCGTTCTTCCCGGGAAGCGGCGCGCTCGTGATGGTGGGGCTGTACTTCGGCGGCATCCTCGTGGGCATCCTCGTGGCGCTGCTTTTGCGGAAAAGCCTGTTCTCGGGCGAGGCGGTGCCGTTCGTCATGGAGCTGCCGAACTACCGCCTGCCCGGCATGGGAAACGTCGGGCGGCTTTTGTGGGACAAGGCGAAGGACTTCCTGCAGCGCGCGTTCACAGTCATCTTCGTGGCCACCATCGTCATCTGGTTCCTGCAGACCTTCGACTTCACGCTGAACGTGGTGGCCGACTCGCAGGACAGCATGCTGGCAGTGGTCGCGGGCCTCATCGCGCCGGTGTTCGCGCCGCTGGGCTTCGGCGATTGGCGCATCTCCACGGCGCTGATCACGGGCGTCATGGCGAAGGAGAGCGTCGTGTCCACGCTGTCGGTGCTGTTCGGCGGGGCGGCAGCGCTCACGGCGGCGCTGACGCCTGTGGCGGCGCTGTCTTTGCTGGTGTTCTGCCTGCTGTACACGCCCTGCATCGCAGCGCTGGCCGCGGTAAAGCGCGAGCTGGGCGGCCGCTGGGCCGTGGGCGTGGCGCTGTTCCAGCTGGCGGTGGCGTGGGTCGTCGCGTTCGTTGTGCACAGCGCGGGCCTCCTGGCGGGCCTGGCGTAAGGAGGGGCCGTGTCTGCGATCAACCCCGGCGTGTACAAGGCCATCCTGCGCGTGCGCGAGGCGTACGCGTTCGACATTGGCTGCTTCCTCATGCGCTTTCTGCCGTACATGAACACCATCGGTACCGTCACCATGCTCTCGCTGTCGGGGTGCTCGTTCTTCCTGTCGGGCCTGGTATCGTCGGTCATCGCGCTGGCGACGTTCTTTTTGGCGCCCCGCATCTCGAAGCTGGTGGACACCTACGGGCAGTCGCGCGTGGTGCCCTGGGCGGCGCTTCTGAATCTGGCGGGCGTGGGCGGCATGGTCGGCGTGGTGGCGCTGGATGCGCCGGAATGGATGATGTTTCTGGCCGCCGTGCTGATGGGCTGCACGCCGAACCCGCCGGCGCTTGCGCGCACGCGCTGGACCTACCTCATCCGCTCGGGCCGGCTGGGCGACGCCGCGCCCATCATGCGCACGATGTTCTCCTACGAGGGCGTGCTGGACGACATCGGCTTCATGTTCAGCCCCTCGCTTTCCGTGGCGCTGGCCTCGGCCATCGCGCCGCCGGCGGGCATGCTGTTCGGCGCGGCCATGTTCGCGGCGGGCACCGTGCTGCTGATGCTGTCGCGCTCCACCGAGCCGCATCCCGGCTGGAACGCCGAGGCGGAAGGCGCTGCGGAAGCTGCTGCCCCGGCGAAGGACGCGGACTTCGCGCACCGCAAGAGCGTGTTCCGCACCTCGGCGGTGGTGCGCGTCCTGTTCGCGATGATGCTGTTCGTGGGCGCGTTCTACGGGGTGCTGGACACCGGCACCGTGTCGTTCGCCGAGGAGATGGGCGACACCACCTACGCCAGCGTCGTGCTGATGGTGTCGGCGGTGGCCTCCATGCTCATGGGCTTCGTGTTCGGCATGATCCGCCTGAAGATGCCGCAGTACCGCCAGCTGGTGGTGTTCGCCGTGCTCATCGGGTGCGTCTACGGCACGATGATGCTCATCGACTCGGCGCCGTCGCTTCTGATCATCGCCACGCTGGGCGGGTTCACCTATGCGCCGTTCCTCATCGTGGCGAACGCCACTTGCGAGCGCTCGGTGCCCGGTGACCAGCTGACCGAGGCCATCACCTGGATCAACGCCGGCATCACCTGCGGCTTGGCGTTCGGGCCCACGGTGGCGGGCATCGTGGTGGACACGCTGGGCGCGGTGTACAGCTTCGATTTCGGCGCGGCGCTGGCGCTGGCCATTCCCGTGACGGCGCTGCTGTGCTTCCGCATCATCAAGCGCGAGGTGCGCGACGAAGCCGAGCTGAACGTGGTGTACGCGTCCCGCGACGACGCGTAGGGGAGGGAGGGGCCCATGCCCAGAAAGACGATTCCGGAGATGGTTTTCGCCGACATCTACCCGCTCCTGGTCAAGAAAGCCGAGCGGAAGGGGCGCACGCGCGACGAGATTGACCAGGTCATCTGCTGGTTGACCGGCTACGACGGGCAGGGGCTCGCGCGCCAGCTGGAGGCGGGCGTCACCTACGAAGAGCTGTTCGCGCAGGCACCGCAGCTCAACCCGAACCGCGTCCTCGTCACGGGAAAGATCTGCGGCGTGGACGTTGCGGCGATAGAGGATCCCGTGGAGCAGAACGCCCGCTACCTCGACAAGCTCGTAGACGAGCTGGCCCGCGGCAAGCCGATGGAGAAGATCCTACGCTGACGGCGCGAGCGGGCGGCGTTTGTCGTGCCGCGCGGGTCGTCAGCGCGTGCCGTAGCTGCCATGTCGCATCGGCCCGCCGCGCCGAGGTCGCGGACGAGCGGGCGCCGCTCCAGGTGTGCCGAACGCCTCGTCCGCTGGAGACGCGCCATGGTTGCGAGCACGCATGGCGCGCCTCGTCCCTACTTGCATCTTCTCGCGCTAATCCGTCAAAACTTGCGACGATGCTGCACGTTTTGGCGGATTAGCGTGGAAAGGTCGCGAATCGCAGCTGCGGCCGCATTTGCGCGCGCCGGTGCGTTGTCGCTTGCGGGTCGTTGTCCGTTGCGGCGGTTCGGCGTTTCGAAGCTGCTTTGACGAACGAGGAGGGGAATACGGCAGTCAACCGGAAGTAGAGCCTCGTTGGGCCTTCGCCTGTTGAAACGGGATGCGCGTTTCGCGTAACATGAACAAGTTACGGAACGAGGCGCGGGGCGAGAAAGGGTGCGCTATGGCGGAAGGCGAGGGCGTGCGCAAGGCGATGGGAGATGCGACGACCGAAGAGACGGAGAAGCGTCCGGACAGCATCGCGGCGGAGGACGGCGGGGAAGCGGTCGAGCCTGCGTCCGCGTCGGATGCCGCCCAGCGTGCTGACGAAGAAAGCGCGGAAGCGGGCGCTGCTGGCGAAGAAGAAGCGCTTTCTGCCGAGGCGGGCGCGGAGGCCGCTGGCGATGGCGCCGCTGCTGGCGTTGCCGGTGATCCGTTCGATCCCGATTCCGAACCCGAAGACGCCGACCCTGAGGATTCCGAAGCCGATAGCATTCCGCTGGACGGCCCGGCGTTCATTCCCGCGTCGCATCGCCGCCGCTCCGGCGCGCAGGCTCCGCGCCATGCCTCCTACTTCGAGCCGCCCGTCGATGGCGGCGGCGTGGCGGGGCTGGGCGTGAGCATCCGCACCTTGGCGCTTCTGGCGGCCGTGGCTGCGGCCGTGGCCGTGGCGGCCAGCCTTGTGGTGTCGTGCGGCATGCAGTCGATGCTGCAGGAGGGTATCGCCGAGCAGCAGCGCTCGTTCGAAGCGGAGCTGATGGAAGAGTTCGAAGAGCAGAAAGCCGAGATCGAGCGCATGATGGGCGACCTGGACGACGCTACGGCGGAAGCATCTGCCGCTGAAGAGGCGTCGTCGGCCGTGGAGGCCGCGCGCGGCGAGCTGCAAAGCGCCCTTGACGAGGCGCGCCAGTGGCTCGAGTCGGGCGACGGCCAATGGGTGTCGCAGCAGACGAAGGCCATGATGGAAAGCGCCGTGAGCGTCGCCGAGGGCCTGGTGGAGGAAAGCGGCATCACCGATTCACAAACCTACCGCACCGCCGCCAGCGCGATCCAAGACATCATCTACCAGGTGGAACAAGGCACGCTCTGGTAGCCTCCGCACCGCCGCAGCCAGAAGGGCCGCGGCCGTCCGCCCGTTCAGCGGAATGCGCCCACGCGTGGCTTGCCCCTGAGCTCGAAACGCGACGCGCCCGCACCGTCCGGCGTCATGCCGATTCGGTGCGGGCGCGTTTTCGCTTTCAAACCGCTTTGCGGGCTTCTGTCCCGCCTAGCTCTGGATGAGCAGCCATTCGATGATGGTGTCTTCCACGTCGTCCTTGATGTCGTCGTAGTTGTGGATCTCGTGGCGGTAGCCGGGGTAGAGCTTGGTCAGCACGTTGTCGTGGCCGGTGTCGATGAGCCAGTTCGCCACCTGGTAGACGCCTTCGCCGAAGTTGCCCACGGGGTCCTGGTCGCCGGCGATCAGCAGGATGGGCAGGTCGACGGGCACCTTACGCGCCCAGTCCTCGCCTTCGATGATGAGCATCATGTCGATGAAGTCGCGCAGGCTGACGTTGTGCGTGGGATGCGTGAACGCGTCGAAGGGGTCCTCGGCGTGGTCGCGCTGCACGTAGGGGTCGTGGCAGATCCACTCGTTGCCCAGCTCGGCGCCCTCCTCGCAGCGGGCGAACATCCAGCCCATCAGCTCGCCGACGAACGACGGGTCGGAGTCATGCGCGCCGCCCGCCTCGATGATGGCGTCCAGCTTCGCGCGCACCTCGTGGGTGTTCTTGAAGATGCCGGTGGTGCCGCAGTAGATGACGCCGTCCAGCTCGTCGCCGTACTTCGTGGAGAAGTCGCGCGCGATCATCGAGCCCATGGAATGCCCGAACATGAAATAGGGCAGGTCGGGGTACTTCTCGCACACGGCGTCCTTGAAGCGCTTCTCGTCCTCCATCATGGCGTGCGGGCCTGCGTCGCCCCAGTCGCCCCAGGTGCCGTTCGCGATGGCCGTGGCGCCGTGGCCCACGTGGTCGTCGGCGGCAACGATGAAGCCGGCGTCCATCAGCGCCACGATCATGTGGAAGTAGCGGCGCGAATGCTCGCCGAAGCCGTGCACCAGCTGCACGACGCCCTCGGGCTCGCACGCCGGAACGTAGATCCAGCCGGTCACTTGGTCGCGGCCGTTGGACGACGGGAAGTTGATTTCGTGGAGCATGGCGCATCCTTTCCTCCGCAGGCGGTTTCGCTGCGCAAGGCGGCTGCCCGGGCGCAGCGCGTACCCCCTCATTATGGCACCTCGGCTGGCGGTGCGGAAGGGAGGGCGGAGCAGGCGGGCCGATGGACTGGGCGTTGGATGTGCGGCGCTGTGTGGGTTGCGCGGGCGGGCGCGGCGCGTTGGCGCGGGCGAGCGGAAGGGGCGCGGTGCCGCGCAGACCGCGCTAGCCGACGATGGTCGCCATGCTGCCGCAGAGCTCGTAGAGGGTACGGAACCATGCGGCGTCCACCTCCATGTAGCCGCTCATCGGGTCCATGCAGCGCACGGTGCCCGCGTTCTCACCGGCACCCAACAGCACCACGCAGTGCTCCAGGTTGTAGAACGTGTAGGCAGGCAAGGGCTCGAAGAAGCCGGGGTCGGCGAAGTACATGGTGGTCCACACCAGTACGGGCCGGCCCGCTTCTGTTTCGGCCAGCAATTCTTCAAAGGACGCCCCGGTGGCGTTGGCGAACCGCGCGGGCAAGCCCTCCTGCTCCAGGTAGGAGTTGCCCGCCGTCACGAGGGCGGGCGGCAGGCCCTCGCCGTAACTGTAGGGGTCGCCTGCGTAGACGGCGGCGGGATCGTCGTCCTCGGATGCGAGGGGAAGATGCTCGGCGACGATGACGTGCGGGTCGGCGGCGCAGCCAAGCGCGCGCAGCACCGCGGTGAGCGCGTACACCTCGCAGCCGGCGGACATCTCGGGATACTGCAGCAGTTCGGGCACATGCGCGCAGTAGTCCAGGGCGGGCAAGGCGTCAGAGGCGGCATCGGCTTTCGTGCGTGCTGGCGAGAGCGCGGCGTCGTTCTGGTTCTGCACCTGCGCAAGGTCGTGCGTCTGAGCGGCGGCTTCTTCCAGCGCGGGCAGCGTTTGCAACCGTGCGCCAGCAAGCCCGGCCGCGCCGAGGCCCAGCGCGACGAGCGCCGCGACGGCCAGGGCGGTCGCCGTTCCCATCCGCTTGCCCGGCATCGGGGTCCTTCCCATCCCGCGACCTTAGCGGCGGCAGTAGTGCGCAAGGCACATGCCGATGAACTCCCGCATCTCCTCTTTGAGCGGCGGCACGCATCGCTTTATGCCGGCCAGCTTCAGCGCTTCGCTCACCAGCGGATTGTCCTGGTTCCAGGCGTTGATGCTGGTGGCGTGGAACAGCACGGCGTTGAACAGGCGCCCGGCGGCGTCGGCGCTCATGCCCAGGTTGCCGCAGAAGCGCTCGACGAGCTCCGCCTGCTCGTCGTAGTAGGCGCACTTGAACGCAGCCAGACGCTCCACCGACACGTTGCGCTCAATGATCGACAGCAGCAGCTCGCTGTAGGCCAGGTAGTCGCGGTGCGCGTTGAGCTGCTCGGCCCACACCTCGGCCAGCACCTCGTGCGAGTACGCGCAGCCGGCGGGGTAGGCCGATAGCAGCGCGTCGTTGTACGCTCGCCGCGCGTCGGCGCACACCTCCAGGAAGATGTCCTCCTTGGTGGTGACGTATTTGTACAGCGCGGCATGCGACCAGCCCAAACGCTCGGAGATGGCCTTGAGCGTGATCTCATGGTAGGGGCGTTCGCGAAACAGCTCGTCGGCGGCGCGCTTGATGGCGTCCATGCGCTGCTCCTTCTGCGCGTTGCTGCGCGCCCGCACGAATTCGGCCATGTCTGCCTCCCGTTTGCTGAATCGCGTATCCGTTCGTCCAGGGTACAGTATAGCGCATGCAGTTAATGAACCGATAAAAATAAAGTCATCGCAAATGGTATTTACAAGAAACACAATGTAACGTAAAGTATGAAAACGTGAAAGAATGGAGCGCAGATACCCGAGCGGACAGGTGCGTCCGCGCAAGGACGAGGCTCCTGCGCAGGTGCCGGGCAACGGCGCTGCGCGGCAGGAGAAGAAGGGGGCGGCCATGGAAAGCGACGGCATGCTGAGCAGGAGGACGTTCGTGAAGGGCGCGGCATCGGCGGCGCTGCTGTTGCCGGTTGGCGCGCTGCTTGCGGCTTGCGGCGGGCAGCCGGAGGCAGGGCGGCCGACGGCTGCGCAGGGCGCCTCCGAAGAGCCGGCCGCGCCGGACGCCTCGGACGCCTCGGCGGAAACGTCTTCCGAACAGGCTGCGCAGGCAGGGCAAGCGTCGGGGGCGCTTGTGGCGTTCTTTTCCGCGATGGGCAACACGCGCGACGTGGCAGAGAAGATCGCGAACCATCTGGGCGCCGACTTGTTCGAGATCGAACCCGTTGAGCCCTACACGGAGGCCGACCTGGCCTACAACGACCCCGACAGCCGCACGAGCCGCGAGCGCGCCAGCTACGACCCCTCGGTCGAGCTGGTGAAAACGACCCCGGATGGCTTCGACGGCTACGACACGGTGTTTCTGGGCTACCCCATCTGGTGGGGCAACGCCTCGTGGGCGGTGAACGGGTTCGTGTCCGGCAACGACTTTGCGGGCAAGACGGTGATCCCGTTCTGCACGTCGGGGTCATCGCCGCTGGGCCAGAGCGGGCAGAACCTGGCGGCGCTGGCCGGCGCGGGCGAATGGCTGGCAGGCGAGCGCTTCGCCGCCGGCGCATCGGAGTCCGAGGTGGCCGCCTGGGTGGACGGCTTGGGGCTGTAGGCGCAGGGGCGCACGGAAGGAGCGAAGATGAAGACCGTCATTTTGCAGGGGAGCCCGAACGCAGACGGCTCCATGGCCATGCTCTGCGAGGCGTTCGCAAGCGGTGCGCGCAGCGCGGGGCACGAGGTTTCCCGCGTCGATGTGGCCCAGGCCGATGTGGCGCCGTGCACGGGCTGCGTGGCTTGCGGCTACGAGGGCCCGTGCGCGCAGCACGACGGCATGGACGCCCTGCGGCGCGAGATCCTTTCGGCCGACATGCTCGTGCTCGCCACGCCGCTGTACTACTACGGCATGAGCGCGCAGCTCAAAATCGTGGTGGACCGCTTCTGCTCCGCCAACGGCAGCATCACCGCGAAGCGCATGAAGTGCGCGCTGCTGGCGGTGGCGTGGAACGCCGACGGCTGGACGTTCGACGCGCTTGAGGCCCACTACCGCACGCTCGTGCGCTATCTGCACATGGAGGACGTGGGCATGGTGCTCGGGTACGGCTGCGGCACCCCCGGCATGACGCAGCGCACGCGCTACCCGCAAGCCGCCTACGACCTGGGCGCCTCGCTGTAGGTGCGGCGAAGCGGGCCCCGCAGCGCGTGCGGTCTGCCGCAAGAGCGGCAGGCGCGGCCGAGCTGACGGGTGTCTGCGGCGAAGCGGGAACGAGAGTGGAAGGGAGCGGAAAAGCATGGAATACGCCAAGCTGGGACATTCCGGCATCGAGGTGTCGCGCATCTGCCTGGGCGGCATGAGCTTCGGCGAGAAGATCCCCGGCGGGCATCAGTGGACGCTCGGTCCCGAGGACACGCAGGCGGTGATCAAGCGCGCCCTCGACACCGGCGTCAATTTCATAGACACCGCGAACTGCTATGCCGCCGGCACGAGCGAGGAGTACATCGGCCAGGCGCTCAAGCGCCTCGGCGTGCGCCGCGAGGACGTGGTGCTGGCGAGCAAGGTGTTCTTCAACGAGGGGCGCCTGTCGCGCGAGGCGATCCAGCGCGAGATCGACGGGACGCTGCGCCGTTTGGGAACCGACTACCTTGACCTTTACATCATCCACCGGTTCGACTACAAAACGCCTGTCGAAGAGACGATGGAGGCGCTCGACTCTCTTGTGCGCGCAGGCAAGGTTCGTGCCATCGGCGCGAGCGAGATGTACGCCTACCAGCTGTACAACATGCAGATGGTCGCCGAACGCAACGGCTGGACGAAATTCACGAGCATGCAGTGCCATCACAACCTGCTCTACCGCGAGAACGAGCGCGAGATGATCCCCGTGTGCCGCCAGTTCGACATGGCGGTCACGCCCTACAGCCCGCTCGCGTCGGGGCATCTGTGCCATGTGGGCTGGGAATCGGATTCGGTGCGTGGAACGACCGACGACGTGGTGCGCGACAAGTACGACTTAGCGGAGCGCCAGGACCTTCCCATCATAGGCTGCGTCGCCGAGCTTGCCGAGCGCCGCGGCGTTCCCATGGCGCGCATTGCGTTGGCGTGGCTTTTGTGCCGCGGCATCGAGGCGCCTATCGTGGGCTGCTCGAAGCCGTCGCGCGTTGATGACGCGGTGGCAGCGCTTGAGGTGAAGCTGACCGACGACGAGATGGCGTTTCTGGAGGAGCCCTACACGGCGCACGAGCTGGTGGGCCCCATCGGGCGTCCCGGCGAGAAGCCGCTTGCGGGAACCACCGACCCCAACGCGAAGAAGTAGCGCGCCGACGCTGGCGCGGCAGGCGTCCGCCGTTCGCGTGCGGACGGCGACGAGGGGCCGGACGTTGTGCAGTGCGCCCCCCGTGCGCAGACGGCGGATTCGAAGACAACGCCGGGGCGACCCGGCTGCACGATACAGACAGGAAGATTTCGAGGAAAGGAAGCAGAACATGGTGAAGCAGACGGCAGGACGGGACCAGCTCGGCGATTTCGCGCCGAAGTTCGCCCAGCTCAACGATGACGTGCTGTTCGGGGAGGTGTGGAACCGCGAAGAGGCGCTGTCGCTTAAGATGCGCTCGATCCTCACGGTGACGGTGCTCGTGAGCAAGGGGCTTATGGACAGCTCGTTCAAGTACCATATGATGACGGCAAAGACGAACGGCGTCACACGCAAGGAAATGGGCGAGATCCTCACGCATGTGGCGTTCTACGCTGGTTGGCCGAACGCGTGGGCGGCGTTCCGCGTGGCGCTGGAAGTGTACGGCGATGAGGCGGACGACGGTGCGGGCGACGACTTCTCCCCGATGTTCGGCATCGGCAGCTCCAACGACGCGTACGCGCAGTACTTCGTCGGCAACTCGTACCTCAACCCGCTGACCGACCCCGCCGAGGCGGGCGTGTTCCTGGCGAACGTGACGTTCGAGCCGGGCTGCCGCAACAACTGGCACATCCACCACGCCGAGCGCGGCGGCGGGCAGATCCTCATCTGCACCGACGGCCGCGGCTGGTACCAGGAATGGGGCAAGGAGCCCCAGGCGCTCACGCCTGGCACCGTGGTGGTGATCCCTGCCGGCGTGAAGCACTGGCACGGCGCAGCCGCCGACAGCTGGTTCTCCCACATCGCCTTCGAGGCGCCGGGCGAGGGCTGCTCGAACGAGTGGCTCGAGCCGGTGGACGACGGGCAGTACCCCCAGGCGTAGACGGCGCTCCCACGTCGCGCGGAGAGGCGCGGAGCGGGAGCCGTTGTGCGGTCGTCTCGCGACAGCGCCGCCGCTCTGTCGCCGTCTTGCGGCCCGGTGCGTTCCAAACGCGCCGGGCCGTTTTTTTTTGCGTACGGATGCGGGATCAGAGTTGCGGGACGTCCGTCGCAGGTTCTCTCCTCGATGCAATTGCAATCATGAATGCATCGATGACGTTTGGTTGCTGTCGAAACACCTCGGTCAGGCAATGGGGAAGGCTTCCCGATGTGCCGCTTGCACATCGAAACCCCGATTGGAAGGCAAGCGGCACATCGTATGTCTCCTGCCTTGAAACGCGCGCGGCGCCGAAGTAAAACCCTTGATGCAAGCAATCTCGAAGACTCGTTTCTTATCGAGCCAATCCAGAACGGGGCGAACGGCTGTGCTGGCGAAACCAAGCAGCTGCTATCGCTCGGCGCTGTGAAAAGGAAGCGTCCTTTCGCAGCGTGCAAGGGACGGGCGGGCCTCGTTCTGGTGGCTATAGAAGAAGAGAATCGGTTCGAATGGCTTCATAAGGAGGGGTTGAAAAAATGGTTCTCGCACTTTCGTTGATCGGCCTTGCTGCGGCGATCGTCATCGGCAACGTCACGAAGATCAATACCGGCATCATCGCCATGTCGATCGCCTTCATCATCGGCGCCGTCGGTTTGGGCCTGACGGTTTCCGACATCGTCAACTTCTGGCCGATCCGCATCATGTTCTTCCTTGTTGCGATTGCGCTTTTGTTCGGTCATGCTATCGAGACGGGCACGCTTGACCTGCTCAGCCAGAAGATGCTGTACGCGGTGGGCGGCAACGCCAAGATCCTTCCGTTCGCGGTCTTTCTGCTGACGGGCGTCATCGACGTCCTTGGCGCGGGCGGATCCACGCCTGGCATCATGGCGCCTATTGTGATTCCGATGATGGTGTCTGCCGGCTTGTCTCCTGTCATGGGAGCTATCGCCATCTGCATGGGTGCGTTCGTGTTCGGCTCCAATCCCATCAACGGGTTCGGAGGGGTTGTCGGCCTTGGCCTTCTGGAGGCGAACTACGGATACGATGCGGCGTTCGAATCCACCATGTACCAGTTCATCTCGGTCACCATCGCCTGCATCGTGTGGCTTGTCGTCACCTACTTCGTGCTGGGATGCCACAAGGCCAAGAAGGTGAAGATGATCGAAAAGCCGCCTGCGTTCAAAGGCGATCAGCGCATAACCCTTGCCATCATGATCGTTTCGCTGTGCCTGATGTTCTTCCCGGTCATGTTCTCGATGTTCTTCCCTGACATCGAATGGCTCGCCGTCCTGGCGCGCGTCTGCCAGCCTCAGTCCATCATGGTTATCGCGGCTCTCGTCTGCATCGCGTTGCGTTTGGCGGATCAGAAGAAGATCATCGCCGCCGTTCCGTGGAACACCATCATCCAGATCTGCGGCGTTTGCATCATGGTCGGTGTTGCCACCGAAGCCGGCCTGGGCGACGCCATCGCCTCGATCGTGAGTCACGATGACTTCCCGGTGTGGCTTATCGCCCCGCTGCTGGCCCTGTTCTGCGGCTTCCTGACCTTCTTCTCGTCTATGACCTCGGTTGTGTTCCCCATCGCCTACGCCGTGGTTCCCTCCATTGCGGCGGCCACCGGCCTGAACCCGGTCGGCCTGCTGTGCTCTGTGTGGTGCGGCTGCATGGCAGCGGGCATGTCGCCCTTCTCCCTTGCGGGCGCCTTGATCGTAGGCTCCACCCCCAAGGAACTGCAGGAGAGCCTGGTCACCAAGCAGCTTATCTTCACCATCGCCGGCATCATCTTCGGTGCAGTGATCTCCGCCACGGGCATCTGGAACCTGTTCCCCGACGTTCTGACCCCGGTGCTCGCTGGCTAGGCGGAAGAGCGTAGCGTAACGTCACGCCCGGTTCCTGCGGGCGCCTGGACAAGGGCGCTCGCAGGAGGTATGTTTCGATGCGGCTGCCTGCCAGCCGAGAGAGGAGCGCGCGCCCATGCTTACCAAGCGCCAGAACCTGCTGGAGTGCATTCACGGAGGAAAACCCGACCGCTATGTGAACCAGTGGGAGGCGTTCGCCATCGTGCGCGGCAACCCGGTCTGCGACCGCACCACCGACGAAAACGGCCAGATGACCGACGAATGGGGCGTTCTCTTCCAGGTGGCGGGGCAGCCGGGGCGCATGCCGCTCAACGATGGGCCGCACCTGGTGGTGAAGGACATCGACGAGTGGAAGGACTACCTCAAGACGGTCCCCAGGGGCGTGTGGTCCTCTCCGGCGCAGTGGGAGCCGCTTCAGGAGAAAGCCGAGAAGGTCGACCGTGACGAGCAGTTCGTCATGGCTTTGGTCTCGCCGGGCCAGTTCGAGAGGCTGCATTACCTATGCGGCATGGCGGACGCGCTCATGGCGCTTTACGAGAGCCCCGACGAGGTGAAGGAGATCTTGGATGTCATCACCGAGGTGGAGCTGGAGCAAGCCGAGGCGATCTGCACCTACCTCAAGCCCGACGGCATCGTGCACGCCGACGACTGGGGCACGGCAAAGTCCACCTTCATGAAGCCGGAGATGTTCGAGGAGTTCTTCCTCGAGCGCTACAAGAAGGTCTACGGGTACTACAAAAGCCATGGGGTGCAGCTGATCGTGCACCATTCCGACACCTACGCGGCAACGCTGGTGCCGTACATGATAGAGATGGGGATCGACATCTGGCAGGGATGCCTGCTGGACTCCAACGACCTGCCCGACCTGGTGAGACGCTACGGAGGGAAGCTGTCGTTCATGGGCGGCATCGCGAGCACCGAGGCGGATCGCGCGGACTGGACGCCCGAATCCGTGAGGGCCGTGGTCGACGACGCTCTGAACCGCATGGAGGCCAAGACGTTTTACATTCCCTGCCTCACGTCAGGCGCGCCGGCGAGCACCTTCCCCGGCGTGTACGACGAGGTCACGCGCTGCATCGCCGAACGCAGCCGCACCGACTGGTAGACAAGGGGCCGTCTCATCGCAGTCCCACGATGGGACGGCTGCCGCGATGCGCTCACTGACCCAGGCTCAGGTTCATCACGCGTTCCATGTATAGAATCACCTGGCATGACAGGATGAGCTTCTGGCGAAGCCGCGGATCGCCGAGGTCGAGCTGCAGCACGCTGTTTATCTTGTTGACCTTGTTCAAAACGGTGTTGCGGTGCATGAAGGTCGCCGCAGCGGTAGCGGCCGCGTTGCGGTCGCACATCAGGTAGTGGTACAGAAGGTCGCGCAGGTCGGTGCCGTGCTCTCTGTCGTAGCGCGTAAGCTGTATCACCGCCGTGTGGACCAGGTACACCACGTCGTTGTTCTCGGGGTCTGTCAAGTACTGCCTGACCGCGAGGTCTATCAGGCAGTAGATGCTGTAGTCTTCGTAGTAGACGATCCTCTTTTGCGCCAGCGAGTCGTTGAGCGCGAACGCGAGCAGCGCCGTGCGTTTGGCGAGCTTGTAAATCGACAGCAGGCCGTCCAGGCGCCGCGTCTTCGACGTAACCACCATTATCGCGTCGTTCTCGATGAGAAACTCCGAAAGCGCGTCGGTGTCGACGTCTTCGAAGTTCGGGCGCAGCGTCCTTTCCTTCCTGCTGAGCATGATGATTATGTCGCCCTGGTACAGCGTCATGTTCTCGTTCGGGAAGAATCTGCGCAGCTGCAGCAAGGCGTTGCGATAGGGGCTCCTCGCTTTTCGATGGGGAAACGAGACCAGCGCCAAGGACACGAACCTGTCGACCTTGTGCGGCAGGTGGGAGATGGCGTCTCGCACCTCGACGGTGGTGGTGAGGTTCATACCCACAATGTCTTCCCAGCAGCTGAGAAACGCCTTTATGTCTTCGTGGACCGCCTTCAGGCTGGCCTTGCGGCTTATCCGGCTCAGCTTGCCGGCGGCAAGCGCCGTGAGGGTTTCGATGTCGAGCTCTCCGCGCACGTCCTCCATGATCATGATGCTGCGGGATCCGCCAGGGTGCAGGATCTCGTGGCAGTGAACCGTCGAGCCGGCGCCGGTGGGATAGGCTTCCTTCGAAGACCCGCTTCGCACGAACGATTCTACGATCTCCTGCGCTGCGGGGTTGCTTGCCAGATCGTTGACAAACGGCCTGACCCGAAGCGAAGGGCTTTCGCGAAGCAGGCTGCTGCAGATGATCTTCCCCTGCTCGTTCGCCATCAGCGCGGGGCATCGGCCAAGGTTCGAAGCAAGCGAGACGACGGATTGAAAGTCGGTTTCGCCAGGCTCGGCCCGAAGGGAGTCGAACGCCTCCTTCCAAGAGCGCTCCTTGCGCATGATGCGGTCCATGACGTTGAACACTCGCACAAGAGGCTCGTCCAGGTAGATGGCAAGCCGGTTCTTCGGAGCGGGGCCTTGGGCGTTGCCGCAGAATAGAAAGGCAGCGCCTTCGCCGACGCTCGCATGGGCAGAAGGCTCGTAGCCGGCGTCCACAAGATACGTTCTGCCGCCTTCGTACATTTTCGCTGGCTCCAGGACGGCCAGGCTTCCCCCTGCCTCCGTCCAGCCCGGAACAAAATCAGCGTCGAGAACGTGTCCCTCGAACGTCTTCAGGATGAACCTCATGCTTGGCATAGCGTCTCCTTGCTGCCCCTTTGCCGCACGGGCGCGCTAGAGAGGCGGCGCCCAGATGGGCGGCCCCCCGGTCGAGCCCGTGCGGCATTTCGCCTCGCGAAATGCGTCTTCTTCGATTCTAGCCAAGTCGCATGCGACCGTCATCCTGGACGGCGACTCCGACGACGCGGAAACGAAGGAAGCACAGGCGCACGTGGGGTTTCACGGTCGAGGCTGGCCTTGATGGGCGTTACGTGCCGCTTGGGGCGGAGAACGCGCTCGAGGCCGGTTGCAAAGCGTAAGAGCAGGCCAGCCACGGCGAATACGCCACGCCCTCCGATTCGCCTGTCTCCGCCGCATCCTTCCTTTTCGCCTCGTCCATCTGCTAGGCTTAGGGGAAAGACCCTTCGAGGAAAGGAACGCCATGGAAGGAAAGGCCATCCATCGCTGCCTGCACGTGATCGATCTGGAAAAATCGCTTGAGTTCTACGAGGAGGCGCTCGGGCTGACCGAGATTCGGCGCGTGGGGGCGGAAGACGGCTCGTGGGTCAACGTGTTCGTCGGCAACCGGACGTCCGGTTTCCAGCTGGAGCTCACCTGGAACCGCGGCCGCAAGCTGCCTTACGACAACGGGGGGCGTGATTCGCACATCGCGTTCACGGTGCCCGATTACGAGGCCGCGCTCCTTCTGCACGAGAAGATGGACTGCGTCTGCCACGTGAACGAGGCCATGGGGCTGCACTTCATCGAGGATCCCGACGGCTGCTGGCTGGAGATCGTGCCGGAGCGAGCCGAGTTCGCCCCGCAAGGCGGCATCGACGTGCTGGACGCCATGGGAAGGCGCCGCAGCGTGCGCAGCTACGCGGACGAACCCGTGCCCGACGAGCTGCTCGAGCGCGTCATCGAGGCGGGGCTGCGCTCGGCCTCGGGCCGCGGCCTGCGCCCGTGGGAGCTCGTCGTCGTGCGCGATCGCGCGCAGCTTGAGGCGCTGTCCGCTTGTCGCGACCATGGTGCGGGCATGCTTGCTGGCGCCTCCGCCGCCATCGTGGTGGTGGGGAACCCCGATGTAGCCGATACCTGGATCGAGGATTGCTCCATCGTCATGGCGAACATGCATCTGGAGGCTTCCGCCTGCGGGTTGGGCAGCTGCTGGGTCCAGGGCCGCATGCGCCAGGCAGCCGATGGGCGTTCTACGCAGGAATACGTCGTCGAGCTGCTCGGCATCCCGAAACCGTATCAGCTGGAGGCCATTCTCTCGCTGGGCATGCCCGACGCCGCCTTTGAAACCCGCGAGCTCGACGCGCATTTGAGGGCGAAGGTGCACGAGGGGCGTTTCGGGGCACATCGTCTGTAGGATACCGGCGGAATCGCCAATGGCGGGCATCTGAGACGGTTAAGGGGTGGGGCCGTGGCAATCGACCAGTCTGTCTCGCGAAGAGAGCGGGGTGATCCAGGCATCTGACAACTTTTTCTGTGAGATGATGTCGAAGTTGGAATCGCAAATCGCTGCCGCCCGCGAGGCGCGCGACCGTCTGCTGCCTAAGCTCATGTCCGGAGAGATCGGGGTGCAGCCATGCTGATGAACACGAACGAATACAAGGGTGCTTTCGACTGCGTCGTCGATATCGTGAGCCAAGCGCGCGCGAATGCCGTCCAGAAGGCGTCTGCCGAGATGGTGCGCATGTATTGGCTTGTAGGTCAGGAGATCAACGAGCGTGCGGAGTAGGGTAGCAAGTTCATCGACACGCTGTCCCGCGACATCCGTGCGGCGTTTCCGGGAATCAAGGGCTTTTCGGTCCGCAGTCTCAAATACATGGCCAAGTTCGCTCGTGAAGTCGATTCCGAATTGTGCAGCTGCTGCTGGAATTGGGCACGGGCTTTGCGTTCATGGGACGGCAGTACCATCTTGTCGTTGGCGGCGAGGATTTCTACATCGACCTGCTCTTTTACAATACCAAGCTCAGATGCTATGTTGTCATCGAACTCAAGAACGCGCCGCTTCAACCTGAATATGCTGGCAAGCTTGGCTTCTACGTTGTGGCGGTCGACGGCGAGCTCGCAGGGGAGGCGGACAACCCGACAATCGGACTTCTTCTCTGCAAAACGAAAAACGATGTGGTGGCAGAGTACTCTCTGCAAAGCATCAGCGAGCCCATCGGCGTGAGCGAATACCGTTTGGGCGACGCGCTTCCGGAAGAATATGAGGGCATTCTTCCGTCACCCGAGGATCTGCAGGCGCGGCTGTAGGGAGAAGACATTTGACGTTAAGCAGGTGATCGCATGTCTCGAAACAAATACTCAGAGGCGGAGGCCGTCCAAAAACCTGCCGGCGAGCTGCTGTCAAGGCTCGGCTGGGATGTGCATTACTGCTTTGACGAAGAGGTGCTCGGTTCGGATGGCACCCTGGGCCGTGGCTCTTACTGAGACGTGCTGCTCAAGCGCGACCTGCTGTACGCCCTCGAAGAGCTGAACGAGCATCTGACGCCCGAGGAATGCCAAGAGGCGGTTCGCGTGCTCGAGCAGGTGTTCGTGGGCGACTCGCTGCTGCAAACGAACGAGGCGAAGTGCCGCCCCCCCATGGCTCGGGTGCGCGTGGACGCGGGCGCAAAGGGTTCCGCGCCCGCGCACCCCGCGGTCCGTCTTTTCGCTTTTGTAAACACTCGCAGGGGCCTTCTGCGCCGACGTTATCATGAAGAAAGGTTTGGCGAGCGGACGGAGGGTCGGGCGGACATGTGCGGTATCTGCGGGTTCACGGGGGCGAAGGCGGCCGATGCGCCCATCGTGAAGGCGATGTGCGACGTGATGGCGCATCGCGGGCCGGACGGCGAAGGCCAGTACCTCGATGCTGAAAGCGGCATCGCGCTGGGGCATCGGCGGCTGTCGCTCATCGACCTGGAGGGCGGCAACCAGCCCATGGTGCGCGCCGACGCCGCGCCCGCCGCGCGCGTGACCTCGCCCGCGCGCAATCTGGACGGCGCCTTCCGCGAATCCGAAGCCGACGCGCGCGCCATCGGGCGGTTCGCCATTGCGTTCAACGGCGAGATCTACAACTACCGCGACCTGCGCGCCGAGCTTGAGGCCGACGGCTGGACGTTTGAGACCAGCTCCGACACCGAGGTGCTGCTGGTAGGGTATCTGGCCTGGGGCGAGGGCGTGCTGGACCGGCTGCGCGGCATGTTCGCGTTCGCCATCTGGGACGCTCAGACCCGCGAGCTGTTCTGCGCCCGCGACTTCTTCGGCATCAAGCCGTTCTACTACACGGTGCAGCCGGGTGCGGCCGGCGTGCGTTCGGGCGACGCGGGCGAAGGCGATGCCGCCCCGCGGTTCATCTTCGCCTCCGAGATCAAGTGCATCCTGGAGCATCCCGCCTACGAGCGCCAACTGAACGAGGAGGCGCTGGAGCAGTACCTGTGCTTCCAGTTCAGCGCCCTGCCCGAGACGTTCTTCAAAGGCATCTTCAAGCTGCCGCCTGCCCACTGCCTGCGCGTGCACGCTGACGGCTCGTTGGAAATGCGCCGCTACTGGCGGCCTGCCTACCGCTTCGATGCGGCGCGCAGCCGCCAGGACACGGTGGACGCCATCGACGCCGCCTTGCGCGAGAGCGTGCGCTATCACAACGTGGCCGACGTGGAGGTGGGGTCGTTCCTCTCCAGCGGCATCGACTCCAGCTACCTGGCCGCGTGCCTGGCGAAGGAAAACCCCGCCATCAAGACGTTCACCGTGGGCTTTGCCGAATACGAAGGCGAGCGCGACGAGATCAGCTGGGCGCGCGAGCTGGCCGACGAGCTGGGCATCGCCAACGCCGCGCACCACATCGGCGAAGACGAGTACTGGGCCAGCCTGCCGTTGGTGCAGTGGCACATGGACGAGCCGTCGGCGGATCCGAGCGCGGTGGCGCTGTACTTCGTGGACCAGCTGGCTGCCACGCAGGTGAAGGCCGTGCTGTCGGGCGAAGGCGCCGACGAGTTCTTCGGCGGCTACCGCATCTACCAGGTGCCGTTCTCCAACAAAAAGCTGGGCTGGGCGCCGCACGGTTTGCTGCGCGGCGCGTCGAGGGCGGCCCGCGCGCTGGGCGTGCGCGGTGCGAACTACCTGGAGCGCGCCAGCGAAACGGTGGAGGACTGGTACTACACCAACGCCAACGGCGTGGCGTTCAGCCCCGCTGAGCGCGAGCGGCTGCGCGCGGGCAAGCGCGGCGCGGGCGCGGACGCGAAGCCGGCAGCGCTGCCGCAAGAGCTTGTCGCCCCGGTGTACGCCGAGGTGGCGGGCCTGGACGAAACGACGCGCATGCAGCACGTGGACCTGTCCTTCTGGCTGGTGGGCGACATCCTGCTGAAGACCGACAAGATGTCGATGGCGCATTCGCTGGAAAGCCGCGTGCCGTTTCTGGACAAGCGCGTCTTCGAGCTTGCCTCCACGGTGCCGCTTGCGCTGAAGGCGGACGGGCGTCAGACCAAGATCGCGCTGCGCGAAGCGGCCGAACGCGCCATCCCGCGCGACTGGGCGCAGAAGGAGAAGCTGGGCTTCCCCGTGCCGGTGGTCAACTGGCTGCGCCAGGACCGCTACCTTGAGGAAGTGCGCGCGTGGTTCACCGGCGACATCGCGCGGCGCTTCTTCAACACCGACGAGTTGGTGCGCCTGCTGGACGAGCACAAGGCCGGCGCCGACCGCTCGCGCAAGATCTGGATCGTCTACATGTTCCTGATGTGGTACCAGATCTACTTCGTGGACCGAGCGAAGCCCGCACAGGGCTAGACGCGCGCCCGCGCCCTTCCAACTCTCTGCCGCCGCGTCGCCTGTCGCCCGCCGTCGTGCGCGTCATCTGCGCGCTGTCGTTTGCCTTTCACGGTCCGCTGCGCGACGCTCAGGGGAAACCGATCCCGTTGGCTTGATGTGCCTATCCATTCGGCGGGACTTCGCTATAATGCGATATTTAGGCCGAACGGCGGCTCGCCTTATCGGAGGCGTTTTCCACCCGGTCTTTTCAATTGGCTTGAAGCGCCTTGCGAGGCGATGCGGGGAGGCGTCGTCTTTGCGGGCTTGCGCTTGCGGCGCTAAGATCAAACGGAGGTTATCCAATGGCAACGGGAAACGGTCGCGCGACCTGGTCTGGCAAACTGGCGTTCGTGCTGGCGGCCGCCGCTTCGGCGGTGGGTTTGGGCAGCATGTGGCGCTTCCCCTATCTGGCGGCGAAGTACGGCGGCGGCACGTTTTTGTTCGTCTACCTGGTGTTCGTGTTCACCATCGGCATCTCGCTTCTGCTGCTGGAGACCGCGTTGGGGCGTCATACGGGCTTGAGCTCCATCGGCTCGTTCAAGGTGCTGGCGAAGAAATACGCGTTCATCGGCGTGTTCATGTCGGCGATCCCGTTCATCATCGTGCCGTACTACTGCGTGATCGGCGGCTGGACCACCAAGTACATGACCGCCTACCTCACCGACGGTCCTGCGGCGCTGGCCGATGGCGGCGGATATTTCTCAAGCTTCATCGCCAACACTCCCGAGAGCATGCTGTTCATGCTTATCTTCATGGCGCTCACCTATCTGGTGGTCGCTCTGGGTGTGAACAAAGGCATAGAAAAGGCCAACCTCATCATGATGCCGGCGCTCATCATCGTGTCCGCGGTGCTCGCCGTCTACGCGCTGAGCCTGCCAGGCGCCATGGACGGTCTGGCGTTCTACCTGGTGCCTGACGTGAGCAAGTTCTCGCCCGAGCTGATCGTGGCGGCGCTTGGCCAGACGTTCTTCACTTTGTCGCTCGCCATGGGCATCATGGTCACCTATGGATCGTACCTCAAGAAGGAGGAGAAGCTCACCTCCTCGGTCATGCAGATCGCGGGCACCACGTTCGCCATCTCGTTGCTTGCCGGCTTGATGATCATCCCCTCCACGTTTGCCGCGCTGGGCTCCGGCGAGGCTGTGGCGCAGAACGCCGGCCCGTCGCTGATGTTCGTCATCCTGCCGCAGGTGTTCAACAGCATGGGCGATGCGGGCGCCATCATCGGATGCGTGTTCTTCATCTTGGTTATCTTCGCGGCGTTGACAAGCTCCATCTCGCTGGTCGAGACGTGCACCAGCATCATCGCCGACGGCACGCGCATGTCGCGCAAGAAGGCGCTCGTCATCGTGGTGGTGTTCACCACCGCCGTGGGAGCCGTGGTGAACCTAGGCTACAGCAACCTTGCGTTCATCCAGCCGCTGGGCGAGGGCACCTCGATCCTGGACTTCCTCGACTTCATCTCCAACTCGGTGATGATGCCCATCTCGGCGATCCTCACCTGCGTGTTCGTCGGCTGGGTCATCAAACCCAAGATGCTCATCGACGAGGTGCGCCTTTCCGCCAAGTTCAGCTTGGCGGGCGCGTGGACCGTCATGATCAAGTACATCGCGCCGGTGTGCATCGTCATCATCCTGATCGCCTACGTGGCCCAGACCCTGGGCATCATCACGCTGTAACGCGCGCCGCCCCGGCCGCGGCAGCGCTGCGGCGGGTGGCGCCGCCCTCTACATATCGCCGTATTGGCGCATGTAGTCGAGGAGTTCTTGGCGGGAGTGCAGGCCGGTTTTGGAGTAGATGCGGCCGATGTGGGTGTGGGCCGTCGTCTGCGAGATGTGCAGCTCCTCGGCCACGCGCTTCTGCGTGAAGCCGGACACGTAGAGCGCTAGCACCTCCACCTCGCGGCCGGACAGCAGGAACTGGGTGCCCATCAGCTCGGCGTTGTGGCGCGCCACCGCATGGCGCGCGTCGGCCAGCGTGGAGTCCTCGTCCAGGCCCAGGATGCGCTCCAGCGCGCGCGGCTTCGCGGGCGCCTCGTCGGCTTCGGGCTGCGCGGCGTCGTCTGCGCCAGGAGCTTCGACGGCTGCCGCTGCGTCGGCGGCGCCTGCCGGGGTCGGCGCGCCTCCGAGCGCGGCCCGCGCGGCGAACTCCGTCACGTCGATCAGCTTCACGAGGATGATCTGCGTGGATATGAGCAGAAGCAGGCTTATCACGGTGCCGGTGAAGTGGCTGTCGCCGCCGGTGGGCATGACCCCCAGCAGCACGAAGCGCCCCGCCGCCTCCGCCGCCGTCCAGACGCCCCACACCACCACGGCGTAGTAGAACGGGTCGCGCCACCCGGTAGACACGTAGGCGATCACCAGGTGCCATACGAACGCCGTCATGAGCGTCCCCAGCAGGGTGACGGCGATGGCGCCCACCTCCAGATGCCCGGGGAAGGCGCAGTACAGCACCAGCGTCACCGCGGCCAGAAGCTCCATGACGATCCAGATGCCCACCGTCATCGCGCGCCGGCGCCGCCGCGTCACGGCGACGACGAACAGGACGGACATCGCCTCGCCGATGATGAAGCACGCCGTCCGCGCCGGCAGCGTGAAGGGGATGGGCTCACCGTCGGGGAAGCCCTCCAGAAAGCCCGCCACCAGCGACAGCGCCGCCAGGCCAAGCGCGCAGGCGGTCAGGAAGCGCCGGCTGGCCCCGCCGGCGCGCATGAAGGCGAAGTAGTCATCGGCGGCCAGCACGGCGGCGCGGTCGGTCCCGCCCCGCTTGCGCGCCCAGCGCAGGCAGAGGTACTGCGCCGCCGTGAACGGAGCGATGAACAGGCAGCGCAGCCCGTCGGGCAGAAGCACGGTGGCGAACACGGGAACCTGGCTTATAGCCAGGGCCGAGAACACCAGCACGGCCCCGCCGGCCATCCCCAGCGGCCAGCCGTCGTCGTGCGGGCGGCGCAGCCAGCACGCGATGCAGGTGACCGAGGCGAAAGTGGCCGCCACGCTCAGCGCGAAGCGGACGGGGAAGGTGCACAGCCCGCTGAACCGCAAAACGCCCATCGTCACCACGATGAGCACCTGCGCGGCTATGGCGATGCGGATGAGCGCGGTCATGTGCCGCCGGTCGCAGCGGGCCTTCGCCTTGTACAGGAAGACGGCGGCCACGAGCAGGGGAACCAGCGCCACCACTGCGGCGCCGTCGGTGAACACGCCCTCGTCGGTGAAGCGCAGGCTACCCGCCGTGGCCACCGTGAGCCCCATGTGGGCGCAGGCCAGGCCGCATGCCACCGGCCACAGCGCGGCATGGCGCGCGAAGAAGCCCTCCCGTTCGCGCGCGTTCGCGTCCTGCGCCGTGTCGGCTGTCTGCATGCGCCCTTCCTTCCCCCGCGTGTCCCCTGGCGCGCCCGTCGCGGCGCCCCGCTTGTCGCCTTCAGCGTCATCTTGCTTAAAATCCCAGGTGAGAAGAACTATGCTCCATCATTCGCCCGCCGTGTCATCTGAAACGGAGGACACGGCGTTCCTGTCGTCTGGCGGCGATTTCCGGCAGATTTCGCCCCTAACAGATGACACGCCCGCCGCCTGCGCCCCCATACTTCGATGCAGCGCAAGCCGCCCGATGCGGCGGCGCAACGGCGCGCCCGCCCGATCCGCCGGGCGCGCCGGCCCCTCCGCGGCACGCCGCCGGCGGAGGGCCGAGGGGCATCATACAAGGGGAGGGGGACCCGACATGGCGATGGACGACGCCCGCTTCATGTCCGTGGCGGCGCAGTGCTTCGGTCCGGCGTCCGAGGACGCCTGGCGCGACGTCGTGCGCACCGACGAATGGGAGGCCTTCCTTTCCCGCCTGCGCGCGCTGCTTTCCGACGCTTCTGTCTGGGGAGCCGGCGACGCCCCCATCGCGCGGGCGCACCGCGGCGCACCGCTGCAGGAGTTTCTGGCCGAGCGCGAGGTGGACGCCCTGTTCGCCCCGCCCTCGTTCGCCGAGAAGCGCACCTTCGCCGCGCGCCACTTCACCGGAGGCCTGCCGGAAAGCGCGCTGCCTGTCGAGTCGCTCTACGTGGAATGGACGCACGATCCCGTGCGCGGCCCGTTCGCCCATCAAAGCGGGCTGTACAAGGCCGACACCGCGCTGTACATGGAAGACCTCATCGCGTCGCTGGGGATGCAGGTGCCCGAGGAGTTCTCGGCCTGCCCCGACCATCTGGCGCTGGAGCTGGAGTGCGTGTCGGTGCTGCTGGAAGCCGGCCGCGCCGCCGACGCGCGCCAGCTGTTCTTGGAGCGCACCGGCTGGCTGACCGCCTACCGGCTGAAGCTGGTGGGGCTGGGGGATGAGGCCCTGTTCTACCTGGCGCTGGTGGATGCGCTGCTGGGCATCCGCGCCCAGCAGGAGCTGGTTGTCGGCGCGCTCGCGGCGGCCTCTGCGTAAGAAAGGTCGCGCGCAACGGGAGGGGCGCCGCGCCTCTTCCGGCACTTACGGTTCGTCTAGCGTTTCGACGCATGCGAATAGAAGCAAGGCAAAGGGATAGACGAGAAAGAGAAGGGGGAGACGATGACGGAAAACTCGATCACCAGGCGAAGCTTCCTCGCGCGCAGCGCGGGTGTTGCCGCGGGGGCGGCCGGCAGCGGCTTTCTGGGCTTTTCCGCCTGGGAGGCCGAGCAGGCGCACGCCGCTGGCGGCGAGAAGAAGGCCGTGCATTCGCTGTGCAACTCCTGCTCGTCCAAGTGCGGGTTCACCGCTTACGTGGGCGAGGACGGCCGCTTCACCGAGATGGTGGGCGACAAGGACCATCCGTACTGCGACGGCACGCTGTGCGCGCGCGGCTACGGCTACGCGTCCATCGCGTGGTCGGAGGATCGCCTGACCGACCCGCTGAAGAAGAACGACTCCGGCAAGTTCGAGGCCATTTCCTGGGACCAGGCGCTGGCCGAGATCTCCGAGAAGGTGCAGGGCATCATCGACGCCGACGGCCCCAACGCCCTGGTGATGATCCAGGACCCGCGTCCGTCGGGCAGCTTCTACACCGCCCGCTTCATGCAGGCGCTCGGGTCGCCCAACACCTACACCCATGGCGTGGCGTGCAACATGTCGAAGAACTCCGGCATGACCCAGGCCATCGGCGCAGCCGACTTCACGGCCGACGTCGCCAACGCCAACATGGTCATGTTCCTGGGCCGCAGCTACGCTGACGGCATCCGCCCCAGCTCGCTGCACGCGCTGCGCGACGCGAAGGCCAACGGCGTGCACGTCGTGATCGTAGATCCGCGCCAGAACGCCAGCTGCCTGTACGCCGACGAGTGGGTGCCCATCAAGCCCGGTACCGACCTGGCGCTCATCCTGGCGATGGCCAACGTGCTGATCTCGCAGAACAAGTACGACGCCGACTACATCGCCAACTACACGGTGGGCTTCGAGGACTGGGCCGAGCGCGTGACCGAGTACACGCCCGAGTGGGCCTCCGAGATCACCGGCATTCCCGCCGAGACCATCGAGCGCCTTGCCAACGAGATGTGGGAAGCTGCGCCGAAGGCCTGCATCGAGCAGGGCTGGCGTGCGGCGTTCGGCTGCGCGCACCAGAACTCCGGCGAGACCGCGCGTGCGCTGTGCCTGTTCAACACGCTGCTGGGCTGCTGGGGCCTTGAGGGTGGCGCCTACTTCCCGGCCAGCGCCGCGGCCGGCAAGCTGACCGACCCGAAGTTCGCCGCTCCCGCCAAGCCCGAGGGCAAGATCATCGGCCAGGCCGAGTATCCGCTGTCCTCCGGCGGCATGGGCGTGTCCACCTACGCGCTCTCGCTCATCCCCGAGGGCAAGGTCAAGGGCGTGTTTTTCTACCAGTCCAACTGCGTGGCGGGCTACTCCAACCCGGCGCAGCTGACCGAGTTCCTCTCCGGCGCCGAGCTGTCGGTGGCCATCGACGTGCAGCTGACCGAGACCTGCCAGGCCTGCCAGTACGTCCTGCCCGACACGTGCTACTTGGAGCGCCTCGAGGTGCCCGAGTTCGTGGGCGGCAAGATCCCCGTGGTCAGCCTGCGCGACCGCGTGATCGAGAAGATCCACCCGAACACCAAGCCGGTGGACGAGATCTTCACCGAGCTGGCGAACGCCTGCGGCGTGGGCGAGTACTTCCAGTTCACCGTCGACGAGCTGGCCGACGCCCAGCTGCAGACCATCGGCCTGTCCCTCGACGCGCTGCGCGAGGCCGGCGGCACCATCACCTTCCCCGAGAAGGAGCTGAAGTACGCTCTCAAGACCACGTGGGGCACCGCCGACAAGAAGGTCCACTTCACCAGCGACGCCTGCGTGGCGGCCGGATTCCCGGCTTCCCCTGGCTGGCTTGAAACGAAGGTGACCCCGGGCGAGGGCCAGTTCCGCCTGGTGGGCGGCAAGCAGGCCATCCACACCCACACCCAGACGGCCAACATCGAGCCGCTGATGGCCATCACGAAGATGTACGGGCTGGAGCGCATCTGGATGAACGCCGACGTGGCGGCGCAGATGGGCATCGCCGACGGCGACGAGGTGGAGGTGTCCTCCGAGACGCACACCGGCACGACGCGCGTGAAGGTGACCCAGCGCATCGAGCCCACGTCGATCTACCTGCCGAGCCACTACGGCTGCTCGGTGCCCGAGCAGAAGACGGCCTACAACGTGGGCCTGCGCCAGATGGACTTCGTGCCGTTCCACATCGAGCCGGGCTACGGCGGGACGATGTCTCAGGAGACCATCGTCACGGTTAAGAAGGTAGGTGCATAATGACCCGCTACGGAATGCTGATAGATACCACCAACTGCATCGGCTGCTACGCCTGCCGCACCGCGTGCCAGCGCCAAAACGGCCTGGATGCCGAGGTGGACTACATCCGCTACGAAGAGCGCGAGACGGGCACCCTGCCCAACGTGCGCCACGAGAGCGTGCCGCTGCAGTGCATGCACTGCGAGGACGCCCCCTGCGTGAGCGTGTGCCCCACGGGCGCTTCCGCCATCGGCGAGGGCGGCGTGGTGACGGTGGACGAGAGCAAGTGCATCGGCTGCCGCTACTGCATGGCCGCGTGCCCCTACCAGGTGCGCGTGCACAACAAGGTGTCGGGCGCCGTGGAGAAGTGCAAGTTCTGCCACCACTGGGTCTACGAGCATCCTGAGACCCCGTCGAACACGTGCGTGACCGCGTGCGTGACCGGGTGCCGCATCTTCGGCGACCTGGACGACCCCGACTGCGAGCTGTCCCGCGCCATCGTCGAGAAGAACGCGCTGCCCATCGCAGGCGATCTGACGACGGCCAAGATCTTCTACGTGAGGTGATTCCTATGACGTTCGAACCCATCTGGGGTCCCATCATCTCGTGGTACCTGTTCCTTGCGGGCCTGGGCGCGGGCGCGTTCATCACCTCCGCGTTTCTGGGCTGGCGCCATCCTGAGGCCACGTCCATGCAGAAGATGGGCCGCATCATCGCCCCGCTGGCGGTAGCCGTTGGCCTGGTCCTTCTGATGGTGGACGCCGAAGCGGGCCTGCACAACCCCATCCGCTTCTTCTACCTGCTGATGAACCCCGGCTCCGTGATGATGTGGGGCGTGGTGTTCCTGGGCCTGTTCATGGTGGTGGCCATCGTGGCGTTCATCCTGGACCGCATGAAGCGCGCCATACCCAACTGGCTTGAGATCGCCGGCGTGGTGCTGGCGGTGTGCGTGGCTATCTACACGGGTGCGCTGCTGGGCGTGTGCCAGACCTACCCGCTGTGGAACAACGCGCTGCTGCCCATCCTGTTCGTGGTGTCGGCGCTGTCCTCCGGCGCGGCGTCGGTGCTGATGGTAGCCGTGGTGCGCCACGCCGACGAGTTCATCCGCGTGGGCGTGCTGAAGAAGTTCCACTTCTGCCTGCCCATCATCGAGCTGGTGCTGGTGGCCTCGCTGTGCTTCATCACCGCGCAGACCGGCTTCGCGGGCAACGCTTCCATCATGAGCCTGGTGGCCGGCGAGTGGGCGCTGTGGTTCTGGATTGGCCTGGTGCTCATCGGCCTGGTGCTTCCCACCGTGCTTGAGACCTGGCTTCTGTTCTTCAGCCCGAAGGAGTTCGAGGAGAGCCGCAAGGCGCACTGGATCAGCTTCTTCTCTGACGCCGGCGTGCTGGTGGGCGGCTTCTTGCTCCGCTTCCTGATCGTGGCGGCGGCGGTTCCCGTGACCATCGTGGTGCCGCTGGTGTAGCCGCTCCGGTTTCCTTCCCCTTTGCGAGGGCCGTTCCGCTTCGGCGGGGCGGCCCTCGCGTTTATGGGGATGGCGCGGCGCGACGGTGACAAAGGGGTGACAAAGGGGTGACAAAGTGACAAAGGCAAAGTGACAAAGGGACGCATCCGATGACACCGTTGCCGTCTTGCTGCGGCGGGGCGCGGCGTGCGGTATCATAAAGCGGTTACGGTAACGAAACGCTAGAAGGAAGATTCCCATGTCGCTTTCCATCGGTATCGTGGGGCTGCCCAACGTGGGCAAGTCCACGCTGTTCACGGCGCTCACCAACAAAGGCGGGCTGGCCGCCAACTACCCCTTCGCCACCATCGAGCCCAACGTGGGCATCGTGCCGGTGCCCGACGCGCGCCTGGAGGCGCTGGCGAAGATCGACAACCCGGCCAAGATCGTGCCGGCCACGGTGGAGTTCGTGGACATCGCCGGTTTGGTGGCGGGTGCGTCGCAGGGCGAGGGCCTGGGCAACCAGTTCCTGGCGAACATCCGCGAGACGGACGCTATCTGCGAGGTCGTGCGCTTCTTCGGCGACCCGGACGTGGTGCACGTGGCGGGCAAGGTGGACCCGCAAAGCGACGTGGAGACCATCAAGACCGAGCTGATCCTGGCCGACATGGCCACCATCGAGAAGGCCATCCCGCGCCTTGAGAAAGAGGCCAAGCGCGACAAGGCGGGCGCGGCGAAGCTGGCGGTGGCGAAGAAGGTGCTCGACGGGCTGAACGAGGGGCACCGCGCGCGCACGCTGGAGCTTTCCGACGACGAGCGCGCGGCCGTCTACGAGCTGCACCTGCTGACGATGAAGCCGATGCTCTACATCGCCAACGTGGACGAGGACCAGCTGGACGCCGAGCTGCCCGAGATCGACGGCTGCACGCCGGTGCCCATCTCCGCGAAGGTGGAGGCCGACCTGGCCGAGCTGGACCCTGAGGAAGCCAAGGAGTACCTGGAGGCCATGGGCCTTGAGGAAAGCGGCCTGGCGCGCCTGGTGCGCGAGGCGTATCGCCTGCTGGGACTGCAGAGCTACTTCACCAGCGGCGAGACCGAGACGCGCGCCTGGACCATCCCCATCGGCGCGAAGGCGCCGCAGGCGGCCGGCGTCATCCACACTGATTTCGAGCGCGGCTTCATCAAGGCCGAGACCGCGAGCTTCGAGGACTACGTGGCGCTCGGCGGCGAGAAGGGCTGCCGTGACGCCGGCAAGCTGCGCCAGGAAGGCAAGGAGTACGTGGTGCAGGACGGCGACGTGATGCACTTCAAGTTCAACGTGTAGCGTGCGGGGTGGGGCGCCCCGGTTGCGAGGGGCGCCCTGGCTGTGAGGGGCGCCCTGGCTGTGAGGGGCGCTGCCGTCGCGCTCTCCAGCGGCCCGACCCCGACGCATTCGCTGTCGCAACCCCAACAAACAGCAAAATTGAGATTTTGGAACAGAAAAGACGTTTCTTGGGTTTCAGTGCGCGCCTGAAGTTGCTGCGGAAAGCACGCCTTCAGAAAGCACCAGGTAGGAATCATTCTTGATTGGGAACAGATGATGCTCCGGGTGCGGAAAAGAGCGCGACGGGTTCTTTTCTGGCGATTCTTGCATCGATTGACCCCAACAAACGCGTTTTTTGATCCGAAATAGTAAAAAAGCTGTTTGTTGGGGTTACGGGGGCCGCCGAGAAGGGCTGTCGGGAGGGATTGGCGTCGCGTTTGGCGGCGATGGTGCTTCCCTTGCCTTTGAGTGCGCTCCAAGCGTTATGCTGCATGCGTTCGAAAGGAGGGCGGATGCTGGAGAAGGAGGCGGTACCGAATGAGTGCGCTGCTTCGGATGTGCGCGCCGCGCAGGATGCGCGCGATGCGGGCGCTCCCGAGGTGACGGTGGGCGAAGGGCAGCGTTTGGACGCGGAGTCCTTGGACGCGTTCTTCGCGCGCGCTCCGCGGTTCGCGCTGGCGTTCTCGGGCGGGGCGGATTCGGCCTATCTGCTGGCGGCGGCGCTGCGCGCGGGCTGCACGGTGGGTGTCTACTGCGTGAAAACCGCGTTCCAGGCTGATTTCGAGCTGGACGACGCCCGCATGGTACTGCGCGCGCTGGGGCGCGACGCCGCGGCAGACGATGCGGTGCGCGGCATGCGCGTCCTGCGGCTGGACGTGCTGTCCCAGCCTGACGTGTGCGCCAACCCGCCTGACCGCTGCTATTTGTGCAAGCGGTTCATCCTGGGTGCCGTGCGCGAGGCGGCGGCACGTGACGGATTCGACGTGCTGGCAGACGGCACGAACGCCACCGACGACCCGGCGCGCCGTCCCGGGTTCCGCGCGCTTGCGGAGCTGGGCGCGGTGTCGCCGCTGCGTCGTGCGGGCATGACGAAGGAGGACGTGCGCGCCGCGTCGCGCGCGCTGGGCGTGCCCACGGCGGACAAGCCGAGCTTCTCGTGCTTGGCCACGGCGGTTGCGCAGGGAGAGCGGCTCACGGAAGCGTCGCTGGCGCAGGCGGCGCGCGAACGCGGCGTAGACGGCGGGCGGCGCCCCTGGAACGTTCCGGAACCCTTGGCGCCGTCGGCTGGAAACGGCAAAGCGGATGCCGCAAGCGGAGCTGGCAAGGAGGACGACGATGGAAGAGCGTGAGGCGCGCGAGCTTTTGCAGCGCGTGGCATCGGGCGAAGTGGTGCCCGACGAGGCGCTGGTGAAGCTGAAGACGGCGCCGCTTGACGACCTGGGCTACGCGAAGGTGGACCTGCAGCGCGGCGTGCGCCAGGGCGTGTCGGAGGTCGTCTACGGCGCGGGCAAGACGGCGGCGCAGATCGCCGGCATCGTGGGCAGCCTGCGTGCCACCGGGCAGGAGCGCGTGCTGGTCACGCGTCTCGACGCGGCCAAGGCGGCCGAGATGGAGCGCCTTTTGAGCCCGGACGACGCGGCGGCATTCGCCTACCACGAGACACCGCGCATCGGGCTGGTGGGCGGCGTCCCCGCACCCGACGGCAACGGGCGCATCGTGGTTGCCTGCGCCGGCACGAGCGATTTGCCCGTTGCCGAGGAGGCGGCGCTGACCGCCGAAGCGCTGGGCAACGAGGTGCAGCGCCTCTACGACGTGGGCGTGGCGGGCATCCACCGCCTGCTGGCGCACGCCGACGAGCTTGCGTCCGCCCAGGTGATCGTCGCGGTGGCGGGCATGGAGGGCGCGCTTGCCTCGGTTGTGGGCGGCTTGGCGTCCTGCCCGGTGATCGCCGTGCCCACCAGCGTCGGCTACGGCGCCTCGTTCGGCGGCGTGGCAGCGCTTCTGGCCATGCTCAACTCCTGCGCCTCGGGCGTGAGTGTGGTGAACATCGACAACGGATTCGGCGCCGGCTACCAGGCCAGCCTCATCAACCATCTGAGGTGCTAGGGGCTTTCCCGATCCCGCGCAAACGACTCTTTTTCGAAAACCGAAAGGAACCTTTCATGGACGTGCTCCATCTTGATCTTTCCGAAAACGCCACTCGCCGCCACATTCTGGCCGACCTGCGCGGGCGCCTGACCGCCGAGCAGCAGGCGGCGCTTGACGCGGCGGTGGAGAAAGCCGGCGTCGCCGACCGGCACCACCACGACATCGGCGAGGTGAACGCCGCCATCGACGCGCTCGTCGCGAGCGAGCGCGTGAAGGCCGACATGCGTGCGGTCTACGCCATCCTGGCGTACGCCGAGGCTGCGGTGCACGGCTGTCCGGTGGAGCAGACCCACTTCCACGAGGTGGGCAACGGCGAGGCCATCCGCTGCGTGTGCGCCGTGTGCCTGGCCGTCGAGATGCTCGACCCGAAGCGCATCACGGCGACGCCGGTGCAGACGGGCAGCGGCACGGTGGTGTGCGCCCACGGCGAGCTGCCCATTCCCGCGCCCGCCACGGCAGCCATCCTGGCGCAGGGTATTCCCACCTGCGACGATCTGGGCGAAGGCGAACTGTGCACGCCCACCAGCGCCGCCCTTGTCAAGCACTTCGTGGACGCGTTCGAATAGCCGCGGGCGCAGCCGCCCGCTGCACCGCTGCGTTGCGGCGGCCCATCGCGCCCGCTCGCGTCCCGCCGCCCCGCGCCTCGCTGTTCTGGGCTTATGAAGGATCGCTTCCTTTTCGGCGGGGTATGGGTGGACGGGGCCGCCTGCTGCGCGCCGTTTGCTATCATCGAACGCCCCGAAGGGTTGGTCCTTGGGGGCGGACGGCGCAAAACGCGAAACGGGAGGACGGCTTGGCATGCTCAAGGTGGTGGTGCGGGTGATAGGCGCGGCGCTTGCGCTCGCCCTCGCTGCGGCGCTGGTCGTCATTGGCACGAACGCGGCGGTGATCCTGTCCAGCCGCGGTGACATCGTGGAGCCCGAGCAAGCCGCCGCCTATAACGCCGACGCCATCGTGGTGCTGGGTGCTTCGGTGCTGCCCGACGGCACGCCCTCGGGCATTTTGCAGGACCGCCTGGACGACGCCATCGCGCTGTACTTCGCCGGCGCGGCGCCGAAGATCATCATGAGCGGCGACAACGGCAGCGCCTCCTACAACGAGTGCTGGGCCATGAAGCGCTACGCGGTGGAACGCGGCGTGCCGAGCGAGGACGTGTTCTGCGACCACGCGGGCTTCTCCACCTACGAGACCATGTACCGCGTGCGGCACGTGTTCGGCGCGCAGCGCATCGTCGTGGCCACCCAGACCTACCACCTCTATCGCGCGCTGTACGCGGCGAAGGGCCTGGGGATGGAAGCCGTCGGCGTGCCGAGCGACTACCACGCCTACGAAAACCAGGACTGGTACGACCTGCGCGAGATCCCCGCGCGCACCAAGGACTTCTTCCAGACGCTGGTGAAGGCGGAGCCGACGGTCATGAGCGAGCCGGTGAGCCTGGACCAGTCGGGCGACGTGACGAACTGGTAGGAAGCCGCCTCGCACGGCCGCCGCGCAGCCGTTGCGCAACCGCCGCGCAGCCACTGTTTCCGGCCGGGCGCGCCCTGCGGCTGCCGCTCCTTCGTTTTCAGCGCAGCATGAACTTTCCCAGCTCCCGCCGCTTTCTGATGTCCAGCTTGCGGAAGGCGGAGGCAAGATGCCCCTTCACGGTGCTTTCCGACACTGAAAGATGCGCGGCGATCTCGCGGTTGGTCCATTTGCGCGCGGCGAGCATCGACACCGCGAACTCGGTGGTGGTGAGGTTGTCGGCGATCGTTTCCTCGGTGGCGGGGTTGTGTATGCGCCGCCATCCCGCCGAGAACCGGTAGGTGATGTCGATGATCCGCTTGAAATCCTCGGGCCATTCCTTCTTGATGACCGATTCCAGCATCCCTCCCAAAAGCCCATGATGCTCTCCGAACGCCTCGATCAGGCCGTCGGGCCGGCCGAGGTCCCAGGCGGCGAGCAGATGCCTTCGCGCATCGTCGGCTTGCTTGAGGCTCATGCAGTCCATCACCGCCACCATGCGCAGGTAGATCTGGGGGATGGGGTAGTCGGTCGCGCCCATCAACAGCGCGGACTCCACCAGTCCCAGGCTGTGCGCGTAGTCGCCCTGCAGGTACATCTGGTGCGCCCGCACGTACAGGGCGAACGACCGCAGACCGACGGGAAGCAGCGGAAGGAAGGTCTCGACGGGAGGCGCGTTGTCGGGCAGGGGCAGATGCAGCAGCACGGAGGCCGCAGAGCCGACGAACGCCTCTGCCGCGCGGATTTCGGAGGACTGCGAAGAAGCGTTGGCTTCCAGCGCCAGGCGCAGCTCGGCCAGCGCGAACCGCGCGCTGTTGATGTTGCCCAAGGGAAGGTTGGCGTAGGTGTAGATCAGGCAGGAGGAAAGGCGCACCGCCAGATCGTCGTGGGAGAGCAGCTCGCTTGCGGCGTGGACCGCCTCTTCCGCCTGGCCGCTGAAGTAGAAGTACTCGGCGCGGGCGACGGCGCGCATGCCGGGGTCGTCGAAGCTTTCGATGGCGGCCTGGCATGTTCCAGGAGCGAAGGACGTGTTCAAGAGGGGCATAAGCCGGCCGAAGATGCGCGCTTCGTCGGCCGCGCCGTCGGTGCGCTTGGGGACGGCGGAAGCGGGGAGGGGATCCGGCGTGTCGGTGTCAAGGGTTCGGGGGCAAGGCCGTCGCTCGAAGCGGTTGCCGTTTGCGTTTTCAAGGGCATCGGGGCCGAGGTCGCCGCTTTCGGATGCGGTGCCGTTTTCTGGATGGAGCGCGACGGCGGTGCGCTTGCGCTGGTCGCCGGGTTTTTCTGCATCTTCAGGCACGATCCAAGAGCCGCCGACCTTGCGTGCGCCGGGAATGCGCCCTTCGGCGCACAGGCGCTGGACGAGCCGCTCCGACACGTTCCAAGCCGCAGCGGTCTCGCGCGTGCTCGCGTAGTCCATCGCGTGTTCTCCCCTCTGTTGAATCCAGCAGATCAATTGTATTCGTTTCGGCGGGAAACGCTCGGTCAAGGCGCGGCCAGGACGGCTTCGCACGGCTTAGCGGTCTCTTCTCCTTCTGCACCAGGCGTAGGCGCTGCCCGTGCCTGCGGCGATCGCGGCCGCGACGGCGGTTGCTGCCAAGGGCGCGGCTGCGTCGCCGGTGCCCGCAAGCCGCTTGGCCGCCGTCTCCTGGCCGTCCGTCGCGTTATCGTCCGGATCGTCCGGCGTGGGGTCCGGGTCGGGATCGGGATCCGGATCGGGGCCGGGCGCCGGGCTTGCGGTCCACTGCGCGTACAGCGTCACGGTCGCTCCGTCTTCTGCGGAGAGGTTGATCGCCTCGGCGCCGTCGGCGTAAGCGGTTCCGCTGCCGTCCGCTTCGGTGTTCCATCCGGCGAAGGAGAAACCTTCGCGAACGAATGCACAATCGAAAAGACGCTGCGGTTCGCCGTACACCATATCCTGCGGCTCCATCGTTCCCGTGCCGCCGTTCGCATCGAAAAGCACCTGGTAGCGGTTCGCCGCAGGGTGCGCTTCCAAGAGCACGCGCCCGTTCGCTGTGATCGTCTGGCTTGCCTGCGAGGGATCGTCGTTCTCCCATGCGGGGGCCGCTCCGATGGCCGTCCAGCTTTCGAACGCGTAGCCCGTCTCCGCCGACGCTCCTATCTCTATCGCGGAACCAATCGGCACCCGCTCGACCCGGTCTACGGGCTCGCCGGTCGCGGGATCGACGAGCCAGGCCTCGGCGTGCTTCTCCGCCGCCGCCTCCACGGTGCAGTACGCAAGCACGATCCTGCCGCCGCCGTCTTCCCCGACGATGGCGGCTTCGCCTTCGGTGCTCCATCCTTCGATCGCCAGGGAATAAGCGCCCGGCGGGATGCTGCTTATGCTGTAGATGCCGGGCTCGACCATCGTGAAACCCCCGATGAACGAGGTGCCCGATCCGGAAACCAGTTCGATTTCGCTTGCGGGATCCTCGAGAACGACGGGGGAGCCGTCGTTCTCCATGACCAGGTAGAACGCTTCCGCGCTGCCAAGGCGCGCGTAGAGCTTGGTGCCGACGGGCGTGCCGTCGGCGCCAAGCGTGCAGAGGTTGGCCGCCTGCGATCCCGCGCGGTAGAACGACCCGAACCCCAGCGTCTCCCATCCCAGCAGCACCCTGCCGTCGGGAATCCCCTCCGCTTCGTCCGGCAGGGTAAGCGGTTCGTCGAACGTCGCATCGATGCTGCGCAAAAGGGTCATCGTTCCGTCATCGCCCGCCAAGAGCAGCTCGACCGTGTAGGAACGCGGCTTCCATTGGGCGTAGAGCGTCACCGTCGCCTTGGCTTCGGTGGAAAGGTCGACCACCTTGGCGCCGTCGGCATAGGCATCCCCGCTGCCGTCGGCGGCGGTGTTCCAGCCTGCGAACCGGTATCCCGGCAGGGCGAAGCCGCATGCGGGCAGGTTGCTCGGCTGTCCGGCGATCATCGAAAGCGCGGAGGTCGATCCCGTAACGGACGTGCTTGCATCCTCCGGCGCGTTGGCGTCGAAGGCCACCGTGTAGCGCGCCGCCCACTGCGCGTACAGCGTTACGGCGGCGCCGTCGGTCAGGGCGAGGTCGGCCACCTCGGCGCTGTCGGCGTAGAACGTCCCGCTGCCGTCCGCTGCCGTGTTCCAGCCGGCGAAAGCGTAGCCGTCCCGTCGAAACGCGCAGGGGTCGAGCGCGCACGTCTCGTGGCAGGTCATCTCCTGATCCGCCATCTGGCCTTCGCCGCCGTTGGCGTCGAAGGCGACGGTGTAGGCGGCGGGGCGGGAATGGGCGGTAAGCGTGACCGGCCCGTTGATCGTCATGCCCGCCAGGTCCTGGGAGCCTGCGTCGAATCCCGAGGGCGCGACTCCTTGGCAGCTCCAGCCGTCGAACACGTAGCCGTTGGCGGCGTCGGCGCCGCAGCTGGCACTCACCGTGTCCCCTACGCGCACAACGCGTTTGGTAACGCCGGGGCCGCTGATCCATGCGGCGATCCCGCCACCTTGCGTTTCGGCTTCGACGGTTGCGTATTCGAGGGACAGTGCGGCGGGGGCGCCGGCTTCCACGGCCACCGTCATTCCGCCAGTTGGCAGTGCGCCGCCGGCATCGCCTCCGTTGTTGATGTTAATGCCGTAGGTGCCGGGTTCGATGTTCTCAAGGAAGTACGTTCCAGGACTGCCGTCATCGGCGGAAAACCCATCGACCGGGGTTCCGCCGGCTTCGGGGATGAGCTCGATCGAATCTTCCGGGCTGTCGAGCGTCACAGGTGCGCTGTCGCGCGTGATGGTCAGCGTGACGGCGTTGTTGGCCCACTGCGCGGTCAACGCGCGCCCGGCAAGGCTTCCGTCTTCGTTGATCTCGCAAAGGTTCACCGCCTGCGCTTGGTCGGAGTACAGCTTCCCCGTTACGTCGTCGCGCCAGCTCAAGAAGACGGCGCCCGTCGGGGCGGAGAACGCGTTGGCTTCGAGCGGGGCGGAGCGGTCGAATACGAGCGTTTGCGCTGCCATCTGGCCGCTGGCGCCTTGTCCGCCTTCGAACGACACCGTGTAGGAAAGCGGCTCCCATTGGGCATAGAGGGTCACGGTCTCGCCGCCTTCGGCGAGGTCAAGCACCTCGGCGCCGTCCTCGTACGCCGTTCCCGTGCCGTCGGGTGCGGTGTTCCAGCCCGCGAACGCATATCCCGGCAGGGTAAAGCCGCATGCGGTTAGTTTTTGCGTCGTTCCCACAGCCGGTTCGATGTTCGCCATCGAGCCTGAAACCGTCGTGCTAGCCGTCCGAGGCGCGTTCGCGTCGAACGCTACCGTGTATGTACGCTCCCATTGCGCGTACAGGATGAACGGGCCGTCCGTCCGTGCCCAGCGCCCTGCGCCATCGGTCCAGTCCTTGACGTTCGCTACAAGTCGGTACTGCGCGTTCATTATCAAGGTGCCGCCCTCGGGTTCATCGAAGAATCCCCGCAGCGTGTACCCGCCTTCGTTGGGGTCGACCGTTTCCTCCACGACGACCTCGTCCGAACCGATGCGTACCCGTGCGCTTCCGTCGTAGCCCGTGTCGATGTTGGCGTTGAGCGTCAGGTTGCTCGTCAAGTAGAGCCAGCCGTAATCGAGCGGCGAGGACAGGTCGGTGGGGTGCACCTCACCGGCATAGCGGTTCCCGTCCTCATCGATGGCGCCTGTCACCTCGCCGTTCGCCGGCAGCCAGAGCATCACGCCCGACAGGTACACGTCGTCCTTGAATTTGATGAGCGAGGTTTGCAGGTCGTTGGTTCCATAGCTCACTCCGCCGACATCGAGCGAGGTGACTGCTGTTTGGGGTGAGGCATTTTCAAGGGCGGCGAATGTGCGGTAGACCGTGGTTCCGTATCCGTCCGTGGCGTGCGCGGACGGCTCGCTTTCGCCGGTCATCGCGAACCCGGTGAAGGATCCGCCCGTAACCGAGAGCGAACCCTTGCCGTCGCTATCGCGGGGGACGCCCGCCCCTCCGAACCCGACGTCCACCGTGCCGCCCGAGATGTGCACGTTGGCGTCGCCGTTGCGGCTTCCCAGGATCAGGTCGCCGTAAGGCAAGTCGTCGGCGCGGACGAGCCCTCCCGACACGTTTATGGACGCATTGCCCTCTACGCTGCCAATGGCGGGCGTGTTCGCTTGGCGGAAACTGTTTCCATTGGACCGGAAGTCGACGGAGCCTCCCGAGATGGAGATATTGGCGTTTCCATCGATGCTGCCGATGCCGGGGGCATCGCTGCGCGTGATGGCCTGCACGGAGCCGCCTTCGATCGATAAGGAGACATTGTTGGCTATGCTCCCGATGGCGGGGGTGGGGACGTCTCCGTCGCTGGTCGCCTCCACCCGGGCGGAGCCCATGATCTTCAGCGGAATTTCGCAGATAATCGCCGGGCGAGAGTCTCCGGTGGCGACCAAGGTTCCCCCGGTGATGGCAACGGCGGCGGTGCTGGCGTTGGGACCGCGCGCTGAGCTCAGCGCCATGCCCGTGCTCATGTCGCTGGAGACCTGCAGCGTGCTGCCGCTTTCCCCGGCGAAGGAGACCGCCGGCTCGGTGGTGGGCGGCGCGGACTGGTTCGTGTTCGCGACCATCACCGCGACCCCGCTTCCCCTGTTTGCCCCCTTCAGGCTCGCTTGGGCGTTTTCCTCGGTAACGATGGAGACGCGAGGGGTGCCGCTAGAATCTGCGTAGGCGTTGATGATCAGCGCTGCCGTATTGCTGGGGATGTTGCTGTTGTCGGGGGTCACGCTTGTTCCGTTGGCCAGGCGCACGGTGATTTCAGAGTCGCCTTGCGCATAGATTTCGACGTGCGCTTGGGTGGTTCCGCGCAGCTCGTAGGTTCCGGATCTGCTGATGAACACGGTTGAGCCGGCGGAAGCGGAGCTCAGATCGAAGGACTGCCCCGGCTCGAGCACGATGGTGCTGCGCGGCGACGCGCTCCCGTCGGCAGCCGTCCCCGCGCTGCCGTCCGGCTCGGCGTTCGCTTCCCCGATGGGGAAGAGCGCGGGGATCGTCGCCAGCAGCGCCGCTGCGACGAGCAGGGTTGCGCCCTGTGCCAGCGCCGTCGCTCTTCTGGGCAGGCGCTGCCGCAGGGCGTTCGGTTCCTTTGCCGTTGGTCTCCGTGTTTCCATGTGCGTTCCTCGTTTCAGTGTGCGTTTCAGCGTGCGGTTGCCGGAGCCCTTCGGTGCTGGGCTGCTGCGCGCGCCGTGCAGCGGTGCCGGTCATGGCCTGTCGTCGGGCGCGTCCTTCCTCTCGCGCGCCAGCGCCGTCCGCCGGGCGCTGTACGCGGTGAACGCCGCCGCTGCTGCGCCCGCCGCAAGCCCGAGCATGCCCAGCCCCGTGCCGTCGCCAGTGGTGGCAAGCCCCGCCAAAGTGCCCGTGCCGTCTTCGCCGCCCTCGGAAGGGGTCTCGTTTCCGTCGTCTGTGACAACCCCGATTGTCGGCGCGCTCAGCCCGGGGTCGAAGGGTTCGTCGCTCGCCTGCACGGCAAACTCGGCGCGCGGGAGATCGTCGCTGGGTGCCTGGTGGTCAAGCGGGCGCACCTCCTCGCCGTCGGGTGCCGCCGATACGACTGTCTTGTAGCTGAACTCGCTCAGAGCGGCGTAGACGTTCTTCGTGCCATGCCAGTTGGCCGGTACCGTGAACGTAACCCGGTACTGTGCGGTTTTTCCTGGGAGAAGCACGCCGGCTTCAGCGGGGTCTGCAAGCAGGTGGGTTCCTTCGATGCCGGCTGCTTCCAGCGCCGCTGCCACCGCATCGTCGGTGTACGCCTTGGTTGCGGCGATGTCCTCTTCGGTGGTGTCGTCGAAAAGCTCGGGGTTCCACGCCGAGGCGCACAGGTTCTCGGCTGCGAAGCTCAGCAGGACGCTGTCCGCATTTTCGCCGGTGTCCGCATCGACCAGCGTCGCCCGGCAGCCTGTTAGGATGACGTTGCCGTCGTTGCGCAGCACCAAGGTGAACGAGGCTTCCTCGCCTTGAAGGGTGAAGACGCTTTCCGCCGCGAAGCCCAGCGTCGTCGCTGTGGCGACGATGGGGATGTCCACGTAGTACATGTCCGCCATGCTGCTGGCCATGTCTATGATGCTGGAGGTGATGAACGTGTAACTGCTGTGCCCCGACACTCCGGCGATGGAGTCGAGCGCGTGCGCGGTCTGCCCCAGAACGAACGGTTCGGAGAACAGTCCGTCAACGTAGATGCTCGCCATGATGCGGTGGCGCGTTTCGGTTTGAGCGTCGGTGGGTTCGCCCGCATCGTCGAAGTTCTGCCCGCTTTTACCCTCCTTGTTCTCGGTGAAGAACAGCACGTTGCCGTTGTCGCTGATCCGAAACGCGCTTAGCTTGGCGCGCGAGGGGCCCACGGTGCGCCTGGAGAGCGTCCCGTCCGTGACTGAGGGATCGAACGAGCATTCCGTCAAGTCCCCGTTTGAAAGCATGAGGAACGACGAGCGCCCGGGCCAAGGCTGCATGCCGGTGACGCCTTCCACGCCGCTGATGTTGTTGGTGAACGAAAACTCGATGGCGATTTGTTTCAGTGCATCCAGCTCGTCTTCGGGCCCAGCGGCTGCAAGCTGAGGATCTATGGTTAGGGTGACCGAGGTGATGCTCAGCGTTCCTCCCGCGGTGAAGTACAGGCTGAACGCGGCGGACGCCGTATCGTCGTCGGTTTGCGCGGGAGCCGACTTGATGCTCGAAATGGTCAGATTGCTTGTCGTGGGCGCGACCTGGAGGCTGGAGGCATGGACGAGGTTGGCCGCCATGGGTATGGCGATGCAGCAGGTGGTGCTCGCGTTTGAGCCGAATACGTCCTGCGTGTTGCCGGCGGCGTGGCGCAGGTACGCCATCGCGATGCAGAAGGGGTTGCCGTTGCGCTCGACCGTCGTCACGCGCGGGCAGGTGATCGCATAGGCGCCTGCCTGCGTGGCATCCGGGGCGTCGCGCCACATGACCGAGGACAGACGGCGCAGGTCGCGGTTGAACACGGCAACCGTGAGCACCGGGGCGCAGGCGGCGCTGAAGAACGAGGTGCCATCCCCGTTCTGGCGCAGGGTGCTTACCAGGCTCACGTAGATTCCTTGGTACAGATGCGAAGAGGGATTCGAATTAGTCTGCATGCTCACGTCGAAATCGCAGTCGAACATATCGGCGCGATCGATATTCGGAACCGTGACGGGAATGTCGAGCACTTTCGGGCGGCCCCAGTGCCCCGTTGCATCGTTGTAGACCTGGGCGACCAGACGCGGGCGACCCACGTGCGCGCCGTTCACTTCGTATTCGACGTTCGCGAGCCTGAATAGGATGGTCGCGCCGTTGTAGACGACGACCTTCTCGCGCGGATTGCTGAACGACTTGCTGATGATCCTGACGTCTTTATCCGGCAGCACGCCGCCTGCCTCCGCGATCCCGCCCACGGCGGCGATGCCGTTGCAGACGCCTGCGGGATCCTCGCCGGCATCCGCATATTGGTAGCCGTCGGCGCCTTCGCCAAGGGCGTCCTCGGCATCAAGGTCGGCGACGCTCATCGGGGTGGCGTGCAGGCCGCCGCCGATCTCCACGGGGTCGGAAGCAGGCGCGGCTTGGAACCCGGCGACCGCCGTCGCCGTCGCCTCCTTCGTCCTCAGCAGCTCGTCGGAGGTGACGATGGTGGCAAGCTTTCCAAACTCCGCAAGAGAGATGACCTCGTCGCCGTTGGCGGCTGCTGCGGCAAGGGCTGCGGGCTCTTCGTTGGAGTAGATGCCCTTGCCGTCGGTATCGACTCCGAGCGCCAGATGGGTCGGGCAGGACGCTATCGAGGTGCCTTCGATCGCATCGTTGCCGTCGGCCTTCCAGTTGTCGTAGAGCCGGGGCCAGTCCTCCGACCAGATGTTGCCGCTCCATTTGAATATAAGCGCCTGAAGCACCAGGTCGAGGGAAAGCGATGCGCTCACCACGACGTGTCGCGGGCTCGATAGCGTCGTTTCGCATGAGATCAGGCCGATGTAGGTGGATATCTGGCCGGTTCCGCACAGCGACACCGCCAGCACGCCGTCCAGTCCGAGGCCTATGCTTGGCGATATGGCGAAGGTGGCTACGACCGCCGCGCCGGTTGCCGAGGGAACGAGGCTGATCTTGAGGGGGTCTCCCGCCGGGGACTCGCAGGAGGCGTAGAGGGACAACAGCCGCGTATCGAGTGAGATGTTGAGCGCGATGAAGAAGGGAACCGGCCCGATGGTGAACTGCTGGCACAGGTGGGCGAACGCGTAGGCGTCGACGATGGCCGCCATGACGCCGGTGAATTTCATGTCGCTTGGGTTTTCTAGGACGTTGCACTGCGCCGAGATGTAGGCTTGGAGCGCGAACGATATGCCGATTTTGCTGGAGAACTGATGGCCGAATTTGTTCGTGGTGCCGGGGTTGGTTCCCCTCCGCATGTTTTGGTACGCGTCGTACTTGCTGTTCCAGCGTTCCACGAGCTCGCCGAATTGCTGGTCGAAGCTCTTGCGGGTCTCGTTCGCGAAGCCTTCCTGCTTGAACCCCTCGATGCCTTGGCCTTCCTTGGAGATGCAGATTCCGCCCCCCAGAAAGAAGTATCCAAGCGGGTTTAGGTAGAACTGGAGGGGGAAGGTGGGTACCCAGCAGGTGAGGCTCGAGCCCCTTAGCACCGCCGGGAACGACGACGGCAGCGTGAAGATGTTCGCCGACGAGCCCGCTTGCCCGAAAGACACCTCCGGCACCACGTTGGCGTTGCCCGTCTTGAACGGTATCGGCGAATCGTGCGCGGAAAGCTTCGTCGGGAACACGTAGGTGGTGCCGCCCGCCTTCACGTGCACTTCGAAGCTGCGGTCTTTGGGCAGAAGTGCGTCGGAGGGCGGCTCCAGCTTCAAGAACAGGTCGCTGCGTTTGAACGTCCCCGAGCCGCCCTTCACGTTGACGGTCGTCGTGAAAAGCGCTTTGCCGTCGAGCTTGCGCGCATCGTCGGTCGTGCGCGCCCAGAACGACACCTCCACGGCCTGCGTGCCCGCCATGTGCAGCTTGCCTGTGATGGGGACGGGGTTGTAGGCGGCTCCGGTGCGCAGCGCCTCGCAGTCGCAGTACTGCATGTCCCAACCGTTGAACGACAGGTATTCGAAGTAGGGGATGGAGGGGTCGTCGATCTTGCAGCAGGGCAACGCCATCGCCGTGCCGGAATCCACACGGATTTTGGTGAGCGTGCAGATGCGATAGCCATTGCCGTTGGACACGGTGACCGATCCCTCGAAACGGTAGCGCACGCCATCGGGTCCTAAGTCGACAGTGGCTCCCAAGCTGCGGATGTCGAACACCACGGCGCCCAGGTTGTCGGCTACGGCCTCAAGTCGCTGGGACGAGTCGCTTGCGGCGGTGATGACCACTTTCGCTCCTGGCACTGGGGCGTTTTTGCCCTGAGCGTCCACATCGTATACCGCCAGGCCTATCTCGTTGGCGGAAAGCACGACGAACTGAGTGGTGGGGTCGCCGCCGTCGGATTTGGCATCCGGGTCGAGCGCGTAGGCGCGCTTGCCGTTGAAGACGCCCAGGCAGGGCAGCATGATGGCGGCGACGGTGGCTCCTCCACCCATCAGGAAGGAGCGTCGCGTGAGCGCCCGCGGGGCCGAAGCGCGATCGGGGGAGGTTGCGCGGATGGAACCGGGTGCGGGGGCGTTGGGGCGGCTGGGCTCGCGATCGGTCATAGGGTGGCCTCCTTTCGTTCTCCAAGCATCGTAAAGGAAACCTACCGTGCGGATACCTGCCGTTTTCCCGTCAAAACGGCGATGCCGATACGGCTTCGACCTCGCTGAACGTCCGTTTTGCGCCGTTGGTTGCGCAATGTGTTCGTTTTGGCGAACAGATGGCTGCCGCCGGAGGCCCCGATCAGGCGTCCCTCTTTTTGCGCCAGGCGCCGACGGCGCCTGCTCCGGCGGCGATCGCAGCAGCTGCGACGGCCGCTGCCAAGGGCACTGCAGCGTCGCCGGCACGGGGGAGGGGCTTGGCTGCCCCGGGGTCGTCGGAGCCGTTTCCGTTCCCTTGATCCGGATCGGGCGATGGGTCGGGATTCGGATCGGGGTCGGGCGAAGGGCCGGGGATCTCGTTCCACTGCGCGTAGAGGGTCACGGTCTCGCCGGCTTCCGCGAGGTCGTCCCAAATCTGCTCGCCGGGCTGGTAGGTTGTTCCGCTCCCGTCGGGCGTGGTGCTCCAACCCGCGAACTCGTACCCCTCGCGGGAGAACGTGCACGAGCGCAGTATCTCGCCGAAGTTGGTCAGCACGGTCTGGGGCTCCATTTCGCCGGTGCCTCCGTTGGCGTTGTATTCAACCGTGTAGGAGTCATGCTCCCATTGGGCGTAGAGAACCACCTGTCCCCACCTCTCGACGGAGAGGTTGGCGACCGTCTCGCCGTCGGCGTACCATTGCCCGCTGCCGTCGGCCTCGGTGTTCCAACCGAGGAAGCCGTGATCCGCCCAGGTGAACTCGTTGGGTGCAAGCTCCGTCTCGGCGTCGTGGTAGATAACCTGGGGTGGCATGGCGGCTTCCCCACCTGCGCCGTTGGGAAGGAAGAGCACTTCGTAGGGCCACGGACTCCACTGCGCGTAGAGCGTCACCATGCCGCCGTCCTCCGAGGTGAGGTTTTGGACTTCTTGAAGATCGGCATAGAGCGCTCCCGTCCACTCCGGTGTGGTCGTCCACCCGGCGAAGTCGTACCCGTCGCGGGAGAACGCGTTGGCGAAGAGCTCCTGGGGTTCCCCGTAGACCATGTCCTGCGTCTCCATCGTGCCCGCGCCGCCATTCGCCTCGAACTTCACGTGGTAGACGTTGGCCGCAGCGTGCGCCTCTAGGGAGACGGCCCCGTTGAGCGTTACGGTCTGGCTCGCCTGAGACGGATCGCCGCCCCAAGTCGGGGCGATGCCCCCTGCCGTCCAGCTCTCGAACGCGTAGCCCTCGTCCGCCGAGGCGCCGATCGTCACCGTGTCGCCCGCCATGCGCTTCTCGACAGAGCCGACGCGCGCGCCGGGATCCGCCGGATCGACGATCCAGGCGCTCGCGTTGTCGTCTGCCGCCGCCGTCACGGTGAAATACTCGAGCGACAGCGTCCCGTTGCCAGCGGAATCGATCTCGATAGCCTTGCCCCGGGTATTCCAGTCGATGATGGAAACGGCATAGGTTCCTTCCCTAACGCCCCGGGCGATGTAGAGGCCCGGCGTTCCGGATTCGGAGAACTGCCCAGCGAACGTCGCCCCGCCCTCTTGCGTCAGCGTGATGGCTGACGGATCCAGGAAGACGCCGTCTCCGTCGTTCGTGACCGAGAGGTAGGCGCAACCTTCCTGGGCGACCACTGCGTCGAACGTAGCGCCTCCCGTAACCGTTCCGTCTTCGTTGAGCGTGCAAAGGTTCGTCGCCGAGGTTCCGTCGGGGTAGAAGGACCCGAGCGCGAGCCCGCTCCAACCCACGATCGCTCCGCCGCCGGGAACCGCCCCGTTCCACGAGAGGGCGAACTGCTGGTCGAACTTGGCGTCGATGGTTTGGATGGAGGCGGATCCGCTATCGGGATCCTCGATGCGCAGCGTCACCTCATAACCCAGCGGCTTCCATTGCGCGTACAGGACGACGGTTGCCCCGTCGTCGGTGGCGAGGTTCGAAACCTCCTGTCCCGCAGCGTAGTTGGCGCCGCTGCCGTCCGCCGCCGTGTTCCATCCCGCGAACGTGTACCCGGGCAGGCTGTACCCGTTCTCCTTGAGGTTGAACGTCGCATCGACCGCAACGTTTTGCGCGGTCATCCTGCCGCTCGCCTGCGTGCTCGCCGTGTCGGGGACGTTGGCGTTGTAGGCGACGTAGTAGTGCGGCTTGTACCACCAGGTGTAGAGCCTCAGCTGATCCGAGCTCGTCTTCTGGTAGATCCACCTGCCGTTCTCGTCGGTGTACCCGTCCACGTTGATGAGCAGGCTGCCGTCGGCGTTCGCCACCTTGCGCGCGCCCTCGTCGGTGGGGTTGGGGGTGGTTCCGTACCCGCCGATCGTCCAGCCGTCGGGGCCGGTGGGCGCGGAGAGGATGTCCAACGAACCGGCGAGCGATACGGCGTTGGCGCTGCCGTTGGCGTTGCCGCCGTTCTTATCCAGCACGATCCCCGGGCGTTTGTGCAGCACGCCCTCTCGGTCCCTCACGCCGTGGATGCGTCCGCTGTAGACTTCCAAGTTCTCGTCCGTTGCCCCCACGACGGTCGATTTCGAGCATATCCACAGGTACAGCTTGCCGTCTTCGGACGTCAGCACGTCATTTGCGCCGAAGGGCCTATGCAGGCCCGCCCCGGAGGCGCGGGAAACATCCAAGCTGGTTACGCGCACGCCTTCGTCGGCGCCTTCGAGCTGGACGACGGTTCGCCTTATCTCGCACGCCTGCGAATCGGTGACCCGACCTGCGATGCTGTCGCAATCGATCGACCCGCCGCAGATCATCACGGTGCCGCTGCTGCTATGGGTGGCGTCTCCGATGTCGACGTTGGAATACATGCCGTTCGCCTTGATGGTTCCGCCGTAGATGGAGATGCTGGTCAATCCTGCATCTCCCTTGTCGCTAACGGTGCCGATTCCAACCGCGCTGCCCTCGGCGTCGATGACCCCGCCGTATATTTTGATGCTGGTGACGCCGGAGGAGGGGGCGTCGTATGTGTCGGGGTAGCCCCCTCCGATTCCCGCCGAATGCTCACCGTTGCCGCCCTTGGCGGTTACCGTTCCGCCGTAGACGTAGATGTAGTCGGTGCGCACGAGGAAGTCTCCCGCTCCGATGCCGCTGCCGTTCTCGTAGGTGGAGGTGGCGGTGACGGTGCCGCCGCTGATGGAGATCCAGTCAGCGAAGGATTTGTTGCGGTTGGAGGCCATGCTCCCGCTGCCGATGCCCGCGCCGCCGCTGCCGGTGGCCGTGATGGTGCCGCCCGAAATGGTGATGTTGCTCGCCCCGCCGCCCGCGCCGCCGCCGATGCCCGCACCGCCGCCTGTGGCTATGACCTCGCCGCCGGTGATCGAGATGAGCTTTGCGCCGCAGTTGTTTCCGCCGCCGATGCCCGCGCCGCCAAGGCCGCCTTCCGCCACGACTTTGCCGCTGCTGAACACCATGTTGCCCGCAGGGGCGGGGTTGGAAAGGGCCGCATAGGGGACCGTGCCGATGCCGGCGCTCAAGCTCGTGTTGCTCGAGCGCGCGGTGATGGTGCCGGGATTGCTCGAATTTGCGGTTTCGAAGACGAGCTGGGTTTGCGTGCCCGACTTGCGGATGGCCGGGGCCAGCAGGTAGCTGCCGAAGTATGAGCTCGCGCCCGCCTCCGAGACGAGCCTTACGGTGGCTTCGTCGCGCTCGACGATCTCGATCGCCGATGCTCGGACGCCTACGTTGGCCGAGATGCCCGGATCGATGCGCAGTCCGTCGGCGAGCATCAGGGTGATCTCCTCGCCCTGTCCTGGATCCACCACGACGCACACGTTTGTGCTGCTCCCGGTGAGGCGGTAAGTGCCCGGCTTGGAGAAGGTGATCGTGGTGTTCCAGTTTGCGTCCGAGATGTTGACCGTGTCGCCGGGATCGGGGTTCCAGTCGTGCCACGATCCGCCCACGCCGCCGGTTTCGGCGTCCTCGGAGCCGGCGCCTTCCGCCTGTGCTGCGGCCTGGCCATCCTCTGTCGCCCAGGCGCGAGCGGCGAAGGCGAAAGCGGTTGCGATAAGGGCTGCGGCCAGCACGGCGAGGATCGCCTTGAAGGCGCGGGCGGTCGATTCTGAGCGCGTCATCGTCGTTATCCCCTTGGAGGCGTCGGCGCTTCGGGCTGCACGCCCGGCATGGCCAGCTGGATGGGCCTTGGCTGCGGAACCGGGCCATGCTCACCGCGCTCCGCTTCGAAGGCCATCGTAGAGGAAACGGCGGCTGGGGGCATCTGCCGTTTGCCGCCTAAATTGGCGGTGCATGCGGCGGATAGGTTGCGTTGCCGACCCGTTTCGGGCCGTTTGCTCCTTCATCTATTCGTTTTGGCGAACAGATGGCTGCCGCCGGGGCCCGACCGGGTGCGTTCGCCGCGCGCGGGTGATGGCGGGGGCGGCTGCGCGACGGCATGTGCGCGGGCGTCGTTCGGCATTGCGCGCAGCGCGGCCCGCGAAGCGGCGCCCACGCGCTACGCGTCGTCGAGGTCGGTCGCTTCGATGAGGTCGCGCAGCTCTTGGCGCTTGTGCACGCCCAGCTTCGCGTAAATGCGCTTCGAATGGGTGCGGATGGTGTTCTCGGACACCACCAGCAGCTCGGCGATGCGCGCGACGGTGTTGCCGCGCGCGATGAGCTCCATCACCTCGGCCTCGCGCGCCGACAGGCGGTAGCGGCTCCGCACCCGGTCGGCCTGGGCTGCCAAGCGATCAGGGTAGCCCGGCGCGCCGCCGGCTGCCGCGCGTTCGGCGCCCGTGCCGCCCCGTGCCGCGTCGCCGTTCGCGCCTGCGCCCGCGCTGCCTGCCGCTGCGCCACCGTCCCTCCGCGCCGTTTCCGCAGGTTCCGCGCCGGCGCCTTCCGCATCCTGCGTCTGCCCGCCCGCCGCTCCCGGCTGCCGCGCATCGGCCGTCCCCGGCCGCTTCGCGCCTGCTGGGCGCGCCGCGGCAACCGGCTGCAGCGCCACCAGCTCGATGCTCGTGTCGCGCTCGTCGAAGCCCAGAACGCGCCGCAGCCCGCCCTGGCCCACAAAGTACATCATGCCCAGCAGATACACCGCCACCAGCGCCACCACGGCCAGCGGCGCCATGCCCAGCACGTTCAGCCCCTCCGCGAACGTGCCGCCGAAGAAACCCAGGTCGTGCAGGGCGTACACCACGCTGCCGAACAGGCCGTAGACGAACACCGGGTTGATGCCGCCGTCGCGCGCCGCTTGGGCGCACTGCACCATCATCAGCACGATGGCGGCGCTGTACAGCGCGTAGAGGATGGCCGCCAGCCACCGCTCGTAGTCGGGCGGCAGAAACGGCAGCAGCAGAAACGACGTGATGACGAAGGGGAAGAAGAAGCGGTACGCCGACACCACGTTCACGTGCAGGCCCTTGAACCGCCACAACACCAGCATCGCGGCGGCCATGGCCAGCGCGCCGGCCATCGACAGCGCGTTGACCATCGTGCCCATCTGCACCTCGCCCAAAGCCAGCGAGCGCATGACGCCGGCGCAGAACCCCAGCGCCCCCACGGAAAGCGCGCTGCGCCAGTAGTCGCGGATGACCTGGCGGTACACGTGCGGGTGCTCGCGCGGCACGTCTTGGAACATGGGCTGGTCGCGGTCCACCGTGCGGCTTTGCACGACGATGGCCAGCCCGAACAGCGGCATGAACACCAGCGGGATGAGGAAGGCCGTCACCGCGCGCGGCACCAGGTACAGCGCGAAGTAGAACACGGCGGCGTAGGCGGTGCCCACGATGAGGTCGCGGTTGCCGGCGTCGGCGTCGCGGCTGGCGAACAGACGTTGCCACAGCATGTAGAAGCCCGCAGAGCCCAGCCCCAGAAGCGCTCCGCCGGCCGCGACGAGCGGCAGCGCAAGGGCGTCCAGGTAGATGGCGGCGATGAGGCAGCACCAGCCTGCCAGGTAGGGCGCGCCCGCCAGCACCGCCGAGAGGCGCTTGGTGGGCCCGGGCAGGAAGTAGGAGCCCAGCGCGCTTGCCAAAAAGCAGGCGAAGAAGGTGACCGACTGCGCCAGGAAGAACCCCAGCAGGATGGTGGGCGTTTGGAAATCGAGCGGCAGGAAGGGGAACACGCCGCCCCACACCCCGGTGGCGTTGACGGCCAAAAACAGCGCATAGCCCAGCGAGGCCACGTTCGGCTTGAACACGCCGACGATGCCCGCAGCACCCATGCGCCCTCCCTCCGCTTTCGTCCCTCCGTTCGCAGCGCCTAGTATACGCGATCAGGCGGCGTTCACGGCGGCTGCCGCCCGCGAGGCGCCTGCGGGCCCCATGCGTTCGCGGGTGGCTTGCGGGCGGGGCGCCGGCTTGCGTTCCGTTCGCCCGCTTGCGTCCGCATCTGCCTGTCGTCGCTTGTTCGGCGTCCGTGCTGTTTTCGCCTGCCGCGCCCCGCGCCCGCAGTGCCCCCCGCACCTCGCCGCCGCTCGCAGCCGCAAACCCGCCGTCCGCCGCCGGCCCCGCAAGCGCCTCGCCCGCGCGCCCCAACCGGTCCCGCCATCCCATCCCGTCCTTGTCACCCGTTTCCTTCATCTTCCCCATCAGCCAAAACGCAAAGATAACCCGTTTTATGTGACACGCCCGCCCCACGTGCGGGCTACACTGGCATCCATGAATTCCGCCTGCAGGCGCGCGGGGGCAACCGACGCGCCGGCAGCGGAGGGGGAAGACGAGGAAACCGAAGGAGAGGGGAGCGCTCATGACCGACATGACGCCCAGCGTGAGCCGCCGAACGTTCGTGAAGACGACCGGCGCGCTTGGCGCCCTGGCCGCCGCCGGCGGCACGGCGGTTGCGGCCGATTCCCTTTTCGGCGCGGCGCCCGAGCAGGCGTTCGCCGAGGGGGAAGAGAAGATCGTCTGGAGCCAGTGCAACGTGAACTGCGGCGGCTGCTGCGTGTTTCAGTGGCACACGCGCGACGGCAAGGTCGTCTACATGGAGACCGACAACACCGGCGAAGCCGACTTCCAGGCCCGCGCCTGCCTGCGCGGCCGTTCCATGCGCCGCTGGCTGAACCATCCGGACCGCCTGACGCAGCCCATGAAGCGCGTGGGCAAGCGCGGCGAGGGCAAGTTCGAGCCCATCAGCTGGGATGAGGCCATCCAGACCATCGCCGACCAGCTGAAGTATACCATCGACACCTACGGCAACGAGGCCATCTACCGCACCTACGGCTCGGGCATGTACTCGGTGACGGGCAACCCGTCCGACCGCCTGCTGAACCTGCTGGGCGGCCGCCTGAACCCGCTGTACGACTACTCCACCCACATGCTGCAGTGCGTGATGACCTACATGTACGGCAGTGCCGACAACCTGGACGAGGATGGCAACCACAAGACCCTCGGCGTGCCCGCCACCGCGTTCACGCCCTACGACGCCACCAACGCCAGCTCCATGACCGAGGCCGAGCGCGCCAGCGACCTGGTGGTCATGTTCGGCAACAGCCCGGCGGAGACGCGCATGGGCGGCGCGAACATCGTGTGGGACTTCGCCCGCGTCCGCGAGGCCGTGCAGAGCCGCGGCGGCCGCATCATCAGCATCGACTACCGCCTGAACGAGACCTCTTCGGGCCACTCCGAGGAATGGCTGCCCATCCGTCCCGGCACCGACGCCGCGCTGGTGAACGCCATCGCGCACGAGTGGATCGCCGAGGACAAGGTGGACCTGGACTTCCTGCACACCTACTGCGTGGGCTACGATGAAGAGACCCTGCCCGAGAGCGCCAAGGGCCAGAACAAGTCCTACAAGGACTACATCATGGGCACCGGCTACGACATGGTGGAGAAGACCCCCGAGTGGGCCGCCCCCATCACGGGCATCGCCGCCGACACCATCCGCGAGCTGGCGCGCGAGATCGCGGCGGCCGAGGCACCGTTCATCGTGCAGGGCTGGGGCCCGCAGCGCCACACCAACGGCGAGGACGCCACCCGCGCCATCTGCATGCTGCCCATCCTCATCGGCAAGTTCGGCCTGCCCGGCACCAACACGGGCCAGCGCGAGGCCGAGCCCTACGTGTCGCTGGTGGGAAGCCTGCCGGCGCTGGCCGAGAAGAGCCACGTGACCGCCTCCATCCCCGTGTACCAGTGGCTGAACGCCGTTGACCACGGCGAGGAAATGACCGCCGAGAACGCCGGCATCAAGGGTGTGGACAAGCTGCCCTGCGGCATCAAGTTCCTTTGGGAGTACGCCGGCAACTGCATCACCAACCAGCACGGCGACATCAACCTGGTGCACGACATCCTGCAGGACGAGAGCAAGTGCGAGTTCATCCTGGTGTGGGACACGGTGATGACCGACTCCGCCAAGTACGCCGATATCCTGCTGCCTGACGCCATGCGCGGCGAGCAGCTGAACATGTACACGCAGGGCTACACCGAGTGGTACACCGGCGTGACGGTGGGCGGCCCGGCGCAGAGCGCGCCCGGCGAGTGCCGCACCAGCTACGACGTGTGCGCCGACATCGCCGACAAGTTCGGCCTGCGCGAGGAGTTCACGGAAGGCCGCACCCAGGAAGAGTGGATCCAGCACCTCTACGAGGAAGGCGCGGCGAAGGACGGCGCCATGCCCACCTTCGACGAGATCCAGGAAAGCGGCCCGTTCAAGCGCGAGCTGCCCTGCAAGATCGGCCTGGAGGACTTCCGCAACGACCCGACCGGCCACCCGCTGGCCACGCCGTCGGGCAAGATCGAGATCTACTCCGAGACGCTGGCCCAGCTGGCCGAGACCTACGAACTGGAAGAGGGCGAGCACATCAACCCCATCCCGATGTTCGAGCCGGGCTTCCAGGGCTACGGCAGCGTGACCGAGGAGTTCCCGCTGTACGGCGCCGGCTTCCATCACAAGAGCCGCACCCACTCGTCGTTCGGCTTCATCGAAGAGCTGGAGGAAGTGGCGCGCCAGGAAGTGTGGATCAACCCCGTCGACGCCGAAGAGCGCGGCATCAAGAACGGCGACCGCTGCTCGGTGAAGAGCCCGGCCGGCGAGATCCGCATCGACGCGAAGGTGACGCCGCGCATCATCCCCGGCACGGTGGGCATCCCGCAGGGCGCCTGGCACAACGCCGACATGAACGGCGACCGCATCGACGAGGGCGGCTGCGTGAACACCCTGTCCACGTACCATCCCACGCCGCTGTCGAAGGGCAACGGCAACGCCCATTCGATGATCGTCCAGGTGGCTAAGGCTTAACGCGAGAGGAGGAAACCATGACGCAATACGCTTTCTACTTCGACTCCACTCGCTGCACCGGCTGCCGGACCTGCGAGATGGCGTGCAAGGACTACAAGGATTCCTCGGAGGGCATCCACTTCCGCAAGGTGTACGACTACGAGGGCGGCACCTGCGAGGTTGACGACGAGGGCATCTGCACCACCAGCGCGTTCGTGTACCACGTGTCGCTGGGCTGCCAGCATTGCGACGACCCCGCGTGCGTGCAGGTGTGCCCCACCGGCGCCATGCACAAGGACGCCGAGACGGGCATCGTCAGCGTGGACGCCGGCAAGTGCGTGGGCTGCGGCTACTGCCACATGGCCTGCCCCTACAACGTGCCTACTGTGGACCGCACGCTGGGCCACTCGGTGAAGTGCGACGGCTGCGCCGAGCGCGTGGCCGAGGGGAAGGAGCCCATCTGCGTGGGCGCCTGCCCGCTGCGCGCGCTGGAGTTCGGCCCCGTGGACGAGATGGCCGCCCTGGGCGAGCGCGCCGACATCGCGCCGCTGCCTTCGGCCAGCTACACGAGCCCGAACCTGTACATCAAGGCAACCCCTGATGCCCGCCCGGCCGACTCCGCCGAGGGCATCGTCGCGAACCCCGTGGAGGTGATGTAGCATGGAGGCCGCCTTCGCCGAGCTGCCTTTGGCTCTGTTCACGACCCTGGCCCCGGCGGGCGCCGGCGCCTTCGTCGCTTTGGCCTGCGTCTTCTTCGCCACGTCGTTTTCCAGCGAGCAGCTGAAGAAGATCGACCGCATGACGCTGGTGCCGCTTGTCGTGGTGCTGGTGGGCTTTCTCTGCTCGTTCTTCCACCTGGCCAGCCCGCTGAACGCGGTGGGCGTGTTCTCTGGCGTGGGGTCCTCGCCGCTGTCCAACGAGATCCTGGTGGGCAGCGTGTTCGTGGTCGTCGCCATCGTCTACACCGTCGTGGCGCTGACCGGCAAGCTGCAGGGCGCGGCGCGCAAGGGCTTCGCCGCCCTCGTGGCCGTGCTGGCCGTGGTGTTCGCCGGCTTCACGGGTGCGGCGTACATGATGGACACCATCGCTTCGTGGAGCTCGCCGCTGCTGCCGTTCGAGATCGTGGGCTTCAGCCTGGTGGGCGGCGCCGCGCTGGCTGCGCTGGCGTTGTGCCTGGCGGGCTGTGCGGGCGAGGCGCTGGGACGCCAGGGCAAGAACGTGCTGCTGATCGTGGGCGGCGTGGGCGCGCTTCTGGGCGTGTTCGCGGCCGGCGCGCAGATCGGCGGCGTGGCCAGCCTGTCCAACGCCGTGGTGTCGGGCGCCGATTTGGTGGCCGAGGCGCTGCCGCTGCTCATCGCGGGCATCGTGTGTGTGCTGGCCGGCGCGGGCACCCTGTTCGTGGTGTGCCTGGGCAAGGGCTCGGTGCCGCTGGCCGGCCTGGCCGTCGTGCTGGCGCTCGTGGGCATCTTCTGCCTGCGCCTGGCGTTCTACGCGACGCAGCTGTCGGTGGGCTTGGCCTGCTAATTAGTTCTGCGGTTCTGCCGAACCGCAGAACCAGCCGACGCTGCGCGGCGCTCCGACGGCACAGCTGACGTTCAAACGCCCTGCGATGGACCGAAGTCCAATCGCAGGGCGTTTTCGCGTCATCTGCACTCGTCGGAGCGCCGCTCGCTGACTCATGCTCGACCTGCGGCGTACCATTAGGTGTGTCCCTTCGGCACGCCTTTCTCTCATCGTTCGTTTCACGATCGAAAAATCTCCCGCATCCGCCTTCTCTCACGCATGAGGTTCGGGCATCGCGCGCTATAATCCTCGATTGTTTCGAAGCTTGGGGGCTTCATCTGCAAAAGAATCGAGGAACCATGATCGGCAATGACGTATTGGTCATGCTGGCGATGCTGCTGTACTTCGTGGTGGTGGTCGTCGTCGGCTTCATCTATGCGAAGCGCTCGAACTCGTCGAGCGAAGAGTACTTCCTGGGCGGGCGCGGGCTGGGCCCGTGGCTGACGGCGCTCTCGGCCGAGGCGTCGGACATGTCGGGCTGGCTGCTGATGGGCCTGCCGGGCATCGCGTACTTCACGGGCGCCTCCGACGCCATGTGGACGGCCATCGGCCTGATCATCGGCACGTACCTGAACTGGAAGTTCGTGGCGAAGCGGCTGCGCAAGTACTCCGAGAAAGCCGGTAACGCCATCACCGTGCCCGACTTCTTCTCCAACCGCTTCCATGACTCCAAGCACATCCTCATGACGCTGGCGGCGCTGATCATCCTGCTGTTCTTCAGCATCTACACGGGCAGCTGCTTTGTGACCTGCGGCAAGCTGTTCGCCACGCTGTTCGGCTGGGACTACGCCACCATGATGGTGATCGGCGCCATCATCGTGTTCCTCTACACCTTCCTGGGCGGTTACCTGTCGGTGTGCGCGACCGACCTCATCCAGGGCACGCTGATGTTCTTCGCGCTGGCTACGGTGTTCATCGGGTCGGTGGCTGCGGCGGGCGGCGTGGACAACACGGTGGCGTTCCTCCAGAACATCCCCGGCTTCCTGTCGGGCACGCAGATGGCCACGCCGCTGCTTGACGAGGCCGGCAACCAGATGGTGGAGAACGGGATGCCGCTGTTCGGCGACCCGACCACCTACGGCATCGTCACCATCGTCAGCGGTCTGGCGTGGGGCTTGGGGTACTTCGGCATGCCGCAGGTGCTGGTGCGCTTCATGTCGGTGCGCCATTCCGACGAGATCAAGAAGTCGCGCATCATCGCGATGATCTGGCTGGTCATCTCGCTGTCATCGGCGGTGTGCATCGGGCTCATCGGCCGCGCGGTGGTGCCCATCGAGTTCCTCACGCAGTCGGCGGCCGAGAACATCTTCATCATCCTGTCGCGGATGATCCTGCCGTCGTTCATGTGCGGCCTGGTGGTGTCGGGCATCTTCGCGGCGGCCATGAGCTCGTCGTCGTCGTACCTGCTCATCTCCGGCTCGGCGGTGGCGAACAACATCTTCAAGGGCCTCATCAAGCGCGACGCCACCGACCAGCAGGTGATGATCGTGGCGCGCCTGACGCTGGTGGCCGTGCTGTTCTTCGGCGTGTTCATCTCGCTTGACCAGAACTCGTCGATCTTCAACATCGTGTCGTACGCGTGGGCGGGCTTCGGCGCGTCGTTCGGCCCGCTGATGCTGTGCGCGCTGTACTGGAAGCGCACGACGCTGCCCGGTGCCGTCGCCGGCATGCTGTCGGGCGCGGCCACCGTGGTGGTGTGGAACATGTTCGTGAAGCCGCTTGGCGGGTGGTTCGGCGTCTACGAGCTGCTGCCGGGCTTCGTCATCGCGCTGGCGGTCATCGTGATGGTGTCGCTTCTGACCAAGGAGCCCTCCGACGAGATCAAGGAAGAGTTCGACACCTACATGGACCTGGACGTGTAAGCGCGCGGGCGGGCGGAGGGCCGCGCGAAGGAGAAGGGAGCACGATGGCGGAACCGAACCAGACCGAAAGCGGGCTAGAGGCCGTCGCGTTCGTTGGCGAGGCGTTGGCGCCGTTCTTCCTGCGGGACCCAAAGAAGGGGACGGCGGCGCCGTCGTTCGCGGCGATGGCGGCGCTGGATGCGGAAGCGGCTGCGGCCGAGTGGCCCTTCGTGGCGGAGAGCGAGGCGCGCGCGTGCCTTGAGCGCATGCAGGAAGGGCTGCGCGGCGGCGTCGATGACGACCTGATGTGGGAGTACCGGCGCCTGTTCGTGGGGCCAGGGCGCAAGGCGTGCCCGCCGTGGGGGTCGGTCTACACCGACCGCGAGTGCGTGATGTTTGGCATATCGACGCTTGACCTGCGCCAATGGATGCGCGAGCGCGGCGTTGAGCGCCTGGGCGGCGCCAACGACCCGGAAGACCACATCGGGCTTTTGCTGGAGCTGGCGGCGTGGCTGGCGCGCAACAAGCCCGCCTGTCTGGACGAGTTCCTGCGGCTGCACCTGCTTACCTGGGCGCCGCATTTCCTGGAGCTGATGGAGCGCGAAACGCGGCATCCGTTCTACGAGGGCCTGGCGCGCCTGACGCGGCTGAGCCTTGAGGGAATGCGCGACGCGCGCGGGCTGGCCGTGGACGTGCCGCGGTTCTACCGGTAGGAGGCGGCGGTGGGAGCGGGGTTCGCCTTTGCGGCAAGCGAGTTGACGCTGGTGCTGTTCACGACGCTTGCGCCGTCGGGCGCGGTGGCGTTCGCGCTGATGGGCGCGCCGCTGTTCCGCAGCGGCCTTCCGGCGGACGTGCGGGCGCGCCTGTCGAAGCTGCTGTGCATCCCGCTGGTGGTGGCCATGGTGGGGCTGGTGGCCTCGGCCACGCACCTGGGCAACCCCGACAACGCGCTGTACGTGCTGGCCGGCGTGGGGCGCAGCCCGCTTTCCACCGAAGTGGCCTGCGCGGTGGCGTTTCTGGCGCTAGCCGGCGTGTTCTGGCTGCTGACGTTCTCTTCCCGCTTCCCCTTGGGGGCGCAGCGCGCGTGGCTGGCGGTGTCCATGGCACTGGCGGCGGTGTTCGTGGCCGCGGTGGCGCTGGCGTACCGCCAGCCGACCATCCCCACGTGGAGCCTGTGGCACGTTCCCGTCGCGCTGGTGCTGAACTCCCTGGTGGGAGGCCCCTTGCTGGCGTTTTTCGGCCTGCGGGCCGCGCGCGTGCGGCTGGCGGGGGCGCCGGGCGCGGCGCTGCTGGCGACGGCGGCGGCAAGCGCGGCGGCGAACGCGGCGGTGTACGCGCTGCAGGGCGGCGCGCTGGCGGGCGTCCGCAACGCAGTGGGGCCGGCGACCGATCTGGCGCCGGGGTTCGGCGTCGCGACAGGGGCGTTTCTGTTGCTGTGCGCCGGCGCGGTGGCGCTGGACGCGTGGCTGCTCGTGCGCGATGGGCGCGGGGCGGAAGGGCGTGCGGGTGGAGCAAGCGCGGCGGCCGAGGGTCCTGCCAGCGACGGCCGCAGCGCAGTGGAAGGCGCGGGTGCGGAAGATTCCGCAGACGGATCCGAGGCCGCGGACGCGACGTCGAGCGGACCCGAGGCCGCAGCCTCAGCCGCAGCCGCGAACGCCCTCGCCCCCTCATCCCCCTCGTGGCGCGCCGCCGCCCGCCGTCTGGCGCCGGCTGCGGGCGCGTGCGTCCTGGCGTTCGCCGGCATCTTCATCATGCGCTTCGCCTTCTACATGACGCACATGACCGTGGGGCTGAGCTTCTAGCTTAGCGACCGCATAGGGTCTTTCCGGCTTTTGCTATCATGGAGCGCGGTTCATCTGCTGGCTGAACGCTGCGGCAGCTGCGGCAGGAATACGGGGAAGGAAGCGCGCATGGACAAGTCGGACGCCTGCTACGGCGCCTACATCGCCATTTTGGAGGAAGAGCTCATTCCCGCCATGGGGTGCACCGAGCCCATCGCCATCGCGCTTGCCGCCGCGCGGGCGCGCGAGCTGGCGGGGGGCTTGCCCGACCGCATGGAGCTTGAGGTGAGCGGAAGCATCGTGAAGAACGCCAAGAGCGTGGTGGTGCCGCACACCGGCGGGCTGAAGGGCATCGAGGCCGCGGCGGCGGCCGGCGCGGTGGCCGGGCGCGCGGACGCGTGGCTGGAGGTGCTGGCCCAGGTGGGCGAAGCGGAGCAGGACGCCATCGCGGCGTATCTGGCGGCGGCGCCCATTGCGGTGACGCGCGCCGACACTAACTTGGACTTCGACCTGACGGTGCGCGCGTTCCGCACGGCGGAGGGGCGCGAGCATTCCGGCGAGGTGCGCATCGCCGAATTCCACACCAACATCGTGTGCGAGCAGCGCGACGGGCTGGTGCTGCACGAGGCGCCGCTGGCCGGCGCCACCGCCGACGCGACCCGCGCGGCGGGCGACGACGCCACGGGCGCGGCCGAAGGGGCTGAAGGGACCGAAGAGACCAAGGCCGGGGACGAAGCCGCCGGATGCGAGCACCGTACCGACCGCTCGCTGCTGACCATGGAAGGCATCTGGGACTTCGCCATGACGGCGGACCTTGACGACGTGCGCGCGGTCATCGGCAGGCAGATCGCCTGCAACACGGCCATCGCGGAGGAGGGCTTGGCGGGCGATTGGGGCGCCAACATCGGCAGCGTGCTTCTGTCCGCGTTCGGCGACGACGTGAAGGTGCGCGCGTGCGCGCTGGCCGCTGCCGGGTCCGACGCGCGCATGGGCGGCTGCGAGCTGCCGGTGGTCATCAACTCCGGCAGCGGCAACCAGGGACTCACGGTCTCGATGCCCGTCATCGCCTACGCGCGTGAGCTGGGGTCGAGCGAAGAACGGCTCTACCGCGCGCTGGTGCTTTCCAACCTCACCGCCATCCACCAGAAGACGGGCATCGGCACGCTGTCGGCGTTCTGCGGCGCCGTGTGCGCGGGTGCGGCGGCGGCTGCGGGCATCGCGTACCTGAACGGCGGCGGCTACAAGGACGCCGTGCATGCCGTGGTGAACGCGCTGTCCATCGTGTCGGGCATCGTATGCGACGGAGCCAAGCCCTCGTGCGCCGCGAAGATCGCCATGTCGGTGAACGCCGGCATCCTTGGTTTCGAGATGTACCGCGCTGGCCAGCAGTTCCACGGCGGCGACGGCATCGTGAAGAAGGGCGTGGAAAACACCATCGAAAGCGTCTGCCGCGTCGGTCGCGAGGGCATGCGCGCCACCAACGACGAGATCATCCGCATCATGCTGGATTCGTAGGGCCCCGTAGGCTGCAACTTGCCATCGGGGCCGTGGTTCGCTTAGCCTTCGATCTGGCCGATGTCCCCCGAAATGGGGTTGTAGGGATTGGGGTCGCTCAACCCTTTGTATGTGGCTGGCTTTCGGTCTTTCAGAAGATCGGATCCTCCCATGGCGAACAGCCGCGCATGGACGATCTCGTCCTCTATATCGACATTTGCGACTGCCAGGCCCTCTTCGAATCCGGTTGTCGCGCACACCTGCATGGGACGTGGTCCCAAGATGCGGCTGTGACCCATAGCGAATTCGCCGGACATGCAGGAGTCGATGAAGAACACCATGTTCTCAAGCGCGCGTGCGAACGAGAAGACGTTTGCTGCTTTGACGTCGCTGTCGTCTTCATTTGGCTCGAGTGCCGGCCACGCGGTGGGGCATACGAGCACTTGGGCGCCTTTCAATGCCAGCAGGCGGGATACTTCCGGGTACGCCTTGTCGAAACAGCACATCAATCCCAGCCTGCCGAAGCGCGTTTCGTATACCGGATAATCGCCGGTACCGGGGTAGAACATCAGGCGTTCCGTGAGGGGTTGGTGAACTTTGCGGTATTTGCCGATGTATCCTTCGGGGCCTACCAGAACCACTGTGTTGTATAGCACGTCGTGCCGTTCAGAGCTTTGTTCGGCCATGCCCCAGATGATGTAGATGTCGCCTTTTTTTGCCAGCTCGATGAGCCGTTGCGTGCTGGGGCCTTCGGGCACTGGCTCGGCAACCTGATGCTGGTACGTAGCGTCGTTGGGGTCGAACGTTTGCATAGGCTGCAGGGGGACGCCGGTCAATGCGAGCTCTGGAAATACGACGAGATCGGCATTCTGCTCGACTGCCTGCTCAATGAAGCCTTCCATATGGGAGAGGTTGCTGGCTTTGCTTGTGCGGGAGATCTCGAAGGAGACTGATGAAAGGATCGCCATAAGGCACCTCGCCTTCCTAAAAATTGGGTAATACCAAAAAATGGGTGCACTCAAATTTGGTATTGTCATTATAATTCGGCAAGAGGGGAAAGAACAGAGGGGAATTGCCCTTTTTGCGCAATGCGCGTTGCGCGATGTCGATCCGCCAGGGAAGGGTTTTGAATTGTTGTATCCTTCGTCATCGAAGGAGAGGTGGTTGCATGGTCCGCTACAGCGCCGGTGAGAAAAAACGCAGGCTCATCTTGGATGTTTGTAAGAAGCTGTTTTACCGCAAAGGCTACAAGAGCACCACATACCATGACATCTGCGAGGCGGCTGACATTCCCGCAGGATCAATAACCTATCATTTTGATGGCAAGCGCGACATCGGTGCGATCATCCATGCTGAGTACGAGGCTCAGAACAAGATTTACATCGAGAAGATCTGCAACGGCGCTTACGATAAGACCACGTTGGCGGTGATAGAGAACTACCACCTGTGGCAAAAGATATTCCAAGATGCCCATATCCGTCGTTTCCTGCTTGATTTGAGCGGGGAGAAGATTCCGGATCGTTCGACGTGGGATTGCATAGCGTACTTTTACGAATGCGTCATGGACGAGCAAGGCGTGGAGATCGACGATCTGGAATTCGGCTTCATCGTCAGCGCCCAGACAGGGATGACCGATGAACTTCTCAGGCTTACCTCCTTGTATCCAAACGATTATACGTTCGATCAGCCCGCTCGTTTCGCCGTCAGGTTCTTCTTGCGTCAAGTGGGATTGGATGACGAGACTATCGCCGAATACGACCGTGCGGGTCGCGCCGCTTTTGACGCGCTGCCGATAGATCTGGCCTATTACCGCGATTTTGCCTACGATGAAAGCTGCATCAAGACGCTTTCCTGACGTTGCGGTTCTAGATGCTCGGCTCCTGTCGAGCACGTTGCAGATGCATCGCTGGAGGCCGCAGGTCAAGATGCTGTTGCAGAGTGAGACGACGTTTCGTGGCGGGGTGGCAGCGCCGAGGCGCGTCATGCCGCAGCTGCGCTCGATGGCGCTTTTGGGGAGCCGTTTTCAATCGTCCTTCCTTTTGCCTGCTCGGGTCGGTCGGGCGCTTCTTCGAATTCTTCAGTTTCTTCGCGCAGCTTTTTGAGATCCCAGCTGTAGGCTTCCCAGTTTCGATTATGGAATGAGGAAGCAGAGAGAAAAAAGCCGAGCGTTCGAGACGAAAAAGAAACCGTTTGCAAGCATCCAAAGTCTCGCCATCGGTCTGAGGAAACGTGTCGGATGGTTGTGCTGCATTCGATGGCCGAAATGGGTAATGAAGGCCATCAGCAGCCATCGCGCAGAGCCAAGCTTTCGCTTACCAAGCGTGGGGCTCTCATCTGTCGGCTTGTCGCCGGCTGTTTTGCGCTGCATCGCTTTGTATGCTTGCCGCGCAGGACGTTCACGATCAGAAATTCGCGCGCGTCAGATGCCCGCCGCCAGGCACACGGCCAGCAGCACAGCCAGGAACCCGAAGTTCAGCGCGCTGAACAGGGCCAGGTAGCGCTTGGTGGACAGCGCGCGGATGCCGGGGCGCTTCATGCCGCGCTTGATGGCGCGGAAGTGGTTGAAGGCGATGAGGCTTGCCAGCGAAGCGATCAGCGTGCCGGCGCCGCCGACGTTGACGCCGACGAGCAGCGCGCGCCAGCCGTCGGCGAAGGGCGCCAGCAGGATGGCGGCGGGCACGTTGCTGATCGCCTGGCTGGCAAGCGCGCTGGTGAGCAGCGTGCTTTGGCCGAGCAGCGCTTGGAAGAAGCCCTGCACCTCCGGGATGCGCGCCATGTTGCCCGAGAACACGAAGAACAGCGCGAAGGTGGCCAGAAGCCCCCAATCCACGTGCGCGAGCGCTCGGCGGTCGGCGAAGAGCAGCGCAACGGCGACGACCGTCGCCCCGGCAGCAGGCGGCACGACCTTGAACACCATGCCGAGCGAGAACGCGAACAGCGCCAGGTAGAGCGCGATCCGGGCGCGGGGGAGCGGGGTGGGGGCGGAGCTGGGCGCGGCGGCGGATGTGGTGGACGCGGGGTTGGGCGCAGCGGGGGCGGCGAGTGCGGGGCTGGGCGCGCTTTCGGCGGGGTTGGCGGCGGCGGTTGCGGCTGCGGTTCGCTTGGCGGATGGGGTGCCTGTCTTCGCGTTCTCTTTCGCTTTCGCGTTTGCCGGCGCGGCGGCTGCAGCGGCGCTTTCGAGGGGCGTGGGCTTGAACCCAATGGCGCAGCACAGCGCGATGAGCGCGATCGAGACGCCGAACGGTAGCGCCATCGCCGCCAGGAAGTCGCCGAAGCCGATGCTGAAGCGCGAGGCCAAAAAGATGTTCTGCGGGTTGCCGAACGGCAGGATCATCCCGCCGAGGTTCGCCGCGATGGCCTGCATGACGAAGGCGAACGGCAGCGCACGCTCGTTGCCGGTGGAGGCCAGCGTCACGGTGGACAGCGGCAGCAGCATGAGCAGCGCCATGTCGTTGGTCGCGAACATCGAGCAGACCAGCGTCACGCCCACCAGCGCGCATCCCAGCCCGCGCAGCGTCTTGAAGCGCCGGACGACGGCCCGCGCAATGGACTCGAAGAAGCCCGCGTTGCGCAGCGCGCGGATGACGGCCAGCAAGGCGAACAGGCAGGCGAGCGTGCCCACGTCGAAGTAGCCGAGGTAGGCCGCATCGGGCGGCACGACGAGCATCGTGATCAGCGCCGCCGCAGCTGCGATGGCAGCGGTGGCGTTCTGCCTGATGATGCGTGCCAAACGGCGCAAGGCCATGCGGGCTCCTTCGAGGTGGTGGGTTGCCGGGGCGGGGTTTTCGGCTTCGCTGCTCGCAAGCCAGTCAGCTAGCCAGCCAGCCGGGCCGAACGACGACAAAGCCGGTCAACTATACCGCATGGCCGCGTCGGTTGCCACCGCAACGTCGGTATGCGACAATGGTCTGCGCTTCGTCCGGTTGGCGCCGCCAGCGACGGACGCAGGCATCCGGGCGATTGGCGCAGCGGGAGCGCAGGACCCTTACAAGGTCAAGGTCGGGGGTTCAAATCCCTCATCGCCCACCACCGAAACCGCAGGCCACCGGGTCATTTCCCGGTGGCCTTTTCGCTTTTCCGGGGTGCTTGCAGGTTCGGGTTCCGGGGGTGCTTTGCAAGCGGAGCGGCTGTGTGTGGCGGCCATGCAGCGGCGGGGTGCAGGCTGGCGCTGTCGTGTGCGGCGGCCATGCGATAACGGGGCGCGAGCTGCGCTTTCAGGGCTATAGGACAAAAAGTGTGTCCGCCTCGATTATTCACTGCCTGTACTCGGTAGGCATATGGAACTCGCTCCAGACGATCCCCGCGCCGTGCCCTTCGGGCGGCGCGCCGACTTTCTCCTCGCTGCCGGAAGCGTTGGCGAACAGCCCGTCGACCTCGTCGTCGGTGGGCATCATGCGCAGGGTCTCGGCGGCGGGCATCGGGCATTCGGCGTGCATGTGGCGCCACCAGAACACGGCCTTGACGCGGTGCATCGTCGTCATGCCGGAGTGGTTTCGCAGGAGCCTTCTCAGCTGGGCGTTCACGCCGCCCTCTATGGCGTTGTTGGTTGACTCCCACATCCCTCCCAGCTCTTCCTGAAGCTCCACGAACGTGAACATCGTTCCATCCTCGACCAGGCGGTTCAGGACGTTCCTCGCCTTGCGCAGGCGCTCGTGGGCGTACTGGCGGCGCCCGTCTTTCAGCGTGAACTCGCGCAGGAAGCGCTCCCACCTGGAGCACCATCCGGCGTACTCGGCGAGCCATGCGGCGGCACCGTCCGCGTCCTTCGCCTTCAAGAGCCTCTTCGCGATGGCGTAGAGCTCGCGCCCGCACTCGAGCTTCGGGCGGGCGGTCGTGCGCCTTCTCACCGATTCGAAGACGTGGAAGAGGCAGCGCTGGAGGCGCGTCTTCGGCCACACGGCGCGCGCGGCCTTGGCGAGGCCGGGGGATCCGTCGGACACCGCCATCGTCGGGGCCGGGATGCGGAGCATGAGGGCCGCCCAGGCCTCGGAGCACTCGCTTCGCGCCAGATGCCATGCGAGCACGTGCCCGCGGGTGCTCGCTATGAGCACGACGACGCGCCGCGCGATCCAGATGCCGTCCAGGAACACGACGTCGCAGACCTCTCCCGTGCAGGGCGCTATGGGCCATATCCTCCAGAACTCGCCGACCCGGCGCCTGAAGGTGCGCCCTTCCCCCGCCATTTCCTTTTGGGACCCCTTCGAGAACAGCCAGGCGAGGAACTCGGAGAGCCTTTTGGCCCGGGTGTCAATCTTCCTTGTCGAAGACGCGCCGCAAGCCGTGCATCGGAAGCGCGGCGTGCCCGACGAGGTCGTCCCGTTCTTCTTGGTCTTCCCGCCGCAGACGGCGCACCTTGGATTATTCACCGCTCACCCCGGCCCCTCGGCAACTTCTTCCGGGGAAAAGAATGCCTGAACTGGGATGCCAAGCGAGAATCGGAC
>DVIW01000044.1 GCA_018710945.1 Candidatus Aphodovivens avistercoris | reverse complement strand
TTGGCAAGGTCGTGCTCTACCAGCTGAGCCACGTCCGCATGTATGGAGGCGACGCCCGGATTCGAACCGGGGGTGAAGGCTTTGCAGGCCTCTGCCTTACCACTTGGCTACGTCGCCATGAGTGCGATCCGTCATAGAAGAGGCCGGCCAACTGTTGCCTTGACCGGCCTCGATAAGACGATGGAGCGGACGACGGGGTTCGAACCCGCGACCCCGACCTTGGCAAGGTCGTGCTCTACCAGCTGAGCCACGTCCGCATCGCGAGGAAGTATATTAGCCGAACCCCGGCGCCCGCGCAAGCACTTTTTGGAACTTTTTTCTATGTTTCGTCCGCGTTACGTTCCCCGACGCAACGATGGGCATTTGGAAGGGGTGGCGAACCTTGCAGTAGAATAGTCTGCCAGTTGACTGGAGCTCTGTATTCATCGAAGGAGGAATGCGTTCATGGAACCGAACATCAAAGAGGTCGCGGGGCGCATTCGCGCCTTGCGCGAGGATCTTGACATCTCGCAGCAGGAGATGGCGGAAGCCACCGGTCGCAGCCTTGCCGAGTACGCGGCGCAGGAGTCCGGCGACCAGGATCTCTCCTTCACCTTCCTGTACAAGTGCGCGAAGAAGCTCGGCGTAGACGTCATCGAGCTTCTGACGGGGGAGAACCCCCACCTCACGGGCTACACGCTCACGCGCGCCGGCGACGGGCTGTCCATCAAGCGCCGCGCCGGGTTCGAGTATCTGCACAAGGCCCCGCACCTGAAGGACAAGCTGGCCGAGCCGTTTTTGGTCACCGCCCCCTACCTGGAGGAGGAGCAGAACGCGCCCATCCACCTGTCCTACCATGCCGGCCAGGAGCTCGACTTCATCATCTCCGGCAAGATGCGCTTCGCCTACGAGGACCACGTGGAAGAGCTCGAAGCGGGCGATTTGCTGATGTACAACTCCGGCCGCGGCCACGGCATGATCGCCACCGGCGGCGAGCCGTGCGTGTTCCTGGCCATCGTCATGAAGCCCGAGGCGGATTCGATTAGCTAGGCGTCTGCCTTCCCGGCTGTCGCGCTCCGCACGCCCGCACCCCGCGGCCGCGTGCCCCGCGCACCCCGGCCGCAGCCACGCCCGCGCTCCAAGCGCATCGCGCGCCCCGCGCCTCGGCAGACGCCTTCGACCCGCCACCGTATCCGCCGGCGGCCCCGCGCCGCCTTTCCAAGCAAAGGACTTTGACGACATGAGGAACATCAACCTGCGGTTCGCAGAAGAGGAATACGCCCCCGACGGCCAGCTTGCGGCCTTCCGCGTGAAGTGCCCGGAGAACTTCAACTTCGGCTACGACGTGGTGGACGACATCGGCGTGAACGACCCCGACCGCCGCGCGATGGTGTGGTGCAACCCCGAGGGCGAAGAGCACGTGTTCACCTTCGGCGACATGAAGCGCTGGTCCGATAAGACGGCGAACTTCCTGGCCGAGCAGGGCATCGGCCGCGGCGACATGGTGATGGTCATCCTGCGCCGCCACTACCAGTTCTGGTTCGTGGCCACGGCGCTGGCGAAGCTGGGCGCCGTCATGGTGCCCGCCACCTTCATGCTGAAGGACCACGACCTGGAGTACCGCCTGAACGGCGCGTCCATCAAGGCCGTCATCGCCACCTCGGTGGGCGAGATCGCCGACGTGGTGGACCATGTGGCGCCGGGCTGCCCCTCGGTGGAGAAGCTGATCCTGGTGAACGGCGCCGGCGGCGGCCTGACCGAGCCCGACGCCGACGGCGTGATCCGCGTGCCGGAAGGCGCCCAGCTGGGAGCCGCGCTGTCGGGCCCGGAGGGCATCTGCGCGGCGCCCATCGAGCGCGCGGGCTGGGTGGACTTCAACACCGGCGTGCGCGCGGCCTCGGAGGATTTCGCCCGGAGAGAGACGCACGCGCTCGACCCGATGCTCATGTACTTCTCCAGCGGCACCTCGGGCAACCCCAAGATGGTGCTGCACGACTCAGAGTACGCCATCGCGCACCTCATCACCGCGAAGCACTGGCACAACGTGCGCCCCGACGGGCTGCACTTCACCATCGCCGACACGGGCTGGGGCAAGGCGGTGTGGGGCAAGTACTACGGCCAGTGGCTCATGGAGGCCGCCGTGCTCACCTACGACTTCGACCGCTTCCACCCCTCCGAGATTCTCTCGCTCATCGGCAAGTACCGCGTCACGACGCTGTGCTGCCCGCCGACGATGTACCGCATGATGATGCAGGAGAACATCGACCGCTACGACCTGTCGTCGCTGGAGTACTCCACCACGGCCGGCGAGGCGCTCAACCCCGACCTGTTCGCGTTCTGGAAAGAGCACACGGGGCTGACCATCTACGAGGGCTTCGGCCAGACCGAGACCCCGCTGACCATTGCGAACCTGGTGGGGTCCACTCCCAAGCCCGGCTCGATGGGCAAGCCGGTGCCGCTGTACACGATCGAGGTGCAGCGCCCCGACGGGACCCGCTGCGACACGGGCGAGACGGGCGAGGTGTGCATCGACATCAGCTCGAAGATGGCCGGCATCATGATGGAGTACTACCGCAACGACGAGAAGACGAAGGCCGCCATGCACGACGGCTGGTACCACACCGGCGACACCGCCTGGGTGGACGAGGACGGCTTCTTCTGGTACGTGGGCCGCAACGACGACGTGATCAAGTCGAGCGGCTACCGCATCGGCCCCTTCGAAATCGAAAGCGTGCTGTTGGAGCACGACGCCGTGCGCGAGTGCGCCGTCACCGGCGTGCCCGATCCGGTGCGAGGACTGGCCGTGAAGGCCACCATCGTGCTGGCCGAGGGCTTTACCGGCTCCGACGAGCTGACGCACGAGCTGCAGACCTGGGTGAAGCACCGCACTGCGCCCTACAAGTACCCGCGCGTCGTGGAGTACGTGGACGCGCTGCCCAAGACCGTCAACGGGAAGATCCGCCGCGCCGCCATCCGCGAGATGGACGAGGCGAAGGAGCGCGAGGTTCCCGAGGGCCTGATCTAAGGCGGCCCGATGGACGACCGAAACGCGAGTCGGGGCTTTGACGCCGTCACCGGCGAGCTGTCGCCGGTGACGGTGGTGTGCGGCCACTACGGGGTGGGCAAGACCAGCCTGTCGGTGAGCCTGGCCATCGACGCCGCGGCGGCCGGCTGGGAGGTGGCGCTGTCGGACCTGGACGTGGTGAACCCCTACTTCCGCTCGAGCGACTGCGCGTCGGTTCTGCGGGAGGCGGGGGTGCGCCTGATCGAGCCGGTGTACGCGCGCTCGAACGTAGACGGCCCCAGCGTCACCAACGAGACCGCGGGCGCGGTGGAGTGGGCGCGCACGGGCGGCTCGGGCGGCGCTGACGGCCCGCGGCGGCTCCTGCTCATCGACGCGGGCGGCGACGACGCGGGCGCCACGGTGCTGGGGCGCTTCAGCGCCGGCATCGCTTCGGGCGACTACCGCCTGCTCTACGTGGTGAACCGCAACCGCGGCTTCGAGCACACGCCTGAAGAGGCCGTCGCGTTCCTGCGCGAGATCGAGCAGGCGAGCCATCTTGCCGCCGGCGGCGTGGTGGGCAACACGCACCTGAAGCAGGACACGTCGGCGTCCACGGTGGAAGAGGGCATCCCCTTCGCCGCCGAGGCCGCGCGCCTGGCGGGGGTGCCGCTGTCATTCGTCACCATTCCGCGGCCCTGCCTTGAGCGCTGCGCCGACCGGGATTGTTCCCGCATTCGGCAGACGCTTCAGGGCGTGCCGCTGTACGATATGGGAGTATACGTTCGTGCCCCGTGGGAATAGGGGCGCCGCGCACCGCAGGCCGCCCAGGCGGCCGGGCGGAGCGCGCTGAGGAAACGGAGAGAAGGCGAGTATGGCGAGGATCATCGTAGACGACGGCTTCTGCAAGGGATGCGGTCTGTGCGTCGATGCCTGCCCGTTCGGCATCATCGAGCTGGACCACGACATCATCACGGCGAAGGGCTACCATCCGGCGCGCTGCGTGGACGAGCAGCGCTGCACGGGCTGCGCCACCTGCGCGACCATGTGCCCGGATGTCGCCATCACGGTACTAAGGTAGGGAAGAGCATGGCAGAGAAAGTTTTGATGAAGGGCAACGAGGCCCTGGCCGAAAGCGCCATCCGCGCAGGATGCCGCTTTTTCTTCGGCTACCCCATCACGCCGCAGACCGAGCTTGCGGCCTACATGTCCAAGCGCATGCCGAAGGTGGGCGGCACCTACCTTCAGGCGGAAAGCGAGATCGCGGCCATCAACATGGTCTACGGCGCCGCGTCCGCCGGCGCGCGCGCGATGACCTCCTCGTCCAGCCCCGGCGTGTCGCTGAAGGGCGAGGGCATCTCCTACATGGCCGGCTGCGACCTGCCCGGCGTCATCATCAACGTGCAGCGCGGCGGCCCGGGCCTCGGCGGCATCCAGCCGTCGCAGTCCGACTACTGGCAGGCCACGCGCGGCCTGGGTCACGGCGACTTCCACATGGTGGTGTTCGCCCCCTCCACCGTCCAGGAGATGGCCGACTTCATCTTCAACGCGTTCGACGTGGCCGACCGCTACCGCACGCCGGTGATGATCCTGGCCGACGGCATGCTGGGCCAGATGATGGAGCCCGTGGTGCTGCCCGAGGCCATCGACCCGGCCGACCTGCCGAAGAAGCCCTGGGCCACCGACGGCCACAAGGGCCAGCGCGAGCACAACATCACCAACTCGCTGTACCTGACGGCCGACGACCTGGAGCGCCTGAACGTCGAGCGCTACAAGCGCTACGCCGCCATCAAGCGCGACGAGCAGCGCTGCGAGCAGTTCATGACCGAGGACGCCGACATCGTGCTGGTGGCCTTCGGCGCGTCGAGCCGCATCGCGCGCTCGGCGGTGCGCGCGGCCCGCGAAGAGGGCATCAAGGCCGGGCTTCTGCGGCCCATCACGCTGTGGCCGTTCCCGACCGACGCCATCCAGGCCGTCGTTCCCACCGCGAAGGCGTTTCTGACCGTCGAGATGAACATGGGCCAGATGGTCGACGACGTGCGCCTGGCGGTGGCCGGCGCGCGCCCGGTGGAGTTCTACGGCCGCACCGGCGGCGTCATCCCGACGCCTGACGAGGTGCTGGGCGCCATCCGCCGCCTGGCCGACGACATTGCGAAGAAGGGAGGGGAGTAGCCATGGCGCAGGAGAAGGAAGAGAAGATCGTGTTCCAGCGTCCCCACGCGCTGCTGCCCGTGGTGACCAACTACTGCCCGGGCTGCCCCCACGGCATCGTGAACCGCCTGGTGGCCGAGGCCATTGACGAGCTGGGCATCGAGGGCTCTACGGTGGGCATCGCGCCGGTGGGCTGCTCGGTGATGGCGTACAACTTCTTCGGCTGCGACATGATCGAGGCCGCCCACGGACGCGCCCCGGCGGTGGCCACGGGTGTGAAGCGCGTGCATCCGGAGAACATCGTGTTCGCCTACCAGGGCGACGGCGATCTGGCCTCCATCGGCATGGCCGAGACGGTGCATGCGGCCACGCGCGGCGAGCACATCACCATCATCTTCATCAACAACGCCATCTACGGCATGACGGGCGGCCAGATGGCCCCCACCTCGCTGCCGAACCAGGTGACGCAGACGAGCCCCTACGGGCGCGATGTGGACACGGCGGGCTACCCCATCCGCGTGTGCGAGATGCTGAGCACCCTGGACGGCGTGGCGTATTTGGAGCGCGTCACGGTGGACACGCCCAAGAACGTGCGCAAGGCGAAGAAGGCCATCAAGAAGGCCTTCCAGAACCAAGTGGACGGCGTGGGCTACTCGCTGGTGGAAGTGGTGTCCACCTGCCCGACGAACTGGGGCATGACGCCGCAGGCCGCCTTCGACTGGATGCGCGAGAACATGCTGCCCTACTACCCGCTGGGCGTGTACAAAGACGTGGTGGCCGAGGGCTTCGCGAACGCCGCCGAGGCGGCGGCGGCCCGCGCGGCCGACTGCCCCATCGCCAACCCCGACGGCGCGGCGGCCCACGGCGCGGAAGGAGGCGCCCGATGAGCAGGACGCTTAACGTGGTGCTGGCCGGCTTCGGCGGTCAGGGCCTGCTGTTCGCCGGCAAGCTGATGGCGTATGCCGGCCTGATCGAGGACCGCCACGTGTCGTGGCTGCCCTCCTACGGCCCCGAGATGCGCGGCGGCACCGCCAACTGCAGCGTGTGCCTGTCCGACGAGCCCATCGGCAGCCCGCTGGTGCTGGCTCCCGACGCGCTGATCGCCATGAACCAGCCTTCCATCGACAAGTTCGCGCCCGAGGTGACCGAGGGCGGCGTGGTGGTGGCCGACATGACGCTGATCGGCAGCGTGCCCGAGGCGCCGCAGGCCAAGATCTTCCAGATCCCCGCCACGCAGATGGCCGAGGACGCCGGCTTCAAGCAGCTTGCGAACATCATCTGCGCCGGCAAGCTGTGGGCCGAGACGCGCTTCTGCGAAGAGGCCACGCTGTGGAAGGCCATCGAGAAGTGCGTGCCCGCCAGCAAGGCGGCCATGCTGGAGCTGAACCGCAAGGCGCTCGAGATCGGCATGAACGCCTAGCGCCGCCAGGCGAGAGGGGCCGCCGCACGGGGCGCGCAGCCGGCGACGCGCAAGCGGGCCGGCTGCGCGCCCTTCGGCGCAGCGGCCACGGCGGGCGAGACCTTTGGGAAGGAGAAGGCATGTCCGAAGAGACCAAGGAGCTGCACGAGATCGGCGAGCGCATCAAGGGCCTGCGCGAGGCGTGCGACGTGTCTGTGGAGGAGATGGCCCGCGAGCTGGACGTTTCCCCCGAGACGTACCGCGCGTGGGAGGAGACGGGCGCCGATGTGCCCATCTCGGCCATCTACCACATGGCGCGGCAGTTCGGCGTGGAGTTCACCGAGATCCTCACCGGCACGGGCGCGAAGCTGGACACCTACCACGTGGTGCGCCGCGGCGAAGGCAAGGAGGTGGACCGCTACCCGGGCTACCACTACGACGACATGGCCTGGCGGTTCTCCAACAAGATCATGCAGCCGCTTCTGGTGGTGCTGGACCCCACCGACGAGCCGGCGAAGCTGGTGACGCACCGCGGCCAGGAGTTCAACTTCGTCATCGAGGGCTCCATCACCGTGGTGTTCGACGACAAGGAGATTGTCCTGAACCAGTGGGACAGCATCTACTTCAACCCGATGCACCCTCACGGCCAGCGCTGCCACGGCGACAAGGTGGCGAAGTTCATCACGATCATCGCCGAGTAAGGGGCGCATCCTGGGCAGAGGGCGCTTCGCGCCGCCCGCTGGCGGCAGGGTGCAGGCGCTCCCGTTTTCCGAAGCAAGCTTTTCGAAGAGATGAGATGAAGTGGATCACATTCTGAAGAAATACTGTCCGCGGATCGAGTTCGATTCCTACGAGGACTTCTACGAGAACTTCCGCATCGAGGTTCCCGAGGCGTTCAACTTCGGCTTCGACGTGGTGGACGAGTGGGCGCGCGTCGAGCCGGAGAAGAACGCGCTGCTGTGGTGCGACGACCACGGCCATGAGCGCATGTTCACGTTCACCGACATCTCCAAGCTGTCGAACAAGGCGGCCAACGCCTTCCGCAAGCTGGGCATCGGCAAGGGCGACGTGGTGATGATGATCCTGCGCCGCCGCTGGGAGTACTGGGTGTGCGCCGTGGCGCTGTGCAAGCTGGGCGCCACCATCATCCCCGCGTCGCTGCAGCTGACGAAGAAGGACATCGTCTACCGCACCGACAGCGCCCAGGTGAAGATGCTCGTGTGCGTGGACGACGACTACGTGGTGGAGCAGGTGAACGAGGCCATGCCCGAGTCGCCCAGCGTGCAGCACCGCGTGATCGTGGCGGGCCAGCGCGAGGGGTGGCTGTCCTTCGACGCGCTCATCGAGGGCGAAAGCGACGAGTTCGCGCGCCCCGTGGGCGAGGAGGGCGTCACCAGCAAGGACATCATGCTGATCTACTTCACCTCCGGCACCACGGGCATGGCGAAGGCGGTGTGCCACAACTTCGCGCACCCGCTGGGGCACATCCTGACGGCGCGCTACTGGCAGCAGGTGGAGGAGAACAAGCTGCACATGAGCGTGACCGACTCCGGCTGGGCGAAGTTCGGCTGGGGCAAGATCTACGGCCAGTGGGTGTGCGGCGCCACCGTGTTCTGCTACGACATGGACAAGTTCGTGCCCACCAAGCTGCTGCAGCACATGCAGGACTACCGTCTGACGACGTTCTGCGCGCCGCCGACGATGTACCGCTTCATGCTGCAGGAGGACGTGGCGTCCTACGATCTGTCCAGCATCAAGAACTTCGCGACGGCCGGCGAGCCGCTGAACCCCGAGGTGACCATCGCGTGGGAGCGCCTGACGGGCAAGAAGATCCGCGAGGGCTTCGGCCAGACCGAGGGCCCGGTGCTTCTGGCCACCTACCCGTGGATCGAGCCGCGTCCCGGTTCGATGGGCAAGCCCTCGCCGCTGCTGAACATCAAGCTGCTTGACGACGCCGGGGAAGAGGTGCCCGACGGCGAAGAGGGCGCCATCTGCGTGACCGGCCTGAAGGAGGCCTATCCGCCAGGGCTGTTCGTGGGTTACTTCCGCGACGAGGAGCGCACGCGTGAGGCCGTGGGCGGGGAGTACTACAACCTGCACGACATGGCGTGGCGCGACTCCGACGGCTACTGCTTCTTCGTGGGCCGCAACGACGACGTTATCAAGTGCTCGGGCTACCGCATCGGCCCCTTCGAGGTGGAGAGCGCGCTGATCGAGCACCCCGCCGTGGTGGAGTGCGCCGTCACCGCCGCGCCCGACCCCATCCGCGGCAAGGTGGTGAAGGCCACCGTCGTGCTGGCGCGCGGCTGGGAGCCCTCCGACGAGCTGGTGAAGGAGCTGCAGAACCACGTGAAGCACACGACCGCGCCCTACAAGTATCCGCGCATCGTGGAGTTCGTGGACGAACTGCCGAAAACCATCGGCGGCAAGATCAAGCGCAAGCTCATCCGCCAAAACGACGGGATAGAGGACTAGCGGCGACTGGGGCGGCGTGCGGCGGGGTGGCGTTGTGCGGCCTTGAACAGGCGATCCGAAACAGAAAGCGGTGCCGTCCTTCGGGGCGGTACCGCTTTTTCGCGTAGGGAAGCTGTTGTCTCGTGCGATTTCGCGCTAATCGCCCATAATTTGCCAGCAGCGTGGCAAAACGGGACGATTAGCGCGCCCGCGTATCTCTCCAGCTTCTTCATCCAGCGAATTCCCCTGCGGGCATTAGCTGGGAGCTAATGTTTTGCGCGGGCGGATTGACTATCGTGTTTCTATCGCGCTGCAGAGCGATGGTTGGAGAAGCTTTCGAGCGAAGGAGACGCAATGAGAATGAAGATCGCCATGCTGGCCACCGCTGCGCTGTGCGCTGGCTGCTTGGGTCTGTTCGGGTGCTCGTCGGGCGGCAGCGCTTCCGACGAGGGTGAGGCTGTGCCGGCCGAAGCCAGCCAGGAAGAGGCTGTCGAAACCGATTTCCCGCTTACGATCGACGGGTGCACGACGACGACTGACTACGAGGGCAACCCCGCCATCATCGTCACGTACACGTGGACGAACAACAGCGACGAGGCGCAGATGTTCAGCGTAGCCATCGATGACAAGGCGTTCCAGAACGGCGTTGAGCTGGACTTCGCCACGATCATGTCCACGGACGGCTCGTTTGACGCCCAGGCGGCGATGAACGAGATCAAGCCCGGCGCTACCCAGACGGTCCAGCAGGCGTTCCTGCTTGACGATCAGTCCGACGTGACGGTAGAGTGCACCGAGATGTTCGACTTCAGCGACACGGTGCTGGCCGAGCAGACGTTCTCGGTGGCCTAGCCGGCGCGTGCCTGCGGCGAAACGTCGGATGACCGTCAAGCCCAAACGGAAACGGAGGAAGCGCAGGGTGAAGGAGCCGCTGACCGAAGAGCTGCTGGAAGAGCTTCTGGAGGCGTCCGACCCGGCGGCGTTCGCGGACGCGCGCCGCATCACGCAGCGCTCGCTTCCCGCGTACCTGCGGGCTCTTTTGGAAGAGAAGGGCCTGGCGCGCGCGGAGGTCGTCCGTCGCGCCGGGCTGAACGAAACCTACGGCTACCAGATATTCATGGGGCAGCGCAAGCCCTCGCGCAACAAGGTGCTGCAGCTCGGCTTCGCGCTGGGCTGCACGCTGCGTGAGATGAACCGCCTGCTGAAGGCTGCGGGCGTCAACGAGCTGTACTGCAAGAACCGCCGCGACGCCATCATCATCTACTGCCTTTCCCATGGATGCGCCCTGCAGTCCACCGATGAGGAACTCTACCGCTTCAACGAGGAAACCATCTGCTAGCGCCCGCTGTCCGAAGAATGGGACGCGCTCTGCTCGCGCGTCTGGTACCATGCTGGGCATGCCCGACCAGATTGAAGCATACCTGAAGGCCTTGGAGCGCGACGAGTGCTATCGCGTCGAGGCCGTGCTGCACGAAGGCGGTGCGGAAACCACCGAGATCGTCTACTACGCCGGCGCGAACGGTTCCGAAACGGGCCCCTACATCCGCAAGCGCTTCGCGGCGGACTCCGGGCTGGGCGGTGCCTACGAGCGCATTTGGCAGGCCCAGCGCACGGGGTGGCGGTTCCGCCACCTGCCGCGCGTGGAGGATTGCTACCTGCTTGACGACGCGCGCGTGGCTATCGTGGAGTACGTGCGCGGCGAGACGCTGGCCGAGGCGGTGTACGCGCGCGACCCGTCGGTGACGCTGGCGCGGCAGGTGTTCCCGGCGTTGTGCGACGCTGTGGCTGAGCTGCACGAATCGTTTGACTCGCCGCTCATCCACCGCGACCTGAAGCCGTCCAATGTCATCCTGTCGGAGCGCAACCTCACGCTCATCGACTTCGGCATCGCTCGGACCTTCGATGCGGAAACCGATGCCGACACGCACCGGTTCGGCACGCGCGCCTATGCGCCGCCGGAGCAGTTCGGGTTCGGCCAGACCGACGTGCGCTCAGACGTGTACGCACTGGGAATGTTGCTGTATTACTGCCTGACCGAGCGCACGCCCGACGCGCAGGCGCGGCGCGACTCGTGGCGCGCCGAGGGCGTTCCCGAGCCGCTGCGGCGCGTCATCGAGAAAGCGGCCGCGTTCGACCCCGCTGCGCGCTACGCCAGCGCCCGCGACTTGCGGCGCGCCTTCGAGGAAGCGCTTGCGCAGCTGGACGGCATGGCTCTGTGCCGGGATGGGGAATATGCCGCGGCAGCGGGGCGGGGGAAGGCGGCGGGGCCGGTCGGCGCGCCGGCTGCTGCTGCGGCACATTGGCTTTTGACGACGGGCGCGCCCGCAGCGGCGCGTTCGGAGGCGCTTGTTGGGCTTCCGGCTGGAGGTGCCGCGGGGGTTTCGGCCGCGCCCGCCGCCTCGTTTCCTGCGCCCGACGCCGCGTCGCGCGTGCCGTTGCCCGACCCGCTTGATGCCTCCGGGCGCGCTGCCGCGCAGGGAGGGGCAAGGAGCGAAAGGTCAGGCGGCGGGCCATTCTCTCGCTCGCCGTTCGCCGTCGGGGCAGCGTGGGATGCGCTGGTTGCGCTGGTGCTTGTGCTGTTCCTGGTGGCGTGCGTCCAAACGGGAATCGAGCCCGAAAAGGGAAGCGAGCTGTGGCTCATGCCCTTGCCTGTGCGCCTGGGCTCCTGCGTGGCGCTGTTCTTCCTGGTGTTTTTGCCAGTGGGCTTCATCGTGTGCGACCATCGCCCGCTTGAGCGCATCATCAAGCCGCTGGCGCGCATCCCCCGAAGCTGGCGAATCAGGGCTGCGGTCGCAATCATCGTTGTGGGGGTGTTCGCTATCGGCCTGGTCGGCGCGCTGTTCACGCCGTAAGGCCAGCCGCTCCCGGCTTTGCTGCGCGCATAAGAAAGGCCCGACTCATCGTGGCAAGAATGCGGCGATTAGCGCGCCTGCGCACTTCTCCAGCGCTCCTAACTGTTTCATTCAGCGAATTCCCTTGCGGCATTGGCTGGCAGTTCGACGAATTCCCCCGCGGGCGTTGGCTGGCAGCGTCCCGGCGCGTGGTAGAATGAGACGGTTTGCTGGGTGGCTGCGCAAGCGGCGCGAGTTCGAGGGGGTCCTGTGGACAGGTTCTTCAAAATATCGGCGCGCGGGTCGTCGATCGGCAACGAGGTCGTGGGCGGCCTCACCACGTTTCTGGCGATGGCCTACATCATCGCCGTCAACCCGTCGCTTCTGGGCCCCGACGGCGCGGGCATGCCCTTCGACGCGGCGCTTACCGCCACCTGCTTCGGCGCGGCGCTCATGACCATCGCGATGGGTCTCATCGCGAACCGTCCTATCGCGCTGGCCTCCGGCATGGGAATCAACGCCATTGTGGCCTACACGCTGTGCGGCGCCACCGGCGTGGGCGTCGACTGGCGCGTCGCCATGGCCGTGGTGTTCCTCGAGGGCATCGTCATCCTGCTGCTGGTGGTCTGCGGGCTGCGCAAGGCCATCATGGAGGCCATCCCTGTGGGGCTGCGCCGCGCCATCGGCATCGGCATCGGCCTGTTCATCGCGTTCATCGGGCTGAAGGGCGGCATGGTGATCGTCTCGGACGCCTCCACCGTGCTGGCGCTGGGCGACCTTGCCAGCCCCACCTGCATCGTGGCGTTGGTCTCCATCCTTCTGGCCGTGGTGCTGCAGGCGCTGAACGTGAAGGGCGGCCTGCTGATCTCCATCATCGGCGCAACCATTGTGGGCATCCCGCTGGGCGTGACGCTTCTGCCCTCCGAGTGGAACTTCGGCCTGGACTTCTCGGCGTTCGCCGCGCCCTTCCAGACCGACCCGTCCACCGGCACCATGGCCATCGCGCAGGTGTTTCTGCAGCCGGCTCTGCTGCTGTTCGTGTTCTCGCTTCTGATGAGTGACTTCTTCGACACCATGGGCACCGTGGTGGCCGTGGGCGAGCAGGGCGAGTTCGTGGACAAGAACGGCGACGTGAAGGACATCCAGCCCATCCTGGCCGTGGACTCCGCGGCGGCGGCCGTGGGCGGCTTTGTGGGCGCCAGCTCCATCACCAGCTTCGTGGAATCCACCTCCGGCGCGGCAGCGGGCGCGCGCACCGGCCTGTCCAACATCGTGGTGGGCGTGCTGTTCGCGGTGTTCGCGTTCTTCTCGCCGGTCATCGGCATGGTGTCCAGCGCGGCCACCTGCGGCGCGCTGGTGGTGGTGGGCTATCTGATGCTCACCGACATCGCCTCCATCGACTGGAGCCGCATTGAGATCGCCTTCCCGGCCTTCATCACCATCGTGGGCATCCCGATGACCTACTCCATCACCAACGGCATCGGGTTCGGGTTCATCTCCTACTGCATCATCAAGGTGGTGCAGGGCAAGGCCGGTGAGGTGAAGCCGCTCATGTGGGTGGCCGCGCTGGCGTTCCTGATCATGTTCATCTTCGCCTAGCCGACCCTTTGCCGTCCCTCGTTAGGAGCAACCATGCTGCCGTATTTCCGGAACTACGCGTTTGTCGCCTACGTGCTGGGCGTGGCGGTGCCCGTGGGGCTGATAACCGCCTCGTCGTGGGTGTTCGGGTTCTACGTGGTCTACACCCTGCCGGGGCTCATCGCGGCCATCGTGCTGTTGGCGGCGTGCCTGCTGGCGTCCAAGCGCATCGTCACGCGCATGGCCGACCGCAAGGCCGACGAGTACCTGTCGCTGTACAACGACGGCTGCGACCCGCAGGCGTTTCTGGACGCCGCGCGCAACGTGGCGGCGGCCATCCGCCCGCCTTACGAAGAGAACGGCTCGTGGTTTTTGTCGTTCTACGCGCTGGCGCTTGACGACGCGGGGCAGCGCGAGGAAGCGGCGCGCATCGGGCAGGCCATGCTGTCCAGCGCCCAGATGGCGCGCGACCCGCAGCAGCGCGCGGGGCTGCTGGTGAACATCGAGCCGCTGATCGAGCGCCTGTTCGGCGTGGACGCGGCCCTGGAAGTGATAGCCCAGGCCGAGGAAGCGGTGGCGGCCTCGGACAGCCCCGACGACGGCCCGCGCCGCGACTTTTTGCGCAGCGAGCGCGCGCTGATGGAGGCCATCCGCAACGGCGACGCCGCCACGCTGACGGCGCGCTTCAGCGCCGTGCGGACCAACGCCGCCTACCCGATGCGCGTGCGCGTGTCCGACGCGCTGATGGAGGCCAGCGTCCACAAGTCGCGCGGCGACGCGGCGGCCGAGCGCGCGTGTTTGGAGTTCGTCGTGGCGAACGGCAACAAGCTGCCGGCGGTGGGCCTGGCCCAAGAGCGGCTGGCGGCGCTGTAGGGCGGCACCGGTGGGGAAGGATCCGTCGATCTACCTGGACAACGCGGCCACCAGCTTGCCGAAGCCGCCCGAGGTGGCGCGCGCGGTGGCCGACGCGCTGGCGACGTTCGGCGGCGTGGGGCGCGGCGTGCATCCCGCGTCGCTGGCGGCGGGGATGGCCGTGGCGGAGGCGCGCCAGGCGGCAAGCGACCTTTTGGGCGGCCCCGGCGCGCAGCGCGTGAGCTTCCAGGACAACGCCACCGCCGCGCTGAACGTGGCGCTTGCGGGGCTGGTGCCCGCGGGCGGCGTGGCCGTGACGACGACGGCCAGCCATAACTCCGTGCTGCGCCCGCTGTTCCGCGCCCGCGACGAGCGGGGCGCAGAGGTGCGCATCGTCGGCCATGGGCCGGACGGGTCGCTGGACTGGGACGCCTTCGCGCAGGCAGTCGAAGGGGCGAACGTGGTGGCGCTGACCCATGCGTCCAACGTGACGGGCCAGGTGTACGACGCGCGCCGCGCGGCCGAGGCGGCCCATGCGGCCGGCGCGCTGGTGGTGCTGGACGCGGCGCAGACGGCGGGCTCGGTGCCCGTTGGCATGGCGGCGCTGTGGGCCGACGTGCTGTGCTTCACCGGCCACAAGGGGCTTTTGGGCCCGCAGGGCACCGGCGGGATGATCGTGGCGGAAGGCGTGGAGGTGCCGCCGCTTCTGGAAGGCGGCTCGGGCGTGCGCAGCTTCGACGAGCGCCAGCCGCGCGTCATGCCCGAGGCGCTGGAGGCGGGCACGCTGAACGCGCACGGCATCGCCGGGCTGGCGGCGGGCATCGGCTATTTGGAGCGGCGCGGCGTGGAGGCTGTGGCGCGCGACGAGGCGCGCCTGGCGCAGCGATTCCGCGCGGGGCTTTCCGCCATCCCCGGCGTGCGGGCCTACGGCGAGGCCGCGGAAGCGGGGCGGACGGCGGTCGTCGCGTTCAACGTGGGGGAGGCGGACTCCGGCCAGGTGGCGGCCGAGCTGTCCGCCGGCTGGGGCATCTGCGTGCGCTCCGGCGCCCACTGCGCGCCGCTGATGCACCGCGCGCTGGGCACCGAGCGGCAGGGCGTCGTGCGCGCCAGCTTCGGGCCGTTCAACACCGCCGAGCAGGTGGACGTTGCGCTGGAGGCCGTGGAAGCCGTCGCGGCGAAGCTGCGCTAGGGGCGCGCGGGGACGGGGCCTGGTTGGCGGCCCGTCCGCCTTGCGCGTCCCGCCCCTCCGCGGCGATCTTGCTCCCCGCCTCGCGCCGTCGTTCCCTGAGCCCGGGTGCTACAATGGCCCCACGCGCGAAAGGAGCCCGCCATGCCCATCGTCGCCGCCTACGCCGTTCCGCATCCGCCGCTCATCGTGCCCGCCGTGGGGCGGGGCGAAGAGCGCGCCATCCAGGCCACCATCGACGCTTACGAAGAGATCGCGCGCCGCATCGCGGCCCATGCGCCGGACGTGCTGGTCGTCTGCTCGCCGCACGCCCCGCTCTACCGCGACTGCTTCTTCGTGTCGGGCGCCCAGCGCGCCTGCGGCGACATGAGCCGCTTCGGCGTGCGCGACGGCGCGCTGTCGCTTCCCTACGACGTGGAGCTCTCCGCCGAGATTCGCCGCCGCGCGGGCGCCTACGGCATCCCCGTGACCGGTCCGCACGAGCCCGAGGACCAGCTGGACCACGCCACCTACGTGCCGCTGCACTTCTTCTTGCCCGCCGCGCCCGACGCGCGCCTCGTGCGCGTGGGGCTGTCGTGGCTGGCGCCCGCCGACCACCGCGCGCTGGGCCGCTGCATTGCCGGGGCGGCCGACGCGCTGGGGCGACGCTGCGTGTTCGTTGCCAGCGGCGACCTGTCGCACAAGCTGAAGCCCGACGGCCCCCATGGGTTCGCCGAAGAGGGCCCGGCCTTCGACGCGCAGGTGATCGCCTGCCTGGCCGCGGGCGACTTCGAAGGGCTGTTCGGCTTCGACGAGGCGTTTTGCGCGGCGGCAGCCGAGTGCGGGCTGCGCTCGTTCCAGATGATGGCCGGCGCCCTGGAGGGCGTCCCGTGCGACGCCGAGCTGCTCAGCTACGAGGGCCCCTTCGGCGTAGGCTACGCCGTGGCCGCGTTCGAGCCTGCGAAACAGCAGGACGAAGAAGCCGCCGCGGCCGATCCCGTCGTTGCGTTGGCGCGGGCCTCGGTGGAGGGGTTCGTGCGCACGGGGCGGCCCATCGCGCTGCCCGAGAGGCTGCCCGACGAGCTGACGCGACGGCGCGCGGGCGCGTTCGTGTCGCTGCATATGCGGGGAGAGCTGCGCGGGTGCATCGGCACCATCGGCCCCACGCAGGACAGCTTGGCGGCCGAGATCGTGCGCAACGGCGTGCTGGCAGCGTCGGAGGACCCGCGCTTTGCGCCCGTGCGCCCCGACGAGCTGGACGCGCTGTCGTATTCGGTGGACGTGCTGGCGCCGCCCGAGCCGGTGGCGGACGCGTCTGCGCTGGACCCGCAGCGCTTTGGCGTGATCGTTGAGAAGGGGTGGCGGCGCGGGCTTTTGCTGCCGAACCTGGAGGGCGTGGACACGGTGGAGCAGCAGCTTGCCATCGCGAAGCGCAAGGCCGGCATAAGCCCCGACGACGCCGACGTGTCGCTGCAGCGCTTTGAAGTGGTGCGCCATACCGCCGGCGGGAAGGCCCACGATGCCCGGGCGTGACAGGGCGCCCGCCCGCGTCGTCTGCGACGTGTGCCCGCACGTCTGCGCGCTGCGCGAGGGGCAGACGGGCCGCTGCCGTGCGCGCACAGCCCGCGGCGGGCGGGTGGTTCCGGCCTCGTTCGGGCGCGTGACCGCGGTGGCGCTGGACCCCATCGAGAAGAAACCGCTTGCGCGCTTCCGCCCCGGCTCCACGGTGCTGTCGCTGGGCGGCTACGGCTGCAACCTGCGCTGCCCCTTCTGCCAGAACGCGGGCATCGCGCAGGCAGGGGAGGACGCCGCCGCCTGGCGCGCCCTTGCGCCGGCCGAGGCCGTGGCGCTGGCGCTTGACTGCGCGCCGCAGGGTTGCATCGGGCTGGCCTACACTTACAACGAGCCGCTGGTGGCCTGGGAATTTGTGGAAGACTGCGCGCAGCGGGCCCACGCGGCGGGCCTGGCGAACGTGCTGGTGAGCAACGGCGTTGCCAACGCCTGGGTGATCGAGCACCTGGCCCCGCTCATCGACGCGGCCAACATCGACCTGAAGGGCTTCAACCAGGCGTTCTACGACCAGGTGGGCGGCAGCTACGAAGCGGTGCGCGCCACCATCGAGCGCCTGGCCGCGCAGGAAGGCTGCCACCTGGAGGTGACGACGCTCGTCATCCCGGGCCTCAACGACGACGCGCGCCAGGTGGAGGCGGCCGCGCGCTGGCTGGCGTCGCTGGACGCGGGCATCACCTACCACCTGACGCGCTTCTTCCCGGCGCACCGCATGACCGACCGCGCGCCCACGCCGCTTGCCACCCTGCGCCGGCTGTGGGAGGCCGCCCGCCGCCATCTGGACGACGTGGTGCTGGGGAATGTGTAGGCGTGCCGTCCGCCTCAACGGGCTTGTGCCGGCGGGGCGGGTTGCGCTATGATGGCGCCTGCATTTTGAAACGGGGATGGATGGGGCCTGGTGGCCCCCGCGGCCTTCAAAGCCGTTGTGAGGCGTGCAGAACGTCTCGGGTGCGTTCGATTCGCATGCGTCCCCGCCATGCAGCTCCGGGCCCGCGCAGCGGGCCTTTTTCATGCGCAGCGCGCTCCGCCCTGTGCTGCGGAACACCCGCCCCGTTAGCTGACAGCGCCTGCCGCGCGCACCATCAGGCATCCGCCCCGTGCGCAGCGCAGCCGCCCGCCCGTCCCGCTGGTCAGGGCGCATGCGGCGTACGTCCGTTGACCGGCGCGCCGCTTGTGCTAACATGCGTCCCATGATTCCACGGCGCGACATCGCAATTCAAGTGACGGGGAGGGGTCTTTCTAAGACTCCGCTAGCCCCGCCGCGCCCACGGCGCCGCCGAAGGGCGCTTCCCGTTCCCGTCGTCGCCGGCAAGATCTTTCCCGACACCCAACCGAATACCGCCGCATGCGAAGCGTGTTTCGAGGTCGCGCTGCCCTGCTGCGCCCACCGTACCATGCGCAAGGAGCGCCGCCATGGGGAATAGCGGGCTCGGCTCCAGAGTGAACGGCTTCGGAAAGAAAACCCACGTCGCTTCGCGGTACCGACTGTGGTGGGCTGTTTTCGCCGCGGTCATGTTCGCAAATGTGGTGGTGTTCTTTTTTGCCCTGGGAAGCGTGATGACGATCTTCGGCCGAGGCGACGAAGAGGTTTCTTGCCAAGAGAGAAGCGTGCTGGGAAACGTGTCCAGGAAGGTATGGGAGATGCGTCCTGGCACCGAGGATCCCACGCTTTGCATTATCGCGGTCTTTGTAATCCTGCTCGCGGTGCTTGCTGTTGGCTGCTTCATCTTGGCAAAGTTCCTCAAAGGCGTTTTCGATGATTGGCTTGTGCGGATTCTTGCTGCCATCGGAATGGGGATAACGTGCCTGGCTGTTCTTCTGATCACGCTGGGGGTGTCCCTTCTCGCTGTTCTTGCAGCCCACGCTCCTCTCGTCGTGCTCCTGCTTGTTGCCCTGCTTATTCCTCTTTTCGCAGGCGTGATTCGCGTACGGGAAATACACCAAGCGAAAAAGAACGCGCTGGCGGATCCGGAGGAAGCGGCGAAGCAGCTCAGCGATCTCGACTTCCAACTGATGGCGATCTTCGCGCTGTACTTCGCCATCACGAGTCTTGGCGAATGGTCTCAGTCCCAGTAGAAAGGAGAAGCTGTTATGTTCTGTCCGAAGTGCGGGAAAGAGGTGCCGGAGGGCGCGGCGTTCTGCGTAGGGTGCGGCAACCCGATGGGCGGGGCGGCGCCGAAGGCCGCGGGCGCGAGCCCGACGCCCCATGCGGCGGGGGCGGGCTGCGCCGCCGCGAAGAAGAGGCCGCCGGTGGTGCCCCTCGTCGTGGCCGCAGTCGCCGTCATCGTGGTGGTGACCGCCATCGCGACGGGCGGGTTCGGGCTGCTGGGCGGCTCGGGCGTGAGCCCGAAGGGCAGCGTCGAAGAGTACACGTGGGCCGAGCTGTCCGCCATATCGGACGAGATCGGCAAGGCCTCCGACGAGGACGCCGCGGTCGAGGTCGCCAAGAAGTACCACCTGGTGAACGACGACGGCACGCTCGACGGCAGCCAGCGCAAGAGCGTGACGCTCGCCGACGGCACGCAGACAAGCGTGCAGATAGCGGGCTTCGCCCATGATGCCAAGACCGGCGGCGGCACGGCGGGCATCACGTTCATCTTCGCGGACGCCATCGCCGAGCATGAGATGAACTCCAGCGACACCAGCGCGGGCGGCTGGGAGGCGTCCGAGATGCGCTCGTGGCTGGCCTCCGAGGGCAAGGCGCTGCTGCCCCAGGACCTGCAGGCCGAGCTGGTTGCGGTCGACAAGATGACGAACAACGTCGGCTATACGCAGGACGCCTCGTCGGTGACGGCTACCTCTGACGAATTGTGGCTGTTCTCCTACGCCGAGCTGGCGGGCACCCCGACGGCAGAGGGTGGATGGTCGAGCAGCTTCGTCAGCGAATACGGTGGCGTCATGGGTGCTGAAGGGTCCCAGTACAAGCTGTTCCGCGACAAGCGGGTGAACCAGTATTCTTCAAACGATTTCTTGGTCAGGTACTACGAGGGCGAGTCGCGCGACTGGTGGGAGCGTTCGCCGGGTCCGAACAGCTCCGACCTCTTCGTGCTCGTGGGCTCCGACGGCGGTCCGAGCCACGCCCTCTACGCTGGCTACTCCTATGCCGTCGTCCCCGGCTTCTGTATCTAGTCATCTCTGATCCAATCTCCCCCCATGCCGATATGGCATGGGGGGGGGCGAAGGAGGCCCCCTGTGAGCAACGTTCCTGCTTCCCGACGCGAAACGTCTTCCATCGAATACGTCCACAATGCGGCGCAGGTGTACAGCCACACGCTCGACTGCGCGATGAAGCTCCCCAAGAGGTGGATGTTCCTGCTGACCGAGCGCACAGTGGATGCCGCCGCGCGCATGCTCGGCGGGCATGAGCGCCGGCCGACGCGCAGGGGTCGGACGGGAGGCGGCTGTGGCGCGCAAGGGCGCTTGTGCTATGATGCGTGCATGGTTCCAAAGTGCGACATCGCGTTTCTCCTGACCGGGGGGTCTTTCTAGCACCCCGTTCGACGGCGCCGCGCTGCGCCGTCCCTGGCGCTCCCTGGTCCTTCTAGCCATCCAGCTTCTTGCGCTTCTTCGGCCGCGTCCGCGCGTCTGCGGGTGTCGGCTTGCCTTGCCGTGCGCGGACGGCGCGCTTTCCGCCGCGCCCGCCCTCCCTGCTGCCGATGCGGACGCCGGACCCGGCGTCCGCCGCCTCCGCTTGCGATGCGCCGACCGCTTGGCAAGGGGGTGCGCGCGGCGCTCCCGCAAGGGCGGACCCGCGCCGCGCTGCCGCGCCCCCTTCCCTGGCGGCCTGCGGGGCGGCGGCCCGCATCGGCGGATGGAAGGATGACAGGAAGGAGAGGAGCATGTTCTGTCCGAAGTGCGGAAAGCAGGTGCCGGAAGGCGCGTCGTTCTGCGTGGGCTGCGGCAACCCGATGGGGGCCGCCCCGCGCGCCGCGTCGCCCACGCCCCATGCGGCGGGGACGGGCTACGCGGCCGCGAAGAGGAAGCTGCCGGTGGTGCCCATCGTCGCAGCCGTGGTGGCGGTGGTCGTCGTGGTGGCCGTGGCGCTGCTGGTGTTCGGCGGCAAGGGCGAGCCGGTGTACCGCTACCAAGCGGGCTCCGACAGCTATGCGGGCATTCTTGTGGACGAGCAGGGCAAGACCGTCGATCTGAAGGGATACGTGCCGGTGGCGGCCCCCGTGAACGGCGTGGTGCCGGCGCTGTGCCCCGGCTCCAGCGCGGACGACGAGAAGCCGCAGATCGCCTTCGTGGACATGCAGGGCAACGTGAAGTTCCTCCTGTCCGACTTGGCGGCGCAGTGCGGGATCGTGGACCTCTATCCGGAGCAAACGGTTCAGTTGTGGAACGAGACCCCGGCGGGCATCGTTGCCGTTGCCGGCTACGACAGCCAGGACGAAACGGTTGTGGTCTTCTACAACGCTGACGGGGAATTGCTCTATGACGTGAACGATCTGCAGGGTTTCGTTCAGGCGGCGATGAACGTCCCGGGTTACCAGGACGGCGGCAGCAGCATGTCCGCTGACGGCTCCTGGGTTATGGGCGGCGTGCCTATTGACCCGCAGGGCACCGTTCTGACGGACGCCCTTCGCGCGGCGGCCGGAGAGGGCCTGCCGGTTGAAGCGTGCCTTGACGGCATCGTTTTGGCAGCGGACGAATACGAGCCGAACATGCTGGCGGCGTTCAAGTCGGACGGAACGAAGGTGTCTGACTTCCGGGACATCTCCAACCAGGACGGCGTGCGGTACGAGCTGGTGGCGGTTTCGCCCTACGACCACCTGGTGCTGATGCAGAACGATACCCTGACCGGCGTGTACAACTACGAGACGGGAAAATGGGTGTACGAGCCGGTGGAGGACACGTCGTTTTCTCTGACGCGCGGAGGCTTCGTCGCCGTCGAGTACGACAGGGAATCTTCGAGCGCGGCGTCTTTGCTCTACAACGCGTCGGGCAAGCAGCTGAGGAAGGTCGAGAACACCGCCCTTGCGACTTCCGGAACGGGTCGGTGGGTGCTGGCCAACCCTGGTTTCGGATACGGCGATTACACGTTCCTCTTCTCCACCGACGCGGACGGAACGGTTACCAGATACAAGTGCAACTTCTACGCCGGCGGCGATTTGCAGGAGCTTGCGTAGGGCGCAGGGACGCGGGGACGCGTTCCCAGATAGGAAGGAAGTCGCAACGCGCCCTGCGGCTGCGAGGCCGCAGGGCGCAGGCGGCAAGGAACTCAAAAGGAAGGTTACATGGGACTGTTCGACAACGTGACCGCGGCGGCGCGCCGCGGGTCGGCGGCGGCGGAGCGCACCGCGCGCAAGGTGCGGCTGCAGGCGCAGCTGGCCGACCTGAACAAGCGCCGCCAGGGGCTGGCCGCCCAGCTGGGGGCCAGCCTGTACGAGATAACGCGCGACAACGAGGCGTTCCGCGCGGGGCGCGAGGGCCTCTACGGCGACATCGCCGCCTGCGACGCCGAGCGCGACGAGCTGAAGGCGCAGATCGCGCGGATCGAGGCGGAGGCCGCCGCCGAGGCCGCGGCCGTGCGCTCGTTCGCCTGCGGGGTGTGCGGGGCGCGCATGGCCGAGTCCGACCTGTTCTGCAGCGGGTGCGGGGCGTCGGCTGAGGAGGTCAGGGCGGCGGCGCACCGGACCGCTGCCGAGGCGGACGCCGGCGCGCCCGCCGGGGCGGAGGCGGCCGACGGGCCCGCGTGCCCGTTCTGCGGGGCGCCGGTGGGCGCGGGCGACCTGTTCTGCATGGGGTGCGGCTCGCAGCTCGGCGGCGCGGCTGAGGACGCCTCCGGCGAGAGTGCCGGGGCTGGGGCTGCTGACGGCACGTTCGGCGCCGCGCCCGAGGCCGCCGGCGACGGGAAGGGGCGTGAGTAGCGATGTTCTGCCCCAAGTGCGGCAACACCCTGCCCGACGGCGCGGGCTTCTGCAACAAGTGCGGCGCCAAGCTGGCCGCCCGGCCCGCCGCGGCCCCGGCTCGCCCTGCGGGCGCGGAGGTTCCCGGCGCCAAGGACGCGCGGGCGAAGGCGGGTGCGGCGCCGTCTTCGAACACGCCTTCCGCTCCTGCGGCAGGCTCTTCGAAGCCGCCGCTTTCCGTTTTTCGGATCGTTTCGATCGCCTTCGCTTCGGCGGCGGTGCTTTGTGCGTTCCTGCCGTGGTTCGTTCCGGATGGGGATCTCGTGAGGGTGAGCGAAGCGGCGTCGGGCCTGGTCGGACTGTTCGCAGGGGGGTCTTCGCCGTCGATTTCTTTCGACAGCTCCTATGCGCTGTGGCAGCTTCCCTTCGCCATCGGTGAAGGACAGAGGTTCATCGACTTTATGGGGCCTCTTTACGTAAACGGCAAGCACCTTGTTTTCTACGTGCCCCTGATGTGGGTCCCGTTCGTGCTTTGGCTCGTCGCGATCGCCCTGCTCGCAGTGGGCATAGCAAAGGCGGTCGGGCGATCTGGCGGCAAGGCGTTCTTCGTTTCGAGCTCCTTAGCCATGCTCGCCGCATGCATCGTGTTCTGGATTTCGAATTCGTGGTTCTCGATGGTGGGCTATGCGGAGTCGCAGTACCCGGTGGGCTTGGCTGCGTGCCTCGTTGTTTCGTTCGCCTCGCTCGTCGTGGCGGCCGCCAGCCGCGGCAAGGCCAAGGAGCAGGCGCTGGCCGAGGCCGAGCGCCAGGGCGTCGCAGGGGAGGTGGGGTAGCCATGTTCTGCCCCAAGTGCGGCACCGAGCTGCCCGAGGACGCGGCGTTCTGCGCGAAGTGCGGCGCGCGCTTGGAAGCGGCGGCTTCGGCTCCGATGGCGGCGGCCCCCGCAGGCGCAGGGCGGCCCGCCGGGGCGGCCGCTTCGGCTTCCCCCGCCGTCCCCGCAGGCGGCGCGGCGGCAGCGGTCGCAAAGAGCCGCAAGCCGCTCATCGCCGCGTTGGCGGCGGCAGTCGTGGTCGTAGCGGCCGCGGCCGTCGCGGCGTGGTTCCTGTTCCTCTCGCCCTACCAGATAGACGAGGCCACCTTCCCCGACGCGGCGGTGCGCGCCGCCGTGGCGCAGCAGGCCGACGCCGACCATAACGGCGAGCTGTCGCGCGACGAGGCGCGGGCCGTCACGGCGCTTTCCGTCCAGGGGGCCGCCGACGTGTCCGGCCTGGGCAAGGTCCTGCCCAACATCCAGGCGCTGGAGGCCTCGGGCGACGCGCTCTCCGCTGTGGACGTGACCGACCTGGGGGCGCTTGAATCGCTTTCCGTGTCCGGCCCGGCGCTTTCCTCCATCAACGCCTCGGGCGCGGGGTCGCTCGAGACCCTGGCGGTGGACGCCCAGGGCGGCTCGCCCTCCGTCGACGTGTCGGGCGCGGGATCGCTTTCCAGCCTGACGGTCTCCTCCGAGGGCGGGTCTCCGTCGGTGGACGTTTCGGGTGCCGGGTCGCTTTCGGCCCTGGACGTGCCCGAGGGCGCCCAGGTGTCCGGCTTCGAGGACGCCGGCCTGCGGGAGGCGTGGCTGCCCGTGCGGGTGAGCAAGGTCGCGAGCGGCAACGAGACGTGGCGCACCGAGATCGAGCGCGACGCTTCGGGCCGAGTGAGCGCAATCCGCGAGGGCAGCGTTTCCAAAGGCACCTTCGGCGGCAAGGGCCAGACCCTCATCAGCTGCGAGTACTCCTACGGCGACGACGGGCTGCTCAGCGGGTATGCTCGGTCCGCCGGAAGACAGGGAAGCGGCGGCGATCCCGTGAGCTACCAGGTGGTCCGCGACGATGCGGGCAAGGTGACGTCGATCAAGAGCCCGCATGACGAAGAGAAGTGCACCTACGATGATGCCGGCAACCTGGAAGGCCGGGCCGGGCTGGCGTACGACCGCGACGAGGCCGGCAACGTGACCGCCTGCCGCAACCTCGTTACGGGCGGCAAGGGCACGACCGCCTATTCCTGGAGCTACGACAGCCAAGGGCGTCTCGCTGGATTCGTGGTTCCGTACGGGACGGGCGCGGGAGACCTCAAAAGCTCCGGGACCGTCTCCTACGACGACGCGGGGCGCCCCGTTTCGGTGAAGGTGCAAGTGAAGAAAAGCGTGGAGACGTGCGACGTGACGTACTCTTACGACGATCAAGGCCGCCTGTCGGGCGCAAAAGCCGTGGACGGCGCCACTGATTCGCCGATAGAGAGCAAAAGAACGTCGGAGGTGTCCTATGACGAGTACGGCAACGTGGCGTCGATCGTCACGACGATCGAGAGCGGCGGCGGGCCGGACAGAACGACGGGATACGAAATAAAGTACCAGCGTTTCTTCCTGCCTGAGGACGCGCAGCTTCCCGCTGATGTGGTGGTGTCGCCCGACTACGGCACCTCGTGGGACGGTCCCATCCAGGTGTACGTGCTGCGGCCCCATATCGTCCGCGCGTCGGACACCCTGCCGGTGTCGTTGGACGACCAATACCTCATGCAGAACCTCCATCTGTCGGTGTAGCGCTGCCCCACCTGCCGGGAGCCCGCTGCTTCAGTGCTGCGGGTTCCCGGCTTTGTTATTGGGCGCTTTTCTGTGCGCAACTTCTGGGCGCGCCTGCCGGTTAGGTTCGCACGGGTTGCCAGCGCCTTCTTCCAAGGCCTCGACATCTTGCCTAGCGACGCCCAGCTCCCAGGAGCACACGAATGAGCGCTGTCGCGCCAGGGCGGCATTGCGCGTTCGCGGCTGGCGCTGGCTTGCTGCCCAAGCGGTGACCCGACGGTTTCAAACCCTTCGTCCCAAGGCGTTGGTCCTGAGATGCCGGCCCTGGGACGTTCTTTTCTCCTGAAAGCGTGCATGTTTCCCACGCTGCGTGCATGGATTGGCGAGAAAAGAACGTCTTGCCGTCTTTGTTGCGCTACGGAAGGGAAAGGCGATCTGCTTCACCTGGGGAAACGTGGTGGCATGCTTCAGCTTTGACATTCGAATGCTGACGGGTGCGTTCTTTTCTCGTGAAGTTCTGCAGCGTGCGGGTGGTTCGTGCCGAAAGCGGCGAGAAAAGAACGTGCACAGGCCGAAGTCGCTCGAACAGGTTAGGGGCGGAGCCGCTCGAGCAGGTTAGGGCCGAAGTTGCGCGAACGGGTCAGGGGACGGAGCTGCTTGAGCGGGCCAGGGAGCGGAACGCGCAGGACGCTGCAGCGTCGTCCCGTTTGCCGGAACCTCTCCGGTGCGTCGGCGGCCAGCGTGCGATGCGTCAGGGGCCCGCGCTTGCCGGGGCCTCTACGGCGTGGCGGCGGCCCGCGCGGCCCGTGTAGCCGCCATGGGGGCGTGACCGTTTCGCTTGCGCCCTGCTTCCCGTGCGGTTCGCCCAGTCCGCGCGGCTGGCATGCGCTATACTGCCCGCAGCGATGAAAGGAGGGGGCGGTGGCGACGGTGAAGCCCGACCAGGTGAAGCTGACGACGCTCACGTCGAAGGGCGGTTGAGCGGCGAAGTGGGGTCCGGGAGACCTTGCGGACATACTGGCGCCCATCATGTCGGGCGTAAACTTCGGCTCGCCGTTCGCCCCTGACCTGCTTTTGGGCTTCGAGACGAGCGACGACGCCGCGGTGCTGCGCGTCAGCGACGAGGTGGCCGCCGTGCTGACGGTGGACTTCCTCACGCCGCTGGTGGACGACCCGCGCGATTTCGGACGCATCGCGGCGGCCAACGCGCTGTCGGATGTGTTCGCCATGGGCGCCGATCCCGTGTGCGCGCTGAACATCCTGGCGCTCGACTGCGCGCTGGGCAACGAGGTGGCGCGCGAAGTGCTGGCCGGCGGCGCCGAGGCGGTGCGGGAAGCGGGCGCGCTCGTCGTGGGCGGGCATTCGGTGGACGACCCCGAGCCGAAGTACGGGCTGTGCGTGTTCGGCGCCGTGCACCCCGACCGCCTCGTGCGCAACGCCGGCGCGCATCCTGGCGACGCGCTCTACCTGACCAAGCCCCTTGGCACGGGGCTTCTGAGCGCGGCCTACAAGATCGGGGAGATAGGCCTTGAGGCGTTCCAGCCGGCCATCGACTCGATGGCCGAGCTCAACCGCGCGGGTGCGGCGGCCCTGCGCGCGGCGGGGGCCCACGCGGCCACCGACGTGACCGGCTTCGGGCTGGCGGGCCACCTCCACGAGATGCTGGCAGCCAGCGGCGCCGGCGCGGTGATCGACTGGGAGGCGCTGCCGCTGTTCGACGGCGCGTGGGACCTCTCGTGCGCCTACTGCCGCCCCAATCGCACGTTCTCCATCATGGACTTCGCCGCGCCCTTCGTGCGGCAGGGAGCGTTGCCTGACGACGAGTTCGACAACCGCATGGCGGTGCTGTGCGACCCGCAGACCTCGGGCGGGCTGCTGGTGGCGGTGCCGCCCGAGAACGCCGCCGTGTTCGAGGCGGCCTTCGAGCGCGAGGCGGGGCGCTCGGCCGCCCTCATCGGGCGCATCGTGGAAGATGCGGAATGCGCCATCGCCTTCAGCGACGCGCAATAGGACGGACGGGGGCCGCGGCGGCGGGGACGTTTCCCCAGCCGCCGCGGCCCCCGCGCCTCTTCCGTTTCCCGGCGTTTCCTGGTGAACCCTACAGCGAGATGACCTTCGCGGCCTCCTGCATGCGGCCCAGGATGTCGTACATGTTCGACACCTCGCCAACCTTGAGGGCGTCCTTCAGGCCGTAGAAGTCCAGGCACGTGCCGCACACCAGCACCTCGGTGCCGCCTTCTTCGAGCTTCTTCACGCTGTCGATGATCTGCGCCTCGTCGCCTGCCACCAGCTTCACGCCGGAGTTCATGAACAGCAGGCTGGCGGGCGGCACCTCGCTTTCGGAGAGCGTGTACAGCGCCATCTTCATGAGGTTGTAGCCCAGCTCGCCGTCGCCTTCGCCTACGTGGTCCTTGCCGACGAACACGGCGTAGCCGCAGCCGCCCGCCGTGGAGCAGGCCGCGCCCGCCGCCGGGGCCGCGGAAAGGTCGGGCTCGGCCGGTGCGCCGCCGTCGCCCTCGGCGAACGTCATCAGCCAGCCGCCCTCGATGGCGTCGCAGGACACGGCCAGGCCCGTCTTCTTCGCCAGGCGCGTGAGGTTCTTCACCGCCGTCTCGTTGTCCACCTGCACGGCGATGTCGCAGTTGCCGGCGTCGATCTCCTTCTTCGCCATCACAAGGGGCATGGGGCACGGCTTGCCGAAGCCGTCGAGGATCTTGGTCATGGGGTCTCCTTTCTTGCAGCGCCGCCGTGGCGGGCGGCGCGTCGTTGCACTCTTGTATCTCAGCGCAGCGGCGGTGCCGACAAGGCCGCGAGCCGCGCGGGACGCCCGGTGCCGCACCGGCCGCCGCTCGCCGCCTTGCTAGAACGCCGCTTGGGGCTCGAACGCGCCGGGGCCCGTCTGCAGGTAGAGCGCCGCCGCATCCGTGGGGCAGCCCGCCGCGGCGAGGGCGGCCAGCGCCGCGTCCGGGCTTTCGGCCTCGAATTTCAGCGCGATGCCGCAGCCGGCCCTGACCGCCGCGGGCACGGGGATGGTCAGGTGCGCCACGCCCGCCGCCGACAGCGCCTTGTCCGCCGCCAAGGCAGCGTGCGTCGACTCGAACGCGACGAGGTAGGCCTTCTGCGCCATGGGCGCCCTCCTTTTCCACGACGGCCCGCGCCGCATGCCGCGGCGCGCGATTGCCGTCATGTATAATAACCCACCGAACCAGAAGGCCTGGCGGCGAATGCCGCGACAGGCCCCTCCTCCTGAAAGGCTCCCCATGGAACGCGACCTCAACGCCATCCTGCGCGCGCTGCCCTCCGTCGACGAGGTGCTGTGCGCACCGCAGCTCACCGCCCTGGAAGCGCTTCTGCCCCGCACCGTGCTGGCCGACGCTGTGCGCGCCGAGATCGAGGCCGCCCGCGCCCGCGCCATCGAAACGCGCGGGAAAAGCGGCATCTCTGCCGACCTGCCGGAACGCGCCGCTGCCCGCGCCGCGCGGCTGCTCGCGCCCTCGCTGCGCCGCGTCGTGAACGCCTCGGGCGTCATCATTCACACGAACCTTGGCCGCAGCGCGCTGGCCGAAGACGCCGTGCGCGCCGTCGCCGACGTGGCGCGCGGCTACTCCACGCTCGAATACGACGTGACGGGCATGCGCCGCGGCAGCCGCCACGACCACTGCGAGAAGCTGCTGTGCGCGCTCACCGGTGCCGAGGCGGCCATCGCCGTGAACAACAACGCCGCCGCCGTGATGATGGTGCTGTCCGAGTTCGCCCGCGGGCGCGAGGCCGTGGTGTCGCGCGGCGAGCTGGTGGAGATCGGCGGGTCGTTCCGCATCCCCGACATCATGGAGCTCTCGGGCGCGCGCATGGTGGAGGTGGGCACCACCAACAAGACCCACCCGTTCGACTACGAGCGCGCCGTCACCGACGACACCGCCCTGCTGCTGAAGGTGCACACGTCGAACTACCGCCTGATCGGGTTCACCGAGTCGGTGGACGCGCGCGAGCTGCGGCGCATCGCCGACGCGGCCGGCGCGGCGCGCGAAGCCGCCGGCGCGTCTGCGGGGCGCCCCCTGGTGTACGAGGATTTGGGCTCCGGCGCGCTGCTGCCGCTGCGGCAGCTGGCCTCCGACGCCGAGCCC
>DVIW01000043.1 GCA_018710945.1 Candidatus Aphodovivens avistercoris | reverse complement strand
CACGCCCGTGTGGCGGATGGCGTCCAGAAGCGAGGTCTTGCCGTGGTCGACATGACCCATGACGGTGACCACGGGCGGGCGGGGCTTGAGGTCCTCCTCGCTGTCGTGGTAGACCACCGCGTACTCCTCCTCCGGCGACACGACGCGCACCTTGCGCCCCATGTCGTCGGCGATAAGCTCCACCAAGTCATCGCTCATGGACTGGGTGAGCGTGAGCACCTGGCCCAGCATGAACAGGCGCTTGATCACGTCGTTGGGCTGCACGCCCAGAAGCTCGGCGAACTTGGCGACGGTCGACCCCTGGGGAATCTCCACCACCGAGTCATCGAGCACAAGCTCGGGATCGAGGCCCTTCTCCAACGCCTCCATCTCCAAGCGCTCGCGGTTCTCGGCCTCGCGCTTCTGCTTGCGCTTCTTGCGCCGGCCCTCGCCCTCGTGCGAGGTGGCCGCGGCCACGGCCGCGCGCGCCTCGGCAAGCACCTTGTCGCGCTGCAGCTTCTCGGCCTGCACGGCCATCTGGGCGTAGCGGTCCTCGGGCTGGGCCATCTGCGCCTCCAGCTCGGGAACCACCTGCTCGAAGTGCATGCCCTTCTTGCCGTGGCCCTTCTTGGCGCCCTTGCGGCCCGCGCCGGCGCCGGCCGGCTGCTGGCCGCGGCGCGCGCCGCCGACGGTCTGGGCCTGCTTCTTCTGCTCTTCGATGCGCTTGGCCTCCGACTCGATCTGCGAGAGCAGCGAGTCGAAGCCGCCGCTGCGGCGCGCCGTGGGCGCGGGGGCGGGCTTGCGTGCCGCATCGCCGTGCGGCTTGCCCGACTTGCGGTGCTGGCGCTGGCGCAGCGCCTCCTCCACCGCCTGCTTCTTGGCCACTTCCTTGGCGGCAGCGGCCGCGCGGGCGCGGGCGCGGGCCTCGGCGGCCTCGCGGGCGACGCGCTCCTTCTCGCTTTCGATCTGGCTCTCCAGCTTCTCGAACGGCGAGGGGGCGGAAGCCGGCGCGGGCTTGGCGCCCTCGGCCTCCTTGGCGGCAGGCGCGGGGGCGTCCGCATGCGCGCGGCGGGCGCGCTCGGCCTCGCGGCTGGCGCGCTCGTGCTCCACGGCCTCGCGGCGTGCGCGCTCTTCCTCGGCGCGCTTCTCCTCGGCCTCCTTCTTGCTGGCGACCGCCTCCGGCGAGGGCTCCGCGCCGCCCGCCGCGGTGCCCAGCTCGGCCTGGAGCTTCTTGCGGGCCTTGTCCACGTAGGGCTCGGCGAGCATGCTCGCATGGCTCTTGGCGGGAATCTTCATCTCGTGCAGCTTGTCGAGCATCTCCTTGCTGGAAAGGTTGAACTCCTTGGCCAGCTCATGTACGCGCATGCTGGGCATATACCACTACTCCTCTTCTATCCCCTGCGCTTCGCGCAGCGCCGAAGCCAAAGCGGCTTCGATCTGTTCGTACTCATTCGAATCGAGCTTCGTCTTCAGCGCTCGCTCAAGCTTCTTGGCCTTGCACGCGGCGGCGAGGCAGGCCGGCGAGCACACGTAGGCGCCCCGGCCCGGCATGCGGCCGCCCGCGTCGTAGGCGACGGCGCCCTCCGGCGTGCGCGCGATGCGGTGCAGCTGCGCCTTGCCCGCCTGCTTCCCGCAGGCCACGCAGGTGCGCTGCCGCTTCGCCGCGCCTTCCTTGCCGCCGTCTCTCGCCATGGCCGCCCCTTACTCGCCGTCCATGAACGAGTGGATGCCGCAGTAGCGGCTGCCGGGACGCGCGTGGTTGCGGCAGTGCACGCCGTCGTCGCTCAGGTAGGCGCACAGCTCCTCCTCGGCCTCGGCGTCGTCCTCGTCGATGAGCATGTTCTCCTCCGCAGGCAGAGGCTCGCCCTGGAACGAGGCGCTCTTGATGTCGATGTGCCAGCCGGTCAGGCGCGCGGCCAGACGCGCGTTCTGACCCTCCTTGCCGATGGCCAGCGACAGCTGGTCGTCGGGCACGATGACGGTGGCGAAGTGCTTCTCCTCGTCGGCGATGACGCGCGTCACCTTCGCGGGCGACAGCGCGTTGGCCACGTAGGTGGCCGGGTCGTCGTTCCACTGGATGACGTCCACGCGCTCGTTGTGCAGCTCGTCCACCACCATGCGCACGCGGCTGCCCTTCGGGCCCACGCAGGCGCCCACCGGGTCGAGGTTCGCCTCGCGGGAGGCCACGGCCACCTTCGAGCGGGCGCCGGGCTCGCGCGCGATGGACTTGATCTCCACCAGGCCGTCGTAGATCTCGGGCACCTCGATCTCGAACAGGCGGCGGATGAGGCCCGGGTGCGTGCGCGAGACCACGATGGACGGGCGCGCCTGGTCGCCGCGGGCGCGCACGGGCTCTTCCTGCGGGTCGCGCACCTCGATGATGAGCACCTTCAGGCGCTGGTTGTGACGGTAGCGCTCACCGTCGGGGCGCTCGTTACGCTCGCCGGGGTTGCGCTTCAGGTCGTAGTGGGGCAGCTCCGCCTCCACGCCGTCGCGGATCTTGATGATGGTGAAGTCAGGCGTGCCCTGCAGCACCGTGCCGGTGACCAGATCGCCCACGCGGCCGGAGAACTCCTCGTAGATGGACTGGCGGCCCGCTTCGCGCACGATGGAGCTGATGACGCTCTTGGCGTTCTGCGCGGCGATGCGGCTCACGTCGTTGGGCGTGACGTCGCGCTCCTCGTACTCGGCGTACTCGCCGGTCTCGGGGTCGGGCTCGCCCTTCGGCACCAGCTCGTACACGTAGATCTTGCCGGTCTGGCGGTCGATGGTCACGCGGGCGTCCCACTCCAGGTCGAGGATGTGCTGGTAGCTTTTCGCCAGCGACGCCTCCAGGCGGTCGATCAGGTACAGCTCGTCTATCTTGCGCTCGTGCGCCAGCGCCTGCAGCGCCTCGATCAGTTCCGAAGTTGCCACGTGTTCTTCCTTTCCTTGAAACGATGCCGCACCGCGCGGCCGATCGTGAGATCCCTCGTCTCGCCCCTTTCGGGCGCCGGGCGGCTAGCCGAAGTCGACGACGCCCTTCAGATGCGCGCGCTTGATGGAGGAAAACGGCAGGCTTACCTGCTCGCCGTCCACCTCAAGCCGCACCGCCTCCCCATCGGCGCCCGCGATGGCGCCGGTGAAGGAGCTGCGCCCGTCGATGGGCCCGTTCGTCTTCACCACGGCGGTCTGCCCCGCGAAGCGCTGGAAGTGCTCCGGCGTGCGCAGGGGGCGGTCGATGCCGGGCGAGGACACCTCCAGCGTGTAGGCGCCGGGGAACGGGTCCAGCTCGTCCATCAGCTCGTTGATCCACGCTTGGGCGACGGAGAGCTCGTCGAAGCTCACGCCGCCGTCGGTGTCGATGTACACGCGGATGGTGGGCGACTTCTTGGACCCCACCACCTCGATGGTGACGATCTCCACGCCCTCCTGGGCCGCCCGCGGCTCCAGCGCGCCGAGCAGCTGCTTCTCCTTGTTGCTGAGCACGCCTTTCGCTCCTTTCCGCCGCGCGGCTTCACCTCGCCGCGCATCCCGCCAGCTTCGCCGCGCGCCGCCGCAGCCCTCGCCCGCGCCCCTGTTTCCGCCCTACAACAAAGAAAGCGGGACAAGCCCACTTTCCACAAGAACGAAAGTATGGTGCGCGCGTCGGACGATGCCGCTCGCGCATGCTTTCTGCTTTATACCATATTCCCAGCACGGTTGCCAACCACGCCCCCGGGCATATCGCAAGTTCTGCATATCGGCACCCGCCGGCGGAAAACGCGCAGAGGGCCGGCGCCTGCCAGCCCTCCGCCTAGGTTGCACGTCTGCGCCGGGAAACGGCGCCCCTTTCGACTACTTGCCCGCCGGAGCCGTCCCCACCAGCTCGGCCGCCATCTCGCGCAGCTTGAACTTCTGCACCTTCATCGAGGGCGTCATGGGGAAGTCGTCCACGAAGAACACGCGCTTGGGCACCTTGTAGCGGGCGATGCGCGGGATGGCCCACTCGCGCACGCTCTGCTCGTCCATGTCCTCGAAGCCGGGGCGCTTGCGGATGAACGCCACCACGATCTCGCCGAGGCGCGCGTCCGGCGCGCCCACCACCTGCGCGTCCAGCACGCCGGGATTGGTCAGCAGGAAGTTCTCGATCTCCAGCGGGTAGATGTTCTCGCCGCCGCGGATGATCATGTCCTTCACGCGACCGGTCACGCGATAGTAGCCGTCCTCGTCCACCGTGCCGAGGTCGCCCGAGTGCAGGTAGCCCTCCTCATCGATGACCTTCGCCGTCTCCTCGGGCATCTTGTAGTAGCCCTTCATGACGTTGTAGCCCTTGCAGCACAGCTCGCCGGGCTCGTTGAAGCCGCAGCGTTCCCCCGTCTCGGGGTCCACGACCTTCACGAGCACGGGAGGATGGCGCTTGCCCACCGTCTCGCACTTGTGCTCCAGGTCGTCGTCGGCGCTCGTCTGCGTGAACACCGGGCTCGTCTCGGTCAGGCCGTAGCAGATGGTAAGCTCGCGCAGGTTCATGCGGTCGATGGCCTCGCGCATGGTCTCGGGCGGGCACGAGCTTCCGGCCATGATGCCCGTGCGCAGGCTGGACAGGTCGAAGGTGTCGAAGTCGGGGTGGTTCAGCTCCGCGATGAACATGGTGGGCACGCCGTAGACCGCCGTGGCGCGCTCTTTGTGGATGGCCTGCAGCACCAAGCTGGCGTCGAAGTCCTCCACGATGACCATGGTGCAGCGGTGCGTGAGGCATGCCATAACGCCCAGCACGCAGCCGAAGCAGTGGAAGAACGGCACCGGCAGCGTCACGCGGTCAAGCGGCGTGAGCTTCTGCCCCTCGCCGATGTAGAAGCCGTCGTTCAAGATGTTGCGGTGGGTCAGCATGACGCCCTTCGGGAACCCGGTGGTGCCGGAGGTGTACTGCATCATCACCACGTCGTTGTTGTCGAACTGCTCCTCGGCGCGGCGCAGGGCGTCCTCTTCCACGTAGCGGCCCAGAAGGATGAGCTCGGGCACGCTGTAGAAGCCGCGGTGCTTCTCCGGCCCCATGTAGATGAGGTTCTTCAGGAACGGGTAGTTCTTCGAGTCCAGATGCCCGCGCTCCTGCGTGAGCGACTCGGGAACCAGATCGCGGATGATCTTGAGGTAGTCCACGTCGCGGTAGGCGTCGATGACGCACAGCGCTTTCATGTCCGACTGCTTCAGCACGTAGTCCAGCTCGTGGCTCTTGTACACCGGGTTCACCGTCACCATGACGACGCCGATCTTGGCGCAGGCGTACATGAACGTCAGCCAGTCGGGGATGTTGCGCGCCCACACGCCCAGATGGTCGCCCGGCTGCATGCCGATGGCCAAAAGGCCGCGCGCCAGGTTGTCGGTGCGGTCGTCGAAGTCCTGGTAGGACCAGCGCAGCGCGCGGTCGGGGTACACCACGAACTCGTGCGCCGGGTCGATGGCCACCTGGTCGCGGAAGTACTGCCCGATGGTCTTCTCGGAGTGCAGGGGGTAGTCCTGCGACCCGGGAACGGGCTCGCCGGCGGCGATGGCCGCCGCCACCACGTCCTCCGGCATGACCGGGATGCGGGATTTGGATTCGGTTTCAGACATAGGCCAGCTCTTTCAACGAGGAATGAGATGCTATCTTGCGTTCTTGGAAACGAAATGCGCTAGAGAAAAGGTCAGCGAGAAGCGGCGAGGTACCCCTGCTTCGCAGCGTCGGCCCGTTCCGCCGGCCGGCAGGCCGGCGGAACCAAAGACTACATCGGCTCGTAGACGACGGCGAGGAACTTCGCCTTCTGGCCGTCGTGGGCGCGCACCTGGTGCGGGACGATAGAGTCGTAGTAGATGCTCTCGCCGGGGCCGAGCACGAACACGTTGCCCTTGCCGTACTCGATCTCGATCTGGCCCTCGACGCCGAACAGCCACTCTTCGCCCTCGTGGCCCACCAGCGAGTGCTCAGTCTCGTTGGAGGGGTCCACGGTGATGATGAAGGGGTTCATGTGGCGCGAGGGGCGGCCGGCGGCCAGGCTGAAGTAGCTCAGGTCGCCCGCGTCGCTGGCGGTCTGCAGGCTCTTCAGGCGCTGGACCTCTTCCATCTGGTCGGCGTCGATGTAGACGGGCCCGATCTCCTCGTCGTCGTCCATGAGGGTGCCCAGGCGCACGCCCAGCGCGCGCGTGATCTTGATGAGGGGCGCAAGCGAGGGCGGCAGCTCGCCCGCTTCCAAACCCTCGATGACCGAGACTTCGCAGCTGCAGCGGTCGGCAAGATCCTGCGCGCTGAGGTGATGGGCCTCGCGCAGCGTGGTGATCTTCCTGCCCAGCTTGTTGTCGTCCTGCATGCTTCACGCTCCTTCCGCGACGCCGGACCGCCCGGCGCAAGCGCGCACGGGGCCGGTCGGCCGATGGTTTCCGTTTGCCCATTATCGCCGGAAAACCGGGGCGCGCCTAGGCCGCGAAACAGAGCTGTAACGAAGCGCCTCGGCGCGCGTTCGGCGACGTAGGGGACGGATGCGGCGGCAGCCAAACGCGCCCAGCGGCGCGCGGCGACGCTCCGCTGCGGCAAGCCCAGCGACGCAGCGACCCGAACGATGGCGCGCTGCCCCCTTCGAACGGGACGCGGCCCTTCCCCGCACCGGCTTCCACTTCAAGCCGCTGGAGGGAAGGACCGCTTCGCTTCCCAACGCCAACGCGCAGCCGCCCGCCCCGCGCTGTCGCGGAGCGGGCGGCTTTCATGCAAGCGGTCCCTGTTGCCGAGCGGCCGGATGCGGCGCGCCCGGCGGGGTGCGTCCCGCGCCTACTCGGCCGGGTAGAAGCCGGAGGGCTCCTCGCTCAGGTTGATCATGATGTTCTTCGTCTGGCAGTAGTGCTCCAGCATGATCTTGTGGGTCTCGCGGCCGATGCCGGACTCCTTGTAGCCGCCGAACGGCGCGCCCGAGGGGATCTGGTTGTAGGTGTTCACCCACATGCGGCCGGTGCGCACGCCCTGCGCCACGCGCAGCGCGCGGTTGATGTCGCGCGTCCACACGGCGCCGCCGAGGCCGTACACCGAATCGTTCGCCAGCTCGATGACCTCTTCCTCGGTGCTGAACTTCTGCAGCACCGCCACCGGGCCGAAGATCTCCTCCTGGGCCACGCGGCACTTGTTGTTCGGGATCTCGATGAGCGTGGGCTTGAGGAACGCGCCGTTCGCGCACTCCCCTTCCGTGTAGCGCTCGCCGCCGCAGAGCACGCGGCCGCCCTCCTGCTTTGCGATTTCCACGTACTCCAGGATCTTGTCGGCCTGGCGCTGGTCGATCTGGCTGCCCATCTGGGTGTCGTCCTCCCAGGGCATGCCCACCTTCACCTTGTTGAACGCCGCCACCGCGTCCTCGACGAACTTGTCGTAGACGTCCTCGTGCACGAAGATGCGGCTGCCCGCGCAGCATACCTGGCCCTGGTTGAACAGGATGCCCAGCTGCACGCCGTCAAGTACCATGTCCCACTTCGCGTCGGGGAAGATGATGTTGGCCGACTTGCCGCCCAGCTCCAGCGTCGCAGGGATCAGCCGCTCGGCCGCCGCGCGGGCAACGTCGCGGCCCACCTCGGTGGAGCCGGTGAACGCCAGCTTGGAGATGCGGGGGTTGTCGAGGATGTACTGGCCGGACTTGGAGCCGCGGCCGGTGACCACGTTGAACACGCCGGCCGGGATGATGTCCTGCGTCAGGCGCGCCAGCTCCAGCACCGTCAGGCTGGTGGTGGAGGAAGGCTTGAACACCGTGCAGTCGCCGGCGGCCAGAACGGGCGCCAGCTTCCACGCGGCCATGAGGAACGGGAAGTTCCACGGGACGATCTGCCCCACCACGCCGATGGGCTCGTGCAGCACGAGCGACATCATGTTGCCGGGCAGAAGGTCCGCTTCGCCGGTGTCGGCCAGAAGGCAGCCGGCGAAGTAGCGGAAGTGGTCCACCGAGTACGCCACGTCTATGGCGCGCGTCTCGCGGATGGGCTTGCCGTTGTCCAGCGACTCGAGCAGCGCGAAGTGCTCAGCGTTCTGCTCGATGACGTCCGCCACCTTGTTCAGGATGATGGCGCGCTGGGCCTTGTCGGTCTTGCCCCAGGTCTCGAAAGCCTTCCAGGCGGCGTCGACCGCACGGTCCACGTCCTCTTTCGTGGCATCGGCAATGGTGGAGAGCTTCTCGCCGTTAGCCGGGCAGTAAGCGTCGATGGTGGCGCCGTCGCTGGCGTCCACCCACTCGCCGCCGATGTAGAGCTGATAGGTTTGCTGTGCCGGATTGTTCATAGAGGGGTTCCTTCCGTGCGCGGGCGCCCCGGATGGGCGCCATGCCAGCATGCCGCGCCGCGTCGCCTGCGCCCCTTGCGGCCCCGCCTTGGCGGAACCCGCCGGAACCCACGCCTTGCGGCGCATCTGCACTGTAGCGCGCTGCTGGCCCGCGCACCCCGTCGCATCGGCGGAACGCCCCGCCCCTCTCGTAAACGGTACTTTAGATGCAACAATTAAGCGAACGCACGGCGGAAGGTTGCCGGCAGCGTGACTGCGTGCGGACGACGGTGCCCCGTGCGCCGCCCCCGCGCGCGGCCCGCGCTGCTAGCGGCGGTGCTCCAGTTTGTCGTTGAGCAGGCGGTTCAGGGCGTTGAGGTACGCCTTGGTGGACGACACCACGATGTCGCCGTCCGATCCGCGGCCGGTGTACACCTCGCCGTCGGGCGCGGCCACGCGGATGGTCACCTCGCCCAGCGCGTCGATGCCGCGTGTGATGGACTGCACCGTGAACTCCCTCAGGTCGTTCTCCACCTGCACGATGTGGTCGATGGCCTTGCACATGGCGTCGATGGGGCCGGTGCCGTACTCGCAGGCGGTCACCACCTGGTCGGCCTGATTGCGCAGCGTGACGGTGGCGGTGGGCGTCAGCGGGAAGCCGCAGCTGATCTGCACGCCCTCCAGCGTGTAGATGGCGCTCACGTTGCGGTCGCGCTCGTTGATGAGGCTTTCCAGATCCTCGTCGTAGACTTCCTTCTTCTTGTCGGCCAGGTTCAGGAAGGCCTCGTAGATCTCGTCAAGCGCCTCGTCCTCGAACTCGTAGCCCAGCTCTTCCAGGCGGTGCTTCAGGGCGGCATGCCCGCTGCGGGCGGTCAGCACGATCTGGCTCTGCCCCGCGCCCACCTCGGCCGGGTCGATGATCTCGTAGGTGTCGCGCTTCTTCAGCACGCCGTCCTGGTGGATGCCGGAGGAATGCGCGAAGGCGTTGGCGCCCACGATGGCCTTGTTGGCCTGCACGCCCATGCCGGTGATGGAGGTGAGCAGGCGGCTGGCCTTCATGAACTCGCGCGTGTTGACGTCGGTGTGCGCGTCCAGCTCGTCGCCGTGCATGCGGATGGCCATGACGACCTCCTCCATGGCGGTGTTGCCGGCGCGCTCGCCCAAGCCGTTGACCGTGCACTCCACCTGCGTGGCGCCGTTGCGCACGCCCGCCAGCGACAAAGCGGTGGCCATGCCCAGGTCGTTGTGGCAGTGCACCGACAGCATGACGTTCTCGATGCCGCGCACGTTGTCCATGAGGTAGCGGATGCGGCAGCCGAACTCGTCGGGCATCGAGTAGCCCGTGGTGTCGGGGATGTTCACCACCGTGGCGCCGTTGTCGATGGCGCACTGGATGACGCGCACGAGGAAGTCGTAGTCGGAACGCCCGGCGTCCTCGGCGTAGAACTGCACGTCGTCCACGAACGACTTCGCGTAGCTGACGCAGCGCGCGGTGCGCGAGAGGCACTCTTCCTCGGTGATGTGCAGCTTGTCGCGCAGGTGGCTGGGGGAAACGCCCAGGCCGGTGTGGATGCGGGGACGCTTGGCATATCGCAGCGCATCGGCGGCGGCATCGATGTCCTTGTCCACCGCGCGCGTGAGGGCGCACACGACCGCGTTGTCGCCAGCCAGCTCGGCGATGCGCCGCACGCTCTCGAAGTCGCCGGGAGACGAGATGGGAAAGCCCGCTTCGATCACGTCGACGCCCAGGCGCAGCAGCTGACGCGCCATGACGAGCTTCTCCTCGGTGTTCATGGAGGCGCCCGGCGACTGCTCGCCGTCGCGCAGCGTGGTGTCGAAGATGTTGATCTTGCGGGTCATCTGCGGTTCCTTCCCTTTCCCTCGAATCGTCTCAGGCGCGGCCCGCCGGTGCGGGCCGGGCGGCTGCCGCGTCCATCTTAGCAAAGGCGGGCGCGGCGCGGCGGCTGACGGCGCAAGCCCTCAAGCGGGCGAAACCGGCGCGAAACAAACCTCACGGACGGCTGGCGCGCAAAGGGCCCGCCGCCCACGGCAAGCGCGGCGGGCGGCGGGCCCTTCCATGACGCGCGTCCCCGAAGCCGCCGGCGCAACCGCGCGGCGCTTCGCGGCCCCGTACGACTACAGCTTCACGTACCAGAGGTTCTTCAGGTCCTCCAGCGACGAGCGCAGCTTGTCCAGCACCGCGTCGTCCACCTCGCCCTCCACGTTCATGTACACCAGCGCGCAGCGCTCCTCGGGCTTCGTGCCGATCTGCATCGTGGTGATGTTCACGCCGGCCTCGCCCAGGATGGTGCCGATCACGCCCACGCGCCCCGGCGCGTCCACGTACTCGAAGATGAGCGAGCGCGCGCCCGGCGCGATGTCCATCTTGTAGCCCAGTAGGCTGATCAGGCGCGGTTTCTGCGCGTCATCGACCATCGTGCAGGCGATCTCGGTGCCGTCGGCCGACACGCGCACGGCAGAGGAGTAGCCGCCGGCCTCGCGGTCGGAGGCCGTCTCCACCTTGATGCCGTGGCGCTTGGCCACCGTGGCGGCGTTCACCGGCGTGACCGTCGTGGTGGAATGGTAGGTGAGCAGGCCCTTCAGCGTGCCGGCCACCAGGATGGACGGATCCGACGAGACCAGGGCGCCCTCCAGCTCGATTTTGAGCGACTGGGGCACCTCGCCGTCGATCTGCGCCAGCATGCTGCCCATCAGCTGGCAGGCGGGCACGTAAGGACCCACCGCGCTCATCACCTCGGGCGGCACCGGCGCCATGTTCACCGCGGTCGGGACGATGGAGCCCTCCAGGCCCGCCGCCACGTACTGGGCGGTCTGCACGCCGGCGCGCAGCTGGGCCTCCTTGGTGGAGGCGCCCAGGTGCGGCATGAGCAGGGCGTTGTCGAACTCGTGCAGGGGGCTGTCGGTGCACGGCTCGTCCTCCCACACGTCGATGCCGGCCGCGAACACCTTGCCCGCGGCGATGAAGTCGGCCAGCGACTTCACGTCGTAGATGCCGCCGCGCGCCGCGTTCACCAAGATGACGCCGTCCTTCATGCGCGCGTACTGCTCGGGGCCGAACATGCCGATGGTCTCTTTTGTCTTGGGCAGATGGACGGTGATGAAGTCGGCGATGGGCAGGATCTCGTCGATGTCGTCGTAAAGGGTCACGCCCAGCTGCTCGGCGCGCTCGGGGCTGCAGTAGGGGTCGTAGCCCACGAGGTTCATGCCGAAGGCGCGGGCGCGCTCGGCCACCAGGCCGCCGATGCGGCCCAAACCGAAGATGGCCAGCGTTTTCTCGAACAGCTCGACGCCCATGAACCGGCCGCGCTCCCACTTGTGCGCGTGCATGGAGGCGTTGGCCTGGGCGGTGTTGCGCGCGCAGGCCAGGAGCAGGCACATGGTCTGCTCGGCCGCCGACACGATGTTGGACACCGGCGCGTTGCACACGATGACGCCGCGGTCGGTGGCGGCGGCCACGTCCACGTTGTCCACGCCCACGCCGGCGCGCCCGATGATCTTCAGGTTCGCGCCCGCCTCGATGACCTCGCGGGTGACCTGCGTGCCGGAGCGCACGATAAGCGCGTCGTAGGCGGGGATGGTCTCGATGAGCTGCTCAGGGGAAAGGTCGAGCAGCATGTCCACCTGAAAGCCCTTCTCGCGCAGAACCTCGAGGCCGGCGTCCGCCAGCTTGTCGGTGACCAGCACCTTTTTCTGACCCATCGCAGAATCCTTTCGCCGATGCCCCCGAGGCGCCCGCGCGAAGCCGCCGCGCGCCGCCCGCACGGGTGCGCATTGCCTGTCGTTCCGCATTATAGCGGCGCGGCTTTGCTGAAAGGTTTCGCAGCCGTGCGGCGGCGCGGCGGGCGGAAGGCGCGGCGGGACGGAAGGCGGAAGCGCCTTCGAGCAAGGGCGCGCAGCCCCACCGCCGCCCTCCCCTCGCGGCGACGCGTGTTTCCGAACGTTTAAGAATAAGAGGGGGGTTCCCCTTGCTTCCTATAATGGAACCACTGTGCAAAACCATGAAGGGAGTTGTCCGCATGAGCTATGTCAGCCGCATCATCGACCAGGTGAAGGCGAAAAACGCCGAGCAGCCGGAGTTCATCCAGGCGGTCACCGAGGTCCTCACCTCGCTGGAGCCGGTCATCGAGGCGCATCCCGAGTACGAGGCCGCCGGCCTGCTGGAGCGCATCGTCGAGCCCGAGCGTGTGGTCATGTTCCGCGTGCCGTGGGTTGACGACGAGGGCAAGGTGCAGGTGAACCGCGGCTACCGCGTCGAGTTCAACAGCGCGCTCGGCCCCTACAAGGGCGGCCTGCGCCTGCATCCGTCCGTGAACCTGGGCATCATCAAGTTCCTGGGCTTCGAGCAGATCTTCAAGAACAGCCTGACCACGCTGCCGATGGGCGGCGGCAAGGGCGGCTCGGACTTCGACCCGAAGGGCAAGTCCGACATGGAGGTCATGCGCTTCTGCCAGTCGTTCATGACGGAGCTGTGCCGCCACATCGGCCCGAACACCGACGTGCCCGCCGGCGACATCGGCACGGGCGGCCGCGAGATCGGCTACATGTTCGGCCAGTACAAGCGCATCCGCAACGAGTTCACCGGCGTGCTGACCGGCAAGGGCCTGACCTTCGGCGGCTCGCTGGCCCGCACCGAGGCCACCGGCTACGGCCTGGTGTACCTGGTGCAGGAGCACCTGAACTGCAACGGCGACAGCTTCGAGGGCAAGACGGTGTCGGTGTCCGGCTCCGGCAACGTGGCCATCTACGCCACCGAGAAGGCCCAGCAGCTCGGCGCCACGGTGGTCACCCTGTCCGACTCCACCGGCTGGATCCACGACCCCGCCGGCATCGACGTGGCCCTGCTGAAGCAGATCAAGGAAGTGGAGCGCGGCCGCATCAGCGAGTACGCCAAGCGCCGCGAGGGCGTGGAGTACCACGACGGCCGCGGCGTGTGGAGCGTGCCCGTGGACATCGCGCTGCCCTGCGCCACCCAGAACGAGCTGTTCCTGGAGGACGCGCAGCAGCTGGTCGCGAACGGCTGCAAGATCGTGGCCGAGGGCGCCAACATGCCCACCACGATGGACGCCACCGCGTACCTGCAGGAGAACGGCGTGGCCTTCTTCCCCGGCAAGGCGGCCAACGCCGGCGGCGTGGCCACCTCCGGCCTGGAGATGTCGCAGAACTCCGAGCGCCTGTCGTGGACGTTCGAGGAAGTGGACGCGAAGCTGCAGGGCATCATGAAGAACATCTACCATGCCGCCGACGACGCCGCCAAGAAGTACGGCCATGAGGGCGACTTCGTGATGGGCGCCAACATCGCCGGCTTCCTGAAGCTGGCCGAGGCCATGATGGCCCAGGGCATCGTGTAAGCGCCTCTGGATTTCAGCTTGCCGCTCGCGCAAACCGAGCCTGCAACCGCCCTTCCGCTGCTGCGGAGGGGCGGTTTCTTTTTGGAAAGGAAAAGCGGCAGCGCCGGACGGACCGCTGCGGAACGAAGGCGCGGCGGAGGCGACGGTGAGAGCTTGGCGATGGAAGCAGGAGCGGAAGGAGGTGCGACCCGGCGGACCGGCACTCAACCACGCGCGGCTGGGCGAAGCGGGCGAAACGGAAGCCTGCGCAGCGGGACGCAGACCTACTGCGGGGCCACTTCCTTGGCGGAAACCACGTTGCTCGGCGACACCAGGATGACGCCGGCGCGGCCCGCAACCGGTGCATCGACGTAGAACGTGCCGTCCTGGCTCTCGCCCATCGCAGGCAGCCCCTCGTCTTTCAGGCACAGGCAGATGTCGATGCCGCTGATGCGCTCCACCTTCCATTTGTCGGGCGTGATGCAGACGGTGAAGTCGACGCCGGCCTCTTGGAACGTCGCGATGCAGCGCGCCACGTCGAGCTGCGAGACCCCTTCGCCCGCGCTGATGATGCCGATGCGCTTGCCGCCGCGCTTGAGGATGGAGCCCTCCTCGTAGCGCGCGAGGTTCTCCAGGTCGAGGTCGAGGACGGCCGCGCCCTTGTCGCGGTACTCCTGGCCCACCGCGGCGGCGTCCACCGGCTCCTCGGCCGCCTCCCCGACGCCCAGCACGCCCAGCGAGGCCGAGCGGCCGCCCGAGGCGGCGCCGCTTCGGGCCGTGTCGCTGCCGGTGCCGGAGGCACCCGAGGCCGTCTTGGAACCCGCGCCTGCCGCAGCGTCGTTGCTGGAAGCGCCGGAAGCTGCTGCGCCCGCCGTGCCTTCAGCGGCGTTCCCGGCCGCGCTGCCCGCCGAAGCCGACCCCTTGGCCGCGTCCGCCACCCCGTCGCCGTCTGCGCTTGCCGCGCCCTTGGCATCCGAAGCCCCTCCAGCACCCGCGCCCTTCCCTGCAGCGCCTGCGGCGCCCTTCTCCGCGCTCTCCTCGAGAGTGCCCGGGTAGACGATGGCGGTGTAGCCGTCCATCTCGCCGAAGGTGTCGTCGATGGACGAGGCGGCCACGTTCCACGAATGGCCCGCGAAAATGTACCAGCCCAAGCCCGCCAGACTCAAAACGATGAGCGCAGCGAACACGAGCAAGGCGATCTTTTCACGTGAGGGTTTGTCCATAGTCCAACCATTATAGCCAGCCGCCCCGTGCGGAACGGTTTCAGACGCGTGACGGAACCATATCTCCAGCGGATGGGGCGGCGGTCGCCGCGCCGCGCGGACGCGGCGCCGGGCGGGAACGCAACCGCGCTCGGGAAGGCAGGCGCGGCGTCAGGCGGCAGCCTCCTCCCTGCCGGACGCCCGCCTGAGGGCGCACAGCAGGTGCGCGTCGGTCACACGGGCCCAGCGCGCCGCCCGCGCCGCGGCTACACCAGCTTCTCGAACGCCACGCGCTCGGGGACGCCGCCGTCGGCGTGCTTGATGCGGATAATGCCGCACTCGGTGAAGCCGCACGAGGCCACGAGCGTCAGCATGGGGACGTTGCCGGGATGGGTGTCCACGCGCACGCTGCGCGCCCCCTTCTCGCGCGCCAGCCGCTCGGCGCTCTCCAGGATAAAGCGCGCCGCGCCGCGGCCCAGGCTGTCCGCGCCCACCGCCACGCGGTGCACCACCCCGTAGCTCGGCGCGGACGACGTGCCGTCGGTCAGCCAAGCGCCCTCGATCTCGTCGTAGTCCGGTTCGCCCGAAAACGACACCATGGCGGTGGCGGCGATGTGGTCGGGGGCGTCCTCCACCGCGTAGGACTCGCCGCGCGCCACGTCGGCGGCGACGATGGAGCGCTCGGGGTAGCCCGGCCCCTGCCACTGGTCGATGCCCAGGGCGCCCAGCGCCGCCTTGCCGTCCATCAGGATGGCCATGATGCGGTCGATCTCGCATTCGGTCGTCTTGCGGAATTCCACAGGCGTTTCGCTTTCTTCTTTCGGGTTGACGGCACAAAAGCGCCGGATCCGCCCCAGCGGGAAACACCCGCCCGCGGAAACAGCGCGAGCCATTTTCGCACGGCGCGGGGCCGCCGTAAAGCCGTTGACGGGGATTTTACGCCTTGCGCACGCTCACCAGCACCACCATGCCGATGATCAGCGCCATGCCCGCCACATCGGCCCAAGTGACCGCCGTGCCCAGCCACACCGCCGAGAACACGGTGGCCGCCACCGGCTCAATGCAGCCCACCAGGCCCGCGCGCAGCGCGCCGGCCTCCTTCACACCCTGCAGGTAGAACAGGTACGCCAGGAAGGTGCCCAGGACCACCATGGCGGCCAGCGCCGCCAGCATGCCCCACGACACCTCGATCTGCGCCTCCCACGGGCGCACGGCAACGCACGCCACGATGCCGGCCACCAGCATGCCCAGCCCCGTGACCACGATGCTGCCCCACTTCGCCAGAAGCTTCTCGGGCAGAAGCGTGTAGCACACGAACCCGCAGGCCAGAAGGAAGCCCCACACCAGCGCCTCGGGCGGGATGGCCAGCTGGCCGAAGTCGCCCTTCGTCGCGATGAGCACCGTGCCGGCCAACGCCAGCGCCACGCCCGCCACCTCGCGCTTGCGCGGCAGGCGCCGTCCCATGACGCACACGAGCGCCGTCAGCAGCACCAGGCCCAGACGCTCCATCACCGTGCCGGTGCCGGCGTTGGTCAGCGAGATGGCCGTGAGGTAGCTCAGCTGCGTGAGGATGATGCCGAACAGGGCGAACAGCACGATGCCCGCCATCGAGCGCGCGTCGCGCAGCGCGCCGGCAAGCCGCGCCCGGTCGCGCGCCACCGCCACGGCCAGAAACAGCAGGGCGGCGAACGGCAGGCGGATGCAGATGATCCAGGCGGGCTCCAGCCCGTACTCCGTCGTGAGCAGCTGCGCGCACGAGCCCGAGAACGCCCAGCAGGTGCCGCCGAGCGCCGCCAGCAGCATGCCGCGCGCCGCGCCTGCGCCCCGTTTCGCCATGTCGATCGCACTCCCCTTCCCCTCGCCGCCCCGCTGCCGCGAAACGGCGTCTTCGCTCCCCTTGCGCCGGCCGAGCCCGGCGCGTCCTGCACCGCGCCGCGGCGCCTACAGCAGCCGCTCGTAAGCCGCACGTCGCTTCACGCGCCCCAGCGCGTCGCGCACCTCCACCATGCCGCAGCGCGCGTAGCCGTGCTTGCGCAGCAGGCCGTCCATCGCGTCGTTCTCCGGATGGATGTCGGTGCGGATGCTGGCGCGGCCCTCCGCCCGCGCGATGCGGTCGGCTTGGTCGAGCATGAACATGCCCACGCCGCGGCGCTGCACGTCCGGCTCGACGCACGCCCAGCGCAAAACGGCGTAGGAGCCCGCGCCGTCCGCTGGGGCCCGCCAGGCGCCCTCGATGCCCCGCGCGTAGTTCTTGTCGGGCGTGGACGTGACGGCGAACACCGCGATCAGCCGTCCGCGCGCGTCCTCCACGACGTGCAGCTGCTCCTTCTTGACGGTGCGCATGAGCCGGCGCGACGACGGGTACCTCTTCCCCGCGTCGTCGAGGCCCTGCGCCGCCAGCAGCGCCCGCACGCGCTCGAGCAGCCCTTGGACGGCGCGGAAGTCGGCGTGGGTCGCCGGACGGGCGGCGTAGTAGCCCAGCACCGAGGCGCGCCCGCGGAACAGCGGGTCCTCCTGCGGCAGGGCGTCCGCAGCGGCCGGGCCGACCGCGGCGCCGTCCGCGCCTCCGTTCGCGCCCGCGTCATCGGCGGGAGCAGTCGGCGAGCCGGTCACCAGGAAGATCATCGCCAGGATCAGCGCGCAGCCCAGCACGTCCCACCCCGTCACGGCGGAGTGCAGCCACACCGCGCCGATGAGCATGGCCGACACCAGCTCGATGCAGCACAGAAGGCTCGCGCGCACCGGGCCCGCGTCCTTGATGCCCTGCAGGTACAGCAGGTAGGCCAGAAACGTCCCCACCAGCACGAGCGCCGCAAGGGCCACCAGGGCCCCGGGCTCAAGATGGATCTCGTAGCCCCACGGGCGCACGAGCGCCGCCGACGACACGCCGCCGAACAGCATGGCCAGCCCCGTGACGGAAAGCGAGCCCCACTTCTCCAGCACGCGCTCGGGCAGAAGCGTGTAGAGCGCCAGCCCGACGCCGCACATGAGGCCCCACGCCAAGCCGGCCGGCGAGATGGAAAGCGAAAGCGGGTCGCCCTGCGTGGCGATGGCGAACACGCCGGCCAGGGCGAACAGCAGCCCGGCCACCTCGCGCGGGCGCGGGCCGCGCCGGGCGCGCACGCAGCTTGCCGCCATGACGATGACCAGGCCGATCTGCTGGATGACCGTTGCGGTGCCCGCGTTGGTGCTGGCGATGGCCATAAGGTAGCTGAGCTGGGTGAACACCACGCCGAACACGGCGAACAGGGCTATCTGGACCAGCGAGCGCACGTCGCGCACGCACGCGCGCAGCGTTCGCGCGTCGGCGATGAGCGCCACCGCCATGAACACCGCCGCCGCGATGGCCAGGCGCACGCAGGTGACCCACGGCGCAGGAATGCCGTAGACGTCGAGCAGCAGCTGGGCGCAGGTGCCCGAAAAACCCCAGAACGCACCGCCGAGCAGGGCGCACACCGCGCCCCGCAGCACATGGCTGCCCGACCCCTGGCCCACAGCACCTCCCTGCCTCGAAAAACCCGCCGGGCATTGTCGCACAACACCGCCCTGCGGCGGAAGAGGCCAAACCAGGTTCGCGCAAAGGAAGCGCAGCCGGCGGCGGGACGGCGATCAGCGGCAGCCGCGGCGCGCGTCCGGGCCGCGCTCTTTCCCTAAGCGACCTGCAGGCCCGAGCGCTGCGGCCAGGCTAGGCGCCCAGGATCCTGCGCAGGAAGGCGCCCGTGTGGCTGCCCTCCGTCGCCGCCACCTGCTCGGGCGTGCCGGCCGCCACGATGGTGCCGCCGCGCTCGCCGCCCTCCGGACCCAGGTCAACGATGTGGTCGGCGCACTTGATGACGTCCAGGTTGTGCTCGATCACCAGCACTGTGTTGCCGGCGTCCACCAGGCGCTGCAGCACGAGCAGCAGCTGGCGCACGTCCTCGAAGTGCAGGCCCGTGGTGGGCTCGTCCAGAATGTAGAAGGTCTTGCCGGTCTGGCGGCGCTGCAGCTCGCTGGCCAGCTTCACGCGCTGGGCTTCGCCGCCCGAAAGCGTCGTGGCGGGCTGGCCCAGGCGGATGTAGCCCAGGCCCACGTCGAACAGCGTCTGCAGCTTGCGCTTGATGCCGGGGATGTTCTCGAAGAACGCCAGCGCGTCCTCCACCGTCATGTCCAGCACGTCCGAGATGTTCTTGCCGCGGTAGGTGACCTGCAGCGTCTCGCGGTTGTAGCGCGCGCCGCCGCACACCTCGCAGGGCACGTACACGTCGGGCAGGAAGTGCATCTCGATCTTGATCTGGCCGTCGCCCTTGCACGCTTCGCAGCGCCCGCCCGCCACGTTGAAGCTGAAGCGGCCGGGGCTGTAGCCGCGCGCCTTGGCCTCCTGCGTGCTGGCGAACAGCGCGCGGATGTCGTCCCACAGCCCGATGTAGGTGGCCGGGTTCGAGCGCGGCGTGCGCCCGATGGGGCTCTGGTCGATGTTGATCACCTTGTCGATGTTCTCCAAGCCCGTGATCTTGCGGTAGGCGCCGCAGCGGCGGTGCGCATGGTTCACGCGGTTGGCCAGCGCCGGCGCCAGCGTGTCGGTGACCAGCGAGCTCTTGCCGCTACCGGAGACGCCCGTGACCACCGTCAGCGTGCCGAAGGGCACCTCCAGCGTGACGTTTCTCAGGTTGTTCTCCTTCGCGCCGGAAAGCTTCAGGCTGCCGCGCTTGGGATGGCGGCGCTCAGGCGGCACCTCGATGCGCCGGCGCCCGCTCAGGTAGTCTGCGGTCAGCGACCCTTCTGCCGCCGCTACCTCCTCCGGCGTGCCGCAGGCCACCACTTTGCCGCCGTGCTCGCCGGCGCCCGGGCCCATGTCCACCACGAAGTCGGCGCTGCGGATGGTGTCCTCGTCGTGCTCCACTACCACGACGGTGTTGCCCAGATCGCGCAGGTGCTCGAGCGTGGCGATGAGCCGCTCGTTGTCGCGCTGGTGCAGGCCGATGGAGGGCTCATCCAGGATGTAGAGCACGCCCATCAGGCCCGCGCCGATCTGCGTGGCCAGGCGGATGCGCTGCGCCTCGCCGCCCGACAGCGTGGCCGTGGCGCGCTCGAGCGTCAGGTAGTCCAAGCCCACGTCCACCAGGAAGCGCAGGCGCGCCGTGATCTCCTTCACGATGGGTCCGGCGATACGCTCCTGCTGCCCGGCGAAGGAGAGCCCCTCGAAGAAGGCCAGCGAGTCGGCCGCGCTCATCCCGCACACCTCGTCGATGGAGCGCCCGCCCACGGCGACGGCCAGGATCTCGGGCTTCAGGCGCTTGCCGCCGCAGGTCTGACACGGCACCACGGCGAAGTAGCTCTGCAGCCGCTCGCGCTGCGAGTCGGTCTTGGCCTCCTGGTAGCGATGCATGACCGCGGCCAGGGCGCCTTCCCATTCGATGTACCAGTACGTCTCGCGACCGTCCACGGTCACGTAGTCCACGCGCACCTTCTGCTTGCCCAGCCCGTTCATGATGCCGTCGCGCACCTTCTTGGGAAGGTCCTCCCAGGGGGTGTCGGCCGAAGCGCCCAGGTGCGCCGCCACCGCGCGCAGCACCTGCGGGTAGTAGTTGCCGGTCTTGAAGGGCGCCAGCGCTCCCTCGGCGATGGACAGCGAGGGGTCGGGCACCACGAGGCTGGGGTCCACCTCCTCGCGGCTGCCGATGCCCAGGCAGTCCGGGCAGGCGCCGTAAGGCGCGTTGAAGGAGAAGTCGCGCGGCTGCAGCTCGTCCATGGAATGGCCGTGCTCGGGGCAGGCCAGCGCCAGCGAGAACAAATGCTCGCCCTCGGCCAGGCCGCCCGTGGCCCCCGACGAGACCCGGCCGCCCTCGCCGAGGGGCTTTCCGTCCTCACCGAGCACCTGCACCAGCACGCGGCCGTCGGCCAGCTTGCAGGCCAGCTCCACCGCCTCGGCGATGCGGCTCGTGGCCGATTCCTTCAGCTGCACGCGGTCCACCACCACGTCGATGAAGTGCTTGATCTTCTTGTTCAGCGTGCGCGGCTCGCCGTCCAGCCGCACCACCTCGCCGTCGATGCGCACGCGGCTGAAGCCCTCGTGCGCCAGGTCGGCGAACAGCTTGGTGAACTCGCCCTTGCGCCCGCTGACCACCGGGGCCATGACGATGGCCTTGGCCCCCGGCGCCAGCGCCAGGATGGCGTCGGTCACTTGGTCGGTGGTCTGCTTCATGATGGGCCGCCCGCACTCGGGGCAGTGCGGCACGCCCACGCGCGCGAACAGAAGGCGCAGGTAGTCGTAGATCTCGGTGGTGGTGCCCACCGTGGAACGGGGGTTGCGGCTCGTGGTCTTCTGGTCGATGGACACCGCCGGCGACAGGCCGTCGATGCTGTCCAGGTCGGGCTTGCTCATCTGCCCCAGGAACATGCGCGCGTAGCTGGAGAGGCTCTCCACGTAGCGGCGCTGCCCCTCGGCGTACATGGTGTCGAAGGCCAGGCTCGACTTGCCGCTGCCCGACAGGCCCGTTATCACCACGAGCTTGTCGCGCGGGATCGTCAGATCGACGTTCTTCAGGTTGTGCTCGCGCGCGCCTTTGATGACGATGGCGTTCTGTCCCATCTTGCCCTACCCGCTTCCTTCTCTGCGAAGCGCGCCGAGCGGCGCGCGGAAAACCAGCTTCAAGCCAGCTGCCTATTCTAGCGCACCCCGCCCGCGCGCAAACCAAAAACATATGTTCGCCTTATAGGGAACGGAGAGGGGCCGTGCAGAAGGCGAGAGGCGGCCGGGGGGAAGGACGCGGAGCACGGGGCGGTCACGCAGGACGCAGGCCGGACAGGACGGCTGCGCGGAGCCGGACGAACGGGCTGCGGGCCGGAAGGCGGACTGCAGCCACCGGAGAGCGGGACGCGGTGCCGGAACGCCTCAGCCGCGCGGGTGGGCGCGATGGTGCACCTCTTTCAGGCGCGTCGGCGAGACGTGGGTGTAGATCTGCGTGGTGGACAGGCTCGCGTGCCCCAGCATCTCCTGCACGCTGCGCAGATCCGCGCCGCCGTCCAGCACGTCGGTGGCGAAGGTGTGGCGCAGGTCGTGGGGCGAAAACGACGGGTCGGCCCCCGCCGCAGCCAGCGTGGCCTTGAACATCCGGCGGATGGCATCGGCGGAGTAGGCCCCGCCGCGGGACGAGACGAAGAACAGCTCCGAGGCGCGCCCGCCCAAAAGCACGGGGCGCGCCGCCTCGGCGTAGGCGCGCAGCGCGTCCAGGGCGATGCGGTGCAGCGGCACGACGCGCTCCTTGGAGCCCTTTCCCATCACCTTGGCCTGCCCCTGGGCGAAATCGACGTCGGCCAGCTTCAGCCCCGCCGCCTCCGACACGCGCGCGCCGCAGGCGTAGAGGAACTCCAGCACCGCCTGGTCGCGCAGCTCCTCCGCCCGGCGCTTGGCGGGCGCACCCGCGTCGAGCGGCTGCGCATGGACGGACAGGATGCGCTCCAGGTCCTCCGCGCCGATGACGCGCGGCAGGCGGCGGGGCTGGCGCGGGCCCTGCAGCGCAGCGGCGGGGTCGGACGCGGAAAGGCCCTCCTGCACCAGCCAGCGGTAGAACGCCCGCAGCGCGGACAGGCGGCGGTTCACCGTCGTGCGCGCAGAGCGGGCAGCGTCGAGCTCGGCCAGGTAGCGGCGCAAATCGCGCAGGCGCGCGTCAAGCGGGTCCACGCCGGCACGGCGCGCCCAGCGCAGGTAGTCGCCCACGTCGGCGCGGTAGCCGCGCACGGTGTGGGCCGACAGCCCGCGGGCGGTTTCCAGGTAGGACAGAAAACCGCGCGCCGCGGCCTCGGCCGGCCCGTCCGGTTCGGGGACCGGCGCCGCGCCGTCGGAGGCAGCAGCAGCGGCGCTCACCGGGCCGCCTCGGACGGCTCGCCTTCCCCGTGCGAGGGCAGCAACCCGACGGCGGCCAGAGCGTCCGCGTAGGCGTCCAGCGCCGCGGCGCCGCGGCGCGCGTAGGCGGCGTAGCGGTCGCGCTTGTTGCGGACGGGTTGCGCCAGAGGCTCCATGATGCCGAAGTTCACGTGCATGGGCTGGTAGTCGGCCGTGGCCGGATCGCTCGCGTAGGCCATGAGGGCGCCGAACGCCGTCGCGCGCGGCAGCGGAACGGCCGGCGTCCCGGAAAGCTCCGCCACCACCGCCAGCGCGGCGTGCAGGCCGGAGCGGATGGCCTCGCAGTAGCCCTCGGTGCCCGCCAGCTGGCCGGCCACGTGCACCGGGCAGGAAATCCCCGCCGCAGCCGCGCGCGCAAGGCGCAGATCGGCGTCCAGAAGGCGCGGCGCATCCAGGAAGGTGTTGCGGTGCATGACTCCGTAGCGGGCGAACTCCGCCTGCTCCAAGCCCGGTATCATACGGAACACGCGGCGCTGCTCGGGGAAGGTGAGGTTGGTCTGGAGCCCCACGAGGTTGTAGCTTTGCCCCGACGCGTCCTCCGCACGCAGCTGCAGCGCCGCCCACGGGCGCCGCCCGGTGCGCGGATCGGTGAGCCCCACGGGCTTCAGCGTGCCGAAGCGCGGCGCGTCGTGCCCCTTGCGGGCTATCTCCTCGATCGGCTGGCACGCCTGGAACAGGTCCTTCGACTCGAAATCGCGCATGATGACGCGCTCGGCGCCCACCAGCTCGTCGATGAACGCGTCGTACTCGGCCTTTTCGAAGGGGGCGTTCAGGTAATCGCCCCCGGCCGCGTCCTCGTAGCGGCTCTGGCGGAACAGCTTGGAGGCGTCCAGCGAATCGGCCATGACGATGGGGGCGGCGGCGTCGTAGAACGCCAGGTGCCCCTCGCCGGTGAGCCGGGCGAGGTCGTCCGCCAGCGCGTCGGAGGTCAAAGGGCCAGTGGCAACCACCAGCGCCGCGGCGCCGCGCGCCTCCTCGGACAGCGAGCGCGCCTCGCGCCGTTCGAGCTCGATGAGCGGATGGCTTTGCACCGCCTCGGTCACCGCGCACGAGAACGCCGTGCGATCCACCGCCAGCGCCCCGCCGGCGGGCACCGCCGTCCGCTGCGCAAGGGCGTACAGGCGCGATCCCAGCACGTCCAGCTCGCGCTTCAGCATGCCGGCCGCGCTGTCGGGCTTCATGCTCTTCAGGGAGTTCGAGCACACCAGCTCGGCGCACCCGTCGGTCGCGTGGACGGGCGTGGGCACGCAGGGACGCATCTCCACCAGCCGCACCGCGATGCCGCGGTCGGCCAGCTGCAGCGCCGCCTCGCTGCCCGCCAGGCCCGCCCCGAGTATGATCACTTTCGCATCCATGCTGGCAACTATACCCCACCGCCCGCCGCCGCGCCGCGCGCAGCGCGCCCCTCCCCACGAAATGCACGCGACGGCTGGGCGCGGGCAGGCGCAGCGACGGCACTCGCTAGCGAAGAGACGGCACCGGAGCGATGGCGACCCGAAACCGCACACCAATCCCGCGCTCCAGCGCGCCGTTCCCTGCAAGCGCCTGCGTCCGCCTGCGCTCGCCCGCACGCACCCGGCAACCGCAAGCCTGCAAAGACCAGGCGCAGCCATAGCAGGCGATACAGCCGCCGCACGCGGAGCGGGCCGGGCGCCGAAGCGCGCGACGATCCAAAACCGCCCGCCGCTCATCCGGCCGGGCCCCAGCGCCCGTCGGGATAGCGCGCCGCCGCGCCCGACGCCTCCGCCTCCGCCAGGCGCACGGCAAGCCAGCTGCGCGCGTCCTGGCCGCCCGCGTGCCGGCGCGCCACCTCCAGAAGCTCGTCCATCCCCAGAGGCTCCGCGGACAGCGCCGCCAGCAGCGGGTCGGCGGGCGCCGCGCGACGGCGCTTGCGGCCGGGCGCGTCCCCGTTCGGCTGCTTCAGGCAGCCGAACAGCGAAAACAGCGCGTCCTCGAACGACTCGTCGTCCACGACGGGAGAAGCGCCCTGGTACAGCAACCGATTGGCGCCCCGCGACGAGGCGGCGGTGATGGCGCCGGGCACCACCAGCACCTCGCGGGCGGTCGCCAGGGCCTCGTCGGCCGTGGAGAAGGTGCCGGAGGGAAGCCCCGCCTCCACGATGAGGGTCGCCCGCGCCAGCGCGGCGATGATGCGGTTGCGCTCGCGGAACATCCATGGCCGCGGATCGGTGCCCCAGGGATGCTCGGACACCAGCGCGCCGCCGGCTTCCACGATGCGCGCGAACAGCCCCGCATGCTCCTTCGGGTAGAGCCGGTCGCAGCCGCCGCCCAGCACGGCGACGGTGACGCCGCCGGCCGCAAGCGCGCCCTCGTGCGCCGCGGCGTCGCAGCCGCGCGCCCCGCCCGACACCACGCGCACGCCCCGCTCCGCCGCCAGCCGCGCGAAGCGGCGGGCGCAGCCTGCCCCGTAAGGCGTAGCCTTGCGCGCCCCGACGACGGCCAGCCCCTCCCCCAAGGCAGACGCGTCGCCCACCACGTACAGGCGCTCCGGCGGGTTGCGCGCCTCGAGCAGCGCGGCGGGGTAGCGCGCGTCGCCGCGCGGCAGCTCCGTGCGCGGCGCGTCCTCAAGCGCCCTGATCACGATCCCTCCCCCTCCCTCACGCGGAACGCCAGCGCCTCGCACAGGTGCGCCCGCTCCACGCGCTCCGCCTCGTCCATGTCCGCTATGGTGCGCGCCACGGCCAGCGTCCGCATGATGGCGCGCCCGCTCATGCGCATGCGCTGCGCCGCCTGCTCGAAGAACGACGAATCCTCGCCCGACAGCCCGCAAGACCGC
>DVIW01000042.1 GCA_018710945.1 Candidatus Aphodovivens avistercoris | reverse complement strand
ATGCCAAGCGAGAATCGGACGCACTTTCTGTCCGAGCCCAAAGTTGGCGGCAGCCAACTCGAACGGTCTGTTTATAGAGGCTTAGCTGGGGATTTGCCGATTAAGCGGACACATATTCTGTCCTATAACCCCGCTTCCATGCCTTCGTTTCTGGTTCCGCGTTTTGCTGCCCATGCCGCCATGCTTCGGTGGTTCCCGTCGTTGCCTTTTGCAGCCTTCGCCGGGGTCCTCGGCGGCTCTTGTCGGCTCATTCGGGGTTTTTGCCGTCATTCTCAACGACCCTTGTCGGCGCGTTTAGCAGCCCGCGCGGTGCGCTCGGCTCACTTGGCAACCCCGGTTGGCGCTCCCGGCGGCTTTTCCGATGCGTTTCGCGCTGATTCGTTGAAACGTGCGCTTGCGGCGCGCGAAACGCCGGATTAGCGCGAGGGACTTTTTTCGGATTGGCGTACCTGGTTTTTCACCTGGGGTTTCTTTCTTCGAATTCGTCTTGGCGGGCACCTTGGGAGCCGCGGAGGATCGACTAGGCGCGCTAATCCGGCGAAACGTGCATCCCTTGTGCACGTTCTTCCGGATTAGCGCGCGCTCCTTATCTCGCCCGCGCCTCTTGGTCATCGCAGCAGGCTTTACACCTGGGATTATGCGGAAAGGGAATCGAGGCTTCGCGCTGACTCCCCACCGTGCGCGCTAATCCGAAAGAAGTTGCATGGAGAGCGCACGTTTTGACGGATTAGCGTGGATTGACGCAGCGCAGTGCGGCGCGATGCATCGCGGTTGGCACGGTGCGGCACGGTGGTGCGGCGTTGTGCTTGGAATGGCGTGGCGTGGGCTGGTTCGGCGCGGCGGGGATTGATGCGGTGCGGTGGCGAGCCGGGTGTCTGCGGTTCGGCCGTCCGATAACCGAGCGCCTGCAACCCGGCCGTTCACGGGTCGAGGGACCTGCGGTCCGACTGCTGCGGTGGCGGCGAAGCAAGTTTTCCACAACGTTCCACCTCTTCCGCGCTTGAAGCGCCCGTGTGGGGCCACGTCAGTGTTTCCGCAGATGAAAGGACTGCACCGTCGTTTTCCCCGCCATCATCCCGCAGCGCGGCATCGTCCGTGCGGCATCTGCGTCGCATCCGCGCAAGGTTCGCGGGGAATGGGAGGGGAATCCGCGCAAGATCGCGGCGACGCGCGTATGGCTTTCCGGCATCTTCCGCGCAAGGTTCGCGTTGGGGTTTTGCGGCAGGTACGCAACCGCCGTGCAAGGTCGTGGAGCGACAATCCCTTCCACAAGGTTGGCGCGGGCGGTCGCAAGGGCCCGCGCCTCGGACCAACGGAGGTGTCCATGAAGCGGAAAAGGGCGACGATGGCGGCATCGCTGGCGTGCGGGGCGGTGTGCGCCGTGTGCGTGTTGCTGTACCTGCACAGCGTGCAGGGCGAGGCCGAGGCGGCGCGCGCCGAGGCGCTGGAGCGTTACGGCGGCGAGCAGCTTGAGGTGTGCGTGGCGACGCGCGACATCGCGGCGGGCGAGCCCATCGAGGCGTCCGACGTGGAGATGCGCCTGTGGGTTGCCGACCTGCTTCCCGCAGGCGCGGTGCGCTCCGTGGAAGAGGTCGAGGGCCGCGCTCCCTCGTCGGCCATCATGGAGGGCGAGGTGGTGGTGTCCAAGCGCTTCGAGGCGGCGGGCGGCTCGCTCGACGTTCCCTCCGGCATGGCCGCGCTGAGCGTGCCGGCCGAGGACGTGCAGGCGGTGGGCGGCTCGCTTGCCAAGGGCGTGACGGCCGACCTCTACGCCGTGGGCGGCACTTCCACCGCTTTGCTGGCGAAGGACGTGCTGGTGCTGGACACCAGCACCGCCGGGTCGGAGGGCACCTCGGCAGAGCTTTCATGGGTGACGGTGGCCGTGGCGCCCGAGTCGGTGCAGGAGGTCATCGACGCGTCGCAGCGCTCGGAGCTGTACTTCGTGCTATCCGCCGGCGCCGCGCCGTCCGTTTCCGAAGAAAGCGAAGGCGGGTCCCCGGCATCGGCCGACGCGCCGCCCGGTGAAGGGGCAGAAGGCTCTGGCGAACCAGCGGGCGGCTTGCCCGGGGGCGGGAAGCTTTCAGACAGCGAAGGCTCCGACGGCGATGCCTCGGATGGCAGCGCCGCAGACGGCGAATCCGCCGAAGGCGATGGCGCCGCAGCCGAAGATGGCGGCAATGGCGAAAGCGAAGGAGGCGGACGATGAAGACGCTGGTCGCGCTGTGCGCGGACGAGACGAGCATGCGGCATCCCGAGCTCATCGGGCTGGCGGGCGAGTCGCTTGCCGCGCAGGGATGGCTGCGCCTGTTCTCGTCGGGCGCCCAGCTGAGGACGTTTCTGCAGGCGGACAGGCTGGTTGACGAGGTATGGGTGGTCTCGTGCGACGACGTGGAGCCCATCAACCTGGCCGCGACGCTGAAAAGCGACCGGCGCTCGCTGCGCGTGTGCCTGGTGTCGTTCCAGGAAACGGGCTCGCTGAAGAGCCGCGCGTCGGCCGCCTCGCTGGACGCGACGCTGACGCGCCAGGCGTTCGCCACGCGCTACGCGGCGTTCAAGCGGACGCGCTCCGAGCCGGTGCGCGTGGAGGCGGGCGCCTCCGCATCCGGCATCGCCGGCCTTGGGCGGCCGGGCGGCGCGCCGCAGCCGTCTGCCGCGCTCGGGGTGCAGGGGTTTGGGCCCAGCGAGCTTGCCGGGCGTCCGGCCTCCGTCGCCAGCGGAAACGCCGCTGGGGCGACGGGCGGCCCGGGGTCTGGCGCGTCCGGGCAGCCGTGCGGCCCGCCTTCCGCCGCGCCCTCTGTCGGCGCGGCCTGCGCGGCGGCTTCCGGCCCTGCTCCAAAGCCGTCTGCTGCAGAGCAGGCCGCCCGTCCCATCACCGTGCAGGTGGTGCAGGACGCTCCCCGCGACGCGTTCCTGCTGCCGGTGGTCAGCGGCAGCGGCGGGGCGGGGAAAAGCGCCGTGGCGGCCCTTGCCGCCGCCATCGCGCACCTGCGCGGGCATCGGACGCTTCTGCTCGACTTCGATCTGCAGTTCGGCGACATGCGCGAGATGACCGGCCTTCCCGAGGCGCTGGGCATCGACGAGGCGCTGGCGGACCCGTCGCGCCTGGCGCAGCTGTCGCCTTCGGCCGGGGGCGTGTCGGTTCTGGGCGCGCCGCGGCATCTGGAGGACGCGGAGTCCATCGCCCGCCAGGCGCCGGCGCTGCTGGACGCGCTCAAGGGCATGTTCGACGTCATCGTGGCGAACACCGGGGCGGCGTGGGCCGACCAGCACGCGGTTCTGCTGGAACGCTGCGCCAAGGCGCTGTTCCTCATCGACCAGCGGGCATCGTCGCTGCGCGCGTGCAAGCGGGCGCTGGATCTGTGCGCACGCTGCGGCATAGCCGCCGGGCCGTTTCTGTTCGCGGTGAACTTCTGCGGGAAGGGCGCGCCCTTCACCTCCATCGACGCATCGTGCGCGCTGCGCGGGGCGGAGGTGTTCGAGCTCGCGGACGGCGGCATGGAGGTTGAGGAAGCGCTTTCCGAAGGCCGGCCGCTCGATCTGGTGGAGGCGGGCAATCCCTTCGCGCAAAGCCTGGCGGGGGTCCTTGCGGGAATCCTGCCGGCGGCGGAAGGCGGCGCCGGGCTTGAAGAGATGGGATCCCGTTCGAGCCTGGTCGCGTTCCTCAGGAAGCGCAGGAGAAGAAGGAGGGGAGCGGCATGACGTTGCTCGAACGCGTCCAACGCGCCGGCAACGCGGCGACGGTGGAGGCGGCGTCGCGCCAGCGCATCGGCTTGGATGCGCTGCGCGAACGGGTGCAAAAGATCATATCCGCCGACGAGGTGGCGGCCATAGCGGCGGCGAACCCCCAGCGGGCGCGCAACGAGGTGCGCAGCGCCTGCCGCCAGGTGTTCGAGGGCTCGCCCTGGGCGCCGACGGACAAAGCCGAGCGCGACGAGCTGACGGAGCGGCTGGTGGACGAGGTATTCGGCTTCGGCCCGCTGGAGGGGATGCTGCGCGACCCTTCGGTGACCGAGGTGATGGTGAACGGGCCGTTCTCCATCTACTACGAGCGGGCGGGGCGCATCTGCCGCAGCGAGCAGCGGTTCGCCGACGCGCGCCAGCTGCGCGCCCTCATCGACCGGATCCTGGGGCCGCTGGGGCGGCGCATCGACGAGTCGTCGCCCATGGTGGACGCGCGCCTGCCGGAAGGCCACCGCGTGCACGCCATCATCCCGCCGTTGGCCTTGGACGGGCCGGTGCTGACCATCCGCAAGTTCGCGGAGCGCGTGATGACGCTGGCGGAGATGGAGCGGGAGGGCTCGTTCTCCGCGCCGGTGCGCCGCCTGCTCGTCTGGGCGGTGACGCAGCGCAAGAGCATCGCGGTGTCCGGAGGCACGGGCAGCGGCAAGACCACGCTTCTGAACGCGCTTTCCTGCGAGATACCGAAGGAGGAGCGCATCATCACCATTGAGGACTCCGCCGAGCTGCGGTTTCTGGAGCATCCGCACGTCGTTCGGCTGGAGGCGCGCCCGCGCAACGCCGAGGGGGCGGGCGAGGTGACCATCCGCGATTTGGTGGCGAACGCGCTGCGGATGCGGCCCGACCGCATCGTGGTGGGAGAGTGCCGCGGGGCCGAGGCGCTGGACATGCTGCAGGCGATGTCCACGGGCCATGACGGCTCGCTGACGACGCTGCACGCGAACTCGCCGGAAGAGGCGGTGTCGCGTTTGGCGATGCTCGTGAGGTTCGGGGCCGACTTGCCGGTCGATGTGATCGAGGAGAACATCGCCCATGCGATAGATCTGGTGGTGCAGGTGGAGCGCTGCGCCGACGGAAGGCGGCGCGTCGCCTCGGCGGCCACGCTGCGCTTCGACCGCGCGCTGCGGCGCTGCGAGGCGCGGACGGTGTTCGAGCGCGACGAGCACGGCGAGCTGGCGTGGCGCAACGTTCCGGAGTGGGTGAAGGAAGGCGCTTCGGCGCCGTGCGGAAAGGGGGAGCCATGGGATCCGTTGCTGCAGCGGGCGTCCTAGCGGCGGCGTCGGCGTTCGGGGCGGGGGCTTTGGCGGCGCGCTGGCTTGCGGCGTCGCATTCCCCCGCACGGGCGAAGGCGGCGTTCGCGGCGGAGGGCGTGCGGCCGGGCGCGTTGGCGGCGTGGCTGCGCAACGGCGCAGCCCCTGCGAAGGGCGCGGCGCGGCTGGCCCTGCGCAGCCGGTGCGTGGCGGCGCTCGCCCGCGACGGCGCGGCGCTTCTGACGGAACGGGGGCTGCAGGCAACGCCGGAGGGGCTTGCCTCCGTCGCCATTGCGGCGCTGGCGGCGCTTGCCCTGGCGGCGGGGCTCGTCTCGGGGTCGGCGGTGGCCGCGGCGGCGGTGCCGGCCTGCGCGGCAGCATCGTGCGTCGCGGCGCTGCGCGGCGTGCGCGAGGCGCGGCGGGAGGCGGTGAGGGAGTCGGTTCCCGAGCTGCTGCGCTCGATAGAGGCGTGCCTGCAGGCAGGCTACACGCTCGTGCAGACGTTCCGCCAGGTGGCGAAGGAGGCTCCCGGCCCTTTGAGGGAGGCGTTCTCGCGCGCCGCGCTCATGCTTGAGGCGGGGCGCCCCGCGTCGGAGGCGCTTGAGGCTTTGAAGGAGGGCGCGAACCTGCCGGAGCTGTCGTTCGTGGCGGTGGCGCTGGAGGTGCAGCACGAGGCGGGCGGCAGCATGCGCCAGGTGCTGGCCGCGGCGCGCGACACCGTGGAGGGCGAGATGGAGCTGAAGCGCTCGCTGCGCGTGCATACCGCGCAGGCGAAGCTGTCGGCGCGCATCGTCAGCGTGATGCCGCTTGCCTTGGTGGCGCTGTTCTCGCTGGTGAGCGAGGGGTTCTTGGAGCCGTTCTTCGCCAGCCCCGTGGGTTGGGCGCTGCTTGCCCTGGCGGTGGGGATGCAGGTGACGGGCATCTTTTTGGTCCGGCGCATGCTGTCGGTGGAGATAGCGCTGTGAACGCGCCGGTTGAGGCCGTCCTTGCGGCCGCGGCCGCCGCAACCGCCCTGGCGGCGGGCGCGCTTGCGTTCCGCATGGCGGCGGCGCGCCGCGATGAGGCGGCCCGGCGCCGGCGCCGCGCGCAGGCGCTGGGGCTGGACGGGCCTGGAAACGATGGTCTGCCGGCGCGCATCGTCCGGTTCATCGAGGCGAAAGGGGCGCCCGCCCCCGCGTCCGGCCGGCGGTTCCCGCGCGCCCGCAAAAGGGCGGCGCCGCGCATCGAGGCGCTGGTGCGGCATGCGGGGCTTCAAGGCCGCATCGACGAGCGGATGGTGCGCGCGGCGCAGCGCGACCTGGCTTGCCTGGGCGGCCTTGCTGGCGCAGCGCTCGGGTTCGCGCTGTCGGTGGAGCTGGGCTTCATGCTTGGGGCGCTGGGAGCTGCCGCTGGCGCGGCCTGCCCGCTTTGGGCGCTGCGCGGGCTGGAGCGCGAACGCGAGGTGGAGCTGGAGCGCTGCTTGCCGGAGATGCTGGAGGTGGTGGCGCTGGGCCTGCGCAGCGGGCTTTCGTTCGACCGCAGCTTCGGGCTGTACGGCGGCCATTTCCCTTCGTCGTTCGGCAAGGCGTGCCTCTCGGCGCTCAACAGCTGGTCTCTGGGGCTTGCCACGCGCGAGGAAGCGTTGCGCGCGCTTGCGGGGTCGTATCGGTCCGACCAGCTGGGCAGGACGGTGGAGCGCATGGTGCGTTCGCTGCGGTTCGGCTCCGCGCTGGCCCCCGATCTGGAGCAAGCGGCGGCGGAGGCGCGGGCGCGCCGGCGCGCCCAGGTGGAGGAGCGGGTGGCCAAGGCGCCGGTGAAGATGATGGTGCCCACGGGCGCGCTGATCCTGCCGGCCATGCTGTTGCTTGTGATGGGCCCGGTGCTGCTGGAGCTGATGCAGGGCTGAGGACGCGCCCGGCCAGGGGCGGAACCGATGGGGAACCGCGCGGCGCCGCCGCGCTTCCGCAAAGGCAAGGTGAAAGATGGGAAAGGGAAGGAGACGAAGATGGAAAAGACGGTTGCAGGAAGGTTCGGGTTCAAGCAGATGAAGGGCAAGGGGACGCAGGTGCCGTGCATCAGTGCAGTGCGGGCGTGCGTCGGAGAGGCGCTGCGCCGGGCGGCAGCGGGGCTAGGGGCGGCGCGGATGCAGGCGCGCGCCCTCGTGGCGGCGCGCTTCCCCGCGCTGGCGCGCCGGGGCGGCATGGGCGAGGTCGGCCAGGGCACCACGGAGTACGCCATTCTGGTGGGCGTCCTGGTGGTGATAGCCATCCTGGCCATCACGGTGTTCCGCCCGAAGATCCAGGAGCTGTGGGATGCGATCGCGAACGGCATCAACAGCCTGTAGGGCGCGCCGCGCCGACGAGCGCGGGCAAGGGACGGTGGAGTTCGCCGTCGTCACCGCCGCGTTCGTCGCGCTGATCGTGGCGCTGGGGGCGATGTGGCGGCTGTTCGGGGAAGGGAAGGCGATGGAGCATGCGCTGGCTTCGGCGTCGCACCATATCGAGCTCTCCAGCGCGGGCGCGGCCGACGTGCTGCTGTACTGAGGCCGAGCGCGGGCAGGGCACCGTCGAGGCGGCCTTCGCCCTGCCCGTTTTGCTGCTGTTGTTCCTGCTGCTCATCCAGCCGGCCATCGTGCTGTACGACCGCATGGTCATGGAGCAGGCGGCGGCCGAGGGCTGCCGCCTGCTGGCCACCCGCACCGACGCGCTGGGGAGCATGGACGAGGCGTGCGAGGAGTTCGTGAGGCGGCGGCTGGGGGCCGTCCCCCAGCAGGACTGCTTCCACGTGCACGCGGGCGAGGGCGGCTGCAGCTGGGAGATAACGCTTTCCGGTGATGAGACGTCCCAGACGGTGCAGGTGAGCATCGCCAACCAGGCGAAGCCTTTGCCCCTTCTGGATGCGGCCGCGGTGCTTCTGGGCTTGACGAACGACGAGGGGAACCTCGAATTCGAGGTGAGCGCCTCGATGCCCACCCAGCCAGGATGGGCGCAGGAGGCGTTTGCGGGGCGTTCCCCCGAGGAGTGGATAGGATCGTGGTTGGAATGAGGGACAGGGCGGCGCGCAGGGCGCGCAGGGCGGCGCGGCTGGCGGCGGACGGGCTGCGCGACGAGAGGGGCTTCACCGCGGTGGGCGCGGCGCTGGCTCTGCTGCTGGCGCTCTCGCTCGTGCTCTCCGCTTCGCAGGTGCAGCGCATCTCGTCGGTTTCGGCGGAGGTGCAGGACGTGGCCGATGCGGCGGCCCTCGCCGCGCAGAACGAAGTGGCGGAGTTCATGACCGTTGTGCGGGTGTGCGACGCGGTGGTGCTCACGCTCTCGCTCACGGGCGTCGTGGCCACGGGGCTGGGCGTGGCCGCCCTGTGCACCCCTCCCACGATGCCGTTCTCCGAGCCGCTGCTTTCCGCAGGCAAGAGCATCTTCAAGGCGCGCGACACCTTCGCGCAGAAGGCGTCGGAGGGGCTTTCGCGCCTCGAGGCGCTGGTGCCGTTCTTCTCGGCCGCCAACGCCGCGTCGGTGGCGCAGGCGAACAGCTCTGATGCGGGCGGCGCCTACCTGGCCCTGGCGCTGCCGTGCCCTGCTGAAGGCGGCGGCATCGCCATCGAGGGGTTGGAGGGGGCCGACGAGCTGTCGGCGTCGGTGGAAAGCCAGGCGGACGGCATCCGCGACGCCGCTGCGTGCGCAGAGGAGCTTGCACAGGAAGCTGACGAGGTGAAGCAGCGCGCGTTCGAGCACGACTGCGGGGCGAACCCGGGCTACTGCATGTACGAGCGCGCCTCGTCGCTGGCGGGGCTGGAGGGCTCCGACAACCCCCTGTACCGCAGCGTGGACAGCTGGTCGTTCTCCGTCGCCCTGAAGCGCGCGCAGGCGTACTACCGCGCGCGGGTGGCGACGGAGCAACCAGAAGGCTCTTCGGTGGAAGAGCAGGCGCGCTCGGCCCTGCGGCAGCGCTTCTACGAGTACGCCGCCGAAGAGGTGGGCGAAGGCTACGTGAACGAGGTGGAAGGGTCCTTCGACGCGTCGTTCCCGCTGCTGCCGCGTGACACCGACGAGATGCGCGCCACGCGCCTGTACACCGAGGCGGCCTACCCGCTGACCTCGGGCGCGGATGGCCCGGTGCTGCACGCCTGGGCGGGCTGCCCCGAGGCGGCGGGCGCGCAGGGGCTGGGCTCGCTTTCCCAGATGGAGGAAGGAGGCCTCGGCACCTGCCCCGCCTGCGGGTTCGACGCGGCCAGCCTGGGGAAGGTGGCAGCGGCCTCCACCTCCATCGAGAACGGGTTCGAGTACCACTACCGCATCGTGGCCGAGGCAGCGCAGGAGTACGAGGACGCGATGGCCCGCCTTGCGCCGTATGCGGACGAGGTGAAGGAGGCGGCGGGCGGGCTGCTGGGGGAATGCGGCGAGCTTCTGGACAAGGCGAAGGGCCAGCGCATCGAGGCGTCGCCGCCGGGAAGCTTGGGCAGCGTCGTTTTCGTGGCGAACCTCGCCGCAGTTCCCGCGGTGACGGGCCCGGCAAGCGCGTTCGTTTCAGATTCGGGGTCGCTGGGCATGCGGGCAGCGGTTTCCGCCGCTTCGCTTCTGGAGGACGGGGCGGACGGCCAGGGCGATGTCGTCTCGTCGCTTCTGGACGGGCTCGACGGCGGCGCGGCGACGGGTGCGCTGGGCATCGTGCTGGACTGCTGGTCGGGCCTTCTGCGCGCATACTCCGACGGGCAGGAGGCGCTTGAATCGACGGTGGAGGGCGCCATCGGCGCGCTGCCCTTCGCCAGCGCGAGCGGGCTGGGCAGCTGGGCCGCGGGGTTCTTCAGCGACGCGGTTGCGGAAGCGGGACTCGAGCCGGCCGACCTGGACGCGCTCAAGCCTGTCCTGGTCAACTCCGGCCAGGTGGCCCAGGCGGACGGAACGGGGTTCGCCGCTCGGTTGGCGTCGCTGAAAACCGAGGCGCTGGACAGCCCCGCATCCGGCGGCGACGTGCTCTCGGGCATCGTGGGATCGGCGGAAGAGAGCCTGGTGGGCGCTGTGGAAGGCTTGGAGGACGGCATAGAGGTGGCCAGCATCGAGCTGTTCGAGGGAGGCCCCGCCGCAACCATTCGCGTGGCGCTTCCCCTGGCGGTGGGCGAGGAGGCGGAGGGCCTCATCCACCAGGCGGCGGATGCGCTGCGCGGGGCCGTCGCCTCCGTCACGGGGGTGAGGACATGGCGGTGAGGAAGCGCGCCGACGAGCGCGGGCAGGCGACGGTGGAGCTGATGGCGGTGCTGCCGGTGCTTCTGGCGGTGGCGGTGGTGACGGTGAACGCGCTGCTGTTCTTCTCGGACTGCGCCGCGTTCAACCGCCTGGCGCGCCAGGCGGTGCGCGTCCATGCCTGCTCGCCGGCATATGGCCAGGACGCGCAGGAGAGCCGTGCGCTGGTGCAGGCCGAGCTCGACCGCGCCTTCGAGCGCGACAACATCTCCACGACGGTGGCGGTGGAAGAGGCGGCGGGCGGGCGCCTCGTGTTCCGGGCGACGCTGGAGTTCTCGCCGACGCTGTTCGGGATGGGCCTGCGCACGGAGGCGTTCGGCGTGGCGCTGCCCAAAGCCGCGCACACGGTCTCCTACACCGTCGATCGGTACAAGCCGGGGGTGGTCGTGTGAGCGGGGCGGCGCGCAGGCCAAGGTGCCGCGCGGGCGGCAAGCGCAAGGGGGGCGCGGCCTCTGCCGGAAAGGAGCGGGCGCGGCAGCGCGGAGTTCCGCTGCGGGGCCGCTTGGCGCGAGCCGTCGCCATCATCGCCGTGGGCGTGGCGGCGTGTTTGGGGGTGGAGGTGGCGGCTGACGCGCTGCGCCCCGGCGTGGCGACCGAGGCGCTGCAGGCCCTGTCCTTCCCGTCGGACGGGGCAGGGGGCCCGCCGGAGGCTGCGGCGGGGGCGGACGTGCCCGAAGGGTTCGCGGAAGAGGTGCTCGACCTCTCGCAGAGCGAGGACGTGCGCGTCAGCGCGGACGGCTGCGTGGTGGGGTTCTTGGAGCGCGGGAGCGCGCAGGGGAGCTTCGCCCGCTTGGGCGCGCAGCTTGAAGAGGGCGGATGGCGGGCGGTGGACAGCGGACGCGCCGATTGCGGCTCGTTCGTGAAGGGCGCGGGCGCGTACCGCTGGCTGTTCCTCAGCTGCGTCCAGTCGGGGGAGCGGGTGTCGGTGGTGGTGCAGGTTCAGCCGGAATGATCCGCGCCCTTTCGGGGATGCGGCGAAGCGAAGGAGGTTTCTCATGGGTTGCGGCAAAGGGACGTTGGGAGAGGGCGGCCAGGCGGCGCGCCGGAGCGGATCGGCGTTCGCTGCCACGCGCGTGCGGTTCGCTGCCGGCGCAGGCGAGCGCGCCCGCGGGCTGCTGGGGAGGAAGGCGTTCGACGGGGTGCTGGTGATGGCCCCGTGCCGGGACGTGCACACGGTGGGGATGGACCGTCCCATCGACGTGGCGTTCGTCGATCGCGACGGGGTGGTGGTCGAGTCGCATCGGGCGGTGCCGCCGTTCAAGCGGAAGCGCTGCCGCCGCGCCGCGTTCGCGATAGAGCGCTATGCGCGCCCGCTTCCCTGGCTGCAGCCGGGCGAGCGGGTGGGGCTGGTGGGCTGGAGCGAGCGGGTGCGCCCCGCGTCGCCGGCAGCGCGCCCTGCTGTAGCGGCGCTTGGAGGCTCCGTTGCGAACGCGGTGCGGCGCTTCGACGCGGCGCGCCCTGTGGGGAAGGGGGCGAGCGGGCGATGAAGAGCTGTCCGATCTGCCATGCGGTGGCGTTTGACGACGCCCTTCTGTGCTACGGCTGCCTGCATCGGTTCGAAGAGGCGCCGCCTGGCGGTGCGCGGGCCGATGGCGGGCGTTTAGAGGAGCCGGCAGGCGGCGGGGAGGCTGCCGCTGCCGCGCAGGAGAAGGGGCTCTCCCGCGGCGCTGTGATGGAGGTTTCCGGGGTCGTGCCAGCGTCTGGGGCGCCGACGGTGCCAGACACGAACGCGGCAACGGGGATGCCGGCGCCTGGAGTGGAACCGGCGCCGGGCGCGGATGCGCCGTTGGGCGCGGGCTCGGCGCCAAGCGCAGCGCTGCCTGCAGAGGCGGCAAGCGGGATGGCGGGGGTTGCTGGGCTTTCAGCTCCGGGCAGCGTCGCGCATGCCCCCTCGGCTCGTCTGGGGCGTGCGCCGGCCGCGCTTGCCGCGCCGCCGCGCGCGGTGCGAAGCGGTTGCGCTTCAAGCTGTAGCGCGCTAGACGATTGGGTGGTGCGGATAGAGGTGCGCGCGGCGCGCCCGGACAGGCTTGCCGCCGAAACGCCGGGTTCGCCTGGCGCGGCGGGCCTGGCCGGCGTGGCCGCGAGCGGAGGGGGCGGTGGGGAGCGCCGGGCTGCCTCGGTCGCTGCAGGCCTGCCGGATTCGGGCCCGTGGGCGGTTGCGGTGGGCGGGGTGGCGGTTTCCGTCTCCGCCGCGCCTTCGGCAGAGGGGGCGGCGCTTTCCCGGCGCGGGCGGGCGCGTCCCGTGCGGGCGCGCATGCGCCGCCGGCGCGCGGCCTGCGCCCCTGCGCTGTGCCCGCCCCTTTCCAGAGGGTGAGGCCCGATGGGCTCAGAGGTTTTCCCCTTGCCGGGCATTCCGCCTGGCAGCTTCATTGCGTTGGTCGCAGTCGTTCTGGCCGCGGGCGCAGGGTTTGCGGCGGGGACGGCTCTTCTGCCGCGCGTCTCTGCCGTCCTGCTGGGGCGCGCGGCGGCGAGGGCGCGCCGCTCGGGTGAGCGCGTTTCCGAGTCGGGCTCTGCTTGCGGGGAAGGGCTCGAAGCGCGGATGTCCAGGCGGGCGCGGGTGGTTTGCGGGTCGGGCTTCGCGGTTGCGAGCGGGGCGGCGGCGCATGCCGTTGCGGCATCGGCGTGCGTCGGGGACGCGGATGCCGCCGTCTTCGCGGCGGCGCTGTGCTGGCTGGCGTGCTGGGCGGCGCTTCTGGCCGCCGCGCTCTGCGACGTGGCGGCCGGCGTGCTGCCGCGCGAGGCCTGCTGGGTTCTTGCCGCTGCCGGCTCGGCGTTCCAGCTGGCGCAGGCGGGGCTTGCGGGCCTTGCCGCAGGCGGGGCGTTCGGCGCTGCCGCGTTCGCGCTGTGCGCGCTGTGCAACCGCGTCGCGGCGGCGCGGGGCAGACCGGCGATGGTGGGCGGCGGGGATGCGCGCTGCATGGCGGCGCTTTCCCTCGCCACGGGAGCTGCGGCCCCTTTCGGCTTCGCGGCCTGCTTCGCCGCGGCGGCGGCCTACGCGGTCGTCCGCTTCCTGGACGGCTCGATCGCCTGGGGCGAGGGATTTCCGTTCGCGCCGTTTCTATGCGCATGGCTCGCCATCGCCGCTCCGATGCCGACGGTCTGAGCCGGCCAACCGCTGGGGCGCCAGGTGCGCACGGGCGCGAGTGCAGGTGAGTACGGCGATACGCTAGGAGAGGATGCCCTTGAAGGCGCGCTCCGCTTCCTTCTGCAGCTGGGCGTCGATGGCGATGTAGGCGTCCAGCAGGCGGTCGCCCTCTTCGGTGAGTGTGCTGCCATGGGCGCCGTCGCGGTGGAGCAGCTGGATGCCCAGCGCCGCCTCGGTCTCCTTGATGATGCGCCACGCCTTGCTGTAGGCCATGCCCATGCCCTTGGCGGCGGCGTTCAGCGAGCCCGCCTCGCGCACGCCCAGGCAGAGGTTGGCGATGCCGCGCCCGAACACCGAGTTGCTCTCGGAGTCGGGGTTGGTGATGGACAGCCTGATGGTGGGCTTCAGAAGAGAGAGGTCTTTCATGCGCTTTTCCGTTCCTTTCCCGTGGGCGCCCGGTCGGCGCCGCTTTGCGTCCTCGCCGCGGCCTACGCCCGGCGCGCCATGTCGTTGGAGAACTCGCTCGCCGCCGTGCGGATAGCGTCCGCCGTGCCGTCGATGACCTCGGAGAACCGCACCGGCAGGCTGTCAAGCCGGGCCAGGCCCAGCGGGATGCTCGAAGAGGTCTCGCGCGCGATGAGCTCGTTGAGCTGGCATCCCGTCAGCGCCGCCGCGTCGGCGGGCAGCGCCTCGCCGGCGGGGATGCCGTGCAGGGCGCGGTAGACGTTCGCGCCGAACTTCGCCCAGTGGGCGGTGCTGGCGACGAGCAGGGGGTTGCCGCCCCGCAGCCGCTCGCCCGCGCGCCAGGCGACGGCGGTGTGCGGGTCCATCAGGTAGCCGTGCTCGTCGTGCACTTCCTTGATGGCGGCCAGGCAGTCGTCGTTGCTGACGGACTCGGCGCGGTACGTCTCGCGCAGGCGGGCGAACACGCGCTCGTCCACGCGGAAGCGCTTGCTCTCGTTCAGGTCGGCCATCCAGCCGGCAATGGCCGCCGCGTCGCGGCCGGATAGCTCGAACAGCTGCCGCTCCAGGTTCGAGGACACGAGGATGTCCATCGAGGGGGACGGCGTAAGCACGAACGCGCGCTGGGAGATGTCGTAGGTGCCGGTGTTGATGAAGTCGGTCAGCACGCGGTTCTCGTTGCTGGCGCAGTAGAGCATCTCGATGGGGCAGCCCATGCGCTTGGCGTAGTACGCTGCCAGGATGTTGCCGAAGTTGCCGGTGGGCACGCACACGTCGATGGGGTCGCCCGCCGCCACCTTCCCCTGCGAGGCCAGCTGCGCGTAAGAGGAGAGGTAGTACACGATCTGCGGCATGAGCCGCCCCCAGTTGATGGAGTTCGCGCTGGACAGCGCGGTCTTGCTGCCGGCCATCAGCTGCTCGGCGAACGCCGCGTCGGAGAACACCTGCTTCACGCCGGTCTGGCAGTCGTCGAAGTTGCCGCGCACGCCCCACACGCGCACGTTGCGCCCGGCCTGCGTGACCATCTGCTTGCGCTGGATGTCGCTCACGCCGCCGTCGGGGAACAGCACGCCCACGCTCACGTGGTCGACGTCGCGGAAGCCCTCCAGCGCCGCCTTGCCCGTGTCGCCGGAGGTTGCCACCAGGATGAGGAAGTCGTTGTCGAGCGCGCCCTGCGCCTTGAGCTTGCCCACGCTGGCGGAGAAGAACCGCGGCAGGCACTGCAGGGCCATGTCCTTGAACGCGCTGGTGGGGCCGTGCCACAGCTCCAGCACGTGGGTGCTTGCGTCAAGCGAGGTCACCGGGCAGATGTCGGGCGTGTCGAAGTTGGCGCCGTATGCCCGCTCCATGAGGCGCTGCACCTCGTCGTCGGGCAGGTCGACCTCGAACGCGCGGTAGACGAGCGCCGCGCGCTGCGCGTAGGGCATCCCGGCCAGCGAGAGAATCTGGTCCATCGTCAGCTGCGGGATGCGCTGGGGCACGTACAGACCGCCGCCGGGAGCCAGACCGGCCACCACCGCCTCGGTGAAGGCAACAGGGCGCGGGGCCTTGCCCCGCGTGTCGATGTAGAGGTTGGGTTCCATGCCCGGCTCCTGTCCTTGAATTCGGATTATCCATTTTCAGTATACAGAGGAGCAGGGACGATGGCCGGCGGAAGCCGTTGATAAACACTATGTTCACACGCGCTGCGCACCGGGCAGCTTGAAGGAACGCACGTCGCGGCGCTGCGCTGCGGCCTTGGGCGCATCTGCGGAAAAGCCCGCGCCCGCTTCCGCTTGGCGGCGGATGGCGGGCGCGGGCTTCTCTCGTCAGGGAACAGGGCGCTGGGGCATCGCGCGAACGGGCGCGCCCCGCGCTGCGAAGGAAAGCGCGGACGCCTGGGGTTCGCGCCGCGCCGAAGCGCTCGCGCGACGGCCGTCCGCTGAAGGCGCGCTACACCAGCTTGCCCTCGCAGTGGTCGATGGCGTGCTGCACGGCCTGGGCGGTCCAGCCGGTGAACTTGCGCTTGCGCGGCGCCAGCTTCCCGTCGGCCAGCACCTCGTAGGAGACCGTCACCATCTTGAAGCGCTCGGCGATGCTGGGCTCGTCCAGGCTCAGGCAGCTTTCCGACGTGACGAAGCGCTGCATGCCGGAGGATACCTTCGGGTTGTACATCACGAAGATGCGGTCGTTGTCCTGGTAGGCGATGATGGCCTTGTTCGACCCGATCTGGTTGGCGGCCAGGCAGGCGCAGCCGCCGGGGACGGACTTCATCGTGTCCACCAGGTCGCCCGCCACCGGGGCGTCCTCGGCCGTGGTCGCCTCGGCGGGCTGGCTGAGGAAGTCCGTATCCTTCACGATCTCCTTGATCATGGGTTCGCTCGTTTCTCGCTCGGCGCCGGCACTCCGGCGCGTCCTTGCGCCCGCCGTCTCCGGGCGCCCTTTCCAGCGGCAATGATAGCAGACCCGTCGCCCTTCCGCCTCGCGCGCCGTCGCGGCCAGCCCGCATCTGCATCTGCTCCTGCGCACAAAAAAAGTTAACTCAGTCTTCCATTTGCATCGTGACTGCGCTATCATCCGTTTTGTTGCACATGGTTAACACTAGGAGCCGAGACATGGAGAACGCAGCCGTCATGAAAGCGAACGGACAGATGGCGGGCGCCGGCGCCGCGCCCCATGCGGCGTGTCAGGTGCCGCTGTCCTTCCTCCGCGCGGGGGAAGAGGCGCGCATCGTGAGGATCCGCGGCAAGGAGGACCTGCGCCGCCATCTGGAGACGCTGGGGTTCGTTCCCGGCGCCGCGGTGAAGGCGGTCGCGCAGGCGTCGGGCAACATGATCGTGGAGGTGAAGGGGACGCAGGTGGCGCTGAGCCGCCAGGCGGCCGCGCACGTGATCGCCTCCGCGCTCGCGTAGCGCCGCGGGCGCCTTCGCAGCGCGTCGCCTGCGCCCCGCCGGCCCCGACCCCGAACGTCGGGCACCGGCCGCCTTGGCGCGGCGGCGCCGCCGCGTGCGGGCGCCCGCCGGCCAAGCGCGTCGAAGCCGTCGCCTAGCGCCGCGCTGCGCCCGGCTGCGCAGCGCTTCTCGGCAAAGCAAGCGACCAGGAGCAAGAAAACGGGAACAGGCAACCGGAAAGCAAAGGGAAGGGAGACCGGGAACATGGCAGGAACGGCAACGACGGAGGTCGCCGCGCGCACGCTGCGCGACGTGCCCATCGGCCAGACGGCGACGGTGCGCCGCCTGGCGGGCGAGGGCGCGCTGAAGCGCCACCTCATGGACATGGGCATCACCAAGGGCGTGCAGGTGCACGTGCGCAAGGTGGCGCCGCTGGGCGACCCCCTCGAGGTGACGGTGCGCGGCTACGAGCTGTCGCTGCGCAAAAGCGAGGCAGGCAGCGTGCTGGTGGAGTAGCGCCAACGCATCCGGCGTCGCGGCCTCCTTCCCCGAAGGAAGGGGCCGAAGCGCAAAGCGGCCTTCCTTCCAAAGGAGCCGCCGCGCGGCCTTCGGCGCCGCATCGAGCGCGCAAGCGCTTTCTTTTCGCGGGGTGGTTACCTAAGGTTAACTTTCACCCCGTTTCCATCCACGCGAAAAGGCCAACCTCCCAACGACAACCGACCGAAAGGACGAAGCATGACCGTGCGCATTGCCCTTGCCGGCAATCCGAACTGCGGCAAGACGACGATGTTCAACAGCCTGACCGGGGCCAACCAGTACGTGGGCAACTGGCCGGGCGTGACGGTGGAGAAGAAGGAGGGTCGCTGCACGCGCAACAAAGACGTGCAGATAACCGACCTGCCGGGCGTCTACTCGCTGTCGCCGTACTCGCCCGAAGAGGTGGTGACGCGCGACTACCTGCTCAGCGGCCAGCCCGATGCGGTGGTGAACCTGGTGGACGCCACCAACCTGGAGCGCAACCTGTACCTGACCTCGCAGATCCTCGATCTGGGCGTGCCGGTGGTGGTGGCGCTGAACATGATGGACCTGGTGGAGAAAAACGGCGACAAGATCGACGTCGATGCGCTGTCCCGCCAGCTGGGATGCCCCATCGTCCCCACGTCGGCGCTGAAGGGCAGGGGCTTGGACGAGCTCATCGCCAAGGCGAAGGAGGTCGCGTCCTCCGGCACGCTCGCCGCGCCCCAGATGGCCTTCGACGCTGCCGTCGAGGAGGCGGTCGGCAAGGCCATCGACGTGCTGGGCGACCGCGTGCCCGCTAACGTGCGCCGCTGGCACGCCGTCAAGGCGCTGGAGGGCGAGCAGCGCACCCTCGACGCCCTGAAGCTGTCCGAATCCGATCTGGCCGCCATCGCCGCGGTGCGCGAGGGGCTGGAGAACGCCCTGGACGACGACATCGAAAGCATCGTCACCGCCGAGCGCTACGGCGCCATCGCGCAGGTTGCCGACGCGTGCGTGAAGAGATCCGCCAAGGGCCTCACCACCACCCAGAAGATCGACCGCGTGGTGACCAACCGCTGGCTGGGCATCCCGATTTTCGTCGTGGTGATGGCGTTCGTGTACTGGCTGGCCATCACCATCGGCACGGGTCCGGTGACCGACTGGGCCAACGACGGCATCTCCGGCGACGGCTGGCTCTACACCGGCGGCGCCGCCTACGAGGAGGCCGTGGGCGCCTGGGAAGAGCAGGTCGCCGCCGCCGAGGAGGCGGGCGATGAGGCGCTTGCCGCCCAGCTGGCCGAAGCCGAGCCCGATCCCGCTTCGTTCGGCCTGTTCATCCCCGGCCTCACCCCCGTCGTCTCGGACGCCCTTGCCGCCGTGAACTGCGCGCCGTGGCTGCAAAGCCTCGTGGTGGACGGCGTTATCGCCGGTGTGGGCGCGGTCATCGGCTTCATCCCGCAGATGATCATCCTGTTCTTGCTGCTGGCGTTCCTGGAAAGCTGCGGCTACCTGGCGCGCGTCGCCTTCATCATGGACCGCATCTTCCGCCGGTTCGGGCTGTCGGGCAAAAGCTTCATCCCCATGCTCATCGCGTCGGGCTGCGGTGTGCCTGCGGTCATGGCCACCAAGACCATCGAGAACGAGCGCGACCGCCGCATGACCATCATGACCACCACGATGATCCCCTGCGGCGCGAAGATGCCCATCATCGCGCTGGTGTTCGGCGCGATCGCCGGCGCCGATGCGGAGGGAACCTGGTGGATCACCCCGCTGTTCTACTTCCTGGGCGTTGCCGCCATCATCGTCTCCGGCATCATGCTGAAGAAGACGCGCATGTTCGCCGGCGAGGCGTCGCCGTTCGTCATGGAGCTGCCGGCGTACCATCTTCCCACCGTCCGCACGGTGCTTCTGTCCACGTGGGAGCGCATCAAGAGCTATGTGGTGAAGGCGGGGACGATCATCTTCCTGTCCACGATCGTCATATGGTTCCTCATGAACTTCGGCATGTACGAGGGCTCCTTCGGCCTGCTGGACACCGAGATGCCCGACTACATCCAGTACAGCCTGATGGCGGGGCTGGGCAACGCGATCAGCTGGATCTTCGCGCCGTTGGGATTCGGCGATTGGCAGGCGACGGTCACCTCCATCACCGGGCTTGTCGCCAAGGAGAACGTCGTGGCGACGGTGGGCATCCTCACCAGCCTCGATGCCAGTGAGACCGATCCGACCACGTGGGCGACGTTCGCCGCGATGATGGGCGGCATGACCCCTGCGATCATGGCGTTCTGCGCGTTCAACCTGCTGTGCGCGCCGTGCTTCGCCGCCATCGGCACGATCCGCCGCCAGATGGAATCCGCCAAGTGGACTTGGTTCGCCATCGGCTACATGACCGTGTTCGGCTGGTGCGTGGGCTTGATGTTCTTCCAGTTCGGTGGGCTTATCACAGGCGACGTGCAGTTCAACGTCTGGACGGTGGTCGCCGTCGCCGTGCTTGCCGCGATGCTGTTCCAACTGTTCCGCCCCATGCCCAAGCACGACGAGAAGGAGAAGGGGAAGGGGATCGCCGCCGAGCCGAGCGCTGCGTAGGCGGAAAGGGCGGGGAAGCGGGCTTGCCGTGGCCGTCGCGCCGGCGGCTCGCTTCCGTCGCCTGCTCGGCCGCGCCCGCTGACGGCTGCGGGCGCGGCTGCTTCCGTTTCGTCCGACGGGGCGTGTGGGCTGCAAGGGCCCGTGATGGTATGATCGGTTTGATTGCGCAAGGAAGGATGGTCCGATGGCCCCTTTTGACATGAACTTCTCCACTGCGGTCGTGCTGTTGATCCTGGCGGTGCTGGTGGTGCTTGCCGTCCGACGGATGGTTGGGCGCGGGCTGTGCGATTCGGGAGGGTCGTGCGAGGGCTGCCACGGCGGATCTGCCGGGGGCGGCTGCGGCAGCGGCTCCCACGGCGGCTGCCCGTCGTGCTCGGCGGTGGACAAGATGGTCGCCGACCTGGAGAGCGCGGCGAAGGGGAAGTAGGGCCTCTTCCGCAGCCGAGCGCTGCGATCTGGCTTTGCGGGTTCGAACGGGCGGGGGCGCTGCCGGGCGAGGCGGCACCCCCGCCCGTTTTTTATGGAAGCGGAAAGCGGGCGGTGACGGGAGGCAGCGCGTGCGAAGGTTTGAGAGCGGCGGCGCGGACGGCTCGTGCGGCGCGTCCTCTTCCGCTTTCGCGCTCTGCTTGTGGAGGAATTGTAAACCTGGGCAAACATCTTGACCGGACGGAGAAGTTAACCTAATATAACAACTGTCAGCGGGGCAGGCGGAAACGCAAGCCCCCCAACCTCCTCTCTTCTATGCTGACCCGGCGGCGAAGGCTCTTCTCGTCTGGCCTGATCGCCGCAACCAAAAGACCCGGCGGGGCATCCCCCCTCTCCCCGCCGGGTCTCGATCTTTTCTGCACCGCCGCACAAGATGCGGCGGTGCGTTTTTCTTTTCGCTGCTCCGATATGCTAGGATGCTCTGATGGGCGTCCGCGCGGACGCCGTGGCGAAAGCGCGCAAGGGGAGTGGTCTCGTTGGAGAAAATGTCCAAATCACACGAGGATTACCTGGAGGCCATCGTCATGCTGGGCGGCACGCCGAAGGCTCCCGTCCGCTCGGTGGACGTGGCGGCGAAGCTGGGCGTCTCCAAGGCGTCGGTCAACAAGGCCGTGAACGCGCTGAAGGAGAAGGGCCTTTTGGACCAGCCTTATTACGGCGACATCACGCTGACCCCCGAAGGCTACGAGTACGGCACCGCGGTGCTGGGCCGCCACCATCTGCTGTTCACGTTCCTCACCAAGGCGCTGGGCATTCCCGAAGAGCGCGCCGACGAGGAGGCCTGCCTGATGGAGCACGCCATCAGCGACGAGTCCTACGAGAAGTGGGTGGCCTACATCAAGGCGCTCGATTTGGAGTAGCCGCTTTCCGGTTTGCAGCCCTCGGCTTTCGCGCCCTTCGGCCGTTCGGGGCGGCCTTCCGCTTTCCGGCCCGGCTCCAGTTTCGCCGGTCCTTGCCCGCCGGCCTTTGCGTCGTTTTCCGAACCGCCGTCCGGCTCTTTGAAGAGGATGGGGAAACGCCGCGCGCGATGGCGGGACGGGGCGGTTCTGTGCTATCCTGATCAGGTTCCTCGCATTACCTGAACTTTAAACGAACCACGATGCACGGAGGGGCGGTTTCCTTGGCACGCACAGCTACCATTGTATCGTTCGACGACGCGAAGCGCTCAAGCCGCGCCGCGCGCTCGCATGCCCGGCGCACGTCCGGTCGCACCGGCCAGGCCCCTGCGGCGGTCCGCCCGCTCATCTTCATGGATCCCGGCTCCGACGCGCGCTTCACCGCGCCGTCGCGGCGGGGGGCGCAGGCTGCGTCCGGCGCCCGTTCCCGCTCGGCCGCGCCGGTGCCGTCGCATCGCGCGTCCGCCGTGCAGGGCTTCGGCGGCCGCGCTGCGGCATCTGCATCCGCTTTCACCTCTGCGTCTGCTTCCTCTTCCGCATCCGCGTCTCCGCTTGACGCGTTCGCGCCGTCTGCCCGCCGCGCCGGTACCGCGCCGGCGAACCGCGCCGGCCGCGCCGGCTCCTTCGCATCCCCGCGCCGCGGCGCTCCCTCGTGGTACGACGGCCCCGACGAGCGCGCCCTGCGAGACGAGCAGGCCCGCCTGTCGCGCCAGCGCGAAGAGGACCGCGCGCTCGAAGAGGAAGAAGAGGCCGCCGAGCCGGCCACGCTGCGCGACCGCATCCGCCGCGCCGCGGCGAAGCGCAAGGCCGACAAGCTGTTCGGCGCCGGCGACGGCGCGCCCTCGGGCGAGGGCGGCCCGCGCGCGGCGCTGTACAAGGGCGAGATGGGGTCCTCGCAGAAGCGCGCTTCGCGCATGCAGGGCTCGCCGTCCGACGAGCGCTCCGGCGCGTCGGGCCGCAAGGCGGGCCGGTTCCGCGTGCGGCTGGGCTCCAAGCTGCGCATCGCGGGGGCTTCCGTCGCCTGCCTGGCGCTGGTCTGCGTTTTCCTGTACCAGCCGGCCCAGCAGTGCTACCAGGCCATGCGCGAGCGCGATGCGCTGGCGGCGGAGTACTCGGCGCTGCAGCAGCGCGAGGACGCCCTCCAGAGCAGCGTGGACGCCCTGTCCACCGACGCCGGCATGGAAGAGCTGGCCCACGAGCAGTTCGGCCTGGTGAAGAAGAACGAGGTGGCGGTGAGCGTGTCGGGCGTGGAGGGTTCGTCCAGCGCGGGCTCTTCCATCCCGCCCAACGTGGCTTCCGGCGAGGTGGATCCTCCCGACACCTGGTACTCGGGCGTGCTTGACCCGCTGTTCGGGGTGAAGTAGGCGTGGCCGGCTTCGCTGCGGGCCGCTACGCGGCCATCGATCTGGGCACGGTGACCTGCCGTATGCTGCTGACCGACGTGGACGCCGCCGGCTGCCTGCATGAGGTCCGGCGGGAGTACCGCATCATCAACCTGGGCGAGGGCGTGGACGCCGGCGGCCGCCTGTCGCAGGCGGCCATAAAGCGCGCTGCCGCCACCATCGGCGGCTACCGCGCCATCGCTGAAGCCGAGGGCGGCCCCGTGCGCCTTGTCGCGTTCGCCACCTCCGCCGCGCGCGATGCCGCCAACGCCGATGAGCTGGTGCGCCAGGTGGCCGAGGCGGGGGTTGCCCTGCGCGTCATCCCGGGCGAGGAAGAGGCGCGCCTGTCGTTCTCGGGCGCCTCAATGGACTTTTCTGGCCAGGACCTGCTGGTGGTGGACGTGGGCGGCGGCTCCACCGAGGTGGTGGCGGGCCGCGGGGGCGCAACCGTCGCGCGCTCGCGCTCCTTCGACGTGGGGTGCCGCCGCATGACCGAGCGCTTCCTGCGAAGCGACCCTCCTGCCGCCGACGAGCGGCGCCGCGCCGCCGCATGGGCACGCGAGCAGATGGCGCCGTACTTCGACGAGCTGCGCGCCGCCGGGCTTGGCTGGGAGCGCGTGGTGGCCGTGGCGGGAACCGCCACGACGGCGGTGTCGTTGATCGAGCAGATGCGCGACTACGATCCGGCGCGCGTGCACGGCTACCGCGTGTCGCGCGCGGCGCTGGCCGAGCAGCTGGAGCGTCTGGCGGCGCTGCCTTTGGCGGCCCGGCGCGACGTGGCCGGGCTGGACCCCGACCGCGCCCCCGTTATCGTGGCCGGCCTGCAGATCCTTTTGGGCGTGCTGGACCTTGCCGGGGCCGACGCGTTCACGGCCAGCGAGACCGACATCCTGCAGGGCGCTGTCCTGGCCGCCGCGGGCGGCCGCTGGGGCTAGCGGGCCGTCCCTTCGTGTGGCGGTATCGTCCGCTTCGGGCATCCGGGGCGGCGGCGCTTCCATAATTTGGTACCATATGCAGTCGCTGCAAAAGGGCTTCGTCTGCACGGGAGCGTGGCGAAATCGGCATACGCAGGGGACTTAAAATCCCCCGCCTTCGGGCTTGTGGGTTCGAGTCCCACCGCTCCTACCACGAAGACCTTTTCAGCTGGAAAGGCTTGCGACGCAGGCAGGCGCTGGGCTGGGTCGCGGGACTCGAACCGCGAGGCCGTTCGCCCTGCAGCAGCCGTTTCATTCAACCGACGCTTGAGGCACAAGGGAGATGCCAGCGTGAACATCAACGAGATCATCGCGGCGGTGGAGAACCCGCCCACGTCGTTCGAGGAATACCTGGGCTATTACGCCGACCGCGTGGGAGAGCTGGTGAACGCGTATCTGCCCACGGGCACCCATCCCGACATGGACCGCTACCTGTACGACCCGCTGAAGGCCTACAGCAAGAACGGCGGCAAGCGGCATCGGCCCCTCATCTGCTTCGCGGCCTGCCTGGCGGTGGGCGGCGACATGGCCCGCGCCACCAGCGCGGCGGCGGCCATCGAGCACTTCCACACCGCGGCGCTCATCCACGACGATATTGCCGACGAGGCCGAGCTGCGCCGCGGCGAGCCGTGCCTGCACCTCACCGAGGGGCTGGGGCTCGCTATCAACATGGGCGATTTGGCGCTGTCGCTGGTGAACGGCACCGTGGTGCACGACGCCAACCTGGACGACGCCACCAAGGTGCGCGTGCTCACCGAGCTCACCGAGATGACGCGCCGCACCATCGAGGGCCAGGCGCTCGACATCGGCTGGGCGCGCGACGGCCGCTACGACATCTCTCCGGAAGACTATCTGGTCATGGCCACGCACAAGACGGCGCACTACTCCGGCGCGGTGCCGTTGGCCGTGGGCGCCATCATCGGCGGCGGCACCGAGGCCGAGATCGAGGCGCTGCGCAACTACGGCCTGGACACGGGCCTGGCCTTCCAGATCCAAGACGACCTGCTGAACCTCGTCGGCAGCGAGGAAAGCACCAAGAAGGACTTCCGCAACGACATCACCGAGGGCAAGCGCACGCTGGTGGTGGTGCACGCGCTGCAGAACAGCCCGGAACGCGAGCGCCTCATCGAGATCCTGTCTTCGAAGGAGAAGGACCCGGCGGTTCTGGCTGAGGCCGTGGGCATCATGGAGGAGTCGGGCAGCATCGACTACGCGCGCAACTACGCCGAGAACCTGACGAGCATCGCCAAGAACCGCCTGGTGGACATGGTGAAGCCCTCTCAGGCCCGCGACCTGCTGGTCTCGATGGCCGACTGGTTCGTTAAGAGGCTGCGTTAAGGTTGTGGCGTTCTGCCGAACGCCACAACCGCTCGACGCTGCGGCGCTGCCTGGCACCTGATCTTCGCGCGATCCCCGGGGCTTGCGTACCGAAGTACGCGGCGCCCCGGCGATCCCACGAATCTCGGGCACCAGGCAGCGCCTCGCTGACTCTTCTTCTACCGGGGATCATTCTATTTCCTTCCGGAGAGATCGACCTGCTTCCAAAACGATTCTCTTCGCTTGCGGCAAGTTTCGGCGCTCCTTTCCCTCCTATCGCTTTTTAGTGGAAGTCGGGCGGGGGTGGGCGG
>DVIW01000001.1 GCA_018710945.1 Candidatus Aphodovivens avistercoris | reverse complement strand
GTCGAACTCGCATGCCTGCCCGATGATGATGGGGCCGGAACCGATGATGAGCACCTTGCGGATGTCGTCGCGCTTTGGCATGGGGAACCCTTTCTACGCAAAAAAGCCGTTCGTTTCATTTTATCCGCGATCAACGGCTGCGCACGGAGCAATTGCGGGTCGCGGCGATTTTTTGGAACGGGGCGAAGCGACGGCAGCGGGGCGGGGATGACGGCGGGCTGTCGAGCGTGGGCAGCGGTGGGGCTGGATGGCGGGAGGGTGTCGCGTGCGGGTGGCACATGGTGGGGAAGTGCGGCGGGATTGTCGCGCGCGGAAGGTGGTGGGCACCGCCGCCGAGTGCGCTGTGCGTCGGTGGCGCAGCGCAAGGGCCGGCGGGGAAGGGCACGTGTGCGGTGGATTTGCTTGAAGGTCGGAGGAGGGTTGGGAGACGTTGCCGGAAGATTGGAGAAGACCTGACTGGCTGTACCATTCGTCGTACACCCGATCACGGTTCGTTGCGTGACAATGGCGCCGTCCCGCAGAAAGCGATGCGGGAAGGGAGAAGGGTGGCAGATATGAGCGACTACAAGAAGTACCTGCACGTCGAACGGCTCGACACCGACGAATGCGAGGGACTGCTGAGCAACGACCGGGTGTTCGTCACGGCTAAGGTGGACGGCTCGAACGGCTGCGTGTTCTGGAGCGAGCAAACAGGGAAGATGATGGCAGGTTCGCGTAACTTCGTCCTGTCCGACGACGAGGACAACGCGTTTTTCCACGCTTGGGTGAACAGCGATGCGGATGAGGCGCGCCTGCTCCGCGCGTATTGCGAGAGCCATCCCCGGCGCATCGTCTATGGCGAATGGATGGGGCGCGACCGGTTCGTCGGCGCATTCAAAAACTACGACAAGGTGTCCCTCGGTACGCTGATCATCTTCGATGTCTACGATGCCGATGCGGAAGGCTACCTGGACGAAGAGCAGTGGCGCGCCGAGCTTGCGGAATGCGGACTGGAGCCGTACTTCGTCAAGCTTCTTGCCGTTCTGGACCACCCTTCGATAGAAGACGTCGTTGCGGTGGCAAAAGCCAACGACTTCCTTTTGGAGGGAACGGGGCTCGTTGGCGAGGGCGTGGTATGCAAGGCTCCGGGGTGGCGGAACCGCTTCGGCCGCGTTGCCTACGGGAAGATCGTGCTCGACGAGTTCAAAAAGCAGCGCAGACGGGCGCAGGCCAAGGCGGACGCGAACGTGGAAGCGGCGATCGTCGATGCGTATCTGACCGATGCCGAGTTGAGCAAGACCGTCGCCAAGGTGTGCGCCCTGGCAAACGCCGAGCGCTTCGATTCTGAAAGCCGCAAGATGATGGGCATGCTCGCTTCGATGTGCTGGAAAGACCTGCTTGCCGAATGCCCCAACTGGGTCAAGCGCATGAAGAACCCCACCGTCGACTTCGGCAAGCTGTCGGGTCTGTGCGCCGCGCGCGTCAAGGAGTTCGTGGGAGGGGGAAGGCCATGAAGCTATGCAGGCATTTCTACGGAGCGAAGAGGAACGTGTACCTCGAGTACGACTTCCTCCATGCGACCGAGCAGGGAGACGAGCTCAAGGTGCGCTTCACGCGCCTGAGGGGGCTGGAGGTGGATTACGCGGACACCATTGCTCCTGCGTGTGCGGTATGGGAGCTCCACGGGTTCGCCGAGGACGAGATGGGGGAGCTGAAGTCGTTTCTCAGGCAAACCTTGCCCTTCTCATGGAAGAGGCGGAAGCGACGCGGAATGGCGATGCCGACTTTGTCGAGATGGCGTTCGAGGTTGAGGACGAGTTTTGGGCGCGGTTCTCGCGGCATTGCTATGCGGAGGGCATGACACCGGAGCGGGGAGCTATCGAAGCCATCATGGAGCGCGCCAAGGAGGTGCTGGAGCGGTCGGGCGTTGAAGAGGCGTCCGGCGCAACGTCGCAGGATCTTGCCGAACGATAGGGCGGTGGAGGCGCCGCACGCCCCTGAAAGCTGGAAGGCGCACCCGCTTCTGCAGGCGCGCCTTCTGAACCGGCGACCGATCTGACGATCCGAGCCCTACAGCTCCACGCGGCCAAACTTGGCGAGGATCTCGGTGGCGGCGGTGCAGGCGTCGCAGTCGCACCACTTCGCGCCCTCTTCCTTGCGCTTCAGCTGAGCGGCAAGGCCCTGGGCGGCTGCTTCCTCGCCGAGCATCTCCTTGGCCGGGCCCTGCAGGAACGCGATAACGCCGTCGATCGTCGTCGGACGTCCGTCGAGGATGTCGACCAGCGTGGCGGTCGCCTCGTCAGCAGCGGCCTCATCGGCGACGACAGCCGCCTTCCACGCGTTCGCCGCGTCCTTGGTCACCTGCGTGCTCGCACCCGACGCCGCGAGGATGTCGACGCGCTCGGCGATGTAATCGAACAGTTCCTTCTCCATGGAGAACCTCCTTCGACGAAGTTGCGCTTCCCCCCGTATCATACTGCACGATCGACGGCAGCGCGCCCGTCGCAGGCGGCTAATCGCGGTTGATCAGCTGGCCCGCGACGACTACGTCGTTCTCGTCGAGCGGCGTGACCAGGGGCTTCCCCTCTGCATCCACCATGACGGCGATGCCGCATCCGCTCGTCATGCTCGACGAGATTAGCAGGTAGTTCACGCCCGTCTGCGTGTCGACGACGATCTTGCGGACGTTTGTCACTCCCTGCGAATAGACTTCAACAAAACGCTCTTTCGCCATGGATGGCATCCTTTCTCTGCGGTTGTCCTGTTGTCTGTCACTCAGGCAAAAGCAGAGTGGCGTGAGGCGGAAGCTGCGGCGGCTATCCGTTCAGCAGTTTGGCGATCATGCTCGCGATTCCCCATCCGCAGCATACGCCGACGATCACCGCCACCACCGTCTTGAGGACCCGGTTTCGCACCCAGTGCTCGCCCGCACGCTGATTGAACCGGTTGAGCACGTCGGGGTCCTTCCCCGCCATGAACGCCGCGGCCGATTGGTAGGTGAACAGCTGGTGGTCGCGCCTCATCTTCTCGATCTTGGCAGCGGTGATCGCCGCGGGAACGAGCAGCGCTGCGGCCGGCACGACGCTCGCCGCCATGCTGAGGTCGAGCGCGATCGATGCGAGCACCCATGCCGCGCAAGCGATTGCGAACACCGCCATGACGATGCCGAGCAGGCTCATCCTTCGCGAGCCCGCGGCCAGCGCCTCCTCGACCCCGTCCGCATCGGCCTCGATGAGCGAATCGACGCTCACGCCGAAGCGCCTGCTCAGAAGGAGCAGGCTCTGCACGTCGGGGTACGTGCGACCGGTCTCCCAGTTCGAGACGGTCTGGCGCGACACGAAGACCGTCTTTGCCAGCTCGCCCTGGGACAGCCCCAAACGCTCGCGGTTCTCGCGAATGTTCTGAGCGAGTTTCACGCAGGCTCCTCTCTGCTTCCCAAGCGACAGACTGCGGCGCACTTTATCATTTGGTCGCCGCACCGCGAGCGACCGCGGCGCGAATTCAACCTGCCAAAGGTATTTGACAGTGGCCTGAACTGGAGTTTTGTTGAAGCATCATCCTTCTGTGAGCGGACGGCAAGTTGCGCGGACTGTTGGCTGCATGCGGAAAACCAACCGTGCGTGGCCGGTCGATCATGCGTGGCCTGGCGGTCTTGCGACCCTACTTCCACCCCAACGCCTTGCGGGCGGCGGCGCTCACGGCAGAATCGTCGTCGTAGGCCGCTTCCTCGATCAGCTCATCGGGAACGTCGTCCCGCTCCAGCAGGATCTCCATGACGCTGGCGAACGGGCTTGCCAGAAGCGCCGTCAGCAAGGTGGGGCCCAGCTCTCCCTCGGATCGCGCGATGCTCTCTTGCAGCGCGCGAACGGCATCGACTCCCTCGCGCTCCGTGAGCGCACGGCGAAGCGGCGCAGGCAGCGCCGGGTTGCACGCCGTCCACCGGCGCACCTCGGCGTTCGGATCATCCGCCAGCGCCTCCAGCCAAGCAACCGGCGTGCTCGCGTCGATCCCCGTCGAGCACCGTCCCGCAACGCCGAGCTCGCTCAATCCGAAAGGAACTTTTTCATGAGACATGTGCGCTCCTTCTGCATGCCGGTCGTGCCGCTCCGCCGTATCGGAGCAATGTCGGTTAGGGCGCCGCTGCGCCCGCTTCGTCCCCGGTTCATAATTGCATATAGTATGGAGTGCGTACCAGAGAAGAAAGGCGTTTCGGAAAAGATCCGATCGAGACGACCTCTTCCGTGTTAAGTTGTTTGCGGGCTCAGGGGCGCGCCCGATGCGTTGCCCGATGCTCCCTGACGAGGGCTGCCGTACCAGGGTCGCAAAGACGGCGCACGGGGCTTGCCGGCACGGCGCGGATGCCGTCGCCGCGGGCCGCCAGCCCGGCCCCGTCGAGCGAAGGGAGCTTCCCGTGGCATGGATCATCCTTGTTCTCTCCGGCACCATGGAGGCCGTCTGGGCCACCGCGCTGAGCAAATCCGACGGATTCTCGCAGCCCGTGCCGACCATCGTGTTCCTTGTGGGCATGGCGGCCAGCATGGCTGGGCTGGCGTTCGCCACGAAGACGCTGCCCATCGGCACCGCGTACGCCGTGTGGGTGGGCATCGGGGCGGCGTGCACCGTCATCTACGCGATGGCGACGGGCGCCGAGGCGGCTTCGGTGGCGAAGATCGCACTGCTCGTCGTGCTGATCGGCTGCGTCATCGGGCTGAAGCTGGTGTCCGACGCCGAAGGGGCGTCGGCGTAACGGCTGCGCAGCGGCGCGGCGCGCTCGGCGCTTTCAGGGTCACCGTTTCGATGCGGCCCGTTCGCGCTTGCCCGGGTCCGTCCGGGTCCGTTCCTGCCCGATCGAGCGCCCCTGCTGCACCGCTTCGGCGAAGCGCCCCCTCGCGCCGCCATGTTTTCGACTGGGTTAAAACCCGAAGCCGTCCGCGTACTGGCGCGGCGGCGCTCCTATGATGGAGCGCGGAAACCATGCGCCGCCGCGCCGAACCGACCACGTTTCACGGCAACGGCCGCTGCGGCGCCCTTGCGAAGGAGCGCACCATGGCGAAGGTCAACAAGAACTACCAGAAGCTTCCCGGCAGCTACCTCTTCTCCGAGATCGCCCGCCGCACGGCGGCGTACGCCGCGGCGCATCCCGAGGCGCAGCTCATCAAAATGGGCATCGGAGACGTGACGCGCCCGCTCGCGCCGGCGGTGGTGGCGGCCATGCACGAGGCGGTGGACGACCTCGCGCACGCCGAGACATTCCACGGCTACGGCCCCGAGCAGGGTTATGACTTTCTGCGCGAGGCCATCTGCGCGCACGACTTCGCTGCGCGCGGCGTCGACATCGACGCTGACGAGATCTTCGTGTCCGACGGAGCGAAGAGCGACTGCGGCAACATCGGCGATATCCTCGATGCCGACAACGTGGTGGCCGTGTGCGACCCGGTGTACCCCGTGTACGTGGACACGAACGCCATGGCGGGCCGTGCGGGCGACTACGACGCGGCGGCCGAGCGCTGGACGAACATCCGCTACATGCCCACCACGGCCGAAAACGGCTTCTGCCCCGCGCTGCCCGAGGGCGACGTGGACGTGATCTACCTGTGCAGCCCCAACAACCCCACGGGCACCGTGCTCACGCGCGACCAGCTGAAAGCGTGGGTGGACTACGCGAACGCCCACGACGCCCTCATCATGTTCGACGCCGCCTACGAGCGCTTCATCGTGGAGGACGACGTGCCGCACTCCATCTACGAGATCGAAGGCGCCAAGACCTGCGCGATCGAGTTCCGCTCGTTCTCCAAGACGGCCGGGTTCACCGGCGCGCGCTGCGGTTACACGGTGGTGCCCAAGGCGCTCGTGCGCGAGGGCCAGAGCCTGCACGATATGTGGAACCGCCGCCAGACCACGAAGTTCAACGGCGCGTCGTACGTGATCCAGCGCGGCGCGGCGGCTGTCTACACCGAGGAGGGCGCGCGCCAGATTGAGGAGACGATCGCGTACTACCGCAACAACGCGCGCGTGATCAAGGAGGGCCTGGAGGCGGCCGGCTTCACGGTGTACGGTGCGGTGAACAGCCCCTACATCTGGTGCAAGACGCCCGAGGGCACGGGCTCCTGGGAGTTCTTCGACCGGCTGCTCGCCGAGGCGAACATCATCACGACGCCGGGCGCGGGCTTCGGGCCGGCGGGCGAGGGCTACGTGCGCCTGACGGCCTTCGGCGACGCCGCCGACGCCGTGGAGGCCATGGAGCGCATCAAGCGCATGATGGCGTAGAAGGCGCCGCTCCGTGCGGCAGAGCTTGATGGCGGTCCGCCGTCAAGCGCGAGGACGGAACCGGAAGGGGGCGAAGGGCCGATGGCGCTTCCCGAGTTGAAGTACAACGAGGCGGGGCTCATTCCCTGCATCGTGCAGGACGCGGACACGCGCGAGGTGCTGATGATGGCGTGGATGAGCGCCGAATCGCTGGCGCTCACGCTGGCGCGCGGCGAGACGGTGTTTTGGAGCCGCAGCCGCCAGGAGCTCTGGCACAAAGGCGCCACCAGTGGAAACGTGCAGAAGGTGGTCGAGATCCGCTACGACTGCGACGCCGACACGCTGCTGGCCTTGGTGCATCCCACCGGCCCCGCCTGCCACACGGGCGCAACGAGCTGCTTTTTCCGCACGTTGGCGGAGTAGGGGAGCCTCCGCCCGACCGTTTTTCGTTCGTCGCGGTGCGCGCCTGCGCTCGTTCTGCCTGAGGGGCTTGCTACTTTCCGAGCGCCTTGCGCAGCTGCACGCGGTTGCGCACGCCCAGTTTCCCGTATCCGTTGTGGACGTGCTTTTTCACGGTGGACTCCGAAACGAACAGCGTTGCGGCTATCTGGGCGTCGGTGAGTCCTTCGGCCGCCAGCTCGAGCACTTCCGCCTCGCGCTTGGTCAGGTTTGCCGGAAGGGTTTCGTCGGAGGACTTCTTCGACGTGGGCTCCGTCCCGGGGACGGCTGCGCTCATGCGCCGGTTGCGCTCTTCGACCCCCTTCAAGCGTGCGAGATGGAGGGCGATGTGCGGCGCCAGCACTGAAAGGATGTCCAAGCTCGTGTCCGAGAACTCGCTTTCCGATTCGAGCCGGTAGAGGTTCACCTCGCCCACTTCTTTCCCTTCGTAGATCAGCAGGGCATGCAGGCCGTAGGCGACTCCTTCAGGCTCGTAGATGAGCTGGGTGAGCGGAGACTTCTTCCGATCCTCTTCGGATCCGAGGTCGGTGTAGCGGTACACCAGCGTCGTCGGGGACAGCTCTATCCCACGGTAATACGGATCCTCCCGGAGGTTCTTTTCCGTGTAAAACGACCAATCCTTTGGTCCCGCCCCCACGTATTTCATGTCGGTGTAGCGGTAAGATCCCTTCGCCTCGCTCTCTTCGAGCAGGGCGAGGATGCCGGTGTAGCAGGGGATGAGGTTCTGCACGCAGTACAGAGAGACTTCTTCCGCGTCGTCAAGGCTGAAGGTCGAGTAGATGCGGTAGAGGGCGTCGGAAATCCGGCGCCATAGGTGGTCGTGCAGCGGCATCGTCGCCTCCTTGCGCATGCTTGATTTTTTCCAAGGCGGCTTCGCGACGCATGGGCCGCCTTAGAAAAGATTAGCGCAAAACGCCGCCGCTGCATTTCTCGCAACGCCAAATAGGCAGAAGTGAGTAGAACTTGCTGACCAGATGAGCGTCCCGAGGTGGAAAGCCGCCTGGTTTCCCCTGGTGGAATCAACCTTTTATCAGCAGCGTGATCAATTTCGGATTCGGCCGGCCCCTTTTAGCATAAGCGGCGAAAGCAGCAAAAGGGGCTGCTTGACCTTGGGGGATAGAGGAAAGGGGAAGGAATGGCAGAATTGCGTTCCATGCCGAAGTGGCGCGTCACCATGATGCTGCTTGCGGTGTTTCTTTCGACGTTCGCGTGCATGGGGGACCAGGCGCTCACGCCGGTCGTGAACCTTCTGTACACCGGGCTTGAGGGCGCCACGGAGGCGACCGTGAACTACGGCATCACAGGCGTGTGCATCGTGGCGTTGCCGTTCATCTTGCTGGCCGGCTGGCTGTGCGACCGCATCGACAAGAAGATCGTGCTCGTTGGCGGGTTCGGCATGTACACCGTGGGCACGGTCCTGGGCGACCTGTCGCTCGACATCGTTTACTTCGACGTGACGCGCACCATCGTGATGATCGGCTGGGGCGTGCAGAACGTCAGCGCGCTGGCCATCCTCGCGGCGGTCTTCACCGAAGAAGACGAGCACGGCAAGGTCGTCGGCTGGTACAACACCGCCATGGCCATTCTCGGGGCGATCATCGCCTTCGTGGCCGGCCAGCTTGCCGGCGCGTTCCCGGGCGACGAGATCCACGGCGTGTTCCGCACCTACCTGGCCACCATCCCGATTCTCGTTCTGATCATCCTGTTCGTTCCGTCCATCAAGCCCGAGCGGAAGAAGGCGGCGGAAGAGCAGAAAAGCAGCCAGCCTGCCGCGAAGGGCAACATCTCCGCGTGGCTTTTCGTGCTCGTTCCGCTGGCGCTGCAGGTGTTCCTGGTGGCCGTGGCCCAGAACAACAACTACATGATGCTGTCGATGTACGTTGCCGACGCGGGCATAGGCGACGCTGCCTTCGTCGGAATGCTCTCCTCCATGGGCATCGTTCTCAGCGCGGTGGCGGGCTTGCTGTTCGGCTTCGTGTTCTCGAAGCTGAAGAAGTGGATCGCGTTCGCCGCCATCGCCCTGGTGGGCGCGGGCTTTCTGATCATGGGCCTTCTGCCCATGCTGCCCACCTCCATCCTGGGCTGCATGCTCATCGGCTTCGGCTGGCCCATGTTCTACTCCTTCGCTTACGTCCATGCGGCCGAGCTGGTGGCTCCCGAGCATGCGGGCAAGGCGACGGGCACGGTCAACTTCGCCTACAGCCTGGCGTGCTCGCTGAGCGCCTACACGCTGACCTTCACCATGGGAACCTTCGGTCTGAACGCCGTTTCGACGTGGGCCGCCCTCGGCGCGCTGGTGGTGGTCGTGGCCGTCGTCACCGCCATCGGCTATGCCGCGCGCCGCAATGCCGGAACCGAGAACTAGGAGGCGGGCACGATGACTGAAGAGCGTCTTGACCTCGGGGGAACCGAGATCACCCGGATCGCTTTCTCATCCTCGCTTTCCGAGGCGGTGAGCAAAAACGTCTTGAAGGTTCCGAAGGTGAGATCGCGCGTGGTAGCGGTGAGGAACCTCGTCTACAAGCAGGTGTTCTACGACTACCACAGCACGGCGCTGAAGATCGACTTGCTCTATCCCGTTTTCGACGGCCCGGTGCCTGCGGTGCAGGGAGCCAAGCCCTGCATCGTGTACGTGGCGGGCGGCGGCTTCGTCGAGCAGTTCACCGAGACGTTCATCGGCCTTCAGGTGGGGCTCGTCCAGGCGGGCTACGTGGTGGCGTCGGTGCAGCACCGCCTCGTGCCCGAGTCGCAGTTCCCGGAGCCGCTGGAGGATGTCAAAGCGGCGGTGCGTTGGCTGCGCGCCCATGCGGAAACCTACGGCATCGACAAGGACCGCATCGGCGTGATGGGCGACTCGGCGGGTGGCTACATGGCCGCCATGATGGGCGCCACCAACGGCGTTGCGAAGTTCGACGTGGGCGAGCATCTGGAGGAAAGCTCGGACGTGCGCTGCGTCGCGGATCTGTACGGCTGCAACGACCTCACGGTCATCGGCGCCGGCTACGATGAGGCGACGGTCGCTTCGCATCGCACCATGGCCTCACCCGAGGCACTGTTCCTGAACGGCATCTCGTATGCCTTTTTGGACAACGTCGGCCTCTCCGTGTTCGACGCGCCCGCCGACCGCGCCGCCGAGGCGAGCCCGTTCACGTACCTCTCGCCGGACACCCCGCCGTTCTTGCTGCTTCACGGCACGGCGGACACGCTGAACTCGCCGCTTGAGAGCTCGCTGCTCCACGAGAAGCTGAAGGAGGCGGGCGTGGACTCGACGCTGTACATGGTCGAGGGCGCCGAGCATGACGACGTTCTGTTCGATCAGCCTGCCGTTGTCGATCTGCTTGTGGAGTTCTTCGACAAGCATCTGAAATAGCCCTCCCCATCGCCCCGCGCGCTGGATCGCTCCTTCCGGGATTCCCATCCGGCGGGGCTCCGGCGGGCGGGGCGTTTTCCATGGCGGGTTTTGTGCGGGTTGCCACTTGACGGAGGGTTTGCCAAAGGGCATTGTTTGATTCACGATCCCATCGGATTCCGCGCGGGCACCTGTCCGCTGGGCGATCGCATGTCTTTTCCCTGGCAGGCGGCGCGCGGGGCGGGGTTGCCGGAAGAGAACGGAGGATGACCATGAAGTCCGAGAAGCGAAACGAGCTTTTGCGGAAGCTCGATCTGGAGTATCCGTGCATCGCGCTGAAGCTGCATCTGGAGAAGCCTGCGTGCGCCCCTTACGAGGGGAAGAAGCTGGCGTTCTGCCAGTACGTGCGCGAGGCGCAGGCCACGGGCGCGCGCTTCTACATCGGCGCCGAGGACGACGACTGCTACGGCAAGCTGGCGATGGGCATGATCGACATCCCGCCCGTGACCGGCTGCGGCCAGGCGGGCTACGACTTCGGCGTGTACAAGGCGCCCGTCGCCAACCAGCAGCTCTACCAGAAGCTGCCCCGGCTCGTGCGCGGCACCGTGCGCTACGTGGAGTTCTGCCCGGCCATCGATGCCGATTTCGACCCCGACCTGCTGATGTTCGTGGCCGACCTGCCGCAGGCCGACATCATCATGCGCGCCACGAGCTACATCTCGGGCGATCTGTGGGAGTCGAAGTCGTCGCCGGTCATCAGCTGCGCGTGGATGTACGCCTACCCCATCATCTCGGGGAAGGTGAACCACATCACCACCGGCTTCTACCACGGCCTCAAGCGCCGTGGCGCCTACCCGGCCGGCCTGCGCATGATCGCCGTGCCCTACGGCAAGATCGACGAGCTGTTCCTGTCGCTCGAGCAGATGGACTGGACGCTCATCGCTTTCCGCGAGGACGAGGAGAGCAAGGCCGAGCTCGCCCGCCGCATGGAGCACTGGCAGGAGATGGCCCGCGAAACCGACTCCGAGGTCGACCTGCGCTAAGGGCGCAACGCGGTGGCGGGCGGACCCGGCTTCGGTCTGGGCTGCTGGCCGCTCGCGCCGCAGCCAGGCGGGGCTGTCCGCGCCGCACACAACCTTGCTCGCCGCAGCGTCCAACCCGCCCCGCTTCCGCATCTTTCCGCACCGCGCCCGTCTGCTGCTCTCTCCGGGGCGGCGGGCGCGGCCTATCGGGCGCCCGATAGGGGTATCATGGGTCCAAGCGCGTTTCCCGATCCCGAATCGAGGTGCCCCATGGCCCCTTCGCCCGCCGTCCGCATCTCCGGCTGCATGCCGCTTCCTTCCGCTTGCCCGCGCAAGTGCCGCCGTCCGCTTGCGCTTGCCGCGCTCGCGGCGGTCCTGCTGGCGGCCGCGTTTTTGGCCGCGCATCCCACCGCGGCGTTCGCCAAAAGCTATCGCATGCCTGCGGTGGACATCCAGGCGACGCTGGACGACCAGGGGACGCTCGAGGTGACGGAGCGGCGCACCTTCGACTTCGATGGCGCGTTCACCTGCGTGTGGTGGGAGTTCGACTCCTTCGGCTACCGCTCCGAGATGACGGTGGAATCGGTCGCCATCGAGCTGGGCGGCCAGAGGCTGACGCTGGCGCCGGTGGAGTTCCGTCCCTCGTGGCGCAATTCGGGCGGGCCGGGCATCGCCAGCTACGCGGTGGACGAAGCCTATGACGGCGTGTACGTGTTCTTCGACGCCGACTCCGAGCAGATGGAGGTAGAGCTGCGCTACCGCGTGGAGCCCATGGCCACCTGCTACGACGACGTGGCCGAGCTGTACTGGCAGTTCGTGGGAACCGAGTGGGAGAACCCCTCGCGCAACGTGCATCTTGAGCTGAGCCTGCCTGCGCCTGCGGGCGCGAGCGTCGTGGCGGGCGAGGACGTGCGCGCCTGGGCGCACGGCGCGCTGGACGCGACGGTGGCGGTGAACGACGACGGCTCGATCACCTGCGATTTCCCGCGCGTCGAGCCGGGGTCGTTCGCGGAGGTGCGCACGACCTTCCCCGCCGACTGGCTGGCGCCCGCCGCGCCGGTGGAGCGGCAGGAGGGGGCGGGCCTTCCCGCGGTTTTGGACGAAGAGCAAGGCTGGGCCGACGAGGCGAACCAGGCGCGCTTCCGCTCGCAGCTGCTCTACATCGGGTTCTTCGGCGTCTGCGCGGTGTACGCGGCAGCCGTGGCGGTGCTGTTCGTGCGCTTCGGGCGCGAGTATCGCCCAGCGTTCAAAGACGATTACTGGCGCGACGCGCCCGATGCGTCCCTCCACCCGCTCGTGGTGAAGTACAACGAGGAATGGGGGCAGGTGGGCGCCGACGACTTCTCGGCCGAGCTTCTGCACCTCACCGAGCTGGGCGCCATCGCCTTGGGCCGTGGCAGCTTCGCCAAGCCGGTGGTGGAGCTGCCCGGCGCGTTCAAGAGCATCGCGGCGGCGCTGTTCGGCGAGCAGGAGGTGGAACAGCGCATCGCACAGGGCGGCAGCGTGATGGTGCAGGACTACTACCTGGCGAAGCTGCCGGCGGCTGACGCGCTGCGCGACCCCATCGACATGGCGGCGCTTGATCTGGTGTTCGGGCGCGTGGGCGGCGGCGCCGATTCGGTGTGGTTGGAGTCGGTGAAGCTGTTCGCCCAGCGCGATCCCGATTTCGCGCGCGCTTGCTTCGACAGCTGGCGGCGCACGGTGGTGCAGCAGGGCAAGCTGGCGCGCCTCATCGAGAAGCCGGGAGTGGCGCTGCAGCGCACGCTGAAATCGGCCGCGTGGATCCTCGGCATCGCCTCTCTGGTGCTGGGGCAGATCGATCCCGTGTTCTACCTGGGCTTCGTCTTGGCGATGGCGGCGAACCTCACCATCTTGCGCTTCATGCCGCGCCGCTCGCGCCGCGGGGCGGAGCTGCACGCGAAGTCCCGCGCGCTGAAGCGGTGGCTGAAGGACTTCACGCGCCTTGACGAGCGGCTGCCCGAGGACGTGAAGACCTGGGGCATGTTCATGGTGTACGCCACGCTGTTCGGCATCTCCGACGAGGTGCTCAACGAGCTGCGGGTGAAGCTGCCGGCGGTGCACGACGCCGCGATGGCCGGCTCGGGCGGCGTGCCGGGCTGGGGCGCGTGGTTCGCCCCTGGCGGGCCGCACGGCGTTTCGGGCGCGGAGCCGGCGCTCTCCGCGTTCGGCGCGTCGTTCAGCTCGGCCTTCGCGCCCGCCTCAAGCGGCAGCGGCGGCGGGGGAGGCGGCTCGTTCGGCGGAGGCGGCGGAGGCGGC
>DVIW01000041.1 GCA_018710945.1 Candidatus Aphodovivens avistercoris | reverse complement strand
CTCCGACGCCGAGCCCACGGCGGGCGAGGCGCTGCGGGCGGGCTGCGATTTGGTGTCGTTCTCGGGCGACAAGATGCTCGGCGGGCCGCAGGCGGGCATCGTCATCGGGTCGGCGGAGCTCATCGGCCGTCTGAAGAGAAACCCGCTCACCCGCGCGCTGCGCCTGGACAAGATGACGCTGGCCGCGTTGGAGGCGACGCTGCGCCTGTATTTGGACCCCGAGCGCGCCCGCGCGGAGATCCCCACGCTGCGCATGCTGGAAGAGCCCGCGCCCGCCGTGGAAGAGCGCGCCGGCCGCCTGAAAGCGCGCATCGAGGCCGCCCTGCCGCCCGGCTGCGCGGAGCTTGAGGTGGTGCCCGAGGTCAGCCGCGCCGGCGGCGGCGCGCTGCCCATGCGCGACATCCCCACCTACGTCGTCAGGCTCACGCCGCTCTGCGCTAACGCTCAGGCGTGCGAAGAGCACCTGGTGAAGAAGAACCGCGTGCCCATCGTGGCGCGCATCAAGCAGGAGGCCGTGCTGTTCGACGCGCGCACCCTGACCGACGACGCCGAGCTTGACGAGATCGCCTGCGCGCTTGCGGGCTTCTTCGTCGACGCCGCTGACCCTGCACCCGCCGCACCCACCGATCGCAAGGAGGCGCGATGAACGCTCAGCCCAGCCTGGTTCTGGGGACCGCCGGCCACATCGATCACGGCAAGTCCTCGCTCATCCGCGCACTCACCGGCACCGACCCCGACCGCCTGGCGGAAGAGAAGCGCCGCGGCATCACCATCGAGCTGGGGTTCGCCCAGCTGCAGCTGCCCGACGGGCGCACGATGGGCGTGGTGGACGTGCCGGGGCATGAGCGCTTCGTGCGCCAGATGATCGCCGGCTCAACCGGCATCGACGTGGCGCTGCTGTGCATCGCGGCCGACGACGGCGTCATGCCGCAGACCGAAGAGCACCTGCGCGTGCTGGAGCTTCTGGGGGTGCAGCGCATGGTGGTGGCGCTGACCAAGGCCGATTTGGTGGATGCCGAATGGGCGGAGTTCATGGCCGACGAGGTGCGCGCTCGCCTGGCCGCGACGCCCTATGCCGATGCGCCCGTCGTGGCCGTGTCGGCGAAGGAGGGCACGGGGCTTGACGAGCTGAAGCGCGCCCTGGCCGCGGCCGCGGATGGCGCGCAGCGGGTTCATGGCGGCGCGGCGGCGCGCCTGCCCATCGACCGCTCCTTCACCATCAAGGGCGCCGGCACGGTGGTTACCGGGACGCTGTGGAGCGGGACGGTGGCCCCCGGCGACGAGCTGGAGCTTCTGCCGGCGGGCGGGCGCGTGCGCGTGCGCAGCGTGCAGGAGCACGGCGCGGCGGTGGAGGCGGCCCAGGCCGGCAACCGCACGGCGGTGAACCTGGCGGGCGTAGGAACCGACGAGGCGCGCCCCGGCATGATGCTGGCCGCGCTCGGCGCCGTGCATCCTTGCGACCGCTTCGACGCCTGGATCACCTATCTGGCCGCGCCCGGGGACGCCGCCCCCCTTGAGAGCGGCGTGACGGCCCGCATCGCGCACGGCACCGCCGAGGTGCCCGGGCGCGTGCTTCTGATGGGCGGGCGCGCGGAGCTTGAAGCGGGTACGTCGGCGCTTGCGCAGATCAGGCTCGACCAGCCGCTGCCCGTTGCGCGCGGCGACCGCTTCATCGTGCGCACCGTCACGCCCGTCGCCGTGGTGGGCGGCGGACAGGTGCTGCTGTGCGCGCCCCGGCGCCGCACCGCGCTCGCCCCGGCCGAACAGGAGCTTTTGGCCGCGCTGCGCGACGGGCGCGACGACGACGCGGTGGACGCGGCGCTGTCGCTGCAGGGCGCGCCCGCGTCGGCCGCGGACATCGCGCGGGCCTGCGGCGTCGAAGCGGACGCGTGCGCCGCGCGCTTGGATGCCCTGGCCGCCGCGGGGAAGGTCGAGAAGCTGGCGGCCGGCGGCGCGCCTTTCTACGCCGCACCTGCTGTTTTGCGCGCGCACGAGTCCGCGGTGGAGAACGCCCTGATGAAGTTCCACGCCGCCAATCCCGCCAAGACGGGCGCAGGCAAGGCGGAGCTGGCGCGCCTGGCGGGAAAGCGCATCGCGCCAGAGGCGTTCGACGCCGTGCTGGAGCAGCTGCGCGGGGCGGGCCGCGTGGTGGTCGACGGCGGCGAGGTGAGCCACCCCAAGGCCGGCGCCGGCGCGCGCCGCCAGGAAGAGCAGGCTGCCGCCGCGCTGAAGGAGGCGCTCGACGCAAGCGGCCTGACGCCGCCCGCCATCGGCGCGCTGTCGAAGGAGCTGGGCCTGGACGCCAGCCTGGCGCACCGCGCCCTGGGAGCCCTGGAGCGCCAGGGCGCCGCCGCGCGCGTGGGCGACTACTACTTCAGCGCCGCTGCGCTGGACAAGGCTCGCGCCGTGGTGGAGGCCCACCTGCAGCAGCACGGCCCCTCGTCCGCCGCCGACCTGAAGGACGCCCTCGGCGTCTCGCGCAAGCACGCCATCCCGCTGCTGGAGCACTTCGACGCCCGCGGCCTCACCCGCCGCACCGGCGACCTCCGCGAGCTGAACCGGTAGGCGGGACGGACCTGCAGCGTCCCATCCGCGCCGCCCCCGTCCGCCGCGCGGACCCTCCTTCCGCCCGCTGCGGGCCTTCTTCGCGATTGGGGGTTACCAGGGGCGGGGCGAGGGCGTATACTTTCCCCAGTCTTTAAAAGCGGTACAGAGAGACCGACAAGGCGGAACACCTTCCAGCGCCCACCGGAAAAGGGCGCGCGCACCTGAAGCCTTTGTCGTCGCAGAGGCTTTTTTTCTGCACGGCGGACGGCGGATGCGCGCTGCCCGGCATCTCGGCGCGGCGGCGCGCGGCGGGCTGCGGCCGACGCAGCGCGCGGGAGGGCTCTGCACCCGTTCGGAGAAAGGGGTGTGCATGACTGACGGCAACGGCGCCTCGCCCGGCGCGCGCTCCCAGGAGGGGGCCGTCAAATCCATCTGCATGGATGCGCAGGAGATCGAACGCTCCCTCACGCGCATCGCGCATCAGATCCTGGAGGCGAACAAGGGGGCCTCGGGCCTCGTCATCGTGGGCATCGTCACGCGCGGCGACCTTCTGGCCCGCCGCCTGGCCCAGCGCATCGGCTCGATCGAGGGGGTGGAGGTTCCCCAGGGCCGGCTGGACATCAGCCTGTACCGCGACGACTTCGCCACCTACATCAGCCCCGAGGTGCATTCCACCGACATCCCCTTCGACCTGGACGGCAAGACCGTCGTGCTGGTGGACGACGTGCTGTTCACCGGCCGCACCATCCGCGCGGCGCTCGACGCCCTCATGGACATGGGCCGGCCCGCCTGCGTGCAGCTGGCAGTGTTGGTGGACCGCGGGCATCGGCAGCTGCCCATCCGCGCCGACTACGTGGGCAAGAACGTGCCTTCGTCGCTGGAAGAGAACGTGCGGCTGTTCCTGGACGAGGTGGACGGCGTGTCTGCGGTGGAGATCCGCTCCATCGCCCCCGGTCAGCGCGCCGGTTCCGCTCCCATCGGCACGCATGGAGGTGAGTAGCCGTGTCTTTCCCCCACAAGCACCTCATCGACCTGTCTGAGTACTCCGCCGACGACATCTCGCTGATCCTCGATGTTGCCGAGCGTTTCCGCGAGGTGAACGAGCGCCGCATCAAGAAGGTGCCCACGCTCAAGGGCTTCACCGTGGTCAACATGTTCAATGAGCCCTCCACCCGCACGCGCAGCTCGTTCGAGATCGCCGAGAAGCGCCTGTCGTGCGACACGCTGAACTTCGGCGGCTCGTCCACCTCCACGGTGAAGGGCGAGAGCCTGCTGGACACCGTGCGGACGCTCTGTTCGTACAAGATCGACCTCATCGTCGTGCGCGACAAGCACGCGGGCGTGCCGCACCAGGTGGCCCGTGCTTCCGGCGTGCACGTCATCGACGCGGGCGACGGCAAGCACCAGCATCCCACCCAGGCGCTTTTGGACCTCTACACCATCCGCAAGCGCTTCGGCTCCATCGAGGGGCTGACCGTGGGCATCGTGGGCGACATCGGGCACTCGCGCGTGTGCGGCTCGCTGATCCCGGCGCTCAAGACCATGGGCGCGAAGGTGGTGGTGGTGGGGCCGCCCACGCTGATGCCGGCCCGGCCTGACCTTCTGGGCGCCGACGAGGTGCGCTTCAGCCTGGATGAGGCCCTGCCGCAGCTGGACGTGGTGTACATGCTGCGCATCCAGCGCGAGCGGCTGGAAGGCGCGCCGTTCCCCAGCCTGCGCGAGTACAACCGGCTGTTTGGGCTGACGCGCGAGCGCGAGCACCTGCTGCGCCCCGACGCCATCGTGTGCCACCCCGGTCCCATCAACCGCGGCGTGGAGCTTGACGACTACATGGCCGACCACGTGGAGCGCTCGGCCATCCTCGACCAAGTGTATGCCGGCGTGCTGGTGCGCATGGCTTCCCTGTATTTGCTGTTAGGAGGAAACGAACATGGCGCTGATGCTTAGGAACGCCCGCGTCCTTGACCCGCAGATCGACCTGGACGACGTGTGCGACGTGCTCATCCGCGACGGGCGCATCGTGGAGGTGGGCCATGGGCTCGACCTTCCCAAGGGCGTCGAGCGCGACCTGACGGGCAAGATCGTCGTCCCCGGCCTGGTGGACATCCACGTGCACCTGCGCGACCCCGGCCAGGAGCAGAAGGAGGACATCGCCTCCGGCACGCGCGCGGCGGCCCGCGGCGGCTTCACGACGGTTGCCTGCATGCCCAACACCTCGCCCACCATCGACAACGCGCAGGTGGTCTCCTACGTGAGGTCCCGCGCCGACGAGGTGGGGAAGTGCCGCGTGGCCGTGGTGGGCTCGTGCACCCAGGGCCTCAAGGGCGAGGTCCTCTCCGAGATGGGCGGCATGGTGGAAGCCGGCGCCTGCGCGTTCACCGATGACGGGCGCGGCGTGCAGGACAGCGGCATGATGCGCCGCGTGATGGACTACGCGCGCCAGTTCGACCGCGTGGTGATGAGCCACTGCCAGGACGAGGGCCTGGTGGGCGCCGGCCAGGTGAACGAGGGCGCGGCCTCCACCCGCCTGGGGCTTTTGGGCTGGCCCGCCGCCGGCGAGGAGATCCAGATCGCGCGCGACATCGCGGTGTGCCGCCTGACGGGCTGCCCGCTGCACGTGCAGCACCTCTCCACCGCGCGCGGGCTTGAGATGGTGCGCGAGGCGAAGGCCGAGGGGCTGCCCGTCACCTGCGAGGTGACGCCGCACCACCTGTTCCTCACCGAGGATGCCATCGGCCAGGACTACGACGCCAACTTCAAGGTGAACCCGCCGCTGCGCACCGACGAGGACCGCTGCGCGCTGATCGAGGGCGTGGCCGACGGCACGGTGGACTGCATCGTCACCGACCACGCGCCGCACTGCGCCTTCGAGAAGGACCGCGAGTTCGAGCGCGCCCCCTTCGGCATGATCGGGCTGGAAACCTCGCTGTCGCTGGTCATCACGAACCTGGTGAAGCCTGGCGTCATCGACTGGAACCGCCTCGTGGAGCTGATGGCGGTGAACCCGCGGCGCATCATCCGCGCCGAGCGCGTGGCCATCGAGGCCGGCTGCACGGCCGACCTCACCGTCATCGACCCCTGCGAGGAATGGACGGTGGAGAAGGGCGGCTTCCTGTCGAAGTCGAGCAACTCCGCCTTCATCGGCGTGCACCTGGTCGGGCGCGCCACCGACACGTACGTGGGCGGCTACGCCACCCTGGAGGAAGGAGCCATCGTTGAGTAGTTTGAGCGAGAAGCTGCTGGCCGCCACGTCGAAGCCCGACGCCGCGCCCGCGCTTCTGGTGCTGGAGGACGGCACCTCGTTTGCCGGCACGGCCTGCGGCGCCGCGGGCGAGGCGTTCGGCGAGATCTGCTTCAACACCTCGCTGGAGGGGTATCTGGAAGTGATCACCGACCCGTCCTACGCCGGGCAGATCATCGCGATGACCTACCCGCAGATCGGCAACTACGGCGTGAACCGCCAGGACTGCCAGCGCGAGGCGCCGGCCCTGCGCGGGCTGGTGGTGCGCGACATGTGCGCCACTCCGTCCAACTGGCGCAGCGACCTTTCGCTGCCGGAATTCCTGGCCGAGCACGGTGTCGTGGCCATCGAGGGCGTGGACACCCGCGCGCTCGTGCGCCACGTGCGCGAGGCCGGCGCCCAGCGCGCCGTCATCTCCACGCTCGATGCGGACTACGACAGCCTCTTGGCGAAGGTGAAGGCCAGCCCCTCCATCGTGGGCGAGAACCTGGCCGCCACCGTGTCGTGCGACGCCCCGCACGCCTTCGGCGCTGACGAGCTGCCGGAAAGCCAGGCCTTCGCCGTGGCCGCTCCGGCCGCGCCCGCGCGCAAGGTGGTGGCCTACGACTGCGGCGCCAAGCTGTCCATCCTGCACAACCTCGTGCGCTGCGGGTGCGAGCTGACCGTGGTGCCGTGGGACACGCCGGCCGAGGACGTGCTGGCATTGCAGCCCGACGGTGTGTTCCTGTCCAACGGACCCGGCGACCCCGACGCGGTTTCGGGCACCTACACCCAGGTGGAGAAGCTTCTGGGCAAGGTGCCCGTGTTCGGCATCTGCCTGGGGCACCAGATGATCGGCAAGGCCGCCGGCACCGCCATCGAGAAGCTGAAGTTCGGCCACCGCGGCGGCAACCACCCCGTCATGAACCTGCTGACGGGCCGCGTGGAGATAACCGCCCAGAACCACGGCTTCGGCATCCTGTTCCCCAGCCTGGGTGAGCTGGTGCCGGAGCTCTCCGACGGCGTGGCGGAGCATCCCGCCGACGGCGACCTGCGCTTCTGGGTGCGCCGCGGCACGGCTCCGGTGGTGGACAACCCGCGCTTCGGGCGCATCCGCCTGACGCATGTCAACCTCAACGACGGCACGGCCGAGGGCATCGCGTTTCTGGACATCCCGGCGTTCTCCGTGCAGTACCACCCGGAGGCGTCGCCCGGGCCCACCGACGCGCACTACCTGTTCACCGCGTTCTCCCGCCTGATGGAGGGACGCAAGGACTATCTGGACATCGACATCGCGCAGGATCGCCTGGCTGGCTGGAGATTTGGTTCCGCCGCCCCCGCCGCGCGCGACGGGGAGGGGGAGTAAGCCATGCCCAAGCGCACTGACATACAAAGCATCCTGGTCATCGGGTCGGGGCCCATCGTCATCGGGCAGGCGTGCGAGTTCGAC
>DVIW01000040.1 GCA_018710945.1 Candidatus Aphodovivens avistercoris | reverse complement strand
GCCGCATAACCTGTAGATACATCCGCACTGCGGAGTAGCTATATCGGTGAAATACGCCGAAATTCTTAATGGAGGTTGTCATCATGACCGAGAAGAAAATCCCTTACAAAATCTATCTTGAAGAAAGCGAGATGCCCCGGACGTGGTACAACGTCCGCGCCGACATGCCCATAAAGCCGGCCCCGCTGCTCAATCCCGGCACCGGCAAACCCATGACCGCTGAAGAGCTCGGCGGCGTATTCTGCGACGAACTGGTTAAGCAGGAGCTGGACGACACCACCCGCGAGATTCCCATCCCGCAGGAGATACAGGACTTCTACAAGATGTACCGTCCCAGCCCGCTGGTCAGGGCGTACTGCCTGGAGGAAAAGCTCCAGACCCCGGCGAAGATATACTACAAGTTCGAGGGCAACAACACCTCCGGCTCGCACAAGCTCAACTCCGCGATCGCCCAGGCGTACTACGCGAAAGAGCAGGGGCTTACGAGCCTTACCACCGAGACGGGCGCCGGCCAATGGGGCACCGCGCTCGCCATGGCGTGCGGCTTCTTCGGGCTCGACCTGCACGTGTTCATGGTGAAGTGCTCCGCGCAGCAGAAGCCCTACCGCAAGGCGGTCATGGAGACGTACAACGCGCGCGTCACCGAGTCGCCCTCGGCTGAGACGGCGGTCGGCCGCGCCATTCTGGCGAAGGACCCCGACAACACCGGTTCGCTTGGCACCGCCATCTCCGAGGCCGTGGAGGAGGCAACGTCCACGGAAGGGTGCCGCTACGCGCTCGGCAGCGTGCTCAACCAGGTGCTGCTGCACCAGTCAATCATCGGCCTGGAAACCAAGACGGCGCTGGAGAAGATCGGCGTGGAGCCCGACATCCTGATCGGCTGCGCGGGCGGCGGCTCGAACCTCGGCGGCCTTATCGCGCCGTTCATGGGCGACCGCCTGGCGGGCAAGCGCGCGCCGTACTTCATCGCGGTCGAGCCGGCGAGCTGCCCCACGCTCACGCGCGGCACGTTCGCGTACGACTTCTGCGACGTGGGCAAGGTCACGCCGCTTGCGAAGATGTACACGCTCGGCTCGGGCTTCATCCCGTCGCCCAACCACGCCGGCGGCCTGCGCTACCACGGCATGAGCCCGGTGCTCTCGCAGCTCTACCACGACGGCCTCATCGACGAGGCGCGCGCGGTCGAGCAGACGCGCGTGTTCGAGGCGGCCACGCTGTTCGCCCGCGTGGAGGGCACGCTGCCCGCGCCCGAGTCGGCGCACGCCATCCGCGTGGCCATGGACGAGGCGCTCAAGTGCAAGGAGACCGGCGAGGAGAAGGTGATCGTGTTCGGCCTCACGGGCACGGGCTACTTCGACATGGCGGCCTACTCCGCCTTCCGCAACGGAACCATGGTCGACTACATCCCCACCGACGAGGACCTCGCGGTGGGCTTCGCGAACATCCCGCATCTCGAGGGCATCCAGTAAGATTCGAGGCAAGGCGCGCGGCGGGTGCCGTCCTGCCGCGCGATGGAAAGGAAAGAGGAAGCCATGCAGCTCACCGACGAACAGTTCTCCCTGCTGAAGGATCAGTTCCGCACGTTGAAGGACCGTTCGCCCTTCTATGCGAAGAAGTTCGAGGGCATCGATCTTGCCGACGTGCAGACCCAGGCCGACTTCGAGAAGCTGCCCTTCTCCGAGAAGGCCGACCTGCGCGCCGCGTACCCGCTGGGGTTGCAGGCCGTTCCCGACGAGGAGATCGTGCGCATCCACAGCTCGTCGGGCACCACGGGCACGCCGGTGATCATCCCCTACACGCAGCAGGACGTGGACGACTGGGCCATCCAGTTCGCGCGCTGCTACGAGACGGCGGGCATCACGAACCGCGACCGCATTCAGATCACGCCGGGCTACGGCCTGTGGACGGCGGGCATCGGCTTCCAGCTGGGAGCCGAGCGCCTGGGCGCGATGGCCATCCCCATGGGCCCGGGCAACACCGACAAGCAGCTGCAGATGATGCAGGACCTGAAGTCCACGGTGCTGGGCGCTACGAGCTCGTATGCGCTGCTGCTCGCCGAGGAGATCAACAGCCGCGGTCTGCGCGACAAGATCTGCCTGCGCAAGGGCGTCATTGGCTCGGAGCGCTGGGGCGACAAGATGCGCAAGCGCATCTCGGGCGAGCTGGGCATCGAGATCTTCGACATCTACGGACTCACCGAGGTGTACGGCCCGGGCATCGGCATCTCGTGCACCGAGCACCACGGCATGCACGTGTGGAGCGACTTCGTGTACGTTGAGATCGTGGACCCCGACACGGGCGAGGTGCTGCCCGATGGCGAGACGGGCGAGCTCGTGCTGACGACGCTGCGCAAGCAGGGCGCGCCGCTCATCCGCTATCGCACGCACGACCTCACGCGCATCATCCCCGGCGCGTGCGCCTGCGCGCACGGCGACAAGCACCCGCGCATCGACATCTTGGTGGGCCGCACCGACGACATGTTCAAGGTGAAGGGCTGCAACATGTTCCCCGCGCAGGTGGAGGACGTTATCGCCATCACCGACGGCGCGAGCAGCGAGTACCAGGTGATGATCGAGAACATCTCGGGCCGCGACGTTTTGACCGTGCTGTTCGAGACGCCGCTTGAAGGCGACGAGAAGAAGCGTTGCGAGGAGGAACTGGCCGGCATCTTCAAGGCCAAGATTGGCTGCACCCCCGACGCTGTTGGCGTTCCCATGGGCGAGTTGCCGCGCAGCGAGAAGAAGACCAAGCGCATCTTCGACAGCCGCTACTAGTAGGACAGGGGCGGGGCTGCTGGCAGGTTCGGCGCCCCTCCCGCCTCGCGCACCCAGCGCGCCCAGCCGCGAGGGCTTCCGGCTTTTGGCAAACTCAATCGCCAGAGCTTGAAGAAGTTTCCGTTTCTACCAATTATTTCGCGAAAAAGTTGGCAGAAACGGAAACTTCTTCGCGTTTAACCTTCGGTAGGGATCTTTCGAGGTCGGGCTTTTGCCGTTTCGTCTCGCTTGATAAGGAAAGCGTTGCGTGTGCAACCTCGCGTTCCTTCCCGTGCAAGCTGAAACTTCTCTGTAACAGAAGGGCGCTCCGGTATGCTAAAGTGGGCGCATGCTTTTTTCGGAGGGACAGAGCGTATGCGTCGCCGGCGGCACGAGCCGCCGAGGTCTTGCTGCGCTTTCTGCCGCTGGTGCGTGCGCGTCTGCGTGCGCGGGCTTCGCCGTCTCCTTCGACAACGTTGTCTCCGACGCCGCCTGCCTGGGCGGCGTTTCCTTTGGCGGCTCCTTCTCCTATCTGTATTCCTATCGATACCTGTAGCACATGGGTCTGCCCATGGTGCTGCGCCGTCATCGCCGCGTAGCGGCGCAGGTGCAGCTGCGGGCCAGGGTCATGTGCGCCTCCGCCGCCTTTTGACGACGGCCGCTGCGCGCTTGCAGGGCAAACGCGCAAACCCGTCGGACGAAAAGGCTTCCCACCTGCATCTTCGCCGCCTTGTCGGGCGGCTTTCGCGATAGGAAACCTCATGATTGAAAAGATATGCATGGTGCTCATCTTCGTCGGCGTGGCCGTGGGCGTGGGCATCTACTGTCGGAAATCCACGTCCACCGTGGACGGGTTCGTGCTGGGCGGGCGCAACGTCGGTCCGTGGATGAGCGCGTTCGCCTATGGGACCAGCTACTTCTCCGCGGTGGTGTTCGTGGGCTACGCGGGCCAGTTCGGCTTCAAATACGGCATCGCGGCCGTGTGGGCGGGCATCGGCAACGCCATCCTCGGCTCGCTGCTCGCGTGGTGGGTGCTCGGCCCGCGCACGCGCGAGATGACGCACCGCCTGGGCGCGCAGACCATGCCGGAGTTCTTCGGCCTGCGCTACCAATCGAAAGGGCTGCGCATAGCGGCTGCGGCCATCATCTTCGTGTTCCTGATCCCGTACACGGCGTCGGTGTACAACGGGCTCTCGCGCCTGTTCGGCATGGCGTTTGGCCTGCCCTACGACGTGTGCGTGATCGGCATGGCGGTGGTGACCTGCATCTACGTGGTGGTAGGCGGTTACATGGCCACGGTCATGAACGACTTCATCCAGGGCATTGTGATGCTCGTCGGCATTGTGGCGGTCATTGCGGCCGTGCTGGCGGGCAACGGCGGCTTCGCGGAGTCCATCATCCAGCTGTCGCAGATTCCCGCCGAGGGCTCGGCGCTTGAAGGCGCGTTCGTCAGCATGTTCGGGCCCGATCTGTTCAACCTGCTGGGAGTCGTGGTCCTCACGAGCCTCGGCACGTGGGGCCTGCCGCAGATGGTGCAGAAGTTCTACGCCATCAAGAGCGGCCCGGCGGTGAAGCAGGGCGCCATCATCTCCACGTTGTTCGCGTTCGTCGTGGCGGGCGGCTCGTACTTCCTCGGCGGGTTCGGGCGCCTCTACGCCGACCAGATCGAGTACGCGGCCGACGGCACGCCGGTGTACGACTCCATCATCCCCACGATGCTCTCGTCGCTGCCCGACATCCTCATCGGCATCGTCATCGTGCTGGTGCTGTCGGCGTCGATGTCCACGCTGTCGTCGCTCGTGCTCACGTCGTCGTCGACGCTGACCATCGACGTGATCAAAGGCAACATCGTGAAGGACATGTCCGAGAAGAAGCAGCTGTCGCACATGCGCGTGCTGCTGGTGGCGTTCATCGTGGTGTCGGCGGCGCTGGCGCTGGTGCAGT
>DVIW01000005.1 GCA_018710945.1 Candidatus Aphodovivens avistercoris | reverse complement strand
GAGTTCGACTACTCGGGCACGCAGGCGTGCAAGGCGCTGCGCAAGCTCGGCTACGAGATCGTGCTGGTGAACAGCAACCCCGCCACCATCATGACCGACCCCGAGACAGCCGACGCCGTCTACATCGAGCCGCTCAACGTCGCGCGCCTCGAGCAGATCATCGCGAAGGAGCGCCCCGACGCGCTGCTGCCGAACCTCGGCGGGCAGTCGGGCCTCAACCTCGCCGCCGAGCTGGCAAGCCAGGGCATCCTGGAGAAGTACGGCGTGCAGGTGATCGGCGTGCAGATCGACGCCATCGAGCGCGGCGAGGACCGCGAAGCGTTCAAGGAGCTCATGGGCTCGCTCGGCATCGAGATGGCGCGCAGCAAGGTGGCCTACTCGGTGGAGGACGCCGTGGCCATCGCCGACGAGCTGGGGTACCCCTGCGTGCTGCGCCCCGCCTACACGATGGGCGGCACGGGCGGCGGCCTCGTGTACAACATCGACGAGCTGCGCACCGTGGTCGCGCGCGGCCTGGCCGCAAGCCCGGTGCACGAGGTGCTCGTGGAAGAGAGCGTGCTCGGCTGGGAGGAGCTCGAGCTCGAGGTGGTGCGCGACGCCAACGGCAAGATGATCACCGTGTGCTTCATCGAGAACATCGACCCCATGGGCGTGCACACCGGCGACTCGTTCTGCGCCGCCCCCATGCTCACCATCAGCGAGGACGTGCAGAAGCGCCTGCAGGAGAAGAGCTACAAGATCGTCGAGGCGGTGCAGGTGATCGGCGGCACCAACGTGCAGTGGGCGCACGATCCCGTCACCGACCGCGACGTCATCATCGAGATCAACCCGCGCACCTCACGTTCCTCCGCGCTCGCGTCGAAGGCGACGGGCTTCCCCATCGCGCTCGTGTCGGCCATGCTGGCGAGCGGCCTCACCCTCGACGAGATCCCCTGCGGCAAGCACGGCACGCTGGCGAACTACGTCCCCGGCGGCGACTACGTGGTCATCAAGTTCGCCCGCTGGGCGTTCGAGAAGTTCAAGGGCGTCGAGGACAAGCTCGGCACGCAGATGCGCGCCGTCGGCGAGGTCATGTCCATCGGCAAGACCTACAAGGAGGCCCTCCAGAAGGCCATCCGCTCGCTCGAGACGGGCCGCTACGGCCTCGGCTTCGCGAAGGATTTCCACGGCAAGTCGAAAGAAGACCTGCTCGGGATGCTGGTAACCCCCACGAGCGAGCGCCAATTCATCATGTACGAGGCCCTGCGCGCCGGCGCCACGGTCGACGAACTCCACGAGCTGACCCGCATCAAGCGCTGGTTCATCGAGCAGATGGCCGAGCTTGTCGCCGAGGAAGAGGCCATCATCGCCTACTCAAAGGACCACCCCGCGATGCTGCCGCCCGACGACATGCTCGTCGACGCGAAGAGGAACGGCTTCTCCGACCGCTACCTCGCCCAGATCACGGGCACGTCCGAGAAGCGCATCCGCGCGCATCGCGCCGAGATCGGCTGCACCGAAGGCTGGGAGGGCGTGCACGTGAGCTCCACGCAGGACTCCGCATACTACTTCTCCACCTACAACGCGCCCGACGCCAGCACCGCTACCGGCGACAACACGATCATGATCCTCGGCGGCGGCCCCAACCGCATCGGCCAGGGCATCGAGTTCGACTACTGCTGCGTGCACGCGGCGAAGTCGCTCAAGAAGCTCGGCTTCAAGACGATCATCGTCAACTGCAACCCCGAGACCGTCTCCACCGACTACGACACCTCCGACAAGCTGTACTTTGAGCCGCTCACGGCCGAGGACGTGCTTGCCATCTACGAGAAGGAGAAGCCGCTCGGCGTCATCGCGCAGTTCGGCGGCCAGACGCCGCTCAACCTGGCATCCGAGCTGGAGGAGGCCGGCGTGCGCATCCTCGGCACCAGCCCCGAGATCATCGACCTGGCCGAGGATCGCGACCGCTTCCGCGCCGTCATGGAGTCGCTGGGCATCCCGATGCCCGAGGCGGGCATGGCCCACACCACCGAGGATGCGCTGGCCATCGCGCAGAAGATCGGCTACCCCGTCATGGTGCGCCCGAGCTACGTGCTCGGCGGCCGCGGCATGGAAGTGGTCTACGATGATGCGAGCCTCATCAGCTACATGGCGGCTGCCGTGGGCGTCACGCCCGACCGCCCCATCCTCATCGACCGCTTCCTGCGCCACGCGATGGAGTGCGAGGCCGACGCCATCTGCGACGGCGAGCACGCGTTCGTGCCGGCGGTCATGGAGCACATCGAGCTGGCGGGCATCCACTCGGGCGACTCGGCCTGCATCCTGCCGTCGGTGAACATCTCCGAGGCGCATCTGGCCACCATCAAGGAGTACACGCGCCGCATCGCCGAGGCCATGCACGTGTCGGGCCTCATGAACATCCAGTACGCCATCGAGGGCGACACCGTCTACGTGCTTGAGGCGAACCCGCGCGCGAGCCGCACCGTTCCGCTCGTGTCGAAGGTGTGCGGCATCCAGATGGTGCAGATCGCCACCGACATCATGACCGCGCCGCTGACCGGCCGCCCGTCGCCCATCGCGAACCTGTGCGAGGCGTCGTTCACCCACTACGGCGTGAAGGAAGCGGTGTTCCCGTTCAACATGTTCCCCGAGGTCGATCCCGTGCTCGGGCCCGAGATGCGCTCCACCGGCGAGGTGCTCGGCCTGGCCGAGACGTTCGGTGAGGCGTTCTTCAAGGCGCAGGAGGCCACCCAGACCGTGCTGCCGACGGGCGGCACGGTGCTCATGAGCATCAGCGACCGCGACAAGTGCGACTTGGAGGAAGTGGCGCGCGAGTTCAAGCGCGCGGGCATGCGCATCCTCGCGACGCGCGGCACCTGCGAGTTCCTGGCTGAGCACGGCATCGAGGCCGAGCGCGTGCTGCGCGTGAACGAGGGCAGGCCGAACCTCATCGACCTCATCCTCAACCACGAGGTCGATCTTGTGGTGAACACGCCGAGCCCGTCGGCGGAAAGCTCGACGGACGGCAGCCTCATCCGCCGCACCGCCATCCGCGCGCACGTGCCCTACATGACGACGATGGCCGCCGCGCTGGCCACGGCGAAGGGCATCCAGGCCGCGCAGACGACGGAGCCGAGCGTCCATTCGCTCCAGGAGATCCACGCGCACATCTCGTACGCGTAGGCGATGCACTTCTAGCGCGCTTGGTGCGCTGAAGCGACTGCGGCCCGCCACCAACGACGGCAGCGGGCCGCTTGTTTTTTTGCGGGGGGAAGTGTAAGGCGAGCGCGCGGTGGAAAGCGCCTGCGGTCGCTACGGCTGCTGCGCCGCGATCTCGTGCTGGGCCTTCTTCGTCAGCTTGGCGAACACGAGCTCGTAGGTGCGATCGCACAAGTCGAGCACGAGCGCTTCGGGGATGTCGGCGTCGAGGTCGATCGAAATCCACGTGCGGCCGTCGGAGTAGTAGCCGGGCAGCACGGCGCCGGGAAACTCGGCGCGCAGCTCGCGGATGCGGTCAGGATCGCATTTGAGCGAGAGCAGGTGACGCCCCGCATACGGCGGCTTCGCGTCGGCCTTGGCCGTGAACTCGCACGCGAATTGCTTGCCGCCCACCCAGTAGACCATCCAGCCCCACTTCTCATGGAGCTCCTTGCGCGCCCCGGGATGCGCCAGCAGCCGCGCATCGACAGCGGAGAAATCGAGTGCCATGGCGGTTCCTTTCCGCAATTGCCCCAACAGCAACACCATAGCACGACGTTCCGGCCCGCTGCTCGGCAAGCGCCCGAATCGTTCGAGTCGCCGCCTTGCCGCAGGCGAAAGCGCCATCGCGCGACACGCCGGCCGTCAGTCGCCCATGTAGCGGAGCACGCGATTGCGATAGGCTTCGTCATCGCGCATGCGCTCGAACTGGCGCTTGCCCGCTTCGATGATCGCGGCAGCTCGGTCGGCAGGAGCGGCGAAGGCGAAGCCCACGTTGTCGCGCAGCATCGCGTTGTCACCCGCCAGGTTGTAGAGGGCCGACTGCTCCTTCGCGTCTCCCACCAGGACGAACGTCTCCCCTTCGATCGTCGCCATGTCGTAGCAGGCCGCATAGGGGATATGCGTCAGTTCCATTCCCGCAGCCAGCGTAACGCCCAGCACGTCGAAGCGCGCCCGCACCGTGCCGTCGCCGTCGCCGGCAAGCTCTTCCGCAAGCTCCCGCACGACGCGTTTCCTTCCCCAGAACGACATCTTGTCAGGAACGAGCGCCTGCACGCCGAAGAACACCGTCAGCGCGGGGAACAGGACGTAGGCTCCGAGCATGCCGCCAACACCCATGTCCGCCACGATGTCGATGCCGTCCACGAAGGCCTTGACGGTGCCCGCCACCACCAGCGCATCGAGCAGCAGGCAGAAGACGAAGAACCCCTTTCCCGTCTTGCGGCGGTACGCACGGTTGTAGGCGCGCAGCATCCTGTCGGCATACGCCTCGTCAACCGTGAAGTCCCACGTACGGCCATAGGGGAGGGTCGACGCAGCGTCTATCGCAACGTGCTCTTCCACAGTCGCCTCCTCGCCTCGGTCCGCCAGAACCCAGTATAGAAACCGTAGAACCGTGCAGGATCAAGCCCCCGTAAAATCACGCGATATCTGAGCGGCAGACGGGTGATGAGCGTTTTCCCCACAGCGGGGCGGGCATATATAATTCAGCCAACAGCACTAGAGGAAGGGGAAGCTCACATGGCGTTTGATGTTTCGAGGATCAAGAGTCCGCTTGGGTTCGGGTGCATGCGCTTCGAGGGGCATGGGGACGATACGGTGGACATCGCGCAGGTGTCGGAGATGATCGACTGCTATATGCGGGCGGGCGGTAACTACTTCGACACGGCGTGGGCCTACCCCAACAGCGAGAAGACGCTGCGCAAGGCGCTTGTCGAGCGGTATCCGCGCGATGCGTACCTCATCGCGTCGAAGTGCGTCGCGTGGAGCAACTGCACTTGCAAGGAGGACCTGGAGGCGCAGCTTCAGGAGACGCTCGCCACGCTCGGCGTTGACTACCTCGACGTCTATCTCATGCACAACCTGGGCGGCACGCGCACGGCGGCGTTCGAGAGGTACGACGCCTGGGAGTTCGTGAAGAGTGTGAAGGCGCGTGGACTCGTGAAGCACATCGGCTTCTCGGCGCACTGCACGCCCGAGGAGCTCGAGGGCTTTCTCGCGGCGTACCCCGAGGCGGAGGTCGTCCAGCTGCAGGCGAACTACAGCGACTGGGACAGCCCCGACTTCCGCGAGCGTGAATGCGTCGAGCTGGCGCACGCGCACGGCCTTCCCGTCATCGCCATGGAGCCGGTGAAGGGCGGCATCCTCGCCGATCCGCCGCAGGCGGTGAAAGACGTGCTTGACGAGGCGTTTCCGCACGACTCCTACGCCACGGCGGCGCTGCGCTTCACCGCGAGCCAGCCGGGCATTGCCGTCACGCTGTCGGGCATGAGCACGCTTGCGCAGGTAGAGGACAACTGCCGTGCGTTCAGCGACTTCAAGCCTCTCGACGATGCCGAGCTGGCCGCCATCGACCGCGCGCGCGTCGTGCTGCGCGACAGCGGCGGCATCCAGTGCACGAGCTGCGACTACTGCGCGAAGGTGTGCCCGCAGGACGTGGGCATCTCGCAGTCGCTCGCGGTGCTCAACCACTACCTCGCCTACGGCGACGCCGCTTCGGCGGGCTACCAGATGGGCTTCGTCGTGCGCTTCAACGCGGGCAAGAGTCTCGTCACCGAGTGCATCCGCTGCGGCGCCTGCGAGGACGCCTGCCCCCAGAACCTGCCCATCCTCGACTACTTCAACCGCATCGAGAAGGAAATCTTCTCCGTCGAGCCCGAGCAGCCCCAGCTCATGCGCGGCAGCACCGTGGGAAAGCGGTAGCGCGAACGGCACAGGCGTTGCGAGCCTATTCCGCCGGATGGGGCTTTTCGGCGGGGATGTCGGTCGCCTCCAGCTTGAAGATCACCGGGCGGATGCCGTCGTTGCATGCCGCGATGGCGACGCCCGGCTTGTCGATCCAGTCGGTGTGGTAAAAGCAGTTGCCGCCCATGCCGTGCGCGAGCGCGAAGACGAACTGGTAAATGGCCTTCCACGCCTCGTCGCACAAGCCGTCGGGTTTCGCGTAGTCGGCGTAGAACGTCTGGCCCTCGCGCATCATGGGGCACTTGTCCAGCCCCGGCACCCCGTACTCCTTCGCCAGCTCCTCGTCGAACGTCGTTTTCAGCACGGTGATCTTCACCTTGTTCATGGACATGGCAGCCTCCTTTGCAGCAGATCCTCCGTCGTTTCGCCTCCTTTTTATACTCGTGGCGGCATTCGCAGGTAAGTACTGGCTTTCCGGACAGGTACTATCTTTTTGGAAACCATCGGGCGCATGATCGTCGTGCGCGCTCTCGGGAAGGGGCGGCCATGAGCATGAAGAAGTACGAGGGGCGCATCGCGTCGCTTGAGGACACGCCGTTCGGCTACACGCTGTCGATGATCGGGGGGAAATGGCGCCTCGTCATCCTGTACTGGCTTGCCGAGCAAAAGACGACGCGCTTCAACGAGCTGCGCCGCCGCATCGGGCGCATCACCGAGAAGACGCTTTCCAGCCAGCTCAAGGAATTGGAGCGCGACGGGCTTGTCGTCCGCACGGAGTACCCGCAGGTCCCGCCGAAGGTGGAGTACGGCCTCTCCGAGAAAGGCCGATCCCTCTACCCGCTGATGGAAGCCATGTGCGCTTGGGGCGAGGAGCATCAAGGCGAAAGGCGCTGAGCGCAAAGGCGCGGCCGAACCGCGCGCCGACGGGAACGGCGCGCGGCAACGGCGGCAGCCTCCGTCACATGAACTTCTTGCCGGCGTCCCATGCGCCGCCGACGACCTCCCCCACCACGCGGTAGATGCGACGGGTCGAATCGTAGACGATCGGGCGCATCTTGGCGAAGTCGACACGGCCCTCGTCGTCGAGGATCGAGTCGTCCACACGCGTATTGACGATCTCGCCGATGAAGCGCTTCTCGCCGCCCCAATCCTGCACGTCTTTGACCACGCACTCCATGGTGAGCGGGAACTCATCGATGACGGGCGCGTCGACATGTTCGGACGCGACGAACGTCAGGCCCGAGGCTGCGGCTTTGTTCACCTTGCGGCCCGTCGCCATGCCGAAGTAGTCGGCCTCCGCCACATGGGCGGCATCGGCCGGCGCCACGGTGAAGGCGCCTTTCGCCAGGATGTTGTCTGTGGTTTTATGGTCGCCGATGTTGATGGCCACCTCGTTGCGGGTGCATTCGCCGCCCCACGCCACGTTCATGGCGTTGGGAACGCCGTTCTCATCGTAGCTCGCCACGATGAACACCGACTGCGGGAACAGCTCGCCCGCGCTTCCCAAATCCTTCTTTGCCATGGGATCTCCTTCCGGTTGCGTTGACCGCTCTTCGAAATGAAGTATTCTTCATAAGCAGAATGCAGACAAGTACTGGTTTTCGCATCAGGTACTTACCTGGAAGAAAGCGCTTATCGCGGTTCACCGGAAGGGAGCGACATCATGGCTGCGGACATCGAAGGAGCGGCGTTCGAGGGCACGGGCTACAGCTACACGCTCTCGCTCATCCAAGGAAGGCACAAAATGGCGATCCTGTACTGCCTGATGGAATACGAGCCGGTGCGCTTCAACCAGATGCGCCGCTACTTGGGCAACGTCGCGGACAAAACGCTGTCCACGAACCTCAAGGAGCTCGAGCGCGACGGGCTTGTCACGCGCACCGAGTATCCCCAGGTGCCTCCAAAGGTCGAATACGCGCTCACCGATCTCGGGGCCTCGCTCATGGAGGTGCTTGATCGGCTTTGCGTTTGGGGAGCCGAGCACATGCCCCGCTGACGCGCGCCTCGGACCCGAACCGAGACGGCCGGCGCCCTCGCCCCCCCGCAAACGCCTCCAGAACGCCGGTCGGCGGCCCTCTCGAGACCCCGCATCCCGGGAAGCCCCGCCGCCGAGCGCAAGGCCGTCTCGAAAGACGGTGCGGCTCGCGCTACCCGAAGTACGCGGCGATCTCCTGCATACGGGAGCTTTGCCTTACGCCGAAAGGACAGCGCGCATCGCAATGGCCGCAGGCGATGCACGCCGAGGCGGGCACCTTCAGATCGCGGTAATGCTGCTCCGCCATCGCATCCCCCAGACATGCGAGATCATAGAACTTGTTGACCATGCCGATGCTGATGCCCTTCGGGCACGGCTGGCAGTGGTTGCAGTACACGCAAGCGCCGACGGACGACTGAGGCGCCATCGCACCGAGAACGGAGTAGTCGCGCGTGCTGGCAGGGGCATCGAGGAACGCCAGCAGATCGTTCAGATCGTCCATGCCGCGCACGCCCGGCAGCACCGTGAGCACGCCGGGACGGTCGAGCGCGTACTGGATGCACTGCTCCCGCGTAAGCGCTGCGCCGAACGGGCTCTGGCGCGCATCGAGCAGCTGCCCGCCCGCGAACGCCTTCATGACCGAGATGCCCACGCCCGCGCGCTCGAACTCGCGGTAGAGCGCCGCGCGGTCGTCGGCCTCGCCCTGCCCGTAAGCCGACTCCGAGGTGTAATCGTACAGGGGATTGATGCTGAACATGCCCATGTCCATGACGCCCGTCGCAAGAAAGCGCCGTGCGATGTCCACGCTGTGCGTGCTGAACCCCAGGTGCCGAATCGCGCCCTCCTGCTTGAGCCGCTGAGCGTACTCCCAGGTGGGGCCGTTCATCACCTTGTCGAAATCGGCGTCCTCGTCGATGCAGTGGATGAAGCCGAAGTCGGCGTAGTCGGTGCCGAGCGTCGCAAGACGCGCCTCGAACTCGCGCCGCGTCACAGTGGGGTCGGTCGTGAATCCGTAGCTTCCCGTCGAGTAGTCGGCGCCCAGATGCACCTGCAGCATCACCTTGTCACGCTGGCCGCGCAGGGCGCGTGCGTAGCCCTCGAACGCCACGGCTTCGCTCGGAACGAAGTCGAGGTAGTTGATGCCCGCGTCGATGGCGGCGCGCACGGTGCGCTCGGTTTCCGCGACGTTCGCATGATGGATGGAACCCATTCCCAGGCCGATGATGCTGATCTTCTCCCCACCATGGGGCAAGGTGCGGTACTGCATGCGCGCTCCTTCCTTCGCTTCCCTTTTCGCGAAAGCACCCTACCCCTTGGAGCACGCTTCAAGTCAAGCCGCTATTACGGAGAGACGAAGAGAGGGCGGCGGAAACGTTCGCAGCGCCCGCGCGGCAGGCGCATCGGCCTCGCGCTACGCCCCGCTCGTGCCGCCTCCTCTTCCCCACCGACCGCCATCCGCCAACGCAACATCAGCGACCGGGCCGCGCAAGAGCCCCCTTACGCCCAGGCGTGCACGGCGTCGCGGAGGAACTGCGTCGCGCCGGGTGCGACCTCCTCGTAGTAGGCGCGGAAGCGCTCGTCGGCCAGGTAGCCGTCGGCGAGGCCCTTGTGCGCCTCGGGCGAGTACATCCCGTCGGGCCAGTACATCTTGAGCCACTGCGCGTGCAGCTCCGCGAGCCTGCGCGCCTCGGGGCCTTCCGCATCGCCCGCCTCCATCGCACGGCGCAGCTGCTCCTTGACGGCCAGCTCCAGCTCGCCGGCCTGCAGATGCGCCGCCTCGCCCATTCGCACGTACTTCTCGTTCGCCGCATCCATCGCCTCGTCGCCGTAGGCTGCGCGCACCTCCGCGCCGTAGGCGGCCTCGTTCTCCGCCATCTCGCGCCAGCGCTTCAGATGCGGCAGCAGCGTGGCCATCAGCGACACCGCCTCTTCCCGCGAGATCCCCAGCGCGTCGGCCTCCATCTGCGCCGTCGCCTCGATGAACTCGTCCATGCCCACGCCTTTGGCAGTGAAGTCGCCGGCGCTGTAACAGTACTTGCAGTAGTCGGCGCTGCGCGAGCCGTCGGCCTCGGTGCCGTGCAGCGCCTCGTCGGGGATGGGCATGCTGCAGCACTGGCAGTAGTAGCTCATGGGCATGTCGAAGAAGCGCTCGAGCGGCACGTTGAAGGTGACGCAGATGAGCTTCACCATGTCGATGCCGGGAGCGGTCTCGCCGTTCTCCCAGCGACTGACGGCCTGGCGCGTGACGTACAGGCGGCGCGCCATCTCTTCCTGGGTGATGCCCGCCTCTTTGCGGATGGCGGCGATGACGTCGTTCATGGCCATGATGGTCCCCTTCTGCGTGGTGGTCGGTATCGTCCTTTGCGCGGCAGCCAGCGCCGCCGCCTGAAAAGATTCTCGCCGAGCGCCGCCCAGCGCGCAAGAAACAGGCTGTTGCGGAACGGCGCTCGACGCGCGACGCCACCCCCGCGCACGAGACGCACCGCCGCTCGCCATCCGCGCCGCAGCCCCACACCACCCGCGCAGGCTCGCTGTCAAACGAAATTTGTCACTCGCCAGGATTCCCCTACACCTCACCGCAGCGTGCACCGCCTTCATCCGCAAAGACGCTATGGTGTGCGCATCACAGCAATGGCAGAGGCGCGGTTTCCATCAGTAGGCCCGCCCAGGCGCCGGGAAGCGCCGGGTTGAAAGGGGAAGCCGCCGAAGGCGCGCGCCGGTTCCCGCCGGCATGCCGCCTGGGGTCCAGGAGAACATCCTGGGCACTGTCGCGAAAGCGGAGAGCTGCCGTGGCACGGTGCGATGTCTCGCTCCTTTGCGCCATGGTCCGACGGCTCGAACGCAGAGGAGGGATCGCATGGAATTCGTCAACACGTTCTGGGCGCTGGTGCCGCCAATCGTCGCCATCGTCCTTGCGCTCATCACCAAGGAAACCTACAGCTCGCTGTTCATCGGCATCCTGGTGGGCGCCCTGCTTCTGGCCGGGTTCAACCCCATCGAGACGGTGAACACCATCATCAGCGGAACCTACGTTCCCGCCGGCGGGACGGAAGAGGACGCCCTGACCACCGGCTTGGTGCCGGCGCTGTCAGAGAACGCGGGCATCTTCGTGTTCCTGGTCATGCTGGGCGTGTTCGTGGCGCTCGTGAACTCCAGCGGCGCATCGGCGGCGTTCGGGCGCTGGGCCGCGCGCCACGTGAAAAGCCGCCTGGGGTCCCAGATGGCGACGTTCGTCATGGGCGTGCTCATCTTCGTCGACGACTACTTCAACTGCCTCACCGTCGGCTCGGTCATGCGCCCGGTGACCGACGCCGAGAAGCTCTCGCGCGCGAAGCTGTCCTACCTCATCGACGCCACGGCGGCGCCCGTCTGCATGATCGCGCCCGTGTCCTCGTGGGCGGCGGCGGTCTCCGGCGTCGCATCCGATTTGGGCGTGGACGGCATCCAGCTGTTCATCAGCGCCATCCCGTTCAACTTCTACTCGCTGCTCACGCTCGTGTTCGTCGTCGTCATCACCGTCATGGGCTTCGACTACGGCCCCATGGCGAAATCCGAGCTGGCCGCCATCCGCGAGGGCGAGCTGGGATCGCTCGGCAACGACAAGCCGGTGGAGAACTCACGCGCGAACCTGTTCGACATGGTTGTGCCCATCCTGGTGCTCATCGCGTTCTGCATCGTCGGCATGCTCTACGTGGGCGGCTTCTGGGATCCTGAGACCGAGGGGTACCTGAACGTCGTGCTGGCGTTTGGCGACACCGACGCGTTCACCGCCCTGCCGTGGGGCGCCATCATCGCGCTCGTGTTCGCCTACGTCTACCTGCTCGCCCGCCGCGTCGTGTCGTTCCGCGAATCCATGGACGCGCTGGCGAACGGGTTCATCGCGATGATCCCCGCCATGCTCATCCTCACCTTCGCGCTGACGCTGAAGGGCATGACCAGCGCGCTGGGCGCGGCGGAGTTCGTTTCCGGCGTCATGGAAGGCTCGGCGGCGAGCCTCTACAGCATGCTGCCCGCCATCATCTTCCTGGTGGCGTGGGGTTTGGCGTTCGCCACGGGCACCAGCTGGGGCACGTTCGGCATCCTCATCCCCATCGTGCTGCCCATCTTCGCCACCGCTCCCGACCTGCAGATCATCGGCATCTCCGCCTGCCTTGCGGGCGCTGTGGCGGGCGACCACTGCTCGCCCATATCCGACACCACCATCATGGCCTCGGCGGGCGCGAACTGCAACCACCTGGAGCACGTGTCCACGCAGATGCCCTACGTCATCACCGTGGGATCGCTGTCGTTCGTCTGCTTCGTCATCGCCGGCTTCACGCGCAACGCGCCGCTTTGTCTGGCCATCGGCGTGGTGCTGACCATCGCGACGCTGCTGGTCCTGAAGAAGGTCGTCGGAGTGGACACGCGAGGCCGCAGCCAAGCGCAGCCGGATGAGGCCGAAGCCGCCTAGCTTTGCGGAGGCTGCGAGGGTTGGGGCCGGGCGCTCGCCGAGGCAGCAGGCCTTGAAGGCACCCAGCCCCCACTCGATCCGCACGCCTCGCACACGTTCGCGAGGGCTGAGACGCGCCCTTAAACCTCGTCCCAGCCCTCGGCGAGCGGCTTGCCCAGCTCGCGCGACAGCTGCGGGAACAGCTCGCGCAGCGTGTCGTCGATGGCCTTCTTCTTGAGCTGGCATTCCCACACCACGTGCACCGTCCAACCGGCCTGCCGCAGCTCGTCCAGCGTGCGCTCGTCGCGCTGCACGTTGCGCTCGAACTTGACGACCCAATACTCCACGTGGGATTTCGGGGAAGGCGGGTTGCAGTGCGGGCAGCGGTGCCAGAAGCAGCCCATGACCTGGATGGCCACGCGCTTGCCCGGCCAAGCGATGTCGGGCCGGCCCGGCACCTTCCACTGCAGCCGGTAGCCGGTCAGCCCTGCCTTGCGCAACCGGGCGCGCATCAGCAGCTCGGGCTTGGTGTCCTTGCGCTTGTTGCCCTGCATCGACTTGCGCACGTGCTCGTTGGTGGCCGGAGGCGCGGCCGGTTGCCGGCCGCCGGGCAAAGATGCGGCGGGCGACCGGGGCGCAGTTGACGGCTGTTCGGAAGTGCGGGTCATGCGCGCCAGTATAGCAGCACCGCCCGCGCGCTGCGCAGCAACGGCGGCCGCCCTCCCCAAACGATGCCCGCGCCATCCAAACCGCGAGCATGCAAAAGGGGCGGGGGCACCCAGGCTCCCGCCCCTTCTCTCATGCCGCGGACCGGCGGCGCAACCCTTCCCCTTGGCCGAATCCGCCGTCAGGCCGCTTTTGCTCCGCAGTCTCGCGCAGCCGAAGCCTTACGCCTGCGACGCGGCGGGCTTGCTCGGCTTGGAGGCGGAAGCCGCCGCAGCCTCGACGCGCTCGCCAGCGCCGTACTCCGCGCGGCCCATCTCGGTCCACTCGGGCTCTTCGTCAGGCAGCGAGCCGGCCTTCTTCGTGAACAGCTCCTTCAGGCAGTTGTACGCCACGATGGCGCCGAGGATCATCAGCAGGATGGCGAACACCAGCTGCAGGCCGGAGGTGGCGATGACCGCCGCGCCCGACGTGGACAGCGCGTTGATGCAGCCGATCGTGCTCTGCACGAGCGAGGTGAACGTGCACACCAGAAGGAACGCCACCGGCACGTACAGCATGAAGCCCTTGCGGCCGGTGCACTTGCAGAACACCGCCAGCGTGATCATCGTCATGCCGCCGAGCAGCTGGTTCGACGCACCAAACAACGGCCAGATGTTCAGGTAGCCGCCGAAGGCCAGCGCCAGGCCCAGCGCCAGCGTGAGCACCGTGGCCACCCAGGTGTTGGAGAGCGCCTTCGCCACCCCGGTGTTCTCGGTTGCAGCATTTTCAGCAGCATCGTTGCCCTTGGCGAAGAACTCCTGCACCGACAGGCGCCCGATGCGCGCCACCGCGTCTACCGAGGTCAGCGCCAGCGCCGACACGCACATCGTCATGAACACCGTGGCCAGCGTTCCGTCGATGCCGAACGCCATCATGCCGCTGGCAACGCCCTGCGAGAAGATCTGGAACGGAGTGCCCACCGCAGCGCCCAGCGCGCCGGAGGTGTTCAGCTGCGTGAACATGATGGCCGCCACCACGATGGCCAGCACGCCCACGAACGACTCCAGCACCATGGCGCCGTAGCCCACCGGCACCATGTCCTGCTCCTTGGCGATCTGCTTGGAGGAGGTGTTGGTGGACACCAGGCTGTGGAAGCCCGACAGCGCACCGCACGCCACCGACACGAACAGCAGCGGGAACACGTAGCTGCCGTTCGCCGCCAGCGCCGAGAAGTCGGCCACCATCGGCGCGCTCATGCTGGCCTGGCCCGAGACGCCCAGCGTGAAGATGCCGATGACCGCGCAGGCGATCATGACGATCATCATGATGCTGGTCAGGTAGTCGCGCGGCTGCTTGAGCGTCTGGATGGGCATGGCGGCCGCGAACAGCAGATACACCGTGATGACGGCGAACCAGCCGAACTTGTCCAGGTACAGGGGGAACTGCATGCCCACGGCGAACATGGCCACGAACAGCACGACGGCCAGCGCGAGCTCCTTCCAGCCCGACAGCCCGAAGCGGCGGTTGAGCCAGCCGAAGAGGATGGCGACGAAGGTGAACAGGATGGAGATGGTGCCCGCCGTGCCGCCCGCATACGACTTCGCAGCGTCGACCGCGCCCGACGCGTCGAACGTCGCCTGGAAGGTGCCCGCCACCATGTCCACGAACGCCGCGATGACGATGATGGTGAACAGCCAGCTGAACAGCAGGAACAGCTTGCGGCCCGTGCGGCCGATGTACTTCTCGATAAGCTGCCCCAGCGACTTGCCGTTGTTCTTCACGCTGGCGTACAGCGCGCCGAAGTCGTGCACGGCGCCGAAGAAGATGCCGCCGACGAGCACCCACAGAAGCACCGGCAGCCAGCCGAACATGAGGGCGGTTATGGTGCCCGTCACCGGGCCTGCGCCGCAGATCGAGCTGAACTGGTGCGAGAATGCCGTGAAGCACGAGGCCGGCGAGAAGTTCTTCCCGTCCTTCATGCGCTTGGCCGGCGTCAGCGCCGCGCGGTCGATGCCCCACGTCTTCGCCAGCCAGCGGCCGTAGAGCACGTAGCCGGCGGCCAGCACCACCGCAGCGACCACGACGATGATCATTCCGTTCATTGAATTCCCTCCTAGAGGACCCGCATGCCGCGACTGCGGACATCCCCTCGCGCCCTGCGCATCGGCGCGCGGGGAAGATCCTGCGATTCGAAGCGGACAAAAAAGAAGGGGCCGCAGTGCAACGGCCCCTTCAGCAGGCCGCCCGTCGTCTCACGGGCGGACCGTTTTCGTCCAACCCGTGCTAGCTAATCAGCAGAACCAGCATGTCCAGCAGGCCGATAAGCATATGCAGGCAACCTCTTTCCCTTGCGGTTTGCGAACCCTGTCCGCATCCCGCTCCGATAAAACCAAGCCCCAAGCTGGGCTGCGCCCTAGGATAGGAGGCGAATGTTTCCGGCTTGTTGCGCTTTTTCGGAATTGGGGCGCGCCACGCGGGCGTGTTTCCGGCGTGTTTCGGAGAGCTTGATGCAGTGCGCGGCGGAATGGCGCGGAAGGCGGGCCGGTGGGCAAACGGCCCTGCGCGTGCGGTGGAGCGCCCCTCCAGCGCCGCCCGCGTCTTGCACGGTGCGCAGGCGACACCGCACGCAAACGCATAATTGCACGTCAGGTTCCGTGCGCAAGCGCGCAGGTGCGCGAAGGGTCGTGGACGGCGCGAGCATCCATGCGGAAGGCGAGCCCGCGCGAGCGCACAAGCGCGCGAAAGGTCCACACGCGCAAAACGAACAAATGTTTCCTGCCTGTCCCAATGCCGGGACAGCCATGCCGGCAAAGACGCGCTATGATCATCGCAACCGATCCGATGAGAAGGAGGGCAGGCGCATGGCGCAGCAGAACGCACGCATGCTGTACGGCAGCACGAACAACTCCTCCTGCGTTCCTGACTGCGCCGCCGCCAACCACCCTCCCGACCGCGCGCGCGGCACCCTTCCCACCGCCCCCGCCGCCGGCCCCGCCTACGACAGCGCGGGACGCCTGGTGCTGTCCGGCTCGTTTCGCCGCGACGACGCGAACGCCCTTGACGGCCTGGCAGGATGCCGCCTTGCCGACGCGCTTGTCGTGTGGGAGTGCTGCGAGGGGAAGCGCTTGGCCGCCGCACCGCTGCTTCTGCGCTTCGAGGAGTTCGATCTGGCGTTCTCGGCAGGCGCAGATGATGCAGGTGCCTTCTGGCGCGGCACGCTGGACACGGGACGCAGCATGCGGATGCGCGCCGATGCGACCGATGCAGATGCCGAAGCGAACGAGCGCGCCTGCCCCGCCTGGGTAAGCGAGCCCTCCCTGTGGAGGCTCGCCGGCGCGCAAGTCGTCCAAGCGCCTGCGCGCGAACGAGGCCGCTGCGCCATCGCGTTCGATGAAGCGGAGCTTGTCCTTGAGGCGAAAGGAGGCGAGGTGAGCTATGCCGTCGTGGCGCTGTAGCTAGCCGTCCAGCAAATCGCGCAGGAAGTCCTCGTACTTGCGCACGAGCGATGGCGGCTCCGCGATGCGCACGGCTTTGCCCGTGCCCGCCACCCAGCCGAAGAACTGCTCGCTCACGCACAGCCGTACGCTGACGCGCGCCTCGTCCCCATCCGCCACGATGGTTTTGATGGCGGGACCAAAGCGGTCGGTGATGATCTCGAGCTTCTCGGGCGCCGCAACGAGCACCGCCGTCCCTTCGTTTCCCGTGAAGCGGCCGAACACCGCCGTGTCGCCCGTGTCGTAGGCATGGTTGGCTATCCGCTCGTTCTTCGCAGCGGGCTCTTCCAGCACTTTGAGCGACACCATGCGGTCAAGGCGGTACTCGGGCATGCTCTCGTGGCCGTCATCCCAGGCGGTCAGGTAGTAGAAACCGTCGTCGTAGGTGATGCCGACCGGCGTGACCACGTGGTTTCTGCCCTCGCGCGTGACGTGCCGCTTCCCGTCGGGTCCCAGCCTGCTGTAAGAGAATTCGACCTTACGGCGAAGGCGCAGGGCCTCGTGCAGGATGTCGACGGCTTTCAACACGCTTTTGTTGGCGGATTTGACGCGCCCCACCACGTGGATACGGCGGTTGAGCTTCTCACGCTCGCGTTCGGGGGAAAGCGCCTTGATCTTCCCGATGAGCTGCTTCGCCTGACGGTCGGTGATCGCCCGGCACGACTGGATGGCGTCCGCCATGAGCATGAGCTCGTCAAGCGAGAAATCGCGCCGCTCGATGGCGTACTCGACGGGATTGCGCTGGTAGGTGCGTATCTCGATGCCGAACTCCCGCAGCGTGCTGATGTCGTCGTAGATGCTCTTGCGCTCGGCGTTGATGCCCGCTTCGGCAAGCCGCTCAAGGATGGCCGTCATGGACAGGCCGTGCTCGGCGTCGGTTTCCTCCTGGAGCATCATGAGCAGATGGAGAAGCTTCAGCTTCGACTTGCCGCTGTTCGCCATAGCGATCACGCTGCCTTCCCTGCGGAATCTGCGGAATACGCTTGTCATTCTACCAGATGGAAGGCGCATCGAGGCGAAAGGGTGTCCCCTTTTGCACCCTGTCCATTCTGCAGGACACCCGCAAGCCGAGCCCTGTCGTAAGATACAGACCAAGGAGGTTTCACCACCCGTGCGGCTGCAGGAAAGGAGCACCTATGAACTACCGATCGCGTTATCTGGCCGACTTCGACATCGCGGGCATGCGCTACTGGGATGGGACGTTCGTGCTGTCGGAGCTCAGGCCTGGCGAGAACCTGAGCCTGGTGGCGGAGCCGAGCAACCCGCACGACCCGGACGCGGTGGCAATCTGCTGGGAAGGGCTGAAGCTGGGCTACATCCCGCGCGGCGAGAACGCCCTGCCCGCCCAGCTGCTCGCTTTCGGCCACGACGACGTGCTGGAATGCCGCGTCCTGAAGGTTGACGAGCGGGCCGAGACCTACCATCAGGTCCGTGTTGGCCTGTTCATGACGGACAAGACGGGCGAAGGCGCGCACTGACCCGTGTCCTTCCTTCGACGATGCAGGCTCACCGGAAAATCGCGCGCGGCGATGCGGTATCATGGCTAGCGTTTTCAGACCGAAGCGTATGAAGGAAGCTCGCATGATCGAAGTGAAAGCCTATTCCGGGCTGATCCGCAACCACAAGGAACTCGCCGCCGAACTGGGCGTCAGCATCGATAGCTGCACGCGCGCCGAGCGCGAGGAGAAGCTGCTCGTCGCGGCATGGCAGGCGTGGGGCGAGCAGATGGGCAACCACCTGAACGGCCAGTTCGCCTTCGCGCTGCACGACACGGAAACCGACGAGCTGTTCTGCGCACGCGATCCGTTCGGCGCGGAGCTGCTGTTCTACTACGAGACGGCCGACGGGCAGCTGCTTTACGCCCTGCAGATCAAGGACCTGTTCGACCAGCCGGGCTTCGTGCGCGCGCTCAACCGCGACATGATCCCGTTCTACCTGGAATTCACCTACGTTCCCGGCGAGGACACCCTGTTCAAGGGCGTGCGCAAGCTGGAGCCCGGCGGCTTTTTGCGCTTCAGCGGCAACGGGCTCGCGCTCGGCCGCTACTGGGAGCTGGCTTTCGCGCCCGACGAATCCAAGACGCTCGAGGACTGGGCCGACGCCATCGAGGCGGCCATGGACGGCGCCATGCGCGATATCTGCGACGAAGGCGAGGTGGCCGACAGCTTCCTGTCGGGCGGCGTGGACTCGTCCTACATCCTGGCGAAGGGCCCTGCGAAGCGCGGCTTCTGCGTGTCCTACGAGGACCAGAAGGTCAGCGAGGAAGAGGACGCCCGCGCCACGGCGGCGTACCTGGGCCGCGGGTTCGAGGGCATCTCGGTGACGCCCGAGGACTTCTTCGGCAACGTGGACGAGTTCCTGCTGGCCTACGAGCAGCCCTCCGCCGACGTGGCGGGGCTGTCGCTGTACTGCGGCTGCAAGAAGGCGGCGAAGATCTCGAGCCTGTGCTTCTCGGGCGAGGGCGCCGACGAGTTCTTCGCCGGCTACAGCGTCTACGGCAACGTCAAGCGCGCATCCGCCGGCCCCGACCCGGTGTACTTCGGCTCCACGCACATCATGAGCCCCTCCGAAGAGCGCCGCTATCTGAAAGAGTACAACCCGCGCGTCACCACGCGTGAGTTCATGAAGGAGCGCGGGGCGAAGGGCCGCCAGTACGACCCGCTCACCTGGATGCTTTACGTCGAGTTCCGCAGCTACTTCGAGGGCAGCATCCTGTTCAACTCCACGAAGATCTCCCGCGGCACGGGGCTGGACATCCGCATGCCCTTCGTTGACCGACGCATGCTGGACGTGGCGCTTGCCATGCCGTCGCGGTTCAAGCGGGACGGCGAGAAGAACAAAGTGGCCCTGCGCGCCGCCGCCGCGCGCGTGCTGCCTGAGGAAGTGGCCTACCGCAAGAAGCTCGGCTTCCCCGTGCCGGTGAGCTCGTGGCTGCGCGACCCCGCCGCCAACGCCGACATCGAGCGCGCGTTCGGAAGCGAGGCCGCCGCCGAGTTCTTCAACACCGGCGAGATCGGCGCGCTGCTGGACGCATTCCTCGGCCGCAAGCCGCGCGTGAGCCACCCCATCTGGTTCCCCCGCCACAAAGCGCTGCTGTGGCGCCACGTGTGGACCATCTACCTGTTCATCCGCTGGTACGAACTGTTCTTCGGCAAGGATGCGAAGTAGGGGGAAACTACGATCGAAGCAGATCGCCAAGCTCGTTGACGGTCCCGACAACGAGCTTGGCTCCGCTTTCGACAAGCTCTTCCCGCGAGCCATATCCGTACAAAACGCCAACTGCATCGATGCCGCACGCCTTAGCGCCTTCAGCGTCATGGCCCCTATCGCCAACCATCACGCAATCAGCAAGATCCACCCACTCCAAACGTGAGAGAACCTCTCGCACAACGTCTGTTTTGGCGCTTCGCGTCCCATCGAGCTCGCTCCCAACCACCTGGTCGAAATGCCGACTCAAACCAAAATGATCCAAGATGCGCTCCGCGTACACCGTCGGCTTCGATGTAGCAAGGCAGATGCATGCACCGTCCGCTTTCAACGATGCCAGCATTTCATCAACTCCGGGATACACCTCGTTCTCAAAAATGCCTTCGGCAGAAAAGCGCTCACGGTATTTGCTGATCGCTTTTTCAGTCTCCTTGCTGTTCATGCCGTAGCTTTCAGCAAACACGCGCTGCAAGGGGGGACCGATAAACGCGCACAACGCATCGGGATCGCGCTCTTCTATCCCAAGCGACGAAAGCGCGTACTGGATGGACTTCGTTATGCCCTCTTTCGGATCGGTAAGCGTGCCGTCCAGGTCGAACAAAATGCACCGGTAAAGAATGGTAGCCTCCTTCTATCGGATGAGGGGGTGACGGGCGACGGAGTGACGGGGGTGACGGAGGGATGGGTGACGGAGGGATGGGTGACGAAGGGTGACGAAGGGACACATCAAACGTCACGCTCTGCGCCCCTTCGCTTCAAGCTTCGTGCCAATAGATGCGTCCCTCTGTCACTCTGTCCGTCCTCCCTCTGTCACTCTGTCACCCGCTCTGTCACCCGTCCCTCTGTCACGCTTGGCAAAACCTCATTGCACCAGCTGCCACTCGTCGGCAAGATGCATGATCGCGCGAACGGTTTCAACTGGGGTTCCTGTTGCAAGGAACCCACCAGCAGAGATGGCGAACCTCGAGCTGTTGTCAAATTGAGCGAGAAGATCTTTCGCAAGCCCCAACGCATCCTCCGTCGTTTTGCAGGCAAGATCGTCCAAGGGAACCAGGTTTCCGGCAAGAACCGTCTTGCTATCAGGTGTATCGTGCGCGATCTTCACGATATCCACGACGTAGCCCACATGCCATAGATCGAAACCGTATCCGCAGATATCCCGGTAGATTTTTGAAGTATCTGCATCGTTATGCAGCCAGTGCTGCGAATGGGGAAACGCAGCACGCACTCGATCATAAGTAGGCAGCACGAACTCTCGAAACATCTCAGGCGAGAGAAACGCCGATACGTCATCGGACATCGAGATACGGTCCAATGGACCCAGGATCTTCTCCTGCTCTTTCAGATACGCTATTTCGGTTTCGGCAACCATCTCCAAGCATTGCTTGACGGTGTCGGGTTCTTCATACAGACCAACGAGAAAATCCGAAATCCCGCAAACGGATGCAGCCAACGAAAACGGACCAGTGATAAACGTCGGTTCGACGGAAACATCGTTTGGAGCATGACCCCTCATGTATTTCAGCGCTTCCAGCAAAGCTTCCATCAGTTTTCCGTTGTACGGATTGACGGGATCCGAGCGAGCGATCGAGCCGATCATCACGCAATCTTGATGCTTTGTGGTCGGATACCCATTTGTGAACACCAACTCAGCACCAAGCGCTTCGTTCTCAGGCAGCATCGCGCCATCGGGAATCAGCGATATGCCTCCGTCCAAGAGGGAGCAAAGATGCATCTGAGTTTCAAACATGAGCTTGGGGTCGAACAAGTACTCCCTCAAGTTCACACCCGTCGCCGATCCAACGAAATCGTAGCTGTAGTACCAGCAATACGGACGGGCGTCAGGCACTTGCCCGCGCATGCACGTTTGCAAGCGACCCCTGTTCCTTGCTCCCAACATGATGGCTCCTTCTCATGCCGCAGAACGAAAACCAATCAGAATCGGCGCAGCGTCATTCCACATACACCACCGGGTTGCCCTTGCGCTCCGGAGCATCATGGTTTGGCACCTGCGCATACCCGATGCTTAATGCCCCATACACGATCTCATCATCCGCCAAACCGATCTTGCGCAAATGCCCGACCACATCTGGATGGCGCTCGAACGCGCACAACTGGTTCACCCAAACGCTCGAAAGCCCGAGATCGTTCGCCTCTATCATCATGTTCTCGATCGCGCAAGCACAATCAGCCATGGCATGGGAATAGCCATCCTTGTTGGCAACAATCACAAGCGCAGATGGGTCGTAGTGAAAAACGTAGCTTCCGTCCTTGGACTTTTCGATAACGCCCTGAGATGACGCGTACTTCGGATCATCTTCCTTCATTTCCGCATACGCCCTGCGAACAACAGCGGCGATTTCATCAAGCGCCTCCTTGCTTGCAAGCACGATGAACCGCGCCATCTGATTGTCGTTCGCGCTTGGAGCAAAGCGCCCCGACTCAACGACCCGTTCAAGCTTTTCTCTCTCGATCGGCATGTCCTTGTAGGCACGGCAGCTTCGCCGCGTTGTGATGCATTCGTAAACCTCCACAGCTTTCTCCCTTCTCAGCCAAAACGCCCTTGCAGCATCCCTCTCGCAAATGCGCCAGCCAAAGCATGTCACTCAACTGGCGCATCGCCTATCCTGCCCACCGGCGCATCGCCGCCAATGCGACATCATTCCCTATCAAGATCGGAGCGGCCCTCTATCGCCCATTGCTTGCGGAGAACGCGGTTCAAAACAACCGATACGACCACGCCGAAAGCGAAGAACGCTGGCGCCATAAGCAAGCCGGCCGTCAAACCGAAACTCGTACCGACCAGCGCTACCGTATAGGGAGAGATGATCGAACCGATGCGTCCAACATTGAATGCCGTGCCAGAGCCATACGCTCTCGTTCGCTCGGGGTACGCCTCTGCAAACAGAACAGAATTCAAGCAGCCGCATCCGCCCTGGCCGAAATAAAGCACCGGCCCAAGAAGAGCGAGGTAGCTGCCACCCGGCATAACGATGTAAGCGAGCAATGCGATTGCGGACAAGGCGTAAGCAGCCACCATCGCGCGACCAGAACCTATCTTTGATCCTATCACGCCCCAGATGAGGTAGCCCGCCAAGCCTCCGCAGTAGTTGAGCGTGGCAAAATTCGTCATTTCCGCCATGTCGAGCCCGCGATCGGTCATAAGCCAAGACGGGATCCACGTGTTCATCGCCCAGCAAGCAGCCATGTTGGCAAAACTCGCGAAAATGGCGAAGAGGGTAATCCATTTGTAGTTTCCCGCAAAGATCTCGTTCGTCTTGACCTTGCCAGCACCCTGGGAAGCTGCAATCTGGCCGCGTGGAACCAGATGCTTGTCATCTGGAATCATGAAGTAGGCGACAACCGCGACAACGATGGAAAGACCCGCGGAGATGAAAATGACACGGAAGTTCGTCACGAGCACGAGCTTGCCCATCAAGCTCGCAGCAATGCCGGCAATGGGAAACGTGCTGAACGTGAGCCCGGTGATCTTCGTGCGGTGACCTGGCCCCCAATGCTGCCAGATAAGCGCATGAATCGGCCCCATGATGCCACCGATGCCAAGTCCGACAAGAACGCGCAGCACAAACCACGCAGCAAAGCTCTGAACGAAAACAACGGCGAGAGAGCAAACCCCTATCCATGCGGTGCACAAAACAAGGCAGAACTTGTTCCCGTAATTCGATGCAAATCTGCCAAGAAACACGCTGCCGATAACCGCGCCAAGCATCGTCGCAGATGACAAGAGCCCACCTTGAGCCGTCGTCATATTGAGCTCGGTGAGGATATCCTGCATGACGATTCCCAAAATGTACATGTCGTAGGAATCGAAGAAATAGGCGCCTGCGCAGCACAGAACAACCGCCCAGCGCGCCTTGGTTCCCGGAGCCCCCTCGGGAATGCGAAAAGCGTCACTTTTCATGTTGTCCCTCCCCTTTTTATTCGGGACTCATGCATCAGGCCATGTTGAAATGCGGCCCAAGCATGCAAATTGATTGAGGGTGGCAGCGGGGACGCAAACGAAACCGCTCGTATCCCTACCGCCACCTCTTCGCAGAAGAAACCCCTTACTTCCCAGCCTCCTCAGCAGCATCGATGCGCTCCTGCTTCTTCACAAAGCGGTTGAGGCCAAACCCGAACAGACCGCCAATGGCATAGAACACGGGAACCGTTGCCAAACCAGCGGTAAGGCCGAATGCCGTACCGATGATCGCCGTGGTGTAAGGCGAGATGATGGAGCCAACACGACCCACGTTAAAGCACGTTCCTGCACCATACGCCCTGATAAGACGCGGGAAAGCAGCAGCAAACGTAATCGAGCACATAACGTTGACCGCCTGGCAGAAGTACACAACCGGACCCCAATAGAACAACAGGTCAGTGCCAGGCATCAGGAAGTAGATGATCGCCGTCGCAGCAGTGGCGAAGTAGCCAACGATAAGGGACTTGGGGTTGGTGATTTTCTTTCCCAACCAAGACCAGAAGAAGTACCCAATAAACCCGCCGAGGTAGTTGACCATGGAGAAGTTGGCCATGATCTCAGTGGATAGACCGCGCTCGATCTGAAGCCAAGACGGCAGCCAAGTTCCAAGCGCCCAGACGCCAGCCATGTTCATGAAGCTAACGATAATGGCAAAGATGGTGACGAATTTGAGATTCCCCGCAAAGATCGAACCGAAACCGACGCTTTCCCCTTCGTCCGCTTTGGCGGCAACCTGACCAGCCGTAAGCCTATCGCTCGGAACGAGCAGCGTCAGAAGGGCCGGGATGATGGCAAGACCGCACAGCAGCCAAACCATCGCATAGTTGTCCGGGAACAGCCCCGTAACAAAAGCCGCAAGGGCTCCCGAGACCGGGAAACTTGAAAGGATGAACGCGGTCGCCATGTTCTGGCGCTTGCCTGCCCAGTGATCGGTCGCGAGCGTCACCACGGGACCCAACTGGGCACCGTAGGCCAATCCGTTAATGAACCTGACAACAATCCATGCGGTGTAGTTGGTCAGCTGCGAACAAACGATGCAGCAGATGCCGATGACAACGCCGGATGCAACGATAACGTTGCGACTTCCCCATGTAGAAGCAAGTCGGCCCGCAAGAACGCAGCCGATCACCGCTCCGAACATAAGCACCGAAGACAGCATGCCGCCAGCTGCCGTGTCAAGCCCCATCGCCTCACGCACAGGAACCATCGTCAGACCCATTGCGTACGAAGAGTAATTCCCGAACATGTACAGCAGGAAGCAAGTTGCGAGAACGAGCCAGCGCCACTTGCTGGGTGTTGCGTTTTCTGAATTAGTAGACATAAGACCCCTCCTATGTTTTGTTCATCTTGCGTAGCCCAAACGAGGCAGCATGAGCCAAAAGCATCCCCCCTTTCAGTCAGCACGAGACCAGGCCGAGTACGTGACGGCTGTTCCAATCATTTGGTTGAAATTGTCTAGATTGCGAAAACCCTTAAGCGCGACATGCGAAAAGGCGTTTCCTTGCCCCTCACTCACGTTGCGCAAAAGGCGCCGAGACCACCCGATCGCGACTACCCTCTGATCTTTCGATGAGGGGGAGGGGGCACCAACACACCGACCACCCTGCAATGCGCCGGATAGATTTTGATCCCCTCCGCCACTTTCTCGCGGCATGCGCGGACCCTGATAGGAGACGTTTCCCCCTTCCGCCATACTTTCGTCGTGCATGAGCAGCAATGACCCGCTCCCCCGCATGGCGTTTTCACAGGCAGACCGATCGCTTCAAGCGCTTGGGCGACGGTGAGCCCTGCAGAGACCTCGAATTCCCTCAGATCACCGCTGCCCCCACAGAGAAGCACCGATACCTTGCCGCTCGCTCCCATGCTTGCTCAGCATCCAAAGGCTTACCTGGCAGAAGGCGGAGCAGGAGGTGGCGGCACGAGCCCGCCAGGCTTTCCAGGAGTCGGAACAAGACCTCCGCTTTCCAGCTCTTCCTTCGTAAGTCCGCATTTCGGACAAACGTCACCATCCTCCTTCGCGATCGGATGCCCGCAACGAGGGCATTTGACTTCCGCAGATGCCATAGCCGGCCTGAAGCACATAGCCGAAACTCCTTTCTCTCCCGCTTTCCTCCTGTTGGGGCGACCGCCGCTGCATCATCGAGCAACGGTCGCCCATGCATGCAGAATCAGATGGCGTTCATCGGGAAACTTCCCAAGTTGAGACATTCGTCTGACGAAAACTCCTTGACCACCGCTTCGTAACCGTCACACGCTATGCGAAGCTCATGCGCGCCAGCTTCCTGCCCGTCAAACCAGAAATCACCGTAGTTGTTAGTCTTCTGCTCAAACACGGCACCGTCTGACTTTCGCGAAAGCGTTACCGTTGCGTTTTCAAGGCACTCGTCAAGCTCGGGATCGTAGACGTCCCCCGCATAGAAAATCTTCGGCCGATTGAGATAGTACACACGCGGCTTGGTGCCAAGTTCCGGCTTCATGACCTCGGCATGGGCGGCTTCAAGCTCCTCGGCAAACTCCTCATACTCGCCAAAGCGCAAAGCGCCCGTCGTGCACACATCCACGCAGTGAGGCTTTTCACCGGCATCGAGAAGATGCGCGCAGCCCGTGCATTTCTGGGGAACTTCGAGCTCTTCGTTCCAGAACACCACGCCGTAGGGACATGCGTCCACAATGGCTTTCTGACCCTTGGATGCAACGGGATCGATGATGACCAGCCCGTCATCCCGGCGGTACACCGCACCGTTCTCCGCAGCCGCCATGCACGGAGCGTTCTCGCAGTGATTGCACCGCGTAACGTGGTAGTCGACGCGCACTTTCGGGGTCTGACCAACCGTCTTCTCGTCAACTTTGACCCAAAACTGGCCAGTAAGCGGCTGCGGAAGCGAAATGGGGCTCCAATCGTTGCCGCAGTGCTCGTCCTTGCAAGCGATCTGGCAGTTGTGGCAGCCGTTGCATTTCTGCTCGTCGATAACGAATACCTTCATTACGCTTCATCCCCTTCGATGATCCAGTCGCTTATGACCATGCCTGTCGCCGCGTCGAACGTGCGAGAGAACGCTTCCGGATAACGGCTTTTCAGCTCATCCATGTCTGCTTTCTTCAGTCCAACCAAAAATCCGTTCGTTACCTCGCCCGCGCAGTGCTTCGACGTAACGTTCGTCGGGCAGATGATGTTGTTCGCACCGCCGCGATCAGCAACACCGAACTCAAGCGGATCGAGACGAGCGCCATGGTCCTGGTTGACCGCACCCTTCATGATTCGATACGTGACGTACGCGCCGCCAAGCACCATGCCACGCTCGTTGTAGATCTCCACGATGTCGCCGTCCTCAATGCCGAGCTCCTTGGCATCTTCGGGATTGATCCACACAGGCTCATAGGGATAGCCGTCTTCTCCATGGACCTTGCTCGTCTCGATCTCCTGGAACCAGGGGATGTCGTCCATGTTCGCGTGCACGCGCCAACGCGGATGGTTCGACATCATGATGTACGGGTAGTCTTTCGCACGAGGCGAAAACAGGCTTTCCTGATGGGATTCGCCATCTCCCATATAGCGTGGATACGGCATGCGCTCCGTGTCGTCGGGGAAGTTGTATGCCAGCGAAGGCGAGTAGATCTCAAGCAAACCCGACGGGGTGTCAAGCGGGTTGTTTTGCGGATCACGCCAAAACGCATGCAGACCCGGCTCATCGTCTTCCCAGTCTTCGGCCGTCGGAATGATGTAATACTCGTTTTTACGGAAGTCCTCGTAGCTTACGTTATCGGCACAACGAGACTTCTCCCATCCGCGGTAAATCAGATCATCATAGGTAAGGCCCTCGGTCAGCTGCTCATACACGCCGAGTTTCTTTGCAACTTCAAGTACGCACTCCCAATCGCTCTTGGACTCGCCGATGGGCTCGATGGCCTGCGCTTCGTAGAAAATATGGTTGTAAAAACCGTTGAGAAGGTCATCGGCGAAGTCCTCTTCTTCGAACTTCGTGTTCACGGGCAGCAGAATATCGGCAAACAGGCAGTCGTTCTCGAACCAGGGATGCTGAGCCAAGATGAACTCGATCTTGGGAGAACGAGCAGCTTCGATCATCTCGTTTCCACCATTCCAGCATGTCGTCCAGCAGGGCGTGTCGGTCCAAATCATGTGGATGGGAGAAGCGCCAGGAACGGGATACTGATACTCGTCGAACTGATCCGATGCGGGAAGAGAACAATGCGTGAAGCTGTGCCACTTCAGAGGATGCTCTTCAGTGTAGTCACCCAAGATAGCCTTGGGGATAAGCGTCTTCGGGATGAACGATTCCGGAATAAACGCCTGGTCAATACCATGATAGCAACCCTCGATGCTCGGAATGATGGAAGATCTCGGTCCAGCATTGGTGGACTGCATTCCAAACAGCTGCCACTGGAAATAAATGAACTGCCCCGAACCAGGTTTGCCGAGACCTTGCATTGCAAGCAGAACCACTTCGAGTCGCGCCGGCTCATGGGAGTACGCGGAGCGAATGTAGCCACCACCGTTGCAGTGGGAGATGACCGTCACGTGCGAAGCCCAATCCCGTGCAAACGCTTTGATGATTCGGGAAGGCACTCCGCAAATGCGCTCAGCCCACTTCGGAGTCTTCGGCTCGCCGTCTATGTTGCCCAGCACATAGGATTCGAACCAATCGAAGCCGATCGAATGGGTGTCGATGTATTCGCGGTCGTAAATGCCTTCAGTGATCCATGTATAGGCGATGGCGCATTGGAGGGCGGAATCGGTGTTCGGAAGCACCGGTATCCATTTGCCGGGATGCGCTGCGGCGGTGTAGTTGAAGTCGGGGGAAACGAACACGTTTTTAATGCCGAGCTTGTCGAAATGAGACGCAAGGTAGCTTGCCGTTTGGCCACCCCAACCCCAGCACATAGCCTCAGGATCGGAACCCCAGTACAGCATCATCTCGGTGTTCTCGCAAATGTCCTTGAGCATGTTCACCTGACGCTGCTGGCCCACAGGGAACTGGGCCCAAACGTGCTTGGCTCCCCATACCCAGCCTTCCCAGCTGTCAGGCGTGCGGATTTGCTGCGTGTAGTTCCCGAGAAGCTGCAGCAAATGCGTCTGGCACCCATGGGGCCCATGTATGCTTTTCGTTTCTCCATGGCCGTCGCACTGCGCAAGAATAGCCGTTAGACCATATTGGGACTCCATGCGTCGAATCTCGTCCGCGATGATCGTCGTCGCCTCATCCCAGCTGATGCGCACGAATTTCGACTTCCCGCGATTCTCCGCATTGATTTTTTCAGGATCGCCGCCAGGTTCCCAGTCAACTCGTTTCAGCGGAAACGGAATGCGGTTAGGCGAATAGGCCCGCAGCTTATATGCCAGCTCGAACGGACACAGCAGCGATTCCTCTTTAGCAACCAGCGTATGGCCCCGAGCCTCAATGGTCCACGGATTCTTGTCCTGAGGATCGTATGCGTCCTTGTAGTTGTAGTGGAACGGACGCGTGCGAACGATCCTCCCGTCAAGAACATCCACCTCGCAAGAGTTCGACCCCTGTCCAAAACTGTCGAACCCAAGACCCTTCAGAACAGTTTTGTCTCTGATTTTAATAGGCTCACCCATACGATTCTCCTCCCTCTCCCTGTTAGCGTGACTCGCTTTAGAACCGGAGTTGTCGGCCAACCCTGCAATTCGTGATCACGAAAACGAGTATATAAAGAATCGAATGAGCGAACTTTTGTTCGTGTTTTCGTTATTTTAATTTGAGAATAAAATAAGCTCTGTCCTGTTTTCGGACAGAGCTATAGAACAATGTTATGTCTCATTTTGAGACATGTTCGAAGTTGAGATCAATACTTTGTTGGCGCCCCTCCTTTGTTAAAATAATTCATATTATTTCCATAATTATCTCAATCATCGGGCAATCCGATACTCGTCCATTTTGCGATAGAGCGTTGACCTGCTGATCCCCAAAACCTTCGCCGCTTCTCGAATGTTGCCGTTTGTGAATGCCAAAGCGTTTTCGATTGCCGCACGTTCGGCGTCTTTAAGTGACATCACGCCGTCTCCATCCTCTTCGGAAAAGCCTTTGGCAGGAGCGTCTTCAATGCCGAGCGGAAAATCGTCTTCGTTGATTGTCTCCCCTTCGGAGACTATAACTGCATACTGCAAAGCGTCGCGCAGCTGCCTCACGTTCCCACGCAACGGCGTCTCAAGCAGCACCTGCATAGCACGAGAAGACAAATGGGGAGGGCGCCGCATCCCGCTTCTCTCACCGGCATGCTTCAAGAAATGCCCGATGAGGAGCCGCTCGTCATCACGCCTTTCGCGAAGCGGTGGAATGTTTATTTTGATCTGCGAAACCGTAATGGCCAAATCGCTTCTCAGTTTCCCAAGCTTCACGAGCTCCGCCGGATCGAATTCCGAAGTGGAAACAACCTGGAACGAGCCAAGCCGAACGCGAGCGGCGCCCCCTATCCTTCGAAACGAACGCTCCTCTATTGCATTCAGCAGGGCATGCTGGATTCTTGCCGGAGCATCACCGATCTCCATGATGATGAGCACACCGTCTTTTGCCTGCTCGAGTATGCCCACCTTCTCGACAACGCCCATCGGCCCCTCCCTGCCGAACATCTCCTCTTCGATCAGCAAATCGGGCATTCCTGAAAACGAGAGCACCGCGAGCGAATCGGGAGACAGCCCCCGCTCAGCAGCAATGGCTTTTGCAAGCGTGAACTTCCCCACCCCCATCTCGCCATAGATGAAAGCGTTCGCTTTTGTAAGCGCAGCTTGCTTGGCAAGTTTCTTTATGCTCGAGAACGCGGCGCTCAATCCGATAAGATCTTGAAGCGCCGGGAACCGTGCCCCCTCTTCGCTGCGTCCGCTTACAAGAAGACCGCCTCCCCCACCATTGTCTGTTCCATACGGCTTTCTCTCGAACTGGACGAGCCTCTCGATCGATGATGCCAACGCCAAGGCAAGACCAAGATTGTACGGTTGCGAATAAGAGAGTCCCGTGCCGACTTTGTTGTGCAGCGTTGTCATCGCCAGCACGCCGAAAAACTCCCCGTCTGAGCCGCGAATCGGAACAGCAGTGGTGAGATGGTCTTGCATAACGATTCCATAGTGCTCAGGCCCAACCAGCTGGACAACATCCCGATGCTTGACGCACAAAGAGATCGCCGAAGTCCCCGTGATCTCTTCGTTCCACAACCCGCCGACACGCGTCCCAAATTGACGATAGTTGTCGTTCGAAACTTCCCCTTCGAGCACGTAAAGAACCACACCGTCGCTGTCAGCGTAAAAAATAGAGCTGATCATCTTCTTTAAAACGCCAAGAAAGCGACTTATCGTCTCGTCTACGGCGGCAACGATGTCGACATTGGCTGCTAGACGCTTGGAAAGATCATCATAGTCTACGTACTCAGAGTTGTTTGGAGCGTAGGGATCAACCCCGGCATTGTATGAAGCGATCCACGATTCGGCGACCTCCGGCTCAACACGCAGGTTTTCGAACGGATTTATTCCGCTGTGAATCAGCTTATCTTTGCTTGATCGTATTTTCGCAAGATACGCTGACTTCTCCTTGTCAGAAACAAGCGAGCCTAGTTGCGAGTTCACGATACTCATGGCAAGTCCCTTCGGTGCCGCCGCCTTTGAAGCGCATTATATGGCACCAAACGCTGCAGCATCTCTTCTTGGCGCAAGTCAATCAATGCCCTTATGCACCCACGCGTTCCTAAAGTCTTCCCGCATTCGCACGGATCTCGCCGACAACGCGATCCCTAACTCTCCGCAGGCGATCCCGCCAGATTCCACGAAGGAAAAGGCTTCCTCTATCGCCCCTTCGATTCCGGCTGCAAGGTCGCCAAGCCTCGCCATGGCGCGACCCTCCGGGAGCCTCATTGACTCGGCCAGCTTCTCGAACAACTTCGAGGTCACGTCTTCCAGCCTGTGGGCGCCGCCAAGCGACATTGTCATGCGTCTCGAAAGCCCCCATAGCATGACGTGCACAGGAGATCGTATGCGGGAGAAAGCCCGGTGACGGGTGACGGAGGGACACATCAAACGTGGTGACGGAGGCGTGGTGACGGAGGAGTCGTGGTGACGGAGGGACACATCAAACGTCACGCTCCGCGCCCCTTCGCTGCAAGCTTCGTGCCAATAGATGCGTCCCTCTGTCACGGACAACGCCTCTGTCACGGACAACCAACCCCATCGAGGCGGCCTGCCAAATGGGTTGAAAGGAACACGTCCCCCAACCATCGCGCGTGCCGGGCATGCTCACCAGGCGCGGTCGCCAGGCGCCCCCGTTCGTGCTCAACGAGCATTGGCGGCGTACTACGGCGGCGGGCTATTCGGCGGCGTCGTTTGAGAACTGCCTTCTCATCATCACCGAAGGCTTGCGTGCCTGCCTTGCACCCAACCCCTGCGACTGGCGCACGAAATAGGCCCCATTGCCTACAGAACCGCTCGTCGCCCCGCAAGCGGCAGAGCAGCGCAATAAGAAAGCGGCACCGCAAAACGCGGTGCCGCTGTTGATTCAGCACCGAGCTGCGCTACTTCTTATAGAACCGGTCGTCGCCCCCACCGCTTTCGCGGATGCGGCCCACCTCTTCGCCGTCTTTCTCCACGATCTTGTCGCTTGAGAACAGGGCTTCACGCACGCGGTACTCGTCGTCGCCGATGCTCACATGCGTGGAGCCGTCCCAGCTCTCGCGTGCGGTGCCAATCTTGGCGCCGTGGCGGTCGCGCAGGGTGGTGGGGGAGAATATGCCGGAATCATCTACCTCCACCAGCTTGCGGCCGTAGCGGTCGTTGACGGATTGACGCTTGGAATCGCTGCTGCTGCCAAAACTGGAGCCACCACCGCCACCGCCGGCCGCATAACCGCCGCCCCCGCCGCCTGCGCCGACGCCCCCGCCGAACGGGATAAGCATCACCACAATGTACAGCACGATGATGGCGATGACCATCCCGATGGCCAGATGGATGACGAATCCCCAGATATTGGGGTTTTCCAGGCCGCTTTGCAGCTGCCAGCCCAAAGTCGAGAACACTCCGGTGGCCTGCTGGGCGCGCACGATGCCATAGAGCGCCAATCCGGCGGTGGCGATGGCCGCGAGCGCCCAAACGAAGGTTGCCAATCCGCGCAGGAACCCGTGCGTTTTGCCCAACGACATAGCCCAGCGGTTCTTCGCAAGCCGCGCCAGGTAAAGCGCGACGCATGCCGCAAGTGCGCCCGCTAGCGGGCCCGTGGCCAGGGCAGACGCCATGGTGGCGAGTAGGGTGGCGCTTGGAAGCCCTCCGGGATGCACAAGGGCGAGCGCCGACGCGATAAACGCCAGCACGATGGCGGTCAAACAGACGGTGCGCACGACGGACGCGATTGCGCTCGATAACGCGGTTTTGGCGCTTATGGCCAGGTCGGGCTTAGGGTTTGGCTGCTGTTTCCAGAGGCTGCGCTCGCGCTCGGTGCGCACATCGTTCCACAGCTTGAAGCGCCGCCACGCAACGCGCAGCACGCACGCCGCCGCCAGCACCCAGAGCATGCCTGTTTGCGCGAGCTGCTGCGCGAGCGACGCCACGCCTGCCCACCAGGGGCCGTTGAACCACAGCGGAATGTTGGGGTAGAGCCCCGCCTCGCACAGCAGCGCGAGCGATGTGCCCACCGCCAGCACCGCAAACAGGTGGGCGAAAAACTTCAGCACACGCACGCCCGCGTCGAGCCACCACAGCGCCTCGCTGGTCTCAAACGCTTCCGACCAGCGGCGCCATGCCCAGCTCGCGATTCTCACGCAGGTGAACAGGGTCAGTGTGACGGGCAGCCCCGATGCCACGAAGGAGTCAACCAGCTGCGCCATGAAGGTACTCCATGGCGCGGCGTCATTTCCGTTGGTCATTATGCTCATGAGCGTCATTCTCAGGTACTCGATCCACGCGACAAACGCACATGCCATCAGGCAAAACGTGATGACGAGAACCAGAATGCCCACCGACTTCAGCGGCCGAGCGCGGTCGTTGCCCTCGTTGGCGCTTCCGAACTGGGCGTAGCACCAGCATGCGAGGCCCCATACGCCCACGCTGATGAATACGCCGAAGATGTTGCTGTCGCGGACGAACCCGTCCCATGGGGCCTGCCAGGCGAAGAACGTCGCGATGGCGGCAGGAATGCCCACGGCAAAAACGGCGCGGATAATCAGGCTTTTAAAGGTGAAGGGGATCAGCGTCAGGGGTTCGCGCGACGGCGTTGTTTCACGGCGGAGAAGGCCCTGGCGCTTCTCACGGTGCGGCTGCTTTTGTGCCAGAGGTTCTTGCGGCGACGCTGTTATCCGGTGGAGAAGCGCTTTGCGCTTCTCGCGGCGCTGCTGCTTTTTGCGCTTTGCTATCTCGTCCCATTCCTGCGAGGTGTGCGTTTCAGGGTGCTTGATGCGAAATATGGCGCGTTGGAAGAGGTTGCTCCCCTGTGGCGGTTGCGGTTTCGGACTCATGAGCATGCTCCTGGTTATGCGCGGCGTTTGGGTACTGCGCAAGCTTCTGTACCGCTTGCGTACATTGTACTGTGCGGGGGGGTGCGCAATATGGGTGGTTTTGCGCAAAGAGTGTTGGCACAACGATGAACTGCGCCCCAAATCTTGGACGCGTTAAATCATAGCCGCTAGACGGCTTCCCGAAGGGCCTGATTCCGGAACTCCGTGCCAAAGGCGTGCCAAAGGGACGCATCCGTGCCAAAGGGACGCATCTAACGGCACGTATCAAAGCGCCCCGTCCCATGGCATAATGAGCGCAACGAAGATCTTGGGCGCCCCTGCAAAAAAAGGAGGAGCCATGGCACGCGACGCGAGAGCGCTGTTCCCTTCCGAATTTGCCCACGTGACCGTAAGGGGACTGGGAAGGCGCATCATTTTCGAGGATGATCAGGACAAAAAAAGGTTTCTCGACATTCTCGCGGAAAAACTGAAAGGGTCAAAGGCTGCCATCTATGCCTGGTGCCTCATGGACAATCATGCTCATCTACTCCTTCGCGCAGACAGAGCCGACCTCTCGAAGCTGATGCAGCGCACGGAGATCAGCTATGCGCAGTACTTCAACGGAAGGCATGGGCATGTCGGGAAGGTTTTCCAGAACCGCTTCAATGCCCAACCGATCACGAGCGAAAGCCATTTGCTAGCGGCAATCCGCTACATCCACCGCAATCCTCTCGACATAGGAGAAGACGTCGATCAGTACGCCTGGAGCAGCTATCAAGAAATCGCCGAAGGCAAGGGAGGAATAGCCGATTCGGCAGCTGTGCTTGAGCTTTTCGCAGGAATAGACGGATTCTTGAGCTTTCACAACAACGCCAACGAGGAAGACGGGTTCGAAAGGATCGACGGATACCGGCGGAGACTTGACGACGCAGAGGCAATCGACATTGCGTTGAAGGCATTCGGGCAATCCTTTGCAGACCGAATCTCTTCGATGCCCAAGACCGAACGCGACAAAGCGCTTGCCCAATTGAAGTTCGCCGGACTTTCTATTCGCCAAATCGAAAGGTTGACGGGTGTCGGCAGAGGCGCGATAGCGAGGGCATAGCCATCCCAAAGGATGACGAATGAGCGCGACGCCAAGGAATGTCATAGGCGGGGGTGTCATTTGATGTGTCCCTATGACACCCGCCTATGACACCCGCCTATGACACCCGAGTCGTCGGGCAAACGGCTCTGCTCTGAGCGAAATTCGATTCGGACGTTTAGCGAGTTCAGCTGCGGTGCACCCGACGCTCTTTCGCGGATCCTGGCCATGCGTTTACGCAAAGCCAGAACCGAGTGTAGATGGCCGATATAATGGGCGGGGTCCTCAGGGTCGCTTCTCGTGCCCCCTCTTGCACGCCTGTCCACACATAGGAAAACCGAGCACCCTGGATCGGAACGGCATTCCGGTTCAAGGGGCTCGCCTGTCTGAGACCGTTCGCCAGTGCGGCCTCACCTAATTCACGGAGCAGGCCATTCCGGTTTTCCGCCGCAGACCTCTTCGATTGGGAGCCTGCGGCGGAAAGCGGCCAACGAGAGCCCCGTGAGGGCGAGCGCCGCGGCTATCACGAGTGAAATGCTTGAAAGCGAAAGCACCCCGATTAGCGTGTTCGCCAACGCATGGAGAAGGCAGCAGGAGAAGGCGCACCCGCCCGCGCGATAGAGCGCCGACAGCCAGAACGAGAGGAGCACGGCGAGGGCTACGAACGCAAGAAACGGGGTCGTCTCCCTCCCGGCGCCCTGCGTGAACCACAGCGGCAGATGCCACAGGCCCCAAATCGCCCCGGTGGCAAGACAGGCCGCGAAAAAAGGAATTCTTCGCTCAAGCTCAGGCTCCAGGACCGCTCGCCAACCCAGCTCCTCGTTGCCGCCGCTCACCATGAGGGCAGCAAGGAAGACCCCCATGGCGGAGATTGGGCTGAGGCCTTCCGCGAGGCCATCGGAGGCGGCGGTGAGAAGAACCAGCGGCACGACGAGGAACGCCGCGGTCCAAGGGAGCGAGCGTCTCAGCCCGCCGAACGTGAACGCGAGGCCGCGCTTCAGGGTAAAGCCTCCCGGGATCAACGAGAGCCCGGCGATGGTGGGTCCAAAGACGCCGACGGTGTGGATCGCCGTTCCGATGGGACTTGAATAATCGATGATGCCCGCTGAGGTCAGGACCGCGTTCAGCCACCATGCGGGCCAAGTGATGAGGAAGGTTGTCAGGAGAAATCTGCTGCTGGTGCGCAACCCTGAATAATGCCTCGGCAGCTTCATGCGATAGCTCACTCTCGACCGTCTATGATTAGGGCTGGTTTCTACTACCGAAATGTAGATGACCATGCAGAGAAGGGACAACCAAGGAGACGGGTTACTGATGCGGGCTCCCGCACGCCCACGACTACCCGACGGGGACTGCGTTTTCATCTCTGATGTCCGCATTGTAGCACGAGCGGTTATCGCTGGCGCATCGCGTGACCTCGAGAGGGGCGGTGCGGGTTGAGTTGGATTGAAAAGCTCGGGCTCTCGGATGCGCGCGGCTTCCATTTCGGTGTGCAGCACGAAGAAGACGCCCTTCTGCTTAAGGTGCTCGATTTGCTGCTCTCCCGTGGGGATGGGCTTTCTGCTCTGGGCGTCTGCCTTCATCGGCTTCCTGTCGAGCGACTACACCGTAGCGAGCTCTAACGACGACTCGGGCATAGCCGAACGCGTGGCGGGCTTGATCGCCAAGGGGATTAAGACTTGGACGCCGCCGGACCGCATAGTGCGCGCAGCTTTCTGCCCTTATTGCGGCGCCAAGGCGACCGGTGACGCAGCGTTCTGCTCTTCCTGCGGGGTCAAGCTGCCGCACGTGCCGAAGAGGCCGTAGCTGGGTTTGCCCGGGGTATCAGACGGTGGGGCGAGCTGGGCGTCTCCGAAGAAGCACTCCCATTGGGGACGCTTCTCGGGTTCTTGGGTTTCTTCCTTTGGGGCCATTTCCTTTTCGCGCTTCCGACGATCGCTGCGGCATCTTCGGCGGTTATCTCATCGAGCTAAAACAGGGCAGAATCGCTTTCGCTATTCCGCCCCGCAAACCCGAGGATTTCCAACTGGAGCCTATTTTGCAGCTAAGCGACATTTATCAACCCTCCGCGCGCGACAGACTCCATTGTCGGTAAACGCTCCGCCAAGGGCCGATCGCCTCTCTAGACGAGCTTCTTGCGCGTCTCCTTCAGTATGCCCTTCTTGAAATCGGACCACTTGCCGAAGAATTTCTCGTCCGTCGCGGTGGCCGCATGCTCCGCGTATTTGATCGCCGTGAGCTCCATGGTGCAGATGTAGTCTGCCGCCTGCGAAAGCCGGTACTCGGAGGGCTGCGCCGACCGGTAGACGACGGCGTCCTTCGACAGCGCGTACTCGACCGCGCGATGGAGGGACTCGGCGATGGAGTGCTGGCCGTTGTCGTAGTAGACCTTGACCATATCGTAGGATTGCAACTCCGCGAGGTTGTCGAACAGGAAGTTCACGAGGTCCCTCCGCATCGTCCCCGCGAGCTTGTCGAGCGAGGCGAACTGTTTGGTCGCGTATGCGAAGGTATGGTACTTCACGGGCATATGGCGGAAGAAGACTCGGAACGAACCGAGCAGCATCTTGCGCGTCCTCAGGTCGAGCCCCGAGTACTGGTCCTTGCCGTTCATGAGCGGCGACGCATGGAAGGGCATGTCCGGGAGCCCCTTGGCGCGAAAGGCGCCCTCATATGCCGCGATCGAATCCGCGATGCTCTCGGATTGGTCGTGCATGACGACGGTGAGCAGATAGTGGCGATCGGAGAGGCCGTCGCTTCCCGACTCATCGACGAAGATGCTGAGTTCTCGCATTGTGGGTTATAGGACAGAATATGTGTCCGCTTAATCGGCAAATCCCCAGCTAAGCCTCTATAAACAGACCGTTCGAGTTGGCTGCCGCCAACTTTGGGCTCGGACAGAAAGTGTGTCCGATTCTCGCTTGGCATCCCAGTTCAGGCATTCTTTTCCCCGGAAGAAGTTGCCGAGGGGCCGGGGTGAGCGGTGAATAATCCAAGGTGCGCCGTCTGCGGCGGGAAGACCAAGAAGAACGGGACGAC
>DVIW01000039.1 GCA_018710945.1 Candidatus Aphodovivens avistercoris | reverse complement strand
CAAGACGGTCGACTATTCCGATGTGACCTTCGCCAGTGCCAGCTGGTACGAGAAAACGGAGCTGGTCATCACCCCGCTGCACCCGTGGGTGCAGATCATGCAGCCGATGGTGGACCCGCCGGGGATCGCGCGCCCGGAGCTGTGGACGTGCAAGGAGCTTGCCTGCCGGATCGACCCGACCGTGGCCGACATGTGGCCCGAGTTCGGCCCCGACGAGGCCGAGGACGCTGCCGAGGAGGTGCTGCGCACGCTGCTCGCCAACGGCGGCGACACGATCAGCCACATCACGGTGGAAGACCTCAAGGCCGGCCCGTGCAAGCTGGCGCACGCCAACCCCGGCGAGAAGAAGATCCCGTTCTGGGAGCAGATCCACGAGGGCCAGCCGTTCCCCACGGTGTCGCGCCCCAACGCGCTGGACGTGACGGCGCGGTTTGTCAAGTCGGGGCGCATCGAGTTCTACAAGGACGAGGACCGGTTCCTCGAGATGGGGGAGCAGCTGCCCTGCTACAAGCCCGCGTTCGAGGACACCGAGTACGCTGCCGATCCCGAGGCGCGCGAGAAGTACCCGTTCGCGTACCTGACGCGCAACAGCCTGTTCCGCGTGCACGCCACCTACTGCAACAACCCGTTCATGCTGGAGCTGCAGAACAACACGCCCAAGGTGTTCATGAACCCCGACGACGCGGCGGCCAAGGGGCTCGCTCAGGGGGACGTGGTCGAGGTGTTCAACAGCCGCGGCAAGGTCAACGGCGCGCTGGTGTGCGATCCGGGGATGTACCCTGGCCAGGTGGTCTTCGACATGGGCTGGTGGAGCCGCTACACCGGCGACGAGAGCTACAACTCGCTGATCTACCCCTGGATCAACCCCATCCACGAGATCTACTACGTGTCGAGCGTGTGGTCGCCCAACATGGCGTGGAACGAGTGCGTGTGCGACGTGCGCCTGCTGGAAGCCGGCGGCGCGCATGAGGAGGTGATCGCATGAGATACGGGATGGCGGTCGACCTGGACCGGTGCATCGGGTGCCGCACGTGCGCGGTGATCTGCAAGGACCACCATGCGCAGCCCGAGGGGATCTGGTGGAACCGCGTCTTCGCGCCGGGCGCGCCCGAGTACGGGACCTCGGTGCTGGGCGACGACGGGCAGCCGCGCATGGAGTTTCTGCCGGTGAGCTGCCAGCACTGCGAGGACGCGCCGTGTCAGAGCGTGTGCCCCACCGGCGCCACCTACACTGACGAGGCGGGCACGGTGCTCGTGGACTACGAGCGCTGCATCGGGTGTCGCTACTGCATGACGGCGTGCCCCTACGGCGTGCGCCAGTTCAACTGGGGTGAGGCCGAGCCGCTGCCGGGTACGGGCGGCACGACGTACTCCTACGGCTACCCGGCGGAGTACCGCCAGGACGGGCGGCTGGTGTATGCGCCCAAGCGCCCCGAGGGCGTGGTGGAGAAGTGCACGTTCTGCGTGCAGTACACCAGCCAGGGGGTCGAGCCGGCGTGCTGCGCGGGTTGCCCCGGCAACGCGCGCATCTTCGGGGATCTGGACGATCCGGACTCCGAGATCTCCCGCTACCTGGAGGGGCGCGAGACGTTTGTGCTGGGCGAGGAGCACGGCACGCATCCGAAGGTGTACTACCTGAAGTCGACGCGCGGCGTCGAGGACGCGGGCGAGCTGCTGGCATTCTACGGGCTGTCGGCGGCAGGCGCGGCTGCTTCGAGCGAGTCGGGCGGCAGCGACGACACGGGCGCGAACGAGTCGGGATCGGGCGCAGGCGCAGGCGCGAGCGGCGATGGCGCTGCCGCACAGGGTGCCACGGGCGGAAAGGACGGCGAGTAGCCATGGGCAAGCTTGTGTCGAAAAAGCAGCTGGGCGCGCTGGTCGTCGCGCTCGTCGTGGCGGCGACGGGGCTGGCCGCCTGGATCGCCCAGCTCACGATGGGGCTTCTGGCCACCACCAACCTGAGCAACGTGTTCTGCTGGGGCCTTCTGATCGGGATGTTCGCGTTCTGCGTGGGGTTCGGCGCGGGCGGGCAGCTCGCGGCGAGCTACATCGTGCTGTCGAAGCGCTCCGAGCTGCAGCGGTTCGCCCTTCCGGCGCAGGCTGCGGGGCTGGGCGGCGCCATCGGCGCCTCGGTGGCGATCATCGCCGACCTGGGATCGCCCCAAAACATCCTGGCGATGATCCTGCACCTCAACGTCGCCTCGCCTCTGGCCTGGGACATGATGGCGCTCACCTTCTTCATCGCCGCATCGGTGGTGGGGCTGGTCGCGCTCGCGCGCTCGTGGAGGTCGGCGCGCGCGTGGATGATCGCCGGCATCGTCGCCGCAGTGCTGCTGCAGGTGATCGAGGGCGTGCTGTTCGCGCTGCCGAGCGCCCGCGCCTGGTGGCACAGCGTCATCGTGCCGATCGACTTCTTGGCGGTCGCGGTCGTGTGCGGGCTCGCGCTCGTGCTGGCGATGGCGGCGGTGTCGGCGCGCGACGATGACGCGGAGGGCGCCTCGGCTGCGGCGCGTCGGTTCGGGCGGATGCTCGCCGTGGCGATCGTCGTGCATGTGGCGCTTGCGCTCGCCGAACTCGTGCTGCTGGCGCTGGAGGGAACGGCTGCGGGCCAGGCGACGCTGGCGGCGGTGGGGGCGTACGCTCCGCTCTACGCTGCCGAGCTGGGGCTGCCTCTCGTCGCGGCGGTGCTGCTGCTCGTGCGCGGCGGCAAGGCGGGAGTCGGCGAGCTGGGCGCGTACGCGGCGCTCGCGATCGTCGGCATGTTCGCGCATCGCCTGATGCTGCTGTACCCGGCGTTCGCCGCGCCGACGTTGTTCGCGGGCTTGTCGAACCAGGCCTCGCCGGCGTGGGCGTACCCGATGTCGACGGGCCTGTACGCCTCGTCGGGCGATGCGTTCGCGATGTCGCAGGCCTACCTGCCGTCGCCGGTCGAATGGGCGAGCATCCTGCTGCCCATCGGCTGCGCCGTGGCCGCCGCGCTGCTGGCGCTTGTGGCGGCGAAGACGCTGCGGAAGTAGCGGAGGCGGCCGGTCGAAGGCCGAAAGGCCCGCTGAGCCGAGGCGAGCTGGGCGAAGGCAGAAATCGCACCGCACCGAAGCGGGCTGCGGCGACATAGTCGCGGCCCGCTTCGCCTTTGGGGCGGCTATCCTATCAGGAGCCGCCCGTATATTGCGTGCGACAATCCTGTCGGGCGGGCGGCTGCATCGCGTGCGGCTAGCCTGCCAGCAGATTGGCGGCGACGGCGGGGACCGCGCCGAGCCCCCACCAGATCGCCGCTGCGATGCCGGCAACCCATAGCGCCGCCACCACCGCGCACGCCGGCTTGGGCGTGCGCAGGTTTCTGCTGGGGACCATCAGCATGCCGATGGCGCCGCCGATGGCGCCGCCCAAATGCCCGCTGATGGAGATGCCGGGCACCAGCAGGCTGTACGCCACGTTCACGGCGATGACCGCCAGCATGCCCTTGCTGTAGGCCATCAGGTAGCGGCGGTTGCCGCGCGCGAGCACGCCCAGCAGCGCCACGGCGACGAACAGCCCGAACACGCTGGTGGACGCACCGGCCGACACGGTGGCGCCGCCTTCGGCGAGAAGCCCCCAGGCGTAGGACGCCGCGTTGCCCGTGATGCCGCCGACGAAGTACACCGCCAGAAAACCCGCCTTGCCCAGGATGCGCTCCAGCGTCACGCCCACGCTGTAGAGGGCCACCATGTTCATGAGCAGGTGCATCAAATCCAGATGCAGAAACATCGGCGCGACGAAGCGCCACAGGTCGGTCGGGCCCTGCACGGCCAGGGGCAGCATGGCACCCAGGTCGAAGAGCACGCGCGAGGGGATGTCCAGCCGCAGGCCCGCCAGGACGACCTCCACCAGGTACAGCGCCACGTTCACGGCGATGAGGATGAGCGTGACCAGCTGGTAGCTGTTGCGGCGGAAGAAGCCGCCGCGGTGGTCCTTCATCATCCGCTTCAGCTGGTCCTCGTCGATGACCTGGCGGCCGGGCACCGCCGATTCCGACCCCGACGCGCCTTCGGGTCCGACGGCGCGCACCGTGCCGTCGGCGCCTGCGGCCGCGTCAGACGCGTTCTCGACCGGCGTTGCGGACGCCGCGGACGCCGCCGCCAGGCCGCGTGTCGCATCCTCGGAGAAGCGCAGGGGACTTGCGGGGCAGCCCGAGGGCTTCGGCTCGGCGAAGCGCAGCGGGATGGCGCGCAGGGCGCCGGCGGCGAAGCGCAGCGGAAGGCCGGTCGCGGCGGCGGGTGCGGCGGGTTCGGTCATGGGGTCTCCTGCGGTCGGACGGGCGGGAAGGGGCCAGGCGCGCCGCGCGGGCGCGGGCGGGCCTACTGCTGCGAGCTCACGTAGCTCTGGTCGACGGTTATCTTGCAGATCGCCTTAGGATACCGCGCCGTCACCAGAGCGCTGACGCGATCGGTCAATTCCTTGTCCGAAAGCGCAAGATCGGCGGGTTTCACGCAGTCGAACAGGACGTTCACGTGAGTGGGGCCGGGCACGGTGCGCAAATCGTGGATGGACATCCGTCCGTCGATGGTCTTCACCTGGGCGTCTATCCAGTTGCGCATGTCGTTGACCTCGGGGTCGTCGGTGACGATGGGGTCGTAGTGCAGCGTGACGATCAGCCCGTCGCGCTCCTTGAAGTCCTGCTCGATGTTGTCGATGAGGTCGTGGCTTTCCATCGGGTCGGCCTCCACGGGCATCTCCACGTGCGCGCTGGCGAACTGGCGGCCGGGGCCGTAGTCGTGCACCATCAGGTCGTGGGTGCCCAGCACGCCGGGGTAGGACATGATGGTGTCGTGGATGTGGCTGACCAGTTCGGGGTCGGGCACGCGGCCGAGCAGCGGGTCGATGGTCTCGCGGATCAGCTGGACGCCGCTGTACAGGATGAAGACGCCCACGGCCAGGCCCACCCAGCCGTCCAGGTCGATGCCGGCGAAGTGCGATGCCGCCGCGCACGCCAGCACCACCGCGGTGGAGACGACGTCGTTGCGCGAGTCCACGGCCGTGGCCTCAAGCGTCGTGGAGCCGATGCGTCGTCCCACCGTGCGGTTGAACGCCATCATCCACAGCTTCACGAGGATGGAAAGCGCCAGCACGCACACCACGGCGGCGTTGAACTCGGTGGGGCCGGGGTTCATGATCTTGTCGAAGGAGGTCTGCAGAAGCTCCCAGCCGATGAACACGATGAGGATGGCCACCGCCAGCCCCGCCAGGTACTCGTAGCGGCCGTGGCCGTAGGGGTGCTCGGGGTCGGCGGGCTTGCTGGCCAGCTTGAAGCCCAGCAGGCTGATGATGTTGCTGGAGGCGTCGGAGAGGTTGTTCACCGCGTCGGCCACGATGGACACCGATCCGGCCAGGATGCCGATGGCGCCCTTGCCCAGGCACAGAAGCAGGTTGCAGACGATGCCCACGATGCCGGCGAACTGCCCGTAGCGCGTGCGCGCCGCCACGCTGGCGGTGTCGTCGGGGTCTTTCACGAAACGCCGTATGAGCCATTCGGTCATGGTGGAGCCGTCCTTCGCTGCAGCAGGGTAGGGTGGAAGCGCGCCGTGCGGCGCGCCCGCGCTAGTGTAGCACTCCCGCCTCGGCATGCCGCGCGGCGCAAGGGCGGCGTCGCCGGGGGCGGCGGGCGCGGCAGCGGGCGTGCGGACCTACCAGAGGGAAGCGGGCTCGTCGTCCTTGATGCCGGCCAGCGGCACGCGCGAGCGCAGAAGGGCCGCCCACCCGACGAGTCCCGCTGCCATGCCCGCCGCCATCAGCACGCCCACGCCCTGCACGTAGCTGGCCCACGGCAGGGCCGCCAGCACCATGCCGACGCAGCCCACGCCCGTGCGCACGCAGTTCATGAGCGCGCTGGCCGCACCGGCGTGATGCTTGGCCTGTTCCAGCAGGATGTTCATCATGTAGGGGCGCCCGGCTGCTTCGGCAACAGCGAACAGGCTGAACAGCGCGCAGAACGTAACCGGTCCCCATTCGCCGAACGCGATGAGGGCCAAACCCAGGGCGCAGGACAGCACCAGCAGCGCCGTGGTGAACCGCCGCGCCGTCGTCACGTGCGAGAAGCCCAGCCAGATGAACGGGCCGGCGGCCGTCAGCAGCGCCGCCACGCCGAAGAACAGGCTGTAGCCCGCCTCGCCCACGCCGAAGAAGTCCACGTAGATGTAGGACCCCACGGCGATGTAGCCCATGAAGGCCACTTCGAACAGGCTGGTGATGACAAGGAACGCGGAAAAGCCCGGGTCCTTCGCCGCCGTGCCCAGCTGCCCCAAGGTGGAGGCCAGGCCGCCCTCGGTGCGCTCGGCGGCGGGAAGCGACTCGGCGAACAGCAGCGTCAGCGCCAGGCACAGCGCGCCCACCGCCGCCAGCACCCAGAACGTGGCGCGCCAGTCGGCCACCTGCAGGACGGCCGTGCCGATGCTCGGCGCGGCGGCGGGGCCCACGACGAACAGCACCTGCATGATGGAGAGGATCTTCTCGCGGCGGTCGGCGCGGAAGCTGTCCTTCACCACGGCCATGCTGACGGCGCTCACCGCGCCCGCGCCGAGGGCCTGCACGAGGCGCGCGCCGATGAGCGCGTGGATAGAGGGCGCCAGCGCGCAGGCCGCCCCGCCCGCCACGTACAGCGCGAAGCCGGCGACGAGCAGAGGCTTGCGTCCGAAGCGGTCGCTCAGGGGACCCAGCACCAGCATGCCGACGGCGAACAGCAGGTAGTAGCCCCACAGCGTCAGGTTCACCGTGGCTTCGTCGGTGCCGAAGTAGCCGGCCATATGCGGGATGGCGGGCGTGTACATGTCCAGCGACAGCGGCGTGATGAGCGAGGCTACCAGCAGCAGGAACACGAGCCCGCCCAAACGCAGGCGCGGCTGGGGGCGCGAAAGCCACGGGGCTGCGGCATCGTCGGGGCGCTTCGCCATGGTCCTCCTTGCTTCGATTGATCTGCAGGAGGCATTCTAATGCGAAACAGCGCGGCGCAGCAGCGGGGCGGGCCGATGGCGGCAGGGCCGGGCGGGAGAGCGCGCTTCGGAACGGCGGGCGGGCTGGCGACGCGTTCGCCGTCCGCCCCGTTCGCCCGCGCAGCCAGCCCGCTAGATCAGGTCGTAGGGCATCTTGCGTGCGAACAGGAAGAACGCCAGGCAAACCAGCGGCACCAGACCCAGGCGCGGCTCGAGGGCGGGAAGGCCCGTCGCGCACAGCAGCACGAAGAAGCGCGCGGCGTAGAAAAGGACTCGGCGCGCGCCGGTGCGCGTCTTCCCCTCGCAGGTCATGCGCACGAAGCTGCCGCCCGGCGTCCTGCCTTCGCGCTTCCAGGGGATCAGCACCTCCACGACGGCCAGCGACGCCGCCGCGATGAGCTCGGGCAGGTGCAGCGCCGTGAACGCGCCCGACGGCGCGGCAAGGAGGAACAGCGGCACCGACGCCAGCGACGTGGTGACCAGCGACAGCGCGCCCGCCAGCGCGAGGTCGATGCAGAACGCCACGAAGCGCCGCACGAAGCCGGGCTCGCGCGTGACGGCGGGTTCGGCGTCGGGCGCCGGCGGCAGCAGGCGCAGCGACAGCCGCGCAAGCTGCCATCCCAGAAGCGCGCCCGCGGTGTTGGTGGCAAGGTCGGTGGTCTCGAAGGTGCGGTAAGCGTAGGGGTAGAGGCCGAACAAGCCGGTGAGCTGGGCGCATTCGATCAGCAGCGAGCAGCCGAAGCCGGTAAGGACCGCCCAGCGCAGCTTCAGGCCCAGCCCGCGGCCCGCGATGAAGCCCAGCGGCACGAACAGCGCCACGTTCGCCGCCAGCTGCGCGACGGGCGCTAGGCCGTCGGCGCGGATGTCGTCGATGAAGTGCAACGGGTTCAGGATGGGCGCCAGCCCGTAGGTGATGCCCGGGCCGGAGTTGCCCTCGGGCAGGGGGTACAGCGTGAAGCACGCCAGGCCCAGCAGGTAGAGCACCGACAGGTAGGCGCCGGCGGCCGACAGCAGCCGCACGCGCCCGTCGCGGTGGTAGAGCCAGGCCAGGATGGGCAGCGTCAGCATGAGCGACGCCGCCGGCCACAGGGCCAGCGCCATCAGGAAGCTGTCGCTGTAACCCGAAAGGAACCGCGTGATGAACCCCATCGCCCTCTCCTTGCCCGTTTCCGTTGCCGTCGTCGCCTCGGCGTGGCCTTCGCTTGCCGCCCCGTCGCCTGTTGCCCGCGTTCGCGATCCGCGCCGCCGCGGCCTCTCCGTCTGACGCAGCGCGACTGCCTGGAGCTGCTCGCGCCTGCGTTCGTCTCGGCGCGACCCGCGCCGTCGCGGCAGAGGGGCCGCAGCGGCGCCGGATGTCGCGGGCGGGACGGACGGCCTTCGCTTGCCGCTCCGTCGCCTGCGATGCTAGCGCCTGGCGCGCGCGTCAAGGGGGCGCACCGGGCCGAAGTCAGGGAAAAGTAAGGAAGCCCGCCCGCCGCCCGCCCCGCCGTTTCCGTCCCGTTGGAAACGGCGGGGGCGGAGTCGCCTTTCGCCGCTTTCGCCTTGCGATCCGGTCGGTTTTTCGGTCCGAAGCGGCCCGGTTTCTGCTTCTTTCCGAAGCCATCAGGAGCTATGCGGAATAGGTGGAATTCGCGCGTTTTTCCGCAGTCGGGTTCAAAAAATTTTTTCATTCGTATCGACCTGCAGAAACATAATATGGGGGTTGAATCGGCAAGAAAACACAATATCTTGTGCCGAAATGGCGGTATCATGTGCTGGCCGAAACGTTGCCGCCGTTGGCCGGCGGATGCGTTCAAAAATGATACCATTTAAGAAACAATTGCCGTGAGAAAAGCGCGGACGCTGCTGCGGAAGCAGGCGCTCGTCCGCAGTGCGCCCGGCCTCCAAGACAACCGGGCGGACAGGGATGAAGGAACGGCGCCGGACGGGCGGCGCCGGACGGGAAGAGGAAAGCGGAAGGCGGGAAACGATGAAGATCATCAAGCGCAGCGGCACCGAGGTTCCTTTCGACATCGACAAGATCGTCCGCGCCATCCAGGGCGCCAACAACGACGCGGAGCCGGGCGACCGCCTGACCGAGGACCAGATCGCCCTGGCCGCGCACAGCGTCGAGTGGCTGTGCGAGCGCGCCGGGCACACCGTGTCGGTGGAGGAGATCCAGGACATGGTGGAGAACCAGATCATGGCCGCGGGCCGCTACGACGTGGCGCGCCGCTACATCATCTACCGCTACGTGCAGAGCCTCAAGCGCACCTCCAACACCACCGACGACCGCATCCTGTCGCTCATCGAGTGCAACAACGAAGAGGTGAAGCAGGAGAACTCCAACAAGAACCCCACGGTGAACTCCGTGCAGCGCGACTACATGGCCGGCGAGGTGTCCAAGGACCTGACCATGCGCATGCTGCTGCCGCAGGACGTCGTGAAGGCGCACGAAGAGGGCATCATCCACTTCCACGACTCCGACTACTTCGCCCAGCACATGCACAACTGCGACCTGGTGAACCTGGAGGACATGCTGCAGAACGGCACCGTCATCTCCGGCACGCTGATCGAGCGCCCGCACAGCTTCTCCACGGCCTGCAACATCGCCACGCAGATCATCGCGCAGGTGGCCAGCTGCCAGTACGGCGGCCAGTCCATCAGCCTCACGCATCTGGCGCCGTTCGTCGAGGTCAGCCGCCAGAAGATCCGCCGCCAGGTGCTTTCCGAGGTGAACGCGCTGGGGCTGGAGGCGCCGGTTGACAAGGTGAACGAGGTGGTGGAGGCTCGCCTGCGCGACGAGATCCGCCGCGGCGTGCAGACCATCCAGTACCAAGTGGTCACGCTCATGACCACCAACGGCCAGGCGCCGTTCGTCACCGTGTTCATGTACCTGGGCGAGGCCCGCAGCGAGTCCGAGCGCCACGATCTGGCGATGATCATCGAAGAGGTGCTGCGCCAGCGCTACGAGGGCGTGAAGAACGAGGAGGGCGTGTGGATCACGCCGGCGTTCCCCAAGCTCATCTACGTGCTGGAGGAGAGCAACATCCACGAGGACGCGCCGTACTTCTACCTGACCAAGATGGCCGCGAAGTGCACCGCCAAGCGCATGGTGCCCGACTACATCTCCGAGAAGAAGATGCGCGAGCTGAAGCTGTCGAAGGGCGAGAAGCCCGGCGAGGGCGACTGCTACACCTGCATGGGCTGCCGCAGCTTCCTGACGCCCGACCGCTCCGGCAACGGCTTCGACAACATCGCCAACGCCGGCAACTACGAGCCGGGCAAGCCGAAGTACTACGGCCGGTTCAACCAGGGCGTGGTGACCATCAACCTGGTGGACGTGGCGTGCTCGTCCGGGCGCGATACTGCGCGGTTCTGGGAGATCTTCGATGAACGCCTGGAGCTGTGCCACCGCGCGCTGATGTGCCGCCACAACCGCCTGAAGGGCACGCTGTCGGACGCCGCCCCGATACTCTGGCAGTACGGCGCCCTGGCGCGCCTGCCGAAGGGCCAGGTCATCGACCCGCTGCTGTACGGCGGCTACTCCACCATCAGCCTGGGCTACGCGGGCCTGTACGAGTGCGTGAAGTACATGACGGGCAAAAGCCACACCGACGCGGAGGCCACGCCCTTCGCCATGCAGGTGATGCAGCACATGAACGACAAGTGCGCCGAGTGGAAGGCCGAAAGCGACATCGACTTCTCGCTGTACGGCACGCCGCTTGAGTCCACCACCTACAAGTTCGCGAAGTGCCTGCAGCGCCGCTTCGGCGTGATCCCGGGCATCACCGACAAGGGCTACATCACCAACAGCTACCACGTGCACGTGTCCGAGGAGATCGATGCGTTCACGAAGCTGCAGTTTGAAAGCGAGTTCCAGCGCCTCTCGCCGGGCGGCGCCATCAGCTACGTGGAGGTGCCCGACATGCAGGACAACCTGCAGGCGGTCATCCGCGTGATGCAGTACATCTACGACCACATCATGTACGCGGAGCTGAACACGAAGAGCGACTATTGCCAGGTGTGCGGCTTCGACGGCGAGATCCAGATCGTCGAGGACGACGGCAAACTGGTGTGGGAGTGCCCCAAGTGCGGCAACCGCGACCAGGAGAAGCTCAACGTGGCGCGTCGCACCTGCGGCTACATCGGCACCCAGTTCTGGAACCAGGGCCGCACGGAAGAGATCCGCGATCGCGTGCTGCATCTGTAGGGTTCCGGCTGGCGGCGTGCTGGCGGCTGAAGCCGGCCCCGCCGCCGCGCGGCTCTCTGGCGGCACGGCCGACGTTTGGGCCCGTCGCGATGGACCGAGGTCTGATCGCGGCGGGCTTTCGCGTCGTCTGCGCTCGCCGGAGGGCTGCTTGCTGACAGTGGTTCGGGATGGAAGAACGGAGTTGTTGGACGGTGCACTACGGCAACATCAAGAAATGCGACATCGCCGACGGCGAAGGGGTGCGCACGACGCTGTTCGTGTCGGGGTGCACGCATCGCTGCCCGGGGTGCTTCCAGCCCGAGACCTGGGCGTTCGACTTTGGCGAGCCGTTCACGCGCGAGGTTGAGGATGCCGTCCTTGAAAGCCTGGCGCCCCCGTTCGTGGACGGGCTTACGCTTCTGGGCGGCGAGCCCATGGAGCCGGCCAACCAAGCCGCGCTGGCGGACCTCGCCGAGCGCGTGAAGCGCGAGCTGCCGGGCAAGACCATCTGGTGCTACACGGGCGATGTGTACGAGGATCTGGTGGATCCGGCGAGCCCGCGCCGCACCGACGCGACCGACCGTTTGCTGGCCTGCATCGACGTGCTGGTGGACGGGCCCTACGTGAAGGACCTCCACGACATCACGCTGCGCTTCCGCGGCTCGTCCAACCAGCGCGTCATCGACCTTGCCGCCACGCGCGCGGCTGGCGAGGTGCGCCTGTGGGAGGACGATCCCCAGTTCGCCACGCACACGATGGCGTAGGCGTCAGCCCGCTTTCTTGCCCGTTTCCCGCGCGCGTTCCGCGCGTCCGTCCCCTTCGCCGTCATTCGTGGTGATGATGGGGAGCGGTGCGGCGCCTCCCTTGCGTTGCGCGGCGATCGTGCTATTATTGGCAGGCTGTGTTTTCACGGCAGGAATAATCACGCATGCGCGTGCGACTCGAGCCGCGAGTGGCCACCGGAAAAGGCTGCGGAACTTCGGGAGCGACCACGTGCAGAGGACTAACGAATGGAGAGAAGAATGACCAAGATCGGCATTCAGACGCTGCTTGACGCAGGCGCCCACTTCGGCCATCAGACGCGCCGTTGGAACCCCAAGATGAAGCCCTACATCTTCGGCAATCGCGGGGACATCTACATCATCGACCTGAAGAAGACGCTGCTGGGCCTCGACGACGCCTACACCTTCGTGTCCGAGACCGCGCGCAAGGGCGGTACCGTCCTGTTCGTCGGCACCAAGAAGCAGGCTCAGGAGCCCATCGCCGACGCTGCGAACCGCTGCGGCATGCCCTACGTGAACGCCCGCTGGCTGGGCGGCATGCTGACCAACTTCGTGACCATCCGCACCCGCGTGAACCGCATGGAGGAGCTGGAGGCCATGGAGGCCGATGGCCGCATGGCGCTGCTGCCGAAGAAGGAGCAGATCCTGCTGCGCAAGGAGCTGTCCAAGCTGCAGACCAACCTCAACGGCATCCGCAACATGAAGCGCACCCCCGATGCGGTGTTCGTCATCGACACCAACCGCGAGGAGATCGCCATCAAGGAGGCCCGTCGCCTGAACATCCCCGTGGTGGGCACGCTGGACACCAACTGCGATCCCGACGACGTGGAGTACGGCATCCCCGCCAACGACGACGCCATCCGCTCGGTGCGCCTGCTGGCCGACTTCGTGGCCGATGCCGTCATCGCCGGCACGGGCGCCCCGGTGACCGCCGCCGACATGGAGGGCCAGGCCGCTGCCGCCGAGGCTGAGGCTGCCGCCCCCGCCGCCGAAGAGGCTGCTCCCGCCGAGGAAGCCGCCCCTGCGGCCGAATAACCCCCCGATTTCAGGAAACGCGGCCGCGCCTGCGCGCGGCCGAGGCCAACGAGAAAGGAAACGAACCGATGGCAATCACCGCTTCCATGGTCAAGGAACTGCGTGAGATGACCGGCGCCGGCATGATGGAGTGCAAGAAGGCGCTCACCGAGGCCGACGGCGATATGGACAAGGCCGTCGACGTCCTGCGCACCCGCGGTCTGGCCGCCGTTGCGAAGAAGGCCGGCCGTGCCACCAACGAGGGCACCGTCATGGCGCTCGTGTCCGACGACGCCAAGGTGGGCGCCGTGGTTGAGCTGAACTGCGAGACCGACTTCGTGGGCATGAACGAGAAGTTCAAGGCCTACGCCGAGAAGATCGCCCGCGCCGCGCTGGCCGCCAAGCCCGCCGACGTTGAGGCCCTGAAGGCCGCCGAGATCGACGGCGAGACCGTCGAGGCCGTCGTGACCGACTGCATCCACGTGATGGGCGAGAACACCCAGCTCGCGCGCGTCTCCGTGGTGGAGGCCGACGCCGTTGCCTCCTACATCCACGGTGGCGGCAAGATCGGCGTGCTGGTGACCTTCGACGCCGAGGGCGTTGACACCGCCTCCGACGAGTTCAAGGCCTACGGCCACGACGTGGCCATGCAGGTTGCCGCGGTGAACCCCATCGCCGCCAACCGCGAGGACGTGCCCGCCGATGTGGTGGAGCACGAGATGGGCATCTACAAGGCCCAGGCTGCCGAGTCCGGCAAGCCCGAGAACATCCAGGAGAAGATCGCCACGGGCCGTCTGGAGAAGTTCTTCAAGGAGCAGTGCCTCACCGAGCAGGCCTTCGTGAAGAACCCCGATCAGTCCGTGAACGACTACACGGCCGAGGTCGCCAAGAAGCTGGGCGGCACCATCAAGGTGACCGGTTTCAAGCGCTTCCAGCTGGGCGAGGCTATCTAGTGGTTTCGCCGTTCTGACGAACGGCGAAACGGGCCGACGCTGCGCGGGATTCTGACGGCACAGCTGACGTTCAAGCGCCCCTGGGCGGACCGAAGTCCAGCCCAGGGGCGCTTTCGCGTTGTCGGCGCTTGCCAAGCTGTGCTTGTTGGCGCTTGGCTGCGACGGAGGGCTTTTCGCGCTAATCATGCGGTTCTTGCCGGCGGTGTGGCAGATAGCGGACGATTAGCGCGATTGGCGTGGCTATTGTCGGTTGCGAGTGTGTGCGGCTGCAGCGGCCGCGGCGAAAGCGCACTTGGATTCTGCTGCTGATTGCGCGCAAAGAAAACGCCCCTTGGGAGGGGCGTTTTCGGTTTCGGTGGCGTCCTGCGCGTTTACAGCAGGAAGCGGTTGGGGTTGCCCTGGCGGGTTGCCTCGTCGCCGGTGCGGTCGGACACCTTCGGGCCGTGGGTGAGGAAGAACGTGCAGAAGCGGCAGATCTCCTTCACGGCGGCGTCGTAGTCGCGCTCCGGATTCAGCAGGACGGCGAAATCGCCTTCTACCTCGTGCGTGGGCCGCGTGCAGGCGGCGTAGCGGCAGTCGGCGGGGCAGGGCTCGCCGGGGATGCTGTGCGGGCAGCGCGACTGCATCTCGTCATCGCATCCGCGCATCTCCCAGCAGTGCTGCGTCATGGCGTGCGCGCCTTCCTACATGACGTCGGCGGGCACGACGCTGGTGACGCCGGGCACGCGCTCCTTCAGGATGCGCTCGACGCCGTGGGCCAGCGTCATCTGCGACATCGGGCAGCCCTTGCAGGCGCCCTGCAGCTCCACGCTCACCACGCCGTCCTCGTTGACGTCGACCAGCTTCACGTCGCCGCCGTCGGCCTGCAGGCTCGGGCGGATCAGCTCCAGCACCGCCGCCACGTCGTTCTTGTCGACCATGATGGTCCTCCTTCGGTTCGGTGTCGATTTCCGCCTGATTCTACCATACCGCCGCGTGCGGCACGCCGGCCCGGGCGCCTGCGCGGGAAACGTCATGCTCCCGTCATCAAGCGGCAGCCGCCGTCCGCTGGCATCGCCTCACAACGCTCCAACGCCTCTCGTTGCCCGCCGGCATTGCCCTACAACGCCCCAGCGCCTTGCGCCGCCTGCCGCCGCGCTGCATCGTCTGCCGTTCCAGCACCCAGCGCAAGCCTAGCCCCGAAACGCAAAGCGGGCGGCCGGGGCTTCTCGCCCCAACCGCCCGCACCAGCGTCCTTGTCGCCGTCCGGCCCCTCCGCAGCGTCGCAGCCCTATGCGAGCGGCTTCCAGTCGCTTCCCAGCACCACCAGCACGTCGGTGTCGAAGGAATAGTAATCGCCGCCGTTCACCACGCGACCGCTCGTCAGGGCGGCCGCCACCGTCTGCGCGGCGGCCTCGTTCGCCTCGTCCTTGTAGATGATCAGCGTCTCGTCGTAGGCGGGCGAATCGGTGTTGCCCACCTCGTCCACGACGAAGCCTCCGGCGGCAAGCTGGTCGGCCATCTGCTGCGCTGCGCCGGTTATCCCCGCGCCGTTGCGCACCGTGATGGTGAAGCTGGCCGGATCCACCCGCTCTGAGCTGCCCGCCGCATCGTCGTCGGCGGCCGGCTGCCCGCCCGCGTCGAGCTGCTCCATCAGCGCCGTCCAATCCTCGTCGTAGGACTGGAACACCGCCACGCCGTCGCGCTGCACCTCGTCGCCGGGCACCGTCTCGAACGCCACCGCGTCGGGGGAAAGCGACGAGAACGTGCCCGCAAGGTCGAGCGCCTGCTGGGAGTCGAGGTCGCAGCGCACGTCGCCCGACACGGCGTCGAGGGTGGTCGCATCGGCCAGCGGCCCGTCGCCGCCAACGAGCTTGCCCATGATGGCGGCGATCACCTGGCACTGCACGCGCGCCTGGCCCTTGTTGCCGTCGGTGTAGTTCGCGGCGCGCAGCAGCGTGGGCAGCTCCGCCGATCCCACGGTCTGCGTCCCCGCAGGCAGGTACACGTCTCCCGCGCGTGGGTCGTCCACCTCTTCGGCCAGGTTCACCTCGATGCCGCCCAGCGTGTCGGCCAGATGCGCGATGCCCTCGATGTTCGTTTCCGCGAAATGCGCGATGTCCACGCCAGCGAACTGGGACACGGCCTTCACGAGCGTGGCGTCGTCCACGCAGGCCGCGTCGCGCAGGCGCCCCGTGGTGTCGTTGTAGGACACCTGCAGGTTCGCAGGCAACCATACCAGCGTCACCGACTCGGTGGCGGCGTCGGCGCGCGCCAGCACGTAGGCGTCGGGGCCGTCCTCGTTGACCGACCCTTGGCCCGCGCCCAGCTCAGCGGTCAGCAGGGTGTAGAAGGCGCTGGCGTCTTCGGCCGGGGCGACCAGCGCGTCGCGGGCGTTCGAGTCGCCCAGCGACATCTTCCCGCTGACCGACGCGAAGAAGGCCGCGAAGCCGGCGGCGGCCGCCACGCCCACGGCGATGAGGACGCACACCGTAACCACGGCGAAGCGCCGCACGCGGCTTTTCCGCTGGATGGTTTGGGCGAACTCGCGGCGGCCGGAGCGGCGCGCGTAGGCGTGCGCGCTCTCGCGCGTGGAGGTGGGCGGGATGAAGGTGTCAAGCTGCCCGCGCGCGGCGCGCCGCGTCTTGCGCGGGCTGGAGAAGCCCACCTGCTCGGCGTTCATGTGCCTGCCGCCGGGGCGTCCCGCCCGCGGGGCGTGTGCGCCCACCATCGAAGAGCGCACCTGGTCGGAGGTGCGCCTGACGCTGCGCGTGGAGGGGCGGTTGCTGCGCCGTTGGACCATGGGCCGCCTCGCTAGCCTTCGTCCACGCTGCAGCGCTCCACGCAGGCGCCCAGCCCGCGCAGCTTGCCCACGTAGTCCTCGTAGCCGCGGTCGATGTGGCCGATGTTGTGGACGCGCGTCTGGCCGTCGGCCACCATGCCCGCCAGTACCAGCGCCGCACCGGCGCGCAGGTCGGTGGAGGACACATCGGCGCCTTGCAGCGATTCGACGCCCTCCACCAGGGCGTGATGGTCCTCGATGGCGATGTCGGCCCCCATGCGCGCCAGCTCGCTGGCGAACATGAAGCGGTTCTCGAACACGTTCTCGGTGATGACCGAGGTGCCGTCGGCCAGCGCGGCCAACAGCATGAACTGGGCCTGCAGGTCGGTGGGGAAGCCGGGGTGGGGCAGCGTCTGGATGTCGGCGGGCGCAAGCGGGCGCGTGCGCTCCACGCGGATCCAGTCCTCGCCGCGTTCGATGTCGCAGCCCATCGCGGAAAGCTTCATCAGCGCCATGCGCAGATACGACGGGTCGATGCCGTGCACCGTCACCGGCCCGCCCGTCAGCGCGCCGCCCACCAGGAAGGTGCCCGCCTCGATGCGGTCGCCCACGGTGGTGTGCTCGCAGGGGTGCAGCTGGTCGCTCGGCACGCCCTCAACCTCGATGATGGAGGTGCCCGCACCCTTCACCTGCGCGCCCATCGCGTTCAGCATGTTCGCCAGGTCCACGATCTCGGGCTCGCGGGCGGCGTTCTCGATGATGGTGCGGCCCTTTGCGGTGCAGGCGGCCATCAGCATGTTCTCGGTGGCACCCACGCTGGGGAAGTCCAGCACGATATCGGCGCCGTGCAGCCCTTCAGGTGTGGTGGCGTGCAAAAAGCCGTGCTTCATCTCGAAATGCACGCCCAGCGCCTCCAGGCCGATGAGGTGCATGTCTATGGGCCGCGCGCCGATCTGGCAGCCGCCCGGCATGGCCACGCGCGCCTCACCGAAGCGCCCGATCAAGGGACCCAGCACCGAGATGCTCGCGCGCATCTTCGACACCAGCTCGTAGGGGGTTTCGAACTTGTCCACCTGCGCGGTGTCCACGATCAGCGTGCGTCCGTCGTGCCCGTCGCGCCGGACATCGGCGCCCAGGCGGCGCATGACCTCTTCCATCACGAAGATGTCGGAGATGTGCGGAACATTGTGGATGACGCTGCGGCCGCGGCCCAGAAGCGCGGCGGGCATCAGCTTCAAGGCGGAGTTCTTCGCGCCGGACACCTGCACGTCGCCTTGCAGCGTGCCGTTGCCCTCGACGATGATGATTTCTTCAGACATGGATTCCCTTTCGGATTCCCGTTGTTTTCCCTGTTTGGCTCGTGCGGCGCGTCAAGCCGACGTGACCTGTTTGGCTCGTTCGCATGCTCGGTGCGTTCTGCTTGCGCAAAGCGTTTGGCGCGCACGGAGCGTTCGACCCGATTCCGTTCGTTGCGACCATTATACGGATGCCGCGCCCTCGCGCGCGCTGCGAGCCGGGGAGCCTGTCGAACTTCCATGAAGCGTTGAGGAGGCATGTCGCGCCAGTTTTGCATGAAAGCGCTGCCTGCTGATGTGCGGTGCGCCGGTTCCTCGGCGCGCCTGCAGCTTGACCGTGATATGGCTAACATATAAGCCCTAGCTGAAAAAATTGCCGTAATAAGCTAAAATAGTAACCATGATTTCGCTTCTAGACAACAAACTGCCGGGAGAGGTTCTCGAGGAAGTTGCGAAGCGCATGGTGGCACGGCGCAAGTCGATGCGGCTTACGCAGGCCCAGCTCGCCGAGAGATCGGGCGTGAGCTTGGCGTCCATCAAGCGATTCGAGCGCATCCATCAGATATCGCTTGCGTCTTTGGTCAACATTGCGTTCGCGCTCCGCTGTGAGGAGGATTTCGATGCTCTGTTCGCTCGTCAAGAGTACGTCTCGATAGACGACGTTGTTCGCAGCGGTCGCGGAAAAAGGGGTTAGCTCGTGGTGAATGTCCTTTCTGCGCTTGGCTCGATAGATCGGGTGAAGGTTCTCTGCAAGGCGCGGGAAGTCGGCACGATCGCCATGGCCGATGGCGGATGCATGGCGTTTCAGTATTCCGACTCCTGGCTGACGAGCGGCTTCAGCATCAGCCCTTTCAGCCTGCCCTTGGAAAGGCGGGTTTTCGTGGCGAAACCGCATCCGCTTGACGGGGTGTTCGGCGTGTTCGCCGATAGCCTTCCGGATGGCTGGGGCAGGCTGCTTGTTGACAGGATGCTTGCCGGAAACGGGCTGGATCCGAACCGGCTCAGCCCGCTTGCGCGGTTGTCCATCGTCGGCGCGACGGGCGCAGGCGCGCTTGAATACGTGCCCGAGACCGATTTGGGCCATCGCTTCGAATCGGTCGATCTTGATCGGCTCTGCGAAGAGTGCGGCAGAATCCTGTCAGCCGAATACTCCGATGACCTGGATCGGCTGTTTGCGCTGGGCGGGTCGTCGGGAGGCGCTCGGCCGAAAATCCTCACGACGATCGACGGAGAGGACTGGATTGTCAAGTTCCCTTCTTCGCACGACTCAAAGGACATCGGCAAGCAGGAGTACGAGCTTTCGCTGCTTGCCAAAGAGTGCGGCATACCTTTTCCAGAGTCTCGGCTTTTCGAATCGAAGACGTGCAGCGGGTATTTCGGCGTGAAGAGGTTCGACCGCACGGCGGGGGTGGAAGGCCCGCAAAAGGTGTTCATGGCTTCGGCGGGTGCCTTGCTCGAGACGACTCATCGCATCCCCAACCTGTCGTACGAGATGCTGTTTCGCTTGACGGCGGCGCTAACCGGGTCGATGCGGGATACCGAGCGGCTCTACCGGCTCATGTGCTTCAACGTTCTGGTTGGCAACCGCGACGACCATTCCAAGAACTTCTCGTTTCTCTATGGCGATCAGGCGGGATGGACGCTTTCTCCCGCGTACGACATCACGGTGAATTCGGGAATGTACGGCGAGCACGCCACTACGGTGAACGGAAAAGGCAAGCTGATCTCCGCAGAGGATCTCGTTGAAGTGGGCGTGAGCGCAGGGCTGTCTCCGACAAAGGCGAGGCGAATCGAAAAAGACCTGCGCGCCGCCGTTGAAGCCTCGGGCTACCTCGCTCTTTCTTGATTTCCCCTTCACTGGCGGCGCGTGCTCGACTACAATCTCTCAGGCTGTCAAATCGCGTTTGACCGCGTGGCAGCCTGCTGCGAACCGTTCGCCGGGGCCCTTTGCCGCCCCGGCGCAGCTGCGCGCCCGGCGTTCGCGCCGCGTCCGCGCTAGAAAGAAGGAAACCATGGCAACCGACCAGGAACGCTCGCAGAGCCCCGCCGCCTCAGGCGCGGGCGCGTCCGCGAAGCGTGAGCACTTCGCTTCGCGCATCGGCTTCATCCTCGTGGCGGCCGGCTGCGCCATCGGCCTGGGCAACGTGTGGCGCTTCCCCTACATCACCGGCGAGTACGGCGGTGGCGCCTTCGTGCTTCTGTACCTCATCTTCCTGGTGATCCTGGGCCTGCCCGTCATGGTGATGGAGTTCGCCGTGGGCCGCGCCAGCCAGAAAAGCTGCGCGCAGGCCTTCGACATCCTGGAGCCGAAGCGGCGCTTCCATTGGTTTTCCTGGTGGGGCTACATCGGCTGCATGATCCTCATGATGTTCTACACCACGGTGGCCGGCTGGATGGTGGCCTACATTCCCAAGCTGGCCTCGGGGATGTTCGACGGCGTCGATGCCGCGGCCACCGGCGAGCTGTTCAACGCGATGCTGGCCAGCCCCGGCGAGCTGGTGGGCTGGATGCTGGCGGCGGTGTTCATCGGCTTCATCATCTGCGCCATGGGCTTGCAGAAGGGCGTGGAGCGCATCACGAAGTGGATGATGGCCATCCTGTTCGTGGCGATGATCGCGCTGTGCATCCGCGCCATGACGCTGCCGGGCGCCGGCGAGGGCATCCTGTTCTACCTGGTGCCGGACTTCAGCCGCATGTTCGCCGGCGGCTGGGCCACGTTCGGCGAGGCCGTGTACGCGGCCATGGGCCAGGCGTTCTTCAGCCTGTCGCTGGGCATCGCCGCCATGGAGATCTTCGGGTCGAAGGTGGGCCGCGAGCGCAGCCTCACCGGCGAGGCCATCAACGTCACCGTGCTGAACACGGTGGTGGCCATCCTGGCGGGCCTCATCATCTTCCCGGCCTGCTTCGCTTACGGCGTCACGCCGGATTCGGGCCCGTCGCTGGTGTTCGTCACGCTGCCCGTGGTGTTCGGGCAGATGCCTTTGGGCAACGTGTGGGGCGCGCTGTTCTTCGTGTTCATGAGCTTCGCCGCGCTGTCCACCGTCATCGCGGTGTTCGAGAACCTCATCAGCTTCACGATGGACAAGTGGAACATGACGCGCGGGCGCGCCGTGCTGGTCAACGGCATCCTGGTCATCGTGCTCAGCCTGCCGTGCGCGCTGGGCTTCAACGTGCTGTCGGGCGTCACCTTCCCCGGCATCGGCGACATCCAGACCTTCGAGGACTTCGTCGTGTCGAACAACATGCTGCCGCTCGGCTCGCTCATCTTCGTGCTGTTCTGCACCTGCCGCTACGGCTGGGGCTGGGACAAGTTCTTGGCCGAGGCCGATGCCGGCGAGGGCCTGAAGTTCCCCGCCAAGACGCGTCTGTGGGTGAAGTACGGCATCCCGGTGCTGATCATCATCATCTTCGTCATGGGCTACGCGCCGAAGGTGGCCGTGTGGCTGGGAGGCGCCGCGTAGCGCTGCGTGCGCTTGGGCCCTGCGCGGCAGCGCGCAGGGCCGTCGCGTGCTCGTTCCCCGTGCGTTTTCGGCTCCCACGCGCCCTTCTGCTACAATGGGGCGCGTGGAGCCGAACCCGACCGGGTGGAAGGGGATGAAGCGTATGGGCAAGGTCGCCTGTCCGGCGTGCGGGAAGCACGACCTGGATCTGTGCCGCTACGACGCCATGCTGGTGGTGCGTGCCGACCTTGCGCTGTTCACTCTGGCCTGCCCCGCGTGCGGCACGACGGTCTCCACGCTGCAGCGCATACCCCCGCAGCTGCGCGAGGAGGTGCGGTTCGCCGCCATCGAGGTGGGCGCCGGCATGATGGGGCGCTAGCCCGCATGCCGCCATCCGCCCTGGCTGCGCCGTCCGGTCCTCTTCGCGCGCCCGGGACCATCCGTCCGTCTTGCGTGTGAGGACATCCCGCCCATGCTCAACGCTCTCTATCAGAACCTCGACCCGGTGGCGTTTTCTCTGGGTCCCCTCGTCGTGCGCTGGTATGGCATCGCCTACGTGCTGGGCTTCGTCTGCGCGGCGCTGGTCATCTGGCGCCTTGCGAGGCGCTGGCGCGTCAGCGTGGACGCCGACGCGCTGCTGACCATCATGCTGTGCGTCATCATCGGCATCATCCTGGGTGGGAGGCTGGGCTACGTGCTGTTCTACGGGAACGGCTACTACCTGGCGCATCCGCTGGAGATCCTCGCGTTCAACAAGGGGGGCATGAGCTTCCACGGCGGGCTGATCGGCGCGTTGCTGTCGGGCATCGTGGCCGCGCGGCTGACCGGCATTCCCTACCTCACGCTGGCCGACATGGGCTGCGTGGCGGCGCCTTTGGGGCTTCTGTTCGGACGCCTGGCGAACTTCGTGAACGGCGAGCTGTGGGGCGCGCCCACCGACCTGCCTTGGGGCGTGGTGTTCGGCGGGATGGCGGGCGAGATGCCGCGGCACCCCTCCCAGCTCTACGAGGCGCTGCTGGAAGGTGTGGTGATTTTCTGCGTGCTGTTCGCTCTGTCGCGGCGCTTGCCGCCGCGCCCGCGCGGCACGTTTTTGGGCGTGTTCTTGATCCTGTACGGCTGCTTCCGCTTCCTGGTGGAGTTCGTGCGCGAGCCCGACGCGCAGCTGGGCTATCTGTGGGGCGGCTGGCTGACCATGGGGCAGCTGCTCTCGGTGCCGCTCGTCGTCGTGGGCATTGCCGTGCTGGTTTATGCGGTTCGGATGAAGGAGCCGCAGCAGGGGCTTCCCGAAATGAAACAAATCTAGTAACATTTAGGGCGTCGAAACGGACGGAGCGGATGCCGGAAGGCGGCCGGCGGGCCGCGCGGCGGACGGGGCTCAGGTCGCGTTCGCGACGGGGCGAGCCGCGAGCCGTGAGCTGCGGGCCGGGGCTCGGCGCCTTCGCGTAACGGTTTCGCAAAGAACGCGCGCGAAAGGGCTTGCCCGTCCGCGCAGCCGTCCCTGACGATGCTAATATGAGCCCGATGCGCCCGGCGGACCGGTCCGGGCGACGTTGAAGAGAAGAGGGGTACAACATGGATGTCACGTTCTACAAGTGCCTGCACTGCGGCAACATCGCCATCAAGCCCTGGGACGCCGGCGTCCCGCTGATGTGCTGCGGCGAGAAGATGGTCGAGCTGAAGGCCAACGACACCGATGCCGCCACCGAGAAGCACGTTCCCGTGGTGACCGTCGATGGTGCCAACGTGCACGTGGAAGTGGGCAGCACGCTGCATCCCATGACCGAAGAGCACCTGATCTCGTTCATCGTGCTGGTGACTGAGAAGGGCTACCAGGTGGTCGAGCTTTCCGCTGCTGACGAGCCGAAGGCCGACTTCGCGGTGGCAGCCGGCGACGCGCCCGTGAAGGTGTACGAGTACTGCAACCTGCACGGCCTGTGGGTGGCCGAGGTGTAGGGTTTCGTAAACGAAACGGTTTCGCATGACGCAAGGCCGTCGGGCACCCGCCCGGCGGCCTTTATCATGTACGGCGACGATCAGCGGGATGACGGGGAAAGGAAGCGGCGGATGGGCTTTTTCGACAGCGCGCAGGAAGTGTTCGACAAGGGCGTCTCGGCGGCGAAGGGCGCCGTGTCGGGCGTGGCGGTGGAGCAGCAGGCGTTCGTGAAGGGCTTCGTGCGCCTGTGCGACGACGGCTGGCGCCAGGGCTGGCACGAGCGCAACGGTGGCAACGCCACCTACCGCCTGTCGCCGGAGGATGTGCAGGGCTGCAGGTCGTTCTTCTACGATACGCCGTCGAGCTGGGTGCCGCTGGCGCAGGCCGCGCCGAACCTGGCGGGGGAGTGCTTCCTGGCGACGGCGGCGGGCTCGCTCATGCGCAACGTGGCGGACGATCCGGCGACGAACGTGGGCATCGTGGAGCTGGACGCGACGGGCTCTGCCTGGCGCATCGTGTGGGGCTTCAAGGGCGGCGGCGTGCCCACCAGCGAGCTGCCGAGCCATCTGATGGCCCACACCGTGCGCAAGGATGCCACCATCGGCAAGGACCGCGTGCTCTACCACGCGCACCCCTCCAACGTGGTGGCGCTGTCCAACGTGCTGCCCGCCGACGCGCGCATCGTCACGCGCGCGCTGTGGAAGGCCATGACCGAGTGCATCATCGCCGTGCCGAAGGGCGTGGGCGCGCTGCCGTGGATGGTGCCCGGCGGGGTGGAGGTGGCCCGCGCCACCGCGGAGGCGATGGTGGGGCGCTCGGCCTGCATCTGGGCGCAGCACGGCATGTTCGCCAGCGGCGCCACCTTCGATGAGGCGTTCGGCACTATGCACGCGGTGGAGAAGGCCTCCGAGGTGTGGCGCAAAACGCGCATGGTGGCCGCCGCCCTGGGGACGCAGCCCATCGAGATCCCCGACGCGGGCCTGCGCGCCATCGCGCAGACGTACAGCCTCGCCATCGACGAGTCGATGCTGGATTAGCTGCGCGGGCGAGCGGGCGCGGCCGACGAACGCGAGGCGCGAAGCGGCGTGCCGGCGCCGCATGGGAGTGGGTGTGCGCTTCGTCTTTGACGCCCACGGTGGCTGCGCCGGCTGCCGAGCGGCGCCGATTGTGGAAAATCGCGGGCGCGGCGGGGTTTTCCGGGGATTGCCGCTTTACAGCGAGGGTTCGTTTTCCTATCATGAACAAGCTTGTCTTGCCTTGGTCGGAAACCAAGGCGCCTGAAAAGGAGAACCATCATGAAGCAAGGGATCCATCCCGAGTACGTGGAGTGCACCGTCAAGTGCTCCTGCGGCAACACCTTCGTCACCCGTTCGACGAAGCCTGAGCTGAAGATCGACATCTGCAACGCCTGCCATCCGTTCTACACGGGCACGCAGAAGCTGATCGACACCGGCGGACGCGTGCAGCGCTTTGCCGACAAGTTCGGCAGCGCCAAGGAGCGCGTGGCCGAGCGCGAGGCCGCGAAGAAGGCCGCCAAGGCCGCCGCTGCCGCCGAGCGCGAGGCTGCCAAGAAGGCCGAGCGCGAGGCCAAGGCTGCCGAGAAGGCCAAGCGTGCCGAGGAGTACGCCAAGAAGGCCGAGGCCGAGGCTGCCAAGGCTGAGGCTGCTGCCGCCGAGGCCGAGCCGGAGGCCGTCGAGGCTCCTGCCGAGCCCGAGGCTGCCGCTGAAGCTCCTGCCGAGGAGAACGCCGCCGAGTAGCGGCGCGCGACGCATCGACAACGCGTGATGGCGAGGGCGTCCGGGAAACCGGGCGCCCTCGCTGCGTTTCGGGGAGCTTTCAGGAGGGGTGAAAAGGGCGCGGATAGGGGCGTTGCTGCTGCAGCCCATCGGCGCCTGGCGCAGGCGGGCTCGCGCCGCAGGACGCCGGCGCTCAGGCCGGGTGCGACGTGCCTGACGCCCGATCAGCCGAAAGCCGGCAGGCCGCAGGGCGCCCGCCTAGCGTCCCGCAGACGCCTCCAGACTGGCGGCCAGATCCAGGCGCCGGGCCGCGCGCAGGCGGCCGGACAGCTCGCAGAACGCGGCACCGCCCACGATGAGCAGGGCGCCTGCGATCTGGACGGCGCCCAGAGGCTCGCCCAGCAGCAGGGCCGACAGCAGCACGGCGGACAGCGGCTCGACGTAGCCGCACACCGCGACGGTCTGCACGGGCAGGCGTCCGACGGATGTGAAGTACAGGAAGCACCCGACGCCCGTGTTGACGAGCCCCAGCATGAGCAGCGGGGCCGCATCGCCGGGCGCGACGGGAACGAGCAGCGCGCCGGGGCCCTGCACGGCGGCCGCAAGCGCGGCGGCGACGGCGAACGCGGCCGCCAGCTGCACGAACGCGTTGCGCAGCCCCCGCTCGGCAACGTTCGGGCAGAAGCTTGCGGCTTTCTTCGTGCAGACGACCATGACCGCGTAGGCCAGGGCGGACACGCCTCCCAGCAGCAGGCCGCGCGGGTCGCTGCCGCCCTCCAGCGCCTGCGCGCTCACCAGGAACGCGCCAAGGGCGACGGCGGCGAACCCGCCCATCTTCGCCGCGGTCAGGCGCTCTTTGAACAGAAGGGGCGCGGCCGCCATCACGATGATGGGGCCGCAGTAGTACAGAAGCGAAGCGGTTCCCACGCCCACGAGGCGGTACGCTTCGAACAGGACGATCCATCCCGCGCCCAGCGCCGCGCCCGACAGCGCGAAGCAGACCAGCGCGCGGCTCTCTCCGTCAGAAAGGCGCCCGGCGCGCGCAGGCGCCGCTCCGTTCCGCTTCGCCGCGCGTCGGGCAAGCGCCGCGCCGACAAGCAGGACGCCCAGCAGCGCCGCGCCCAGGCCGGTGCGCGCCACCACGATGTTCGACGAGGGCAGCGCCACCAGGGCGGCCACGATGCCGTTCGAGCCGAACAGCAGCAGGGAAGAGAGGTAAGCGGCATACGAGGTGCCCATGCGTCCTCCGGCAGGGGGATAGGGGCGAACAAGGAATGGGAGGCGGCGGGTTCTCGAGGCAAGCTTGGGGGCGTTGCGGAACCCGAGGCGCAGACGGGATGCGCGCCACCCGCCGCTTCCATCGCTTGACAGTTTCCCACCTTCCGTTGCATCGCAAAAGCGAATGTTTATCATATTCAAGATGACGAAACGGAATGGATAGGAGCGCCGTTCGGCCGCCGTGCGGCGGCGCGTCGAAACGGGGAAGGGGGACCTGTGCAGTCGCTTCAACGCTACGAGGCGTTCGTCAAAGCCGCCGAGCTGGGCAGCTTCACCCGCGCCGCCGAGACGCTGTCCTACACGCAGTCGGGCGTGAGTCGCATGATCGGCGAGCTGGAGCGCGCCTGGGGCGTGCGCCTGCTCGCGCGCAGCCGCGCGGGGGTGCGCCTCACCTCGGAGGGCGAGCGCCTCATCGAGCCGGTTCGGCGCGTCTGCGCCGAGCAGCGGCGGCTGGAGGACCTGGTGGCCGATCTCAACGGGCTGCAAGCCGGGCTCATCCGCATCGGCACGCTGTCCAGCATGGCCACCCACTGGCTGCCGGGCATCGTGCGCGCGTTCCAGCGCGACTATCCCAACATCGACTACGAGCTTTTGCTGGGCGACTACCTGGAGATAGAGCAGTGGGTGCTGGACGGGCGCGTGGACTGCGGCTTTCTGCGCCTGCCCGCGCACGCCCACCTGCACACCACCTTCCTCGCGCGCGACCGCATGATGGCGGTGCTGCCCGAAGGCCATCCGCTTGCCGCGCTGGAGCGCGTCCCGCTGGTGCGCCTGGCCGCCGAGCCGTTCCTGCTGCTGCAGAAAGGCGACAACGACGAGATCCTGCGGATGTTCCGCGCGCAAGGGCCGGCTCCCGACGTGCGCTTCACCACCTGGGACGACTACGCCATCATGTCCATGGCGGAAAACGGTCTGGGTGTGAGCATCCTGCCCGAGCTCATCCTGCGGCGCTGCCCCTATCGCATCGTCCTGCGCGAGCTGGACCCGCCCGCCTGGCGCGACATCGGCCTGGCTGTGCGCAGCCAGGACGCCCTGCCGCTTGCGGTGGAGCGGTTCCTGCGGTATGTTCCTGCGGCGATCGCCTGAGAGAGGGCAACGGCGCGCGCGGACGGCGCGCAGCCCGCGCAGCGGGCAGCTTGCGTTCTGCACGGCGCTCGGCTGTGCCACGCTTTGCGCTTGGAGGCGGGACGCGCTGGCAACAGGTCAAAGGGAAGGAAACGGAGGCGGAACGTGCCGATCATCGAGGTTGAAACGTGGGACGATGCGCGGCTGGCGGCTGATCCGCGCATCGCGGTGTTCGCGCCTGCCGCCGACGACGTGCGCCTGCGCGACCATGCGTCCGAGGCGCTGGCCGACGCCTGCGCGCATGTCGGCGCGTCCGGCCAGGGTGTCGGCAGCGCCGCCCGGATGCGCACGTCTGCGGCGAACGCGCCTGCCGCGGACGTTTTGCCGGAGGGGCTGTTCATCGCGGAGTCGAGCAAGGTGGCCAACCGCGCGCTGGACGCCGGGGTGCGCCCGTGGTCGCTGTTCATGGAGCGTAAGTGGCTGGAGAAGTCGCGCCAGCTGGTGGGCCGTGTGCTGGACGCCGCGCCGGAAACCCCCGTGTTCGTGGCGTCGGCCGCCCAGTTCCGCCTGGTGACGGGCTACCAGGTGACGCGCGGCGCGCTGGTTGCCATGGCGCGCCCGGTGCTGCCGAGCGTGGAGGAGGTCGTGCGCGATGCCCGGCGCATCGCCGTTTTGGAGGACGTCAACAACTACACCAACATCGGCGCCATCTTCCGCTCGGCCGCCGCGCTGAGCATCGACGCGGTGCTGGTCACCCCGTCGTGCCACGACCCGCTGTTCCGCCGCGCCGCCCGCGTGAGCATGGGCACGGTGTTTCAGGTGCCCTGGACGCGCATCGGCGGCGTGCGCGACTGGGCCACAGACGGGGTGCCGCTTCTGCACCGATTGGGCTTCAAGACGGTGGCCCTGGCCCTCTCCGATGACTCCGTGCCCATCGACGACGCGCGCCTGGCTGCCGAGGAGCGCCTGGCGCTGGTGCTGGGGGCCGAGGGTGACGGGCTGGCGCCGGGCACCATCGCGCGCTGCGACTACACGGCGCGCATCCCCATGCGCCCCGGCGTCGATTCGCTCAACGTGGCCGCCGCCAGTGCCGTGGCGTTCTGGGAGTTGCGCGCGCGCTGAGCGCGCCGCCGTCAGCCGTTGTTGTTATTGTTGTTATTGTTGTTCGTGTACACGTCGGCGTCGTCATCGTAATCGTCGAAGGAGCCGCCGCCTGAATCCGACGTGCCGGAGTACGTGCCGTCGTTGGCGGTGCCCATCAGCTTCGCCCACGAGCTCGACAGCGTGATGGTGTCGAACGCCCGGCCCGTCGGCAGGATGGGCGCGCTGAACGCCACGGCGCCCGCCGCGGTGACGAACATGATGAACTGCCGGTTCACCACGATGGTGTTGCGCTTGTCGGCCAGAAGGAACTCCGACATCTGCTTCACCTGCGCCTCCCCGATGCCCTGGACGTAGGCGCGCAGGGCTCGGCAGCGCTTGATGGTGCGGCGCTTCCTGAACAGTGCCATGTCAGCTTCGACCTCCTTCGGTCGTCGGCCCGTCCTCGTCGTCGCGCACCAGCTCGATGTTGGGGAAGGGCAGGTTGATGGTCTGGATGTGGTAGTAGGCGTTCGCCTTGTGCTTGGCGTAGTGCGCGTCGCGCAGCGCCGTGGTGGTGACGAGCAGGTTGTTCGGCGCATCGGCGGACAGCAGCTCGTAGTAGGCGCCCAGGAAGCCCGAGGCGTCGAAGCGGTAGAAGCCCTCTTCGTCGGAGGGCATGCGCGACAGCGCGGGCAGGAACACCTGGTGCGTGGCAAGGTGGGCCTGCTTCTCGCGGCCCTCGTCGCCGTAGCGCACGGTTTCGCCCGAAAGCAGCATGAGGTGCAGCGCGTTGTTCTGGGGCCAGGGGGTTCCCTGCTCCATGATGTCGCAGCGCACGTAGAGGGCCGCGCGGCTTCCGCGCGAGAGGTAGGCGAAGCAGCGCTGCGGCTTGAGCAGCTGCGATTCCAGGCGGTAGCGCTCGCCGTCTATTTCCAGAACGAAGGCGCCGGCGTCGAACACGCCCGCCACGCTTTGGTCGTCGGCTATCAGCTGGGTGAGCGGGGGGATGCCGCCGGGCAGCATGGGCTTGCCGGCGGGTCTGAGCGCGGCTGCCTGGGCGGGCCGCATCGCGCGGGCGTAGGCGTAGGCGCTGGCGGAGGGGTCGGGCGCGGGCGGGTAGAGGTCGGGCCGGTCGCGGTAGATCGCGCGCTGCAGCAGGCAGGTGTAAGAGCGGCCCTGGCCGTAGAGCTCCTTCACGAAGGGGCAGCCGGTCCTGCACAGGTGCAGCCAGGGGCAGGCGGCGCATTCGGCATCAAGGGGCGCGGCGTTGTGGGCGGCGAAGATCTTCGCCCTGCCTGCACGCAGGATGCTCTCGGCCGGCTCGTGCAGGATGTTGCCGTAATGGAAGCGCTCGTGCCCCTGCCCGCGCACGCACGACCACACCTCGCCGTCGGCGTCAAGCAGGAAGAACTTCTCGCCGCAGTTCGTGCAGCTGGTGCAGTAGGAGGGGGTGAACTCGGCGAACCAGGGTCCGTTGACGCCGCGGTCGAGCTCCGTTCCGTCGAACGCCTCGTGCAGCGCGCGGTAGAAGCGCACTTGCTCGTCGGGCGAGAGCGGGGAAAGGGGGCAGGCGGGATCGGCGAAGCCCACCATGAAGTTGAACTCGTTCATGTCCAGGCAGGTGTTGGCGTGCAGCCAGCGGATGTCGGCGATGAGCTCGTCCAGGCGCTCCAGGTGCTCGCGGAAAATGGTGGCCGAGGCTTTCTTGCGGTTGGGCAGCGGCGCCAGAAGCGCCAGGTTCGCCAGGATGCGGTCCAGCGTGTCGGCGCCCTGCCGGTCGCGCCGGTAGGCGCGGTGCAGGGAAAGCGGCAGGTCCAGGCTGCCGCTCACCGTCACGTTGAAGCGCGCGATGGCGTCGAGGTGCGCATCGATGTTCAGGAGGTTCGTCTTGATGTGCGGTGCGCGCGGGACGGAAAAGCCGGCCTCATCGAGCAGCGCGGCGTTGTCGCGGTAATAGCGGTCAATGTAGGCGACCAGCGCCTCGAAGGTTTCTGGCGGCAGGCAGGTGGGCTCGCCGCCGTGCAGGGCCAGGGCGAAGGGCACGATGCCGGCCGCCCGCAGCTTCTCCACCGCGAAGGCGAGCGTCTTCACGGGGTCGGGCGCGGGTGCGCCCGCCCGTTGGCCGCGCTGCGCCGCTGCGGCGCCGTGCGGGCCCTGCTCGCCGGGAAGCCGCGCCCCGCCCGTCGCGCGCCCCTCGGCGTCGGGATGGGAGAGGTAGCAGTACGTGCAGCGCAGAGGGCAGGCGCGGGTGGGGGCGTAGAGCAGGTGGATGAAGCGCGGGCCGCCGCCGGCATCGGCGGGCGCCCCTTCCGCAGCGGCGCGCGCCAGCAGCTCCGCATCGCCGAACAGCTCCATGCCGTCCCCCTTCCCGTCCTTGTGCGCACTGCGCCGAGCACCGTCACGTGCGACCTTACGCCTCCGCGCCCGCCGCCTTGGCGCGATCTCCCGGGTTTTGCGAAAACCTTACGCGCGCTTTACGGAACGGGGGTTTCGGCGGTAGCGGAGGCGGGTTGCTTCCGGGGCGTCCGAAAGGGGGGCGTTTCCGGCGCGCGGGCTCCTGCGTTCCCGGTCGGCGTTGGATGCGCGCACCGTTTCCGCCTTCGGGTCGGCGGCCGGTGCGCCGCGTTTCGCCCCTGCGTTGGGTATAATGCAGGAAACGCGCCGCCGCCTGGGGGTTCGGGCGGTTGCGGGACGGTGCCGCAACGGCGGGTCGCAGGGGGGTCCGCCGGCTTTCGCCGTTTCGCGCTGGCGCCGTTGGAGGGGTTTCGGGAAGGGCGGATGCGCATGGGATCTACGGGGGTCGGCTACCTCATAGCCGTCGTTCAGGCCATCCTCTATGCCGGCATGGGCGTCATCGGGAAGTTCCTGTACGGCACGGGGCTCAACCCCGAGCAGGTGACGTCGATCCGCTTCATCGGCGCGGTTGTCATCGTGGGCGCGGTGCTTCTCGTCCGCCGCAAGCCGTTTCTCAGCCGCTCGCCGCTCGTGTACGTCCAGGCGCTCTTCTTCGCCGCCAGCGCGTATCTGTACCTCGTGGCGGTTGATCACCTGACGGCGGGCTTGGGGACGGTGATCTTCTACACCTACCCGGCCATCGTTGCGCTGATGGCCGTGTTCGCGCTGCGCGAGCGGCTGACGGCGCGCACGGTGGCCGCGCTCGTTTTGGCGATGGCGGGCATCGTGCTGATCTCGGGCATCCTGGCGCCCCAGGAGCTGCGGCTTTCCGCGCTGGGCATCGTGCTGGCGGTGGCGGCGTCCGTCGCGTTCGCCATCTACATGATCATCGGCCAGAAAACCGTGGCGAAAGACGAGCAGCTCACCCTCACGTTCACGATGAGCGCGGTGAGCGCGCTTCTGTGCGTCGTGCTGTTCCCGACGCAGCTGCCGCCGCTTCTGCACATGACACCGCTGCAGTGGGGCATGGGGTTCGCCATCGCCCTTCTGTGCACCGTGCTGCCGGTGTTTCTGCTGCTGGCCGCCATCAAGCGCATCGGCTCGACGAAGGCGTCGCTCATCAGCATCCTGGAGACGCCGTTCTCGCTGCTTCTGGCCTTCGCGGTGCTGGGCGAGACGCTTACCGGGATGCAGGGCGCCGGTTGCCTTCTGGTGGTGGCGTCCATCGTGGTGACCACCCTGCCCGCGCGCAGTGGGAAGGAGAAAGGGAAGGGGAAGGAGGCGGAGGCGGGGGACGCGCCGTCCTAGGCGTCTTGCAGCGTGCGTCGCTGGTAGAGACCGTTGTCCGTGAAGCCCAGGCTGCGGTAGTAGCCGCGCGTGCCCACGGCGCTGATGACGTTGACGGCGACGCAGCCCCGCTCGCGCGCGATGGCGCAGGCGCGCTCCACCAGCGCCCGCCCCAGGCCGCGGTGCTGCGCGCCGCCGCTTGTGCGGTGCAGTCCCGCCACCTGGCCGTACACGTGCACTTCGCGGATCATCGCCTCGCCCGGCCTGAGGGGGAAGGGCGCGGCGGCCCCGGGCGCGCGGCCCGTTTCGGCGTCCGCTTCGGCGGCGGCCCCGGGCGCGTTCGCTTCCACGGCGCCTGCGGCGTCCTGCAGCGCTTCGCGGCGCGCCTGCTCGATGGCCTCGGCGTGCGGCAGCGACAGGCGCAGGAACCCCGCGATGCGCCCTTCGGGCGTCACCCACTGCAAAAACGCCTCGTCGGAGACGGTGGTGGCGTAGTCGATGCGGGAAAGCTCCAACTGCGCGTCGCCGGTTCCCGCCACGCTGATCTCGCGGTGGCGTATCTCGCGCACGGGCCGCCCCTGCGCCGCGGCGCGGCGGGCGGCTTTGGCCTCCACCATCTGGCGCAGGTTGATCTTCTTGTTGCCCGTCAGGATGTCCTGCGCGGGGATGTCGCGGATCATGCGCGAGACGCGCGTGTAGGCGGGCGTCTCCAAAAGGTCGCTTGCCAGCACGTCCGTCAGCTGCGCCTCGTCGTAGGGTTGCCAGGCGCCGCGCTCGCAGCAGGCCACCAGGTCGGTGCCGGCCACCAGGGCGCAGGGGTACAGCTTCACCTCGTCGGGGGCGATGGCGGCGTCGGCCATGAGGCGGCGGTAGTCGCGCTTGTCGGCCTCGGGCGTCGCGCCCAGCAGGTTCGCCATGAAGTGGGCGTGGGTCTTGAAGCCGAACAGGCGCGCCAGCTCGAAGGCCCGGCGCACGGCGCGCGTGTCCGCGAAGCGGCGGTTGGCTGAAAGGATGCGCTCGTCCAGGCTCTGGATGCCCATCTGCACCTTCGTGCACCCCAGGCGGCGCAGCTCGGCGAACGTTGCGGCGCGCACGGCGTCGGGGCGGGTTTCCACCACCAGGCCCACAACGCGGCAGGCGGCGTCCTCGTTGACGGCCTGCTGGCGCTCCACCTCGTCCCATTCAGTCTGCTGCCAGGTGGCAAGGCCCGTCCAGGCGGGGCTTTCTCCGTACAGGCGCGCGAAGGCCTGGTTGTAGCCCAGGGAGCGCTCGTCCACCTGCCGCTGCAGGTCGGCGACGAAGCGCGCGCAGCCTTCCTCGTCGTGCGGGATGCCTGCCTGCTCGTAGCGCTCCCGGCGCGCGGCGATGCTCTTTTCGGCCTGCGGGCCGCCCGCCTCGTTCAGCGCGCGGAACAGCTCGGCTGCGAACCAGCGCCGATAGCTGGCGGGGTAGTCGGTCCAGCTGCCGCCCAGCACGATGAGCTCCACCTTGTCGGTGACGTGCCCCATCTCGCTCAGCGCGCGCAGGCGCGAGGCCGCCTGCAGGTAGGGGTCGAACCAGTTGCGCTCGGCGCGCTGGCAGGCGGGCTCGTCGGCGAGGTAGCTTTTCGGCATGCGCAGGTCGTTGGGGCAGTAGAGGCAGTCGCTCGCGCACGGCCAGGGCTTCGTGATGACGGCGACGGTAGCCACCCCCGATGCGGTGCGGCGCGGCTTCACCTGCAGAAGGCGCAGCAGCTCCTGCTCGACGGCGCCATCGATCCCCCAGCTTTCCCAGCGGGCGAGATCCTCCGCCTTGATCCGCAGGTAGAACGGCATCAGATGCTTTTTGGCGATGTGGTCGGCGTTGTCGGAAAAGCCGCGGTTGGCGGCGCGTATGAGCGCAGCAAGGCGCTTGTCTCCCATGCGCCCGGCGCCCGCCGCAGGAGGCGCGTCCGCGCCGCGCGCCGATGCCGCAGAAGGCTCCGCCGCCGCGCCGCCTGCGCGCTCCTTCGACCCCGCCTCGCTGGCGCGCCCCTCCGCCTCCAGCTCGGTTGCCGCCTGCAGGATGATCTGTTCCAATCGCTTCTCCATGGCTCCGTATTGTAGGGGAGCGCCGCTCTCTTGTCTTTCGCGCTGTTCCATCCCGCTCCCGCCCCACGCGCTGCTCCGTCCCGATCCTGTGCGCATCGTCGTCCTTTTCGCGCGTTCGGAGGGGCCGCGAGCGCGCGAAAAGGACGACGATGCGCGCGACGCTCGCCTCCCGGCGGCGAGAGCGTCCCGCCCCGCAGGCCCGGTGGGATGCGTCGGCTCCTTCGGCCTTCCCGCGCTATGCAGTCGGCGGGGCGCCCCAGGTAAAGTTTCGTCAAAGTTTCCCAGCAGGTGGGCCTGCGCACGGGGGCGGATCCTACAATGGAGCGGGAAGGCACAAGGAGAGGGGGAGGGGATGGCGTCGTCCGTCATCTATTGCTCGCAGACCGGTTCGGCCAGGCGGTATGCGGAGTGGCTCGCCGAGGAGCTGGGTTGCGACGCCCGCCCCGTCGACGGTGTGGACGAGGGCGCCCTCGACGCTTCGGACACGGTGGTGCTGTGCGGATGGTTCCATGCCGCCTCGATCAAGGGCTCCAAATGGTTCAAGCGCTACATGGCGGCGCATCCCGGCAAGCGGTATGCCGTGGTGGCGGTAGGCGCCACGCCGATGCCGTGCGAGCTGTGGCCCGCATCCGAGCACGAGGAGGCGTTTCGCCGCTCGTTTCCCAAGGAGGACTACCCCGATCTGGCGTGGTGCTACTGCCAGGGGGACTTCCATTTCGAGAAGCTGGGGCTCGCCGACAAAATCGCCATGCGCATGTACTTCAAGATGCTTGAGGCCGAGGCGAAAAAAGGCTCGCGGCGCGATGCGGAGGCGCTGGCGGGCATGCGCGCGGGCATCGACGGCTGCGACCGCTCCTACTTGGCGCTGCTCGTTGCGCGGCTGAAAGGGCGGCAGGGCGGCAGCGCGTCGGGCGCAGAGGGGTAGAATAGGGCTTCCCGCAGCTTGCAAGCTGCGGCGAAAGGAGGCCCGATGTGATGGATCCCCGCGTCGTCGACATGATCAGGCGGCTGAACAATGACTTCTATTTCCGCTGCGCCCCGTCGTTTTCGGCGACGCGCCAGGCGCCGTGGGAGGGCTGGCGCGCCTGCGTCCCGCATCTGGAGGCGGCCTGCCGCCCGAGCGGCGCGGCGGCAGCGGGCGGGGCGCCCGCGCAAGGCGCCCGGCCCCGTTTGGAGGTGCTCGATGTAGCCTGCGGCAACGGGCGCTTCGAGGCGTTTCTGCCTGCGGCGCTGCCCGGCGCCGACGTGCGGATGCTGGGTGCGGATGGCTGCGCGGAGCTGCTGCCCACCGCGCGCCCGCCGCAGGCGGCGTTCGCGCGCTTCGACGCGCTCGACGCGCTTGTGCGCGGCGAGCCGTGGGGCCGCGCGCTTGTGCCGACGGGCGCAAGTTTCGACGCGGCGGTGTGCTTCGGGTTCTTCCACCACATCCCCTCCCGCCGGCTGCGCGAGCGCGCCCTGCGCGAGCTGGTGGACGCGGTGCGCCCCGGCGGCGTCGCCATCGTGTCGCTGTGGTGCTTTCTGGAAGATGCGCGGCTGGCGCGCAAGGCGGAAGCGTCGCATGCGGCGGCGCTGGCTCAGCTGGAGGGCAGCGTCGCCCTGGCGGCGCAGCTGGAGCCGGGCGACCGGTTCCTCGGCTGGCAGGACGAGCCGGGGCTGTGGCGCTGGTGCCACAGCTTCGACGACGCGCAGGCCGACGAGCTGGCGGCAAGCGTGTGCGATGCGGCCAGCGAGGAGGCGCGGTTCCGCTCGGATGGAAAAACGGGGCGACTCAACCTCTATCTCATCTTTCGGAAACACTGACCTGTCACAATGGGCGCAGCGCGGGCGCGGTTCCGGACGCGCAGGCGAGCGGCCAGACGGAAGCGCCCGCTTGGCGCTGCGGGCCGTCGGCCTCAAGCGGCGCCGCGCGGCGGCCTGCGCGGCGGGCGACGGATGCGAACGGAAAGGAAGCCCCTATGAACCTGGTGTGCCTCGACCTCGAGGGCGTGCTGGTGCCCGAGATATGGATAGCGTTCTCCGAAGCGAGCGGCATTCCCGAGCTGGCGCGCACCACGCGCGACGAGCCCGACTACGACAAGCTGATGGCCTACCGCCTGGGGCTCCTTGATGCGCACGGTCTGGGATTGCCCCAGATCCAGCAGGTCATCGAAGGCATTGACCCGCTTCCCGGCGCGCGGGAATTCCTCGATGCGCTGCGCGAGCGCACCCAGGTGGTCATCATCAGCGACACGTTCGAGCAGTTCGCCCGTCCGCTCATGCGCAAGCTGGGCTGGCCGACGCTGTTCTGCAACACGCTGAAGGCGGCGCCCGACGGCCGCGTGACGGGATGGGAGATGCGCTGCGCGCAGTCGAAGCTGACCACCGTGCGCGCGCTGCAAAGCTGCGGCTTCGACACCATCGCCGCGGGCGACAGCCACAACGACCTGGCGATGATCCGCGCCGGCAGGGCCGGCTTCCTTTTCCGCAGCACCGAGGCCATCAAGGCGGCCAACCCCGACCTTCCCGCTTTCGAGGACTACGGCGAGCTGCTGGCGGCCATCGAGGCGGCGCTGGGGTAGCGCGGCCTCTCCGCACAGCTCCTGACGGCGGAAAGCGCGCCGCCGGAGGCGCCGGTCGCGTTGTCGGTTGGTTTTGCGCGCATGGGGCCGCGCCGCCTGCGCGTCGGCGCGCTTTGGGTACAATCTAATGATTGCGCCCGGGCCCTTCCGCTGCGGGAAGCCTCTGGCGCCGGAACCCGCCGAACCATCCGTCTGCCTCACGCTCGAAAGGGGATGGGGTCCGTGACCCATTTGTCCATCGCGCCGCGCTCCGCCGACGATGCGCGCCTTGCCGCCACCGTCGAGCGCTTCGCCCGGCGCATCGAGGCGATGCCCCCCGGCATCTGCCCCGTCGTGGCCCAGGCTGCGCTGCTGCGCGCCGGAGCCGACCAAACCTGCGGAAAATGCGTGCCGTGCCGCGACGGCCTGCCGCGCCTGGCGGCGCTGGCCGACAAGCTGGCCGCCTGCGCTGCCGACGAAGCCGACCTGGCCTGTGCGCGCGAGCTGGCGCAGATGATCCGCGACACCTCCGACTGCGCCATCGGCTACGAAGCTGCCGAGGCGTTTCTGCAGGGCCTTGACGAATTCGCCGAAGAATACGCCAGCCACCTGAACGAGAGGCGCTGTGCGGCGGGCATCGGGCAGTCGGTGCCCTGTGAGACGCTGTGCCCCGCGCACGTGAACGCGCCGGGCTACATCGCGCTGGTGGCGCAGGGCGACTATGCCGGCGCGGTGAACATGGTGCGCAAGGACAATCCGTTCCCCACGGCCTGCGCCTTCGTGTGCGAGCACCCCTGCGAGGAGCGTTGCCGCCGCACCCTCATCGACGCGCCGCTGAACATCCGCGGCATCAAGCGCTATGCGGTGGACCGCGCGCCCGCCAACACGGTGGCCCCGCCGCCGCGCAGCGTGGACACCGCGCGCACGGTGGCCGTCATCGGCGGCGGCCCCAGCGGGCTTACCTGCGCGTATTTTCTGGCGCTCATGGGGCACCGCGTGACGGTGTTCGAGGCGCGGCGGCGCTTGGGAGGCATGATGCGCTACGGCATCCCCGCCTACCGCTTCCCCCGCGCGCGCCTGGACGAGGACATCCGCGGCATCATGAACGCCGGCACCATCACGGTGCGCTGCGGGGATGCAGTGGACGCCGAGCGGTTCCGCGAGATCGCCGACACCTACCATGCGGTCTACGTGGCCATCGGCGCGCAGAAGGGCAAAACGCTGGCCATCGAGGGCGCCGACGCGGCGGGCGTCATGTCGGCGGTCGATCTGCTGGGCCGCATCGGCGACGGCGACGTGCCCGACTTCTCCGGCAAGGACGTGGTGGTGGTGGGCGGCGGCAACGTGGCCATGGACTGCGCCCGCACGGCGGTGCGCGCCGGCGCCAAGAGCGTGTCGGTGGCCTACCGTCGCCGGAAAGAGGACATGACGGCGCTGCCCACCGAGGTGGAGGCCGCCATCGCCGAGGGCGTGGAGATGCGGACGCTGTGCGCGCCCGCGGCCATCGAAGCCGACGAGCAGGGCCGCTGCACGGCGCTGGTGGTGCAGCCGCAGATGATCGGCGCCGTGAAGCGCGGCCGCCCCGCGCCCGTGGCGGCCGACAAGCCGCCCGTGCGCCTTTCCGCCGATATCGTGCTCGTCGCCGTGGGGCAGGACATCGACGCCGCGCCGTTCGAGGAATGCGGGCTGTCCACCACCTGGGGCCGCTTCGACGCCGACGACGGGCTGCATGCCCAAGGCGGCCCGCGCAACGTGTTCGTGGGCGGCGACTGCCAGACCGGCCCGGCCACCGTCATCCGCGCCATCGCGGCGGGCAAGGTGGCCGCGCGCAACATCGACGAGTTTCTGGGCTATTCCCACAAGCTGGCCTGCGGGGTGGAGGCTCCCGCCGCGCAGCCCAACGACCGCACCCCCTACGGCCGCGTCGAGCTGGCGGAGCGCCCCGCCTGCGAGCGCAAGCGCGACTTCGAGGACGTGGAATGCGGGATGAGCCGCGAAGAGGTGCTGCAGGAGTGCGGGCGCTGCCTGCGCTGCGACTGCTTCGGCATCGGCGTTACGGAAGGAGGCAGGCAGCAGTATGCCTAGCATCATCATCGACGGCGCGGCCCTGTCTGCGCGCGAGGGCTCGACCATCTTGGAGGCCGCGCGCCAGGCGGGCGTGCACATCCCCACGCTGTGCTACCTGAAGGAGCGCAGCGCCATCGCCTCCTGCCGCCTGTGCGTGGTGGAGGTGGCCGGCGAGCCGCATCCCGTGCCCGCCTGCTCGACCGTCGTGCGTGAGGGCATGGAGGTGACCACGCGCTCGCCGCTGCTTGCGGCCTACCGGAAGATGGCGTTGGAGCTGATCCTGTCCAGCAAGGGCCCGGCGCTTGTCGCCTGCGCCCAGCGCGCCGACGGCGAGCTGGCGGCGCTGTGCCATGAGCTGGGCGTGGAGGCGCCGACAGACGCTGAGGCGGCGGACGGCGCTGCGGAAGGCACGCTTGAGCTGCGCTTTCCCTTCGCGCAGGGGAAGGAATCGCCCCGGGTGGAGGGCAACCCCTTCCTCTCGTTCGACCCGAACCGCTGCATCAAGTGCCAGCGCTGCGTGGGCGCCTGCAACGCGGCGGCCCGCAACCACAGCCTGGGCACGCGCCGGCGCGGGGCCCTCACGCTGATCGCGGCGCCCTTCGGTCCGAATTGGCGCGCAAGCGAGTGCGAGTCGTGCGGCAACTGCGCGCAGGCCTGCCCCACGGGCGCCATCTCGCTGAAGGCGCGCGGCGCTGGGGCCGACCTGCCGGCCTACGGCGACGCCTCCGACGGCGCGCCGGCCGACCTGTCCGCTTCGGGCACGCGCCGCGTGCGCACCACCTGCCCGCACTGCGGCGTGGGCTGCCAGCTGGAGCTCGAGGTGCGCGGCGGGCGCATCCGCGCGGCGCGCGGCGCCCAGGGGGCCTCGAACCGCGGCCTTCTGTGCGTGAAAGGCCGCTCGGCCAGCTTCGACTTCGTGGGCGCGCCCGACCGCCTGACCACCCCGCTCGTGCGCAACCGCGCCACCGGCGAATTGGAGCCCGCCACGTGGGACGAGGCGCTCTCCCTGGTGGCCAGCCGCCTTTCGCAGCTGCGCGACGAGCACGGCGGCGAGAGCCTGGCGGCGTTCGCCTGCTCGCGCTCGACCAACGAGGACGTGTACCTGTTCCAGAAGATGGCGCGCGCAGCGTTCAAGACGAACAACGTCGACAGCTGCGCCCGTGTTTGACACAGCCCCAGCGTCGCCGGTCTGGCGACCATGCTCGGGTCTGGTGCGATGACCAATTCCATAGACGACATCGTCGATCAAGCCGACGTCATCATGCTGGTGGGGTCCAACCCCGAAGAGGCCCATCCGGTCATCGGCATGCGCATCCGCCAGGCGGTGGAGCGCGGTTGCCGCCTGATCGTGGTGGACCCGCGCGACATCGGCCTGGCGGCGCAGGCCGACATCCATCTGAAGCTGCGCCCCGGCACCAACGTGGCCTTCGCCAACGGCATGGTGAACCTGCTCATCCAGCTGGGGCTTTTCGACAAGGACTTCGTGCGCGAGCGCACCGAGGGCTTTCGCATCATGCAGGCCCAGGTGGAGGAGTTCACGCCCCGCTTCGTGGCCGAGGAGTGCGGCGTCACCGTGCAGGATCTGGTGGCGACGGCGAAGATGTACGGGCAGGCCAAGCGCGCCGCCATCCTGTACTGCCTGGGCGTCACCGAGCACACCACGGGCACCGACGGCGTGATGGCGCTGTCGAACATCGCCATGGTCAGCGGAAACCTGGGCGTGGCCGGCGGCGGCATGAACCCGCTGCGCGGCCAGAACAACGTGCAGGGCGCCTGCGACATGGGCGCCGGCCCGGACGATTTGACCGGCTACCAGAAGGTGTGCGACCCCGCCGCGCGCGAGAAGTTCGAGCGCGCCTGGGGCGTGGAGCTTCCCAGCTGGCCGGGCACGAAGGCCACCGAGTGCTTCCCCGCCATGCTGGAGGGGCGCATCAAGGGCCTGTTCATCTTCGGCGAGGATCCCGTGCGCACCGACCCCGACACGCACCACGTGCTCAAGGCGCTTGAGGCGCTGGAGTTCCTGGTGGTGGAGGACCTGTTCCTCACGGAAACGGCCAAGCTGGCCGACGTGGTGCTGCCCGGCCGCAGCTACGCGGAGAAAGAGGGCACCTTCACCAACACCGAGCGCCGCATCCAGCGCGTGCGCCGCGCGGTGGAAGGGCCGGCCGGGGCGCGGCTGGACACCGAGGTGTTCACCGAGCTGATGAACCGCATGGGCTACGAGCAGCCCGCGCTGACCCCGGCGCAGCTGATGGACGAGATCGCCTCGCTCACGCCCATCTACGGCGGCGTGTCGCACGCGCGCCTGGACGGCGAGGCGGCTGCGCGCGGCCTGCAGTGGCCCTGCCCGGCGCCCGACCATCCCGGCACGCCCATCCTGCACGTGAGCTCGTTCACCAACGGGGTGGGGGCGTTCTCCACGCCCGACTACCTGCGCTCCGCCGAGCTGCCGGATGAAGAGTACCCGCTTCTGCTCATGACCGGGCGTGTGCTCTACCAGTACAACGCTTGCGCCATGACGGGGCGCACCACTGCGGCCAACGAGGTGGTGGGCAGCTCGTTCATCGAGATCAACACCCACGATGCCGCCATGCTGGGCATCGCCGACGGCGACCGCGTGCGCGTGATGTCGCGCCGCGGGCAGGTGGAGGCGTCCGCGCGCGTGTCGGGCAAGACCAACCCCGGGGAAACCTGGATGCCCTTCCACTTCCAAGACGGCAACGCCAACTGGCTCACGCACGCCGCGCTCGACCGCGTGTCGAAGGCGCCGGAGTACAAGGTCTGCGCCATCAAGGTGGAGAAGGCGTAAGGCATCGCGCTGCCGAAGCGGCCCGGGCCGACGTGTCCGCGTCGGCAGCGCGCGCCAGGCCCGGGCAAACGGAAAGGGGCTCGCAGCTTCCCTTCGCTGCGAGCCCCTTCGTCGTTTCGGGCCTGTCGTTCCGGCACAGCCGCTTGGCTGTCGGAGCCGTTTTCGGCACGCGGCCTACAGCAGCGTGGCGCGCAGCTGCTCGCCGGACAGCGGCGAGAGGTAGGCCGGGGCGATGTCGAAGACGGTCTTGGCGCCCGTCGCGCCCTCCTGCGCGAGGCGATGGACGGCGCGGGCGTAGGCCACCAGCGCGTTGGCGGTGAACTCGGGGTTGGAAGCCAGCTTCAGCGCGTACTCGATCACGCACGGGCTGTCGCCGGCGGTCTTTCCGCTGCGCAGCACGAAGCCGCCGTGGGGCATGGCGGCGTGGTCGCGGTCGAGCTCTTCCTGGCTGATGAAGTGCACCGTGGTGTCGTAGTCGGAGAAGTAGTTGGGCATCTCTTTGATCTCGCGCTCGACGCGCTCGGCATTGGCGCCCTCTTCCAGCACGACGAAGCACTCGCGGGTGTGCTTCTGGCGGGTGGTCAGCTGCGGATTCTCGCCAGCGCGCACGGCTTCGAGCGCGCTCTCCACGGGCACCGTGTACTGCTTGGCGTCGGCCACGCCCTCGATGCGGCGCACGGCGTCGGAGTGGCCCTGGCTCACGCCGCGGCCCCAGAAGGTGTAGTCGGCGCCCTCAGGCAGGATGACGTTGCCCATCAGGCGCTCCAGCGAGAACAGGCCGGGGTCCCAGCCGCACGAGATCAGCCCGATATGGCCGCCTTCCTTGGCGGCGGCGTCCACTGCGGCGAAGTGCTGCGGGATGTTGGCGTGGGTGTCGAAGCTGTCCACCACGTTGCACACCTTGGCGTAGCGGGGGGTCTGCTCGGGCAGGTCGGTGGCCGAGCCGCCGCACAGGATCAGCACGTCGATGTCCTCGGCCGCGCCGTTCTCCAGATCGGCCGCCGCGTGCACCGCCACGCCCTCGGTGGCCACCGTCACCGTGGAGGGGTCGCGGCGCGTGAACACCGCCGCCAGCTCCATGTCGTCGTTCTGCCGCACGGCCAGCTCCACGCCGCGCCCGATGTTGCCGTAACCCATGATGCCGATGCGAATAGCGGCCATGTGAGTCCTTTCTCTCGCGAGTGCGCGGCGCCTGCGCCGGGCCGCGCCTGAATATCCGATCCTGCATGGTAGCGCGCGCGTTGCCGGGCGCAAACCCCTCGCCCGCGTTTTAACGCAGAGGAAACCGAAAACCACCGGCCGCTTTCCCTCTTCTTCTGCCTGCGCCGCCCGTTCAGGTGCGAAATTTGATGCAAGCCTTACATTCGCTGACGCGCGAGGATGCTAGCCTATGTAAGGTTATGTTGCACTCCGATTTTCGCGGTATCGCGCCCTGCGCCCCTGCGACGGGCGGCCGGTGCGCTATAGTGTGAGAAACAAGAACGGGAGGTCCGGAGAGGCGTATGGAGATCGCAACCCTCATCGTCGTGGTGATGGTCATCGTCACCGCATTGATTTTCGACTTCACCAACGGGTTCCACGACACGGCCAACGCGATGGCCACCTCCATCGCCACGGGCGCGCTGAAGCCCAAGACCGCGGTCATCGCGGCGGGAACGCTGAACCTCATCGGCGCGTTCCTGTCCACCGAGGTGGCCCAGACCATCTCGGGCGGCCTCATCAACGAGCAGGCCGTCACCATCGGGCCGGAGTTCATCTTCGCGGGCCTGGTGGGCGCCATTCTGTGGAACCTTCTCACCTGGCTGGTGGGCTTGCCCTCCAGCTCGTCGCACGCGCTGTTCGGCGGCCTGGTGGGCGCCGTCATCGTGGGCGCGGGCGTCGAGGGCGTGAACTTCATGGGCGTCCTCACCAAGATCCTCATTCCCGCGCTCGTGTCGGTGGTGGTGGCCGCCATGGCGGCGACGTTCGCCACCAAGATCATCGGGCTCATAACGAAGGGGATGGACGAGGGCAAGGTGGAGTCGGGCTTCCGCCACGGCCAGACCGTCACCGCCTGCCTGGTGGCCCTCTCCCACGGCACCAACGACGCGCAGAAGACGATGGGCATCATCACGCTGACCCTCGTGGCGGCCGGCCTGCAGCCCTCCGGCAGCGGTCCGGAGCTGTGGGTGGTGGCCGTGTGCGGCTTCGCCATCGCGCTGGGCACCTACATGGGCGGGTGGCGCGTCATCCGCACGTTGGGCAAGGGCCTCACCGAGATCAGCACCCCGCAGGGCTTCGCCGCCGAGGCCAGCTCCGCCACCACCATCCTGGTGTCGTCGCATCTGGGCTTCGCGCTGTCCACCACGCAGGTGTGCTCCGGCTCCATCATCGGCTCGGGCCTGGGCAAGGGCACGCCGGTGAACTGGAGCGTGGCGGCGCGCATGCTGGTGGCGTGGCTGGTCACCTTCCCGGCGGCCGGCATCGTGGGCGCGCTTGCCTGCGCCGTGACGAAGGTGGGCATGTGGGGCGTCATCGTGGTGGCCGCCGCCGCCATCGCCGCCGCGCTCGTCATCCTGCGCCTGTCGCACCGCAACCCCGTCAACTCGATGAACGTGAACGAGCGTTCCGACGTGAAGCTGAACGCCGATACCGCCGCCCAGGCGGCTTGAAGGGAGGACCGTCATGATTGAGCAGGAACTGATGAGCTTCCTTACCGTGTTGGTGGTGGCCATCGTGGTGGCCGGCGGCATCAGCACGCTGTACGCGCTGGGACTGCGGCTGTGGGCGGCCGGGGCCGTGGAAGTGGACGAGGGCACGCATCTGCTGCCGCGTCTGGGCTCGGTGGTGTGCTTCGCCGCGTGCGTGGCCATCGTGCTGTTCGCCCTGTGGCTGATGATCCCGCTGTTCCACTAGTCTGAAGGGGAGGGCTGCGCTATGAAGAGCATTCTGGTAGGCGTTGACGGAACCGATCGCGGGCGCCAGGCCCTCAAGTGGGCGTCGCGTTACGCGGCGCGCGAGGGTGCGTCCCTTACGCTGCTGTCGGTGGTGGATCCCGCCATCGAGAAGGCGGCGGGCATGGACGGCGCGGCGGTGGAAAGCTCCGTGGAAGCCACGCTGGCCGAGGCGCGCCAGCTGGTGGCCGAGCGCTACCCGGGCACCGAGGTGCGCACCGAGCTCGTGCGCGGCAAGGTGATCGACTGCCTGGTGGAGGCCGCGGCTGCGCACGACATGATCGTCATGGGCTCGCACCACGGCGCCAGCGTCGGCGAGACGGTGGGCGGCGCGAAGGGCCTGCGCGTGTCGGTGTCGGTGGACGTTCCCACCGTGGTGGTGCCGGCCGACTGGGAGTGGGACTTCCAGGGCGACGGCATCGTGGTGGCCGTGGGCCCCGACGATTCGAGCGAGAACGCCGTGGAGTTCGGCGTGCGCGAGTCGCTGGCCGACGGCGTGCCGGTGGACCTGGTGTCGGCGTGGGGCCTGCCCGCGCTGCTGTCGCGCCCGGCCGAGGTGATGGGCGGCGGTCTGGGCCCGGTGGGCGAGCAGTTCAAGCACAACCTCGACGTGCGCGTGGCGCAGCTGAAAGAGCAGCACCCCGACCTGGAGATCAGCTGCCATGCCGTGGAGGGCCCTTCCCCCACGCGCGTGCTCCTGGACTACAGCAAGAACAAGAAGCTGCTGGTTTTGGGCACCCATTCCCGCTCCGCTTTGGGGCGGACGCTGTTCGGCTCGGTCACGCACAGCGTGCTTCTGAACCTGAGCGTTCCCACCGTCGTGGTGCCGCAGCGGTAGCGCTTCGGCAGCGCGCAGCGCCCGCGCCGCAACAGGCGGGGCGGAGTGAATGTGTAGGCCGCCTTGGATCGATGGCATCCAAGGCGGCCTTTCCTATAATGAAGGCGCAGGACAGGATTCGCGCCCCGTCGGAAAGGCCCGCGCCCCATGGACATCCTCATCATGATACTCGCCGCCACCATCGTGCTGGGCGCCCTTGTGTTCATCCACGAGGGCGGGCACTTCCTGGCCGCGCGCGCGTTCGGCGTGCGGGTGACCGAGTTCATGCTGGGACTGCCCGGGCCGAACATCGGCTTCACCGCCGGCGGCACGAAGTTCGGCGTGACGCCGTTTCTGCTGGGCGGCTACGCGCGGGTGTGCGGCATGGAGCCCGGCCCGATGAAGCCCCATCTGAAAGAGGCGCTGGCCGCGCTGCACCGCCGCGGTACCGCCACGATGGAGGACATCGCGGTGGACTGCGGCATCTCGGTGGACGAGTCCTACGAGGCGCTCGAAGAGCTGGTGGAGTGGGGCAGCGCCATGGCGCCAACGAAGAAGGACCGCTTCAACACGTACCGCGCCCCCGAGGAGAAGCCCTCCCGGCGCGCCCTGCGCGCGGCCGCGGCGGCGGGCGAGCCGGCCCCGGCGGCCTACGCGTTGGGCGAGGCGCGTCCCGTGCCCGACGCCGACGCGCTGTTCGAGAGCGAGTACCGCCAGCAGTACCGCAGCCTGCCGTTCTGGAAGCGCTCGGTCATCCTGGTGGCCGGCGTGGCGGTGAACCTGCTGTTCGCCGTGGCGGCATTCGTGGTCGTGTTCACCCTCATCGGCGCCGACGTGCAGTACGTCGACACCGGCGAGGTGGCGCATGTGCACTTCTCGCCGCTTGAGGCCATCCAGTACGGCTTCTTCTACATCGGCGCGGTGGTGCAGGCGGTGGCGGGGCTGTTCAACCCGGCCACGGCGGCGGCCACCGTGGAGGGCTCCACCTCCATCGTGGGCATCGCCGTCATGTCGAAATCGGCCTTCATGGCCGGCGCCGGCAGCTTCCTCCTGTTCATGGCGATGATCTCCACCTCGCTGGGCATCATGAACCTGCTGCCCATCCCGCCTTTGGATGGCGGGCGCTTCGTCATCGAGGTGTTCCAGAAGCTCACGCGCCGCCAGGTGTCGCTTGCCGTGATGAACGGGCTGTCCATCGCCGGCATGGCGCTGTTCGTCTGCTTCTTCGTCGTGATGCTGAACCAGGACGTGCAGCGCTTCGTGCTCGGCAACTGGTAGGGCGCCGGCGCCCGCCGCCGTTGGCGCGCAGCCTTCCGGGTGCCGGTCCTTCAGGGAAAACCCCTGCTCCTTCCGCCGAATGCGCGGCTCCTTCGGCATTGTTCGTGGAACGCGTTTGATGCGCGGCGTGCGCTTGGCGGGCAAGCGGTACAATAGCGCGGCATGCGCATCACGACGACGGAGGGGCGATGACGCAAGGAACCGAACAAAGCGGCCAGATCCGGCCCAACCAGCTGACCCGTCAGGTGCGGGTGGGCAACGTGTTCGTGGGCGGCGGCGCGCCGGTGGCCGTGCAGTCGATGCTGAACGCGCCGGCCGACGACGTGGCGGCCAACCTGGCGCAGATCGCGGCGCTTGAGCAGGCCGGCTGCGAGATCGTGCGCATGGCCATCCCGCGGCGCGAGTGTCTGGACGCGTTCCAGGCGGTGTGCGAGGCATCGCCTCTGCCGGTGGTGGCCGACATCCACTTCGACGCGCAGATCGCCATCGAGACGGCCCGCCGCGGTGCGGCCAAGCTGCGCATCAACCCAGGCAACATCGGGGGCTGGGACAGAACCGACGCCGTGTTGGACGCGGCGGGCGAGGCGGGCATCCCCATCCGCATCGGGGTGAACGCCGGTTCGCTGGACGCGGCCATCGCCGAGCGCGACCTGCCGCTGCCGCGCAAGCTGGCGCTGTCGGCCGAGGACTACGTGCGCCACTGCGAGGACCGCGGCTTCTCCGACGTGGTGGTCAGCGCGAAGGCCCACGACGTGCCGGCGACGGTGGCAACCTACCGGCTGCTGGCGCGCGAGCTGCCGCACGTGCCGCTGCACATCGGCGTCACCGAGGCGGGTACGGCGTTCCAGGGCATCGTGAAATCCGCCTGCGGCCTGGGCATCCTTCTGGAGCAGGGCATCGGCGACACGCTGCGCATCTCGCTGACCGACGATCCCGTCACCGAAGTACGCGCGTGCTGGGCGCTGCTGGGCGCGCTGGGGCTGCGCCGCCGCAGCCCGGAGCTGATAAGCTGCCCCACCTGCGGCCGCTGCCAGGTGGACCTGATCACGCTGGCGAAGCAGGTGGAAGAGCGCATCGCGGCGCTGGACAAGACGCTCAAGGTTGCCGTGATGGGCTGCGTGGTGAACGGTCCCGGCGAGGCCGCTGACGCCGACATCGGCGTAGCGTGCGGCAACGGGGTCGGCATCGTGTTTTCCCAAGGCAAGACCGTCCGCAAGGTGCCCGAGGCGGGCATCGTGGACGCTTTGATGGAAGAGATAGGAAGGCTATGACGAACAACATCATCCGCATGAGCACGCTCTACGCGCCCACACTGAAAGAGGATCCCTCCGACGCCGACATCGCCTCGGCGAAGCTTTTGGTGCGCGCCGGCATGGTGCGCAAGGAGGCGTCGGGCCTCTACTCGTTCCTGCCGCTGGGCATGCGCGTGCTGCGCAAGATCGAGAACATCATCCGCGAGGAGATGGACTCCCACGGCGGCCAGGAGATCCTCATGCCGTTCGTGCAGCCGGCCGAGCTGTGGCACAAAAGCGGCCGCTGGACGGTGTACGGCGACGAGCTTCTGCGCGTGACCGACCGCCACGGCAACGAGTTCTGTCTGGGCCCCACGCATGAGGAAGTGGTGACCGACCTCATCGACAACGAGCTGCGCAGCTACAAGGACCTGCCGAAGAACCTCTACCACATCCAGCTGAAGTTCCGCGACGAGCGCCGCCCGCGCTTCGGGCTTCTGCGCGGCCGCGAGTTCATCATGAAGGACGCCTACAGCTTCGACGCCGACGAAGAGGGCTTGGAGAAGAGCTACCAGCTGATGCGCGAGGCGTACTCCAACATGTGCGAGCGCATGGGGCTGGAGTACCGTATCGTCCAGGCCGACTCCGGCCAGATCGGCGGCTCGGGCTCCGAAGAGTTCATGGCGCTGGCCGAGACGGGCGAGGCCGAGCTGGTGCACTGCCAGTGCGGCTACGCCGCTGACGTTGAGGCGGCGGCCTGCAAGGCGCATCCCGTTGCGTATCCCGCCACGCAGCTGGAGAATATCTCCACGCCCGGCGTGCACACCATCGCCGAGCTGGCGGCGCATCTGGGCTGCTCCGAGGCGGCTTGCATGAAGGCGTTCGCCGGCAAGGACGAGCAGGGCGGCATCTGGGTGCTGTTCGTGCCCGGCGACTACGAGGTGAACGAAGTGAAGGCTGAGAACCTCATCCCCGGCTTCACGGCGCTCACCGACGACGAGATGAAGGACGCCGGTCTGGTGAAGGGCTCCATGGGCCCGGTGGGCCTGCCCGCCGGCGTGAAGGTGGCTGCCGACGAGAGCCTGCGCGAGATGCCCTGCTGGGTGGTGGGCGCCAACGAGGACGGCTTCCACTACGTGGGCGCGCAGCTGGGCCGCGACTTCCAGGTGGACGCCTGGGCCGACCTGTGCCTGGTGCGCGAGGGCGACCCCTGCCCGGTGTGCGGCCTGCCGCTGTCGCATGCGCGCGGCATCGAGGTGGGGCAGATCTTCAAGCTGGGCGACAAGTACTCCCGTTCCATGGACGTGAAGTTCATGGACGAGAACGGCGCCGAGCGCTACTTCATCATGGGCTGCTACGGCGTGGGCGTCACGCGCACGCTGGCCGCGGCGGTGGAGCAGAGCCACGACGATGACGGCATCGTCTGGCCGTTCGGCATCGCGCCGGCGCACATCTGCGTGATCCCGCTGGCCACGGGCGACGACGTGGTGCAGCCTGCCGCCGAGCGTCTGGCCGCCGAGGCGGCGAAGCTGGGCTTCGAGGTGGCCATCGACGACCGCAAGGAGCGCGCGGGCGTGAAGTTCGCCGACGCGGATCTGATCGGCTGGCCGCTGCAGGTGATCGTGGGCAAGCGCGGCCTGGCCGAAGGCAAGGTGGAGATCAAGCGCCGCCGCACCGGCGAGCGCCGCGAGGTGGAGCTGTCGGTGCTGGCCGAGCTGTTCACCTACGCCGAGCGCGCGCGCCGCTCTGGCCGTTCGCAGAACGTGTTCGACGTGCTGTTCAAGTAGCGGGGGCGGCATGGACCGGATGTTGAAAGGCGTGCTGTTCGACCTGGATGGCACGCTGCTGGACACGCACGACCTGCTTCTGGCCACGTTCCGCTTCGCCGTGCGCGAGGTGCTGGGGGAGGCGGGCGAGGCCATCCCCGACGAGGTGCTCATGGCGAAGGTGGGCCAGCCCCTCGTGACCCAGATGTGGGACTTCACCGATGACGAGGCGACCCATGACGAGCTGGTGCGGGCGTATCGCGAGCACAACGCGCTCATCCACGACGACATGGTGCGGGCGTTTCCCGGTGCCGCGCAGACGCTCTCGGCGCTGCGGGACGCAGGGTTGAGATTGGGCGTAGTCACCTCGAAGCGGCATGAGCCCGCGTTGCATGGGCTTTCGCTGTTCGGGCTGGACGGCTTCTTCGGATGTCTGGTGGGAGCCGATGATTGGCCGGAGCACAAGCCGCAGCCCGGCCCGGTGACGCGCGGCTGCGAGCTTCTGGGCATCGACGCTCACTCGTGCGCCTACGTGGGCGACAGCCCCTTCGACATGCAGGCGGGAGGCGGTGCGGGTTGCCTGACCGTGGCGGCGCGCTGGGGGATGTTCCCGGCGGAGGTGCTGGAAGAGCAGCATCCGCACCTGCGCTGCGACGCGCTGGCGGATCTGCCGGCGCTGCTGCTGGGCGACCGCTAGGGCTGATGCGCGGCGGGCGGAAGGCGAGAGAGCCTTCCGCCCGCTTTTTCGTTTTCGGGCGATTTCGGCGTGCGGGCGCAAGCGTGCAGGTGCGCGGGGTCGGCGCTGGTCGGATGGCGGGCGTTCGGGCGCTGGGCGCGCGCCGCACGGCTTCGGGGGCTCAGGCGCTGCGCCCGTCGGCGGCGTCCGCGTAGGCTTGCTCCACCCAGGCGCGCGTGACGTCGAGGAACGCCCGGGTGGCGGCGCTGGCCGCGTCCATCGAGCGCAGCGCGATGCCCACCCGCCGCCGCGCGGGCTTCTCGGGGTTCAGGGCCGCCAGGGGGAACGGCGCGTCGCGCAGGATGAGCCCGGGCAGCACGCTGTAGCCGAGCCCAGCGCTGACCATGCTCATCACCGCGTAGTCGCTGTCTATGTTGAAGCGCATTTTGGGCTGTACTCCCAGCTGCTTGAACAGCGCGTCGATCTCCGAGAACGCGCCGCTTTTCAGGCGGATGTAGGGCTCTTCGGCCATGCGCTCCAAGGGGAAGGAGGCGGCGTTCGCCAGAGGGTGGTCGCAGGGCAGCGCCACGAGCAGGGGGTCCTCGCGCAGATGGATCGCCTCCAGCTTGCGTGTGACGGGTGCCACCACGAAGCCGCAGTCCGCGTCGCCGCGCCACAGCATCTCTTCCAGCTCGTTCTGGTCGTCGTCCAAGGTGATGCGCAGTTCGATGCCGGGGTGCTGGGCCGAGAACGCCTTGGCGATGCCGGGCAGCCATTGGATGGCCGTGCTGGTGAAGGTGGTCACGTGCACGGTGCCCGCCTCCAGGTGCCGCACTTCGCCCACCCGCGCTGCCAAGCGGCGCTCGGCGTTGCTGACATCCTGTATCCACGGCAGCAGCTCGGCCGCTTCGGAGGTGAGGTGCGCGCCGCCGTAGTCGCGCACGAACAGCGGGCAGCCCAGCTCCTTCTCCAGCGCGTTGACCAGGTAGCTCACGCCGGCCTGGGTGTAGCCCATCTCGCGGGCCGCCTCCTTGAAGCTGCCCGTCTCCGCCACGTGCAGAAACGCCTCGTACCGTTGGTTCGCCATGGGACCTCTTTTCCCGTGCGTTTCGGCAGCAGCTGCTTTGGGCGCCTGGCGCACGTTCGCGTCTGCGCGGGCCGCACTGTCTGCGCGCCCGTCTGAGCCGTGAGGGCGGCGAGCGCGCCGTCTGTTCGCATGCCGTTCATTTGCCCGCGCCGACCGGCTGCTGGAGCGTTGCCGGCAGGCACGGGCTTCGTTTTCTTCAGCATACCCAAGTTCCATCTGGAATGATAGGAAATTTTTTAATTCACAATAGGATAATCGCGTTTTACTTAGACCCAGCGTTTCCCTACCATGGAATGCGCCGGGGCGCTCGCCCGGGTGACGGAGGGGCCGTGCGCCCGTCCGTCCGGTTTTCAAGACGACAGGGGAGGCCGCATCGTGCAAGCGCTCGTGAAAGACGCCCGCTGGGTGTTCGTGGGCAGCGTCGTGCTGCAGACGCTCATCTTCGGGCTGGGGAGCGCCATCACGAAGATCGCCTACGACAGCGTGACGCCGCTGTGGTGCATGGCGTTGCGCTTCGGCATCGCCCTGCTCGTGTTCCTGATTCCCTTCGGCGGGCGCATCGTGCGCTCGCTGCGCGCAGCGCGCCTGCGCGACTGGCTGCCGGCCGCCGCAGGCATGGCGGTATCCTACATCGGGGCCAACATCGCGCTCGACCTGACCACCGCCACCAACGTGGGCTTTTTGGTAGCGCTGCCCGTCGTGTTCGCGCCGTTCATTGCCATTCCCGTGCTGCGCCGCCGCTACCGGCTCTACCACCTGCCGTTCCAGGCAGCCGTGGTGGCAGGGCTGTTCTTCCTGTGCTCCAACGGCGGGGCGTTCTCGTTCGGGCTGGGCGAGGCGCTGGCGCTCATGGGCTCGGTGGGCATCGCGTGCGCGCTCGTGTTCGGCGAGAAGGGGTTGGCGAACCTCGATGTGGTCACCATCTCCGCCACGCAGGTGGGCGTGACCTTCATCGCGTCGCTGGCGGGCGCGCTTGCGTTCGAGCCGCCGCTGGACGTGGCGGCCGTCGAGCCCGCCGCCTGGGGCGTCATCGCGTTTTTGGCGCTGGCCAGCACGTGCCTCACCTTCGCGCTGCAGAACTTCGCGCTGACGAAGCTGGAGTCGTCCACGGTGTCGATGCTCCTGACCGGCGAGCCTATCTTCACGGCGGCGTTTTCCTGGATGATCCTGGGCGAGACGCTTTCTCCTGTGGGGCTTGCGGGCGCGGCCATCATCGTGGCGTGCCTGGTGGGCGAGACCTACCTCGACGGCCGTGCGGCGAAGGCCTCGGCGGCCGCTCCCGCCGTTTCCGCCCCGTCCGTTCCGACGGCCCCTGCCGTCGAGGGCGCGTCCGGCGTGCGTGCGCGTCTGGTCCGCAGCGGCGCCTAGCGTTTGCAGCGTGCTGGGGACGCCGAGGTTCTCCGCGCCTGCCGCTTCGCTAACGCTTCCGCCTCTCCACCGCCGACACTTCCGCCTACCGCAAGGCCGGAGTGCTCACCCTCGCCGCCGTCCCGCATGTGAGGCGGCGCCCGTGCCGCTGCCCGCGCCTTTCCGTTCGGCAACAATCCGCTCCCCTCGTTGCCCTTTCGCGTCCGTTGGTGCATTATGAAACCATGATGCCGACGGGCGGGCTTCCCTTGCGCACGTCCGGCCCGGCGGCGCGGCCGCAATCGAAGGAGGGCTGTCATGGCTAACATCGGCGATGGGTTCAGGGACATCTTTTTCGCGGGCATCGGAGCGCTTGCTATCACGGGCGAGAAGACCAAGGAGCTGGTGGACCAGCTGGTGGCCAAGGGCGAGATCACGGTTGACCAGGGCAAGCAGATCAACAGCGAGCTGAAGCACAAGGCCGAGGCTGCGGCGGAGTCGGTGCGCTTCGACGCGCTGGAGGCGCGCATGTCCATGATGACGCCCGAAGAGCGCACGGCGTTCGCGCAGAAGGCGGCCGAGATCGCGCAGTCCATCAACGCGCGCGACGCCGCTAAGGACGCCGCGCCTGCTGCAGAGGAGCCCGTGGAGGCGAAGGCCGAGGCCGTCGCCGACGAAGCGGACGCGCAGTAACCTCGTTCGCGCCGTCTGAGCGGCGACAATTGGAAGGGGTGGCTGGCGGAGCATGCCCATGGCAGAGAACACGCTGTTGAGATATTTCTTCGCTTCTGGCAGCGAGGTGGACCCGGAGAAGCGGTTCAACCTGAACCGCAAGAGCCGTTCGCGCCGCATGCGCGAGATCCTGGGCATCCTGCAGCGCTACCACTTCCTGCGCGGGTTCCAGCCGGTCGAGTTCCGCTGCATGCTGGAGGACCTTGGCCCGAGCTTCGTGAAGATCGGGCAGACGCTGTCCACGCGTTCGGAGATCCTGCCCAAGGCGTTCTGCGACGAGCTGGCGAAGCTGCAGACGGAATGCGACCCGCTGCCCTTCGAGAGCATTCTGGAGGCCATCCACGACATCTTCGGGGAGCGCCAGCACGAGATCTTCGACGCCATCGACCCCAAGCCGCTCGGCAGCGCCTCGCTGGCCCAGGTGCACAAGGCGCGCCTGGTGAACGGCGATGTGGTGGCGGTGAAGATCCAGCGCCCCGGCGTGAAGGCCACCATGGCGCAGGATATCGACATCATGCGCATCGTGGCGCGCCAGGCGTCGCGCTTCATGAAGGACAACCAGATGCTCGACCTCCAGGAAGTGGTGGAGGAGCTGTGGGACACCTTCCTGGAAGAGACGGACTTCGGTCGCGAGGCGGCGAACCTGCAGGAGTTCGCGCGGCTGAACCAGGACGTGGCCTTCATCGACTGCCCGAAGGTCTACCCCGAGCTGTGCAGCGAGTTCGTGCTGGTGATGGAGTACATCGAGGGCATCCCCATCATGGACACCGACCGGCTGTGGGCCGCCGGCTACGACCTGGAGGAAATCGGGCGTAAGATCCTGGACAACTACGCCACGCAGGTCCTCGACCACGGCTTTTTCCACGCCGACCCGCATCCGGGCAACCTGCTCATCCGCAACGGGAAGATCGTCTACATCGACTTGGGCATCATGGGGCGCCTCTCGCCGCGCGACCGCGCCGGGTTCGGCAACATCATCAGCGCGGTGGGCAAGGAGGACGCGGCCGAGCTGAAAAGCGCGCTGATCTCCTTCGCCGTGTCGAAGGACAACGCCGCCATCGACCACACGCGCTTCCTGGCGGACCTCGACGCGCTGCTTGCCGACTATGGCTCGTGCGACGTGGCCGACATCGACATCGGGCAGTTCCTCAACGACATCCTGCAGCTCACGCGCTCGTGCAAGGTGACGCTGCCGTCCTCCATCACCAGCGTGTCGCGCGGCATCGTGACGCTGGAGGGCACCATCGCGCCGTTCATCCCCAACGACAACGTGGTGACCATCATCAACGAGCACATCAAGCACACCGCCGACCCCGCGGAGAAGCTGAAGGAGGCGGCCGAAGAGCTGGCGCTGGCTTTGCGCGGGGCGGCGAAGGGGACGCTGGAGGCCCAGCGGTTCGCCGGCGAGGCGCTGCACATGCTCACGCGCGGCCAGGTGAAGGTGAACATGGAGATGCTGGGATCGGAGGCGCCCCTGGCGAAGCTGTCGAAGATCGTGAACCGGCTGACCGTCGCGCTGATCGTGGCGGGGCTGTTCGTGGGGTCGTCGATGGTGTCGCTCTCGTCGATGGAGCCGCGGCTTCTGGGCGTGCCGGTGCTGGCGTTCTTCGGGTATCTGGGAGCGTTCGTGCTGTCGCTCTGGGTGCTGGTCGACATCTTCCGCCGCAAGTGAAGTTGGTGGGCGCCGGAGGGGGAGGCCCGATACGGCTGTGCTCCCTATCTTCGACCGTCCGCTCCGCCGCATCAGCCCTCCCCCTCCGGCGTCTCGGAATCATGGGCGTTGAGGTGGAAGGTGTTGAGGGTTGGGGGATGGTCTGGTTTGGAGGGTGAACGCGGCGCTGCGCTGGCGTTCTTTCGTTCCGGAATAAAAAAATAACGGAGCCCCTTCGTTGGAAGGGGCTCCGTTGGGTGCAGCGTGTTTAGACGCGGGGCGCTACAGGACAGCGGCGAGGAATTCTTGGAGACGGCTTGATTTGGGGTGGTCGAAGATTTCCTCGGGAGTTCCCTGTTCGGCGATGTAGCCTTCGGAGAGGAAGAGCACGCGGTCGGCCACGTCGCGGGCGAAGCCCATCTCGTGGGTGACCACGATCATCGTCATGCCCTCGCGCGCCAGCTCCTTCATGACGTTGAGCACCTCGCCCACCATCTCGGGGTCCAGCGCGCTGGTGGGCTCGTCGAACAGCATGACGTCCGGGCCCATCGCCAGGGCGCGGGCGATGGCGATGCGCTGCTGCTGGCCGCCGGAGAGCTGGTGCGGGTAGGCGTCGGCCTTGCTCTCCAGGCCCACGCGCCGCAGCAGCTTCATGGCCACTTCCTCGGCGCGCGCCTTGTCCATCACCTTCAAGTCCACCGGCGCCAGCATGATGTTCTTCTTCACCGTCATGTGGCTGAACAGGTTGAAGCTCTGGAACACCATGCCGATGTTGCGGCGCACCTTGTTGATGTCGGTCTTCTTGTTCGTGATGTCCACGCCGTCCACCATGATGGAGCCGCTGCTGGCCTGCTCCAGGCCGTTCAGGCAGCGCAAAAAGCACGACTTGCCGCCGCCCGAGGGGCCGATGATGCACACGACCTCGCCTTCGGTGACCGTCAGGTCGATGCCCTTGAGCACTGCCAGGTCGCCGAAGCTCTTCACCAGGCCGTCCACGACCACCTTGGGCTCGCCGGTGCCGGAGTGGGACACTTCCTCGATCAGCAGCGGATCGCTGACCGTGGGGTCCTCGGTGGCGTAGCCGGTGGCGTAGGGCATGGCCTTGGGGGTGTTGTCCGTTTCCAGGGTCGCTTCGGCGGCGTTGCGCGCCGCGTTGTTCTCCGCCATGCTAGGCCTGCCTTCCTTTTCGGTCGTAGCCGATCTTCTTCTCGATGTAGTTGGACAAAAGCATCAGCAGCGAGATGACCACCAGGTAGAACAGGGCCACGCAGATGTAGGTCTCGAAGTAGTCGAGGTGGATCATGATGTACTGCTGCGCCTCGTTGACGATCTCGGGCATGCCGATGACGGTGAGGATGGAGGTGTCCTTCAGCGTGATGATGAACTGGTTCACCATGGGCGGCACGGCCACCTTGAACGCCTGCGGCAGGATGATGCGCACCATCGTGCGGGCCTTGCTCATGCCCAAGCTACGGGCGGCTTCCTCCTGGCCCTTCGGCACGGCCTGGATACCGCTGCGGAAGATCTCGGCCAGGTAGGCGCCGCAGTTCAGGCTCAGCGTGATGATGCCCGCGGTCAGGGGCGACATGCGGATGCCGAGCGCCTGCGAGAAGCCGAAGTACACGACGAAGGCCTGCACGATCATGGGCGTACCGCGGATCAGCCAGATGTACAGCCAGCCGATGCCGCGCAAGGGTGCGATCTTGGAGAGGCGCAGAAGGCAGGCCACCAGGCCCAGCACCACGCCGATGACGATGGAGACGATCCAGGCCAGAAGCGTGATCTGGAAGCCGTCGACGAGGTAGGGCAGCGACTCTCGGAAGGTTTCGAATATGTTCATGGGCAACTTCTTCTATCCGGTGCGGAACAAAACGGCGGTGCGGCCGTCGCTTCGGCTGCACCGCTTCGCTGCAGGCCGCGCCTGCGGTTTTCCCTCGCCCGACGGCCCTGCGGCGCTTCGGGCGCGGCCGGGCGGGGAAAAACCAGGGCATGGCGCATGCCTGCGGGGCTGGAACGGAAGCGGCCCGCAGGGGAGGCGGGCCGCTTCTCAAGGCGTCAACGGACTAGATCTCGATGCCGTACTTGGCGAAGATCTCGGCCAGCTCGCCGCTCTCGGTGATGTTCGCCAGGCCGGCATTGAACATCTCGATGAGCTCGGGGTTGCTGCCCTTCAGCACGGCGAAGCCGTAGGGGGTGATCTGCTGCTGGTCGCCCACCATCTTCAGATCGAGGTCCTGGTTCTCGATCTGGTAGGAGATCACGGCGTAGTCCTCGAAGCCCGCAGCGTCGATGCCGCCGGTCACGGCAGCGTAGACGGCCGGGGAGTCGTCGTAGGTGACCACGGTGAAGCCGTACTCCTCGGCGATGCTGTTGGCGAAGGCCGCGGACTGCGTGCCGGTCTTGACGGCGACGGTCTGGCCGGCGAGGTCCTCATAGGAGGCGATAGAGCTGTCGCCCTTCACGATCATGATCTGGCCGCCCTCGTAGTACGGGTCGGAGAAATCGTAGTTCTCCTGGCGCTCTTCGGTGATGGACATGCCGGCGATCATGCCGTCAGCCTGGCCGGTGTTCAGGTTGCCGATGGCGGCGTCCCAACCGCAGTTGTCAACGGTGTACTCGAAGCCCTGGTCCTCGGCGATGGCCGCGAGGATGTCCATGTCGACGCCGATGTACTCGCCGTCGGAGCCTTCGGCCAAGAACTCGAACGGGGCGAAGGCGTTGTCCGCCACGATCTCGTAGGTCTTGCTGGCGGCCTCGTCGCCGCCCTCGGCGGCCGGCTCTTCGGAACCGCCGCTGCAGGCGGACAGGCCGAAGACGGCCAGCGCGCCGGCCGCCATGAACGCGGCGGCTTTCGCGAAGGGTCGTGCAGTGAGCTGCTTCATGGTTTCTTCCTTTCTCGAAAAGGGGCGCCCCACGGATCCTCGTTCCCCAATCGATGGCCGTGCGGCTTGAAAAGAGCGTGAAGGTACTCTTATCTGACCCTATTTAACCATGATTTGAGGCGCCATGTTGTTACGAAACGCTTACATGGCGCCTTATCGACCACTTTATTCGGCTAAAGGACCCGTTTTGGGAGGGTCGCCCGGGAAACCTACTTCACGAAGCGGCTGTAGTCGTAGCCGCCGCCTTTGCCGGAGCGCTTCTGGGGCGCATCGGCGCGGCGCGCCTTGGCGGCCTTCTTGCCCGTGGGCGCCTGCCCGCCGCGGCTCGTGCCCGCCTTCTTCCCGCCGCGGCGGCCGCCATCGCGGCGCTCGCCCTTCGTGAGGAAGCCGCCCTCGTCGCCCTCGCGCTTGGCGCGGGGGGCGCCGCTGCGCTTGGCGGGGTTCGGACCGCCCTCGCCGAAGCCGCGCCCGCCGCGCTTGGGGCGGGCGCTCTGCTTGCCGCTGCGGCTGGCGCCGGCGCGCTTCTTGCCGCGCTGGGGCTTTTCCAGCACGGAGGGGTCGGTCTCGTAGTTCTCAAGCTCCATGAAGGGGATGTCCTGGCCGATCAGCTTCACGATCTCCGCCAGGGTGCGGCGCGTCTCGCGCGTGGCGAACGAGATGGCGAAGCCCTTCTCGCCGGCGCGCCCGGTGCGGCCGATGCGGTGGATGTAGTCCTCCGGCATGTCGGGCAGGTCGAAGTTCACCACGTAGTCCACGCCGGTCACGTCGATGCCGCGCGCCAGCACGTCGGTGGCCACCAGGATGTCGGTCTTGCCGTTGCGGAAGTTCGCCAGCGCGCGGCGGCGCTGCCCCTGCGACTTGTCGGAGTGGATGGACTCCGCCTGATAGCCGGCCTCGCACAGCATCTGGGCGCATTCCTCGGTGCGGGTCTTCGTGCGGGCGAACACGATCACGCGGTTGTGGCCCTTCTCTTCCAGCACCGCGCGCAGAAGCGCGGGCTTGTCGGGGTTCTTGATGGGCAGCAGGAACTGCGCCACCGACTTCGCCGTCTCGCCGTTGCGCGCGATCTCCACGACGGCGGGGTCGCGCAGCAGCGTGCCGAGGTTGTTCTGGATGGACTCGTCGATGGTGGCGGAGAACAGCAGCGTCTGGCGCTCATCGGGCGTGGCGGCCACGATCTCGGTCACGTCGGGCAGAAAGCCCATGTCCAGCATGCGGTCGGCCTCGTCAAGCACCAGCACCTCGATGCGGTCGAGCTTCACCACGCCGCGCGCCATGAGGTCCTTCAGGCGGCCGGGCGTGGCGATGAGCACGTCGGTGCCGTCGCGCAGCTCGCGGATCTGCGGGCCGTAGGGGGTGCCGCCGAACACCGTGGTGACGAAGTGGCGCGTGCAGCGCGAGATCTTCATGGCGACGCGCGAGCTCTGCTGCGCCAGCTCGCGGGTGGGGCTGACCACCAGCACGCGCGGCGCGCGGCCGCGGCTCTCCTTGCCGCGCGGCTTGGGCGCCAGCTGCGAGAACGCAGGCAGCAAAAACGCGGCGGTCTTGCCGGTGCCGGTGCTGGCGGCGGCGATGAGGTCGCGGCCCTCCAGCACGTAGGGGATGGCCTGCTCCTGCACGGGCGTGGGGTTCTCGTAGCCCAGGCGCTCGACGGCTTCCAGGGCGCGGTCGGACAGGCCGAGTTCGGCGAATGAGGTCATAACGTATCCGTTTCTCTTCGGGCGCGGCGGAAGAGGCGGGCGTGCCGCCTGCGTTCGCGCCGTGCGATTCTTCTGGACGCCGGGCCGCTTGCAACGGCATGCCGGCGCGCGCCCGCCCCAGGCAGGCGCTTGTGCTTGACGCGAGCCGCTTTCCGGAATCTTGCGGCATCGTGGGGCGGTCCTTGCGGCGCCTCCGTGCGTCTGCGCGAAAAGAAACGAGAAAGTATTTCGAGTGAAGCCTGCCCAGTATGCGCCTTGCGCGCCCGTTTCGCCCCCTGATCTGGCGCAAACCCCGAGCATGTGTGCGAATCTCCATTATTGCGGCGTTGGTGCCGGCTGGCCGTCGCTTCGCTTCCGCCGTCTTTGCGGCAGGCGGAGCGGCCGCCCTTGAGCGGGCTTGGCGTTCCCGCTATCCTTTCATGCAGATCTGGTGCGGAAGAGAATCGAGCTTGGCATGGGCAAGACCAAGAAGGTGCGCACGGGGAAAGCGCCGTCGCGCAAGAAGCTGCTGAGGTACTTCAGCGAGGTCTCGGAAAAGATGGGAGACGCCGGTCCTCAGGCGGTGCCGGGGAAGAACTGCTACGCTGATGGTCAGGCGTTCTATTCGCTGCATTGGTGCTTTAGGAGCTGTCTTAAGGATGACCTCAACCGCGACGATTCGTCCCGTTTCTCTCCGGTATTGGCGGCGTATTTGAGCGACGATGATCCTGAGATCTTCGATCCGGAACCGGTCGAGGACGGAACTTCGACCCTGGTGCGCGGCAAGCTTGACCGCCTCTTTCCTCAAAGCAAGTATCCGCTGAACAACTATCAAATCGAAGCGGTTCTGAAAGCCCTTTCCTACCCTGTTTCCATCATCAAAGGGCCGCCCGGCACGGGCAAGACCGAGACGATATTGCGGATCGTCGCCCTTGCTCTGGATCGCGGCGAGACGGTTGCGGTGGTCTCTACGAACGGCGCGGCGGTCAAGAACGTCGAGGAGAAGGTGGAGGAAGCGCTTTCGTTCTACGGGAAAGTCAGCCGACGCGAGGCGGAGGGCATCGTGCGGCGGGACCTGGCGTTCGCCGCTGCGTTCAAGCACGCGTCTCTGGGCGGGAAGAAGGTGCGCGAGGGCGCGTGCGACCCCTTCACGGGCGCAAACCTGGCTTTCGACGCCGGCACGCACCATTTCGCCGACGGCACGACCATGACCGGCTGGGAGAAGAACAAGAGCTTCGCCGAATTCACGGCGAAGTTCCCGTTCATCACCAGCACCATCCATTCGCTGAAGAAGTGCTTCCGCGATGGCGACGAGGCGAAGTACGACCTGCTGATCATGGATGAGGCGTCGCAGACCAACCTGGTGACGGGCGTCGTGGCGCTCAGCTGCGCGCGGCGCATCGTGCTGGTGGGCGACGAGGAGCAGCTGCCGCCCGTCGTGTCCGACGAGGACTGTGCGGCAGCCCGCCGCACCTCCGACGAGCTGGGGCTGTTCCGCTCAGAGGGGAAGGAGGCGGCTGATTCGTCCCCCTACGACATGGCGCGCGAGGGCTTCAGCTTCCTGGAATCGTGCTACGAGGTGTTCTGCCGCCGCAACTCGCGTCTGCGCACGATGCTCACCGAGCACTACCGCTGCCATCCTGCCATCATCGGCTTCTGCAACGAGGCGGTCTACGGCGGCGAGCTGGAGGTGAAAACGCACGTGGACGCCGCGGCGCCCGCCTGCCCCATCCGCATCCTGTGGTACGAGGGCGACTATCGCGAGCGCATCGCCCGCCTGGCCCCGCGTGAGGAGGAGCCGGACAAGAAGAGCCGCGCCACCTGCGTGAACCGCAAGCAGATGGCCATCATGCGGGAGGAAGAGGGACCGCGCCTGCGCCGCTACGTGCAGGAAGGGCGCTCCATCTGCATTCTCTCGCCGTTCAACGGGCAGATCGGCCTGCTGCAGACCCTCGTCCGGGGCCTGGTGGGCGACATCGTGGACGAGGGCGCCATCGAGCTGGAGACCGACGGGGAAGAGGGCCGCTCTCCGTCGGATCCGAACCGGGTGTACGCCCTGACCATCCACAAATCCCAGGGGCAGGAGTTCGACGTGGTCTACCTGCTTCCCGTGGAGGACGGCAACTGGGAATGGCCCTGGTCGCAGGGGCGTCGGCTGGTGAACGTGGCGGCGTCGCGCGCCAAGCAGGAGCTGCGCGTGGTCCTGTCGACGAAGCTGATGAGCGCCGACACGCAAGAATGGCTCACGGGACGGCAGGCCTATGTGAAGAAGCCGGCGAGGGATGCCGACGACCCGGGCGACCAGGAGATGTTCGTTCGCAAGCTGGTCGACTACACCCGCCGCTTCGTCGGCGGTCTGCCGCAGAGTACCGACGACGGCGCGCTGGCGGACGGGTTCGGGTTCCACCGCTCGATCATCCGCTCGGTGTTCGACGAGATACCGTTTCTGCAGAATCCGCGGAAGAAGAACTCGGACTTCGCGCCCGAGCGGTGCGTGGAACAGGCGCTTGGGGCCATGGCGCTCCCTGGCCTGGCATGGGCGAAGAACGTCTCGTTCGACCAGCTGCTGTTCCGCGCGGTCGGCTCGAAGGACGCTGCGGCGCCCGAGACGGCCCTGAGCGATCTGGTGGGGAAGTGGTACGAGTCGCCCGACGAGGCCCATTTCGATTTCGTGGTGTTCGAGGCCGAGACGCGGAGGGTCGTGCTGGCCATCGAGGTGGACGGCGCATGGCACCGCTTCAAGCGGAAGAAGGGCCGCTTCGACGATTCCCAGATTAGGGCCGACGACCGCAAGGACCTCGTTGTGCGCGACGTGTGCGCGGCGACGCTGGCGTGGCTGGGGTTCATCAGGGACGGCTCGCTGTACCGAGGGTCGGCGTCGTTCGCGCGAGCTGTCGCGGAAGCTTCGGCCGAAGGCGCCGCTGCGGGCGCAGCGGGGGAAGGACGCAAGCCGCTGCGGCTGCAGACGGGTTGGGACGATTGGGCCCACTTCGCGCGGGAAGTGCGGCCCGCCTCGACGTTCACGTTTCTGCGCATCCCCTCTGACGGAAGCACGTTTTGGGAGGTGGATGCCCTGCGCGCCGAGGCGAAGCGCCGCGGCGTGGCGGACGGCTTGGGCAGTGGGTTCGCGCCGCCCACCATCGAGGACTACATCCGCGCGCAGCGCCGGGCATTCAAGGCTGGCGTTGCGGCTTCGCTGCGGGTGGCGCTCGCCGTCGAGGCGCGCGCCTTCTCGGATGACGGCGCGCTGTCGGCGGCCCCTCCGGGCGCGGCCGGCGGATTTTTGAGCATCAGCGCGTCCCTGAGGGAATGGCAGAAGGATCCGCGGCTTGCGCCGCTGCTGCAGGGGGTCGATTCGGCCGAGATGAACCGGGCGCTGCTTGAGGCGGGCTACCAGCGCCTGGAAGGCGGCGACGCGTCCCAGCGGGTTCCGACGGAGCTTGGCCGGCAGGTGGGGATGGACGTGCGCTGCGGCAAGGACGGGGAGAAGGGCTACCGCTACCCCGTGTACTCCGCGCAGGCGCGCGAGCACCTTGCGGCGCGGATGGGCGAGATCCTCGGCGCGCGCCGCGTTCGCGATGCGCGGTAGCGCCGGGTGGGCGCCGGTCGGGCGCGGCTGATCGGTCGGGCAACGCCGGCGTGCTGCAGGCGGCAGGGAGCCCGCGCTAAGGGGCTGCCGCCTGCGTTTCGGTTCCCAGCTTCCGGTCAGCGCGCGGCTTCGAAGCGGATGGCGCCGGTGGGGCAGGTCCAGGCGCAGGCGGGGTCGGCGCAGCGGCCGCAGGGGCGCGGGACGAATGTCATGCGCACGTTGGGGAAGGCGCCTTCCGTCCGCACGTTCACGCGGCAGGGGGCCGGCTTGCCGGCGGGGATGCCCTGGCTCTGCTTGCAGGCGACAAGGCAGGCTTGGCAGCCGATGCAGCGTGCGGGGTCTACCGTGAAGCCGCGCGGCGCAGCGGTGCGGCCGACGCAGTTCGAGCGGCGTGCGCCCGTGTTTTCGGCGTCCGTGCCCGCATCGGCTTTTGGGCTCTCTGTCTGTGCGAAGCCCTGTCCGGGCAGCGCCTCGGCGCGCGGCTTCACGGGCGGGCGGTCCGCTATCCGCTCGATGCGCACGAGGGTCTGCTTCGCCAGGGCAGAATGGAACGGGTCGGCGTTTTTCGGGTCCGCGTCGTAGAGCACGGCGGGCTCGCTGCCGCCGTCGAAGCAGCCGTAGCCGGGAAGCCCCAGCTCATCGCACGGCTGCCACCAGCCGCGCCGCGCCATCAGCACGTCAGGCGCGATGCCCTCGAACAGCTCCGCCACGAACGCCGCCACGCCGTGCGGCGACTCGACGCGCATCCAGTCGCCGCTTGCGATGCCGTAGCGCGCGGCGGTTTGCGGGTTGATCTTCACCCAGGGGTAGGGCTGCAGCTCGCGCAGCCAGGGAAGCCCCACGTAGTAGCCGTGGTTGCACAGCCGGTACGCGTGCACGTCGGAGAACGCGAGGGGGTAGTCCTGCGCCAGTTGCGGCGTCTCGGCCAGGCCCTCCGGCGGTCCGACATACTCGGGCAGGCGCGGCAGCACGCCGTCCTCGCGCGCGTTCGGGCGCCCGCCCAGCCATTCGTTGGCGCACTGCACCTTGCCATGCGGCAAGCGCGCGAACAGCTGCGCGTAGCGGCGGCAGGCGCCCTCGTCCTCGTCGGGGACCCCTCCCTTGCCGTCACTGCCGTTGCCAGGCGCGCCAGCCTCTTCGCCATCGGCTTCGGCCGCCTCTTCGCGCTTCACCACCACCCAGCCTTTTTCGCGCAGCTCTTCCAGCGAGACGCCGGTGCCGTCCAGCTGCTCGCGCAGGCAAGCGTCCATGTCGCCGTTCCAAAAATCGTCGCCGAATCCCAAGGCTACGGCCAAATCCAGGTAGAGCTGCCAGTCCGAGCGGCTCTCGCCCGGCGGCGGCGCCACGGGCTGGGTGATGCCCAAAAACGTGCCGCCCGGCACCGGCTTCGCGCCGATTTGGTGCGAGCACTCGTAGTGCGTGCAGGCAGGCAGCACGAAGTCGGCCCAGGCGCACGAGGGGTTCCAGTGCGTGTCGTGCACCACGTACAGATCCAGAGCTGCCAGCGCTTTGGCGACCAGCTTCGGCTGGCGGGTGGCGCCCAGCGGGTTCGACGCCTGGCCCAGCAGCGCGCGCAGCCGGTGCGGGCTGTCGGACAGCGCGCTCATCAGGGCAGGGAAGTAGGCGGAGTTCGGGCCGGACTCCCAGGTGGCGGGGCTTTGGTACCAGCGCGGCATCTCGGGCGCGATCAGGCATTCGGCGCCGGCGCACCAGCCTTTGGCAGCCTCGCGCGCGCTGCGCGGCAGGCGCTCGGTCAGAAGGTCGATCTTGTTCAGCTTCACGGCGGGCTTCTTCCGCGGGCGCGGCGCTCCGCCGCCTCCGGGCACGTCCAGGTTGCCGGTGATGGCCTCTATCAGGCAGATGGCGATGCAGGTCCCGTTTCCGTCGCGCTGCTGGTCGCCGATGCCGTTGCCGTAGACGATGCCCATCGGGCGCACCGTGCCCATCAGGCGCGCTGCCTCACGGATGCGCGCGGCGGGAACCCCGGTCGCCTTGGCGGCCCATTCCGGCGTGAACCGGCGCACATGGTCAGCCAACTCGTCGAAGCCGTAGCACCATTCGCGCACGAAGTCGGCATCGTAGAGCTTCTCGCCGATGATGACGTGCAGGATTGCCAGCGCCAGCGCGCCGTCGGTGCCGGGGCGCACGGGCAGCCACAGGTCGGCCTTCGCTGCCAGCGGGTCCAACATCGGGCGGATGTCGATGAGCTTCGTCCCGCGCGCCAGCGCGTCCACGCGGTCAGCGGCCTTGCCCAGGTTCATGGCGGAGTTCTCGGGGTTGGAACCCCACGACACCAGAAGCCTTGTCTTGTCCAGCTGGGCCGGCGCGCAGTCGGCGTCGCCGATGCACACGGTCTTGCTGGCGCGCCGCTGCAGCGCGCAGATGCCGCTGTGCAGGTAGTTCGGGCTGCCGAACACGTTCAGGAAACGCCGCCCGAAGGTGGCCAGGACGGTGAAAAACTGGGGCGAGAGAATGCCGAAGCACTCGGGGCCGTGCTCGCGCTTGAGTGCGGAAAGCCGCTGGACGATCTCTTCGATGGCTTCGTCCCAGCTGCAGCGCTCGAACGCTTCACGGCCTGCGCCCTTGGGTCCCACCCGCCGCAGGGGATGGGCCAGGCGCGCAGGGTCGGAGACGGTTTGAAGCGACGCGTGCGCTTTGGGGCACAGCGTGCGTCCGCCGCGCCCGCCGTTGTTGCCGGCAGCGGGGTTGCCCTCCACGTGCGTCCAACGGCCGTCTTCGATGCGGCACAGAAGCGAGCAGCGGGTTTTCGCCGGGCCGCACATCTGGCACCAGGCGTGGCGCGTTTCCGTGGTCATGTCCATCCTGCCTTTCTTGCCGGGGCTATAATCGCCATGATACGACCGAACGGCGACATCTGCGGAAAAGGGGTGCGCATTGATATACACCGAGCTTACGAAAAGGGCGATGCGCCTCGCCTACGAGGCCCATGCCGGGCAGTTGGACAAGTGCGGCGACCCCTACGTGTTCCATCCCTTCCATCTGGCGGAGCAGATGCCCGATGAGACGTCCGTTTGCGTGGCGCTGCTGCATGACGTGGTGGAGGACACCGCTGTGACCTTGGACGATCTGGCACGCGCGTTTCCGCCCCAGGTGGTGGAGGGCGTGCGGCTGCTCACGCACGAAGAGGGGACGGACTACCTGGACTACGTGCGCGCCATCAAGGGGCATCCCATCGCCGAGCGGGTGAAGCTGGCGGATCTGGCCCACAACGCCGACGAATCGCGCTACGCCGGCTGCTTGCCGTCCGACGCCGTGCTTGAGAAGCGCCGTCGCAAATACGCCGCCGCCCGCGCTGTCCTGTTGGAGGGGCAGGGGTAGGGGATTCGCGCGAGCGGCTGCCGATGGGGCGGCGCTCGGATGGCCGTCTCCGGATGGCCGCCTTGCCCTCAAGCCTGCGTCGGAAGGCGAAGCCTTCGCCTTCCGACCCCAACAAACAGCAAAATTGATATTTCGGAGCGAAAAACGCGAAAGTTGGGGTTGCGAGGCCTCAGAAAGCGCTGTCGGACGCCATGGAAGGAGCTTCGATCTGCAAAACCCCAGGTCGGAGAAAACACGGCGCGCGTGGCACCCTCCTGTTGGCGGGAAAAACGGCGTTTGGGAGCCGTTGGCACCCCAAGATTCGCAAAAATGTATCCGAAATAGCAAAAAAGCTGTTTGTTGGGGCCGGTCGGGTGGGTAGAGCCTGCCGGGGCCAGCCGGGATGGCTGGACGTGCCGGAGGCGACGGGGCTTGGCTGGAACCTGGCAGGCAGCTGGGTCCGCCTCCGTGCGGATTGCGGGTGAAGAACTGGAACGTGCTGGTTCCCGGCGACGCTGCCTCCTTCGCAATGGCGCAATGGAACCGTGCGGGCGAAGCTTGCCCGTGCGGACGCATGGCGTCCTGTTCAGCCGGGAGCGCGCACTTCGACGGCGATAAGAAGCTCGCCCGAACAGGCGCGCGAAGCTCTCCCTCTCCTGCCGTATCCTGCCTGCTCACCGGCGGCGCGTTCAAAAACGGCGAGAAGGCGCTTTCCGATTCCGCTATAGTGGTACGGCAGACGAGCGATCGACAAGGAGGCGGCGCATGGATTCCTCCCAATCCCGCATTCCCCGATACGTGTCCCATGCTTCGGACGACGGGCAATACGAGGCCGTTAGAGACCACCTCAACGAGGTTTCCCAGATGGCGGCTGAGTTCGCCCGTCCGTTCGGCGGCGAGGACTGGGCGGCTTTGGCCGGCCTGGCGCATGACATCGGGAAATACTCGGAGGAGTTCCAGGATCGCATCCTCCACGGTGCGGGGAAGGTGGACCATTCCACGGCGGGTGCGTTCGAGCTTGGCGTTGCCGGGGCGCACCAGATCGCGTACTGCATTGCCGGGCATCACGGCGGGCTTCCCAACGGGGGAAGTGCGGCCTCTGACGTGGAAGGAGGCACGCTGTTCGCCCGCTTGAGGAGCGCCGCGCGCAAGCGCATTCCGAAATACGAGGCGTTTCGGAGCGAGGTGGACCTGGACAGCTTGATAAAAGGCGCCGAACCGCCGCGCATAGATTCTGACGAGCGGGATCCCGATTCGGTGTGGTTCTCCTTGCAGTTCTTCATTCGGATGCTGTATTCGTGTCTGGTCGATGCGGACTACCTTTGCACCGAGCGCTTCATGGCGGGCGAACGGGCGCGTCTTGCCTGCGACAGCATCCCGACCTTGTGCGAGAAGCTGGAGAAGAAGCTGGCGGGCTTCTACCCTCCCCGCACATCGCTCAACAAGAAACGATGCGGCGTGCTCGACGCGTGCCAGGAGGCTGGGTCGTGGGAGCCGGGCGTGTTCTCGCTTACCGTGCCGACGGGGGGAGGGAAGACGTTCGCGTCGCTGCGCTTCGCCCTCAGCCACGCGGTGGCGCATGACGGCATGCGGCGGGTCATCTACGCGATTCCCTACACGTCGATCATCGATCAGAATGCGCGTGAGTTCCGCCAGGTGCTTGGCGCGGAGAACGTGCTGGAGCACCATGCCAACTTCGATTTCGATGACGAAGGGGAGCTTGGCGACCGTTTGCGGTTGGCCTCTGAAAACTGGGAGGCTCCCGTGGTCGTCACGACCAACGTGCAGCTGTTCGAGTCGCTGTTCGCGAACAAGGCCTCCCGCTGCCGCAAGCTGCACAACATTGCGGGAAGCGTGATCGTGCTCGACGAGGCCCAGATGATCCCGACCGCCCAGCTGGTTCCGTGCGTCCGCGCTCTGGTCGAGCTGGTGAGGAACTACGGATGCTCGGTCGTGCTCTGCACCGCGACGCAGCCGTCCCTCGATGCGCTGTTCGAGCGGTTCGGATGCAGCGTCCGCGAGATCGTCCCTGATCCCCAAGAGCTTTTCGACTCGCTTGAGCGGGTGGTGTATCGGGATTCGGGCAGCTTGAGCGACGACGACCTTGCTTTGCGGCTCGGCGAGGCAGGCCGGTCGCTGTGCGTCGTCAACAGCAGGCGGCAGGCGCGCAGGCTGTACGACCTCATCAAGCATCAGGACGGGTCGTTCCACCTGACCACCTCCATGCACCCCGCCCATCGCGAGCGCATCCTCGCCGAGATTCGCGACCGGCTTGCCGCAGGCGTTCCGTGCTGCGTGGTGGCGACGAGCTTGGTGGAGGCGGGCGTGAACCTCGATTTCCCCGTGGTGTACCGCGCTTTGGCCGGCATCGATTCCGTCGTCCAAGCGGCGGGACGCTGCAACAGGGAGGGGCTGATGATAGGGAAGGGAGAGGTTTTCGTGTTCCGTCCGTTGGAGCCCCTTCGGATTCCGCGCGATGTTGACCAGAAGCAAACGATGGCGGGCTTGGTTCTGCATGGCGTTGCGGAAGATCCGGAAAAGGGCGTTCCGATTGGCGATCTTGGCGTCATCGAGAGCTATTTCAGGCGGCTTCACCACATCCGCCGCGAAGAGCTTGACGCGAAGGGCGTCTACGCGATGTGCTGCAAGGCTCCCGTCGTCAAAGATGCGGACTGCTCGCTTTGGATTCGCTCCATCCCCTTCGAGGATATCGCCGAGGCGTTTTCCATTATCGACGATCCGTCGTACACGGTGATCGTTGCCGCTCACGCTCCCTTTGACGACGTTGAGGCCCTTGTGGGCGGGTTCGCCGACCGTGCGGCGATGCGCCGCCTCGCGCGCTATTCGGTGGGGGTGTACGAGCACGACCTTAAGGCGCTGCTTGCAGCGGGCGCGGTCGAGCCGGTTAACGGCGGCGTCTACGTGCTGCGCGATTCGACGCTGTATTCAGAAGAAGTCGGCTTGGATGTCGGGAAGATAGAAGAGGGGAAGGGGATCTTCCTCTGATCTGCCGGGCCCCCGTGCAGGGGGCCTTGGTGACAGAACGAAACAGGACATATTTCAACCCGCGCTTTCCGCAGAAAGCGACACATCGGATTATAAGCTCTTCGGCTTCCCTTCAGGCAAAGAACAATATTTCATGTCTTGTTTTGTTAATAATAGATGCTATGATGCACTTGCGCGACGGAGAAAGAGTTACCTCCGGTTCGCGCAAGGACATTGACAAGCTTCGGAACCAGGGAAGGAGGTGGGGATTATGGCGTACGGCTTTCGCGTGGAGCTGTTCGGCGACAAGGCCCTGTTCAGTCGGCCGGAGTTCTCGGTGGAGCGCGTCAGCTACGACGTGCCCACGCCCTCCGCGCTGCGCGGGCTGCTCGAGTCCATCTACTGGCATCCCGGTATGAAGCTGCTCATCGACCGCATCCATGTGCTCAACGAGATCCGCTTCTCCAACGTGCGGCGCAACGAGGTGAAGTCGAAGGGTTCGATGCAATCGATGCGCTCTGCCGTGCTCAACGGCTCGGCGCTTCCGTGCATCAACACGAAGGAGGACATCCAGCAGCGTGCGTCCTTGATCCTGACCAACGTGCGGTACGTGGTGGAGGCTCATTTCGAGCTGACCGAGCAAGCAGGTGCGGGGGACAACACCGGCAAGTTCTGCGACATCTTCAACCGGCGGCTCAAGAAGGGCCAGTGCTACTCCCAGCCCTATTTCGGGACAAGGGAGTTTCCCGCCTACTTCCAACCGTATGAAGGGCAGTGGCCGCCGCGGGGGTTCTATTCCGATTCCGGCGAACGCGATCTCGGTTTCATGCTGTACGACATGGATTACAGCGATCCGCGCAACATCACGCCGATGTTCTTCCGCGCTGTCATGAGGGATGGCGTGGTGGATGTTGCGGGAAGCGAGGTGCGCCGATGATCCTTCAAGCGCTTGCGGCGTACTACGATTACCTTGTCGAGCATCATTCCGACAAGGTTGCCCGCTACGGTTGGTGCCCAAGGCGGGTCGCGTACCTGCTGGAAATCGATTCCGACGGCGAGCTTTTGGCGGCGATTCCCTCGACGGACGAAAAGGGGTGGGAGCGCTTCGTTCCCGAGCAGGTGAAGCGTTCTTCGGGGATAGCTCCCAACGCTTTGTGCGACAACTCCAGCTATTTTTTGGGGGTTGCAGCGAAAGGGAAGCCCGAACGGTTGCGGAAATGCTTCGAGGCTGCGCGCGATCTGCACATTCGCCTGCTTTCCCGTGTCGATTCCCCGGCGGCGAGGGCGGTGGTGCGCTTTTTCGAAACCTGGGATCCGGATTGCGCAAGCGAGCATCCCGTCGTTTCGACCGCGGGCGAGAAGCTGCTGGGAGGGGGGAATCTGCTGTTCTCGTATGAAGGGCAGGACGTCCTTGAAGATCCTTCCATTCAGCAGGCGTGGGATTCCTTCGGTTCCGGTGGCGAGAACTCCGTGGTCATGCGCTGCCTCGTGACGGGCGAGCGCGCCCCGGTCGCACGGCTCCATCCTGCGATCAAGGGAATTGCAGGCGCGCAGTCGATGGGCGCCTCGCTGGTGGGGTTCAACGCGCCGGCGTTCGAGTCGTATGGGCATGAGGGCGAGCAAGGGCTCAACGCTCCGGTGAGCGAGCGGGCGGCGTTTGCCTACGCGACGGCGCTGAACTACCTCCTTTCAGACCCCCAGCATCGCGTTCGCATGGGCGACACCACGGTCGTGTACTGGGCGGAAAAAGACGACGACGCGTGCTCTCAGGTGGTTTCTGCAGGTTTCGGCGCCTTTTCGTTTGGTCGGAGCGAAGATGCGCCGCCTGAGGATCGCGATCAGAAGCTCGACGACATCATGAAGGCGGTGAGAAGCGGGCTGCCTCTGGGCAACATCGACATGGAGACGCCGTTCTACGTGCTCGGCCTTGCTCCCAATGCCGCGCGCGCCTCGGTGCGGTTCTTCTTCCGCGACACCTTTGGAAAGGTGGTCGCGAACATCGCCGAGCATTACGAGCGGCTCGAGATCGTCCATACGCCGAAGGAGCGGGAGTACCTCTACCCCTTCCAGCTTCTTCGCGAGATAGAGAACCCCAATGCGAAGAAGCCCGTCGCCTCTTCGGAAATCGGTGGTGCGCTCATGCGCTCCATTTTGGGGAACCTTCCCTATCCCGAGGCGTTGTTGGAAAACGCGCTGCTGCGAACGCGCGCCTCGCGTGACGACCCCGACACGCATCGACGCAAGGTGTCGCGCGGAAGGATGGCGATCATCAAGGCGTTCTTGATCAAGAACAGAAAGGAGCAGGTTACGGTGGGTCTGGATGAGAAAAGGAAAGATGCGGCCTATGTCCTTGGGCGCTTGTTCGTGACGCTTGAAGAGATTCAATACGCCGCCAACTCCGAGTTGAAAGTCACCATCGCGGACAAATACCTGAACTCCGCCTGCGCGACGCCTTCGCTGGTGTTTCCCACGCTGCTGGGTTTGGCGAGGGTTCATTTGGGGAAGGTGAAGAAGGAAAATCCTGATAAAGCAGATCACTTGGATCGGCAGGTCATGCGCTATGTCTATCTGTTGGATGACCTGCCGTCGAATCTGTCGCCGAAAGAGCAATGCGACTTCAACCTTGGCTACTACCATCAGAAGCTTCACAACATAAACGCGCGCATTGACGCGAGATCCCGTCGCGAGGCCGCCGAGCCGACCGCCAACGACCAAGATTAGGAGATGCAACCATGGCCGAACCGATCAAAAACCGCTATGACTTCGTCGTGTACTTCGATGTCGAGAACGGAAACCCCAACGGCGACCCCGATGCGGGCAACATGCCTCGCGTGGACACGGAGACTTCCCACGGAATCGTGACGGACGTGTGCCTGAAGCGCAAGATCCGGAACTACGTTGAGACGGTGAAGGAAGGGGATCCGGGGTTCGAGATCTACATCAAAGACGGCGTGCCGCTGAACACGAGCGACGGACGCGCTTTCGCAGAGCTGGGGATCGACCCGGGCGTCGGTCCTGCCGAGATCAAGAAGCTCAAAAAGGACGATCCGGCGCTTGACGTGAAGCTGCGCGATTTCATGTGCCAGACGTTCTACGACGTCCGCACGTTCGGCGCGGTCATGACGACGTTCGTCAAGAACAACCTCAACTGCGGCCAGGTTCGCGGGCCGGTCCAGCTGGCGTTCGCCCGAAGCGTCGATCCCGTGATCGCCAAGGAGGTCACCATCACGCGCGTTTCCATCACCACCGAGGCCGACGCGGAGAAGAAGACCACCGAGATGGGACGCAAGTACATCGTTCCTTACGCGCTGTACCGCTGCGAGGGCTTCGTTTCCGCCAACCTTGCCCGGAAGACGACGGGCTTTTCCGACGACGACCTCGAACTGCTGTGGAGTGCCATCATCAACATGTTCGAGAACGACCGCTCCGCCGCGCGCGGGAAGATGGCGACGCGTGCGCTGATCGTGTTCAAGCACGACAGCGAGCTTGGATGCGCCCCGGCGCACAAGCTTTTCGACGCGGTGAGCGTTTCCAAGCGTGAAGGCGTCGTTGCCCCCCGCTCCTTCTCCGACTACGGGGACATCGTTGTTGACGAGTCGGCGATTCCCGCGGGCGTCGAGGTCAAGTACTTGCTGAAGTAGGTCGGTGCTGCTTGCTGCTGGCAGCGCAAGAGGAAAGGGGCGGCGGTGGGATACGAAGAGCAAGATCATCTGGCGTTATCGGGAATCCAGCATTTCGCGTTCTGCCGCCGCCAGTGGGCGTTGATTCATCTTGAGCAGGAGTGGCAGGAGAATCTGCTGACAACGTTGGGCGCTTTGTCTCACGAGCGCGCCCACGACGAGGAGCTGCGGGAGCGCCGTGGCGATGTGCTGGTCGTCCGCGGACTGCGCGTCCATTCCCGTCGGCTGGGCGTTGCGGGGCAGTGCGATGTCGTTGAGTTCCGCGCCGACGAACAGGGAATCAGCCTTTTCGGGGAAGAGGGCTTGTGGCGAGTCGTTCCCGTCGAGTACAAGAGAGGGCGTCCCAAAGACTTCGACGCGGACAAGCTCCAGCTGTGCGCGCAGGCCATCTGCTTGGAGGAAATGCTGGGGTGCGACATCCAGGAAGGGTTCCTGTACTACGGGAGCGCGAAGCGGCGGGAGCCGGTTTCGTTCGATGACGAAATGCGGCGGAAGGTGGAGCTTGCCTGCTCTGAAATGCACGAGCTGTACGTGCGCCGCCACGTTCCCAAGGTGAAGTACGGGAAGAGGTGCCGGTCGTGTTCTCTGCTGGAGCTGTGCATGCCCAAAGTCTCTTCTTCCGAGCGGGGGAAACCGGTTGATGCGTACATCGACGCGATGCTGCGCGAAGGGGAGGGTGGGTTGTCATGAGGCGTTTGCTGAACACCCTTTACGTTTTCACCGAGAACGCGTATCTGGCTCTCGATGGGGAAAACGTCGTCGTCAAGGCTGAAGGGAAGGAGATAGGGCGCATCCCCCTGCACACCCTTGAGTCTATTGCCAGCTTCTCGTACAGGGGGGCAAGCCCTGCGCTTATGGGCAAATGCGTCGAGTGCGGGGTGGCCTTGAATTTCTTCGACCGAAAAGGGAGGTTTCTGGCGGCGGCGTGCGGCGAATCGAAGGGAAACGTGCTGTTGAGAAAGGCCCAGTACGAGGCGTCCAACAGCGAGGAGAAGAGCTTGGCCATCGCAAGGAACTTCATCGTCGGCAAGCTGTTCAACAGTCGCTGGGTGCTCGAGCGCGCGATCAGGGACCATTCCTTGAGGATAGACGTGCAGGCCGTGTCCGATGCATCCGGGAAGATCAAGGCGTCCATCGACCATGCGCGGACGTGCGGATCTTTGGAAACCCTCAGGGGGATCGAAGGCGATGCGGCAGCGGAGTACTTCGGGGTGTTCGGCGAGCTTATCTTGCGAGACAAGGAGGCGTTCGGGTTCGGCGGCCGCGTGCGGAGACCGCCGACCGATCCCGTCAACGCGATGCTTTCGCTGTTCTACACGGTTTTGTCGCGCGATTGCGCTTCCGCGCTGGAAGGGGTTGGCCTGGATTCGTATGTCGGGCTTCTTCATGCCGACAGGCCGGGGCGCCAATCCCTTGCGCTTGACCTCATGGAAGAGCTGCGCTCGGTGTTCGTCGACCGCTTCGTTTTGTCCGCCATCAACAACCGCATCGCGAAGCCCTCCCATTTCGTCACAAGGGAAACGGGCGAGGTGCGCATTTCCGACGAGGGCAGAAAGGCGCTGTTTGGGTTTTGGCAGGATCGGAAGAAAGAGCCCATCGTCCACCCCTTCATCAAAGAGAAGATGCCGCGCGGGTTGGTTCCTCATATTCAAGCGCGTCTTCTTGCGAAATGCATTCGAGGGGATCTGGATGGTTACCCTCCGTTTTTGTGGAAGTAGGAAAGCATGCTTATGGTGATCGTCTACGATGTGAACACCGAAACCCCTGCGGGAAGGCGGCGTCTTCGCAAGGTGGCGAAGTACTGCGTGGATTACGGGCAGCGGGTTCAGCATTCCGTTTTCGAGTGCGTTGCCGATGCTTCGACGATGGCCAGGATCAAGCATGATTTGGTGCAGCTGATCGATTTGGAGAAGGACAGCATCCGGTTCTACAACCTTGGGAATTCGTATGAGAACAAGGTAGAGCACCATGGAGCGAAGCCGTCGTATGACGCCGAGGGTTTTCTGGCGCTTTGATTTTTGGGGAACGTTGGTCGCGTCGCGTTGGTGCGGTGCGAACGCGGAGCGATCTTTGGGCGTGAGCGGGGCTCGCACCGAAATACGGGTTGCGTGAGGGGCGGTGTTTTCGTCTTCTTTTCCCTTCCTGAAGCGAATCGCTTGATGGGTGTTCCGCATGAAGTACTTTTCGTGTCTTGAATACGATATGTTGCAGTCGCTTCCTGCATGGGGAGCGTGGGTTGGAATCCTTGGGCGAAGGCTGGCTGCTCGCATGTCGCCGAGTCGCTCCCGTAAGGGGGTGGGGATTGGAGTCGTCGTCCAAGGCCCTAGTATACCCAAGACGGCAGTGCTCTCCCCAAAAGGCACGAGGCTGGACAGTGCTACCATCCAATTGTGATTGAGCGTCATTCGAGCAGTTGGGATCTATCGCTTGCCTTGTATTACTAAATACTTTATATTTATTTCATCAGAAGGGAAGCAGACCCGATGCCCAAGGAACAGGAAGTTAGAGAAGTCGTCAAGCGACTCAAGAAAGAAGGGTGGCTTGAAGAGGGCGGAAAAGGGAGCCATCGGGTCTTTCGCAAAGGCGGCGCAACAGTAAGCGTCCCATCTTCAAAGAAGGAGCTGCCGACGGGCACGTACCGGAGCATAGCGAAGATGGCGGGCTGGCTTTAGATCGTCACTGGGTGAAAGGGCAGGCGATGGGGAAATACCTATTCGACGCAATTATGACGCCGGAAGAAAACGGGGGCTACAGTGTGGAGTTTCCCACGCTGCCCGGATGCTTCACTTGCGGCGATGATTACCGCGAAGCAGCGATGATGGCTGCGGATGCCGCCAAAACATGGGTGGCATCAAGACTGAAGCATGGCGAGAGCGTGCCGGAGTACCGCAAGGAGGATGCGCCTGCGGGTTGTGAGCGGCTGTGCGTGTTTTTCGAAACGGACGAGTCTTATGTCATTGAAGGTCCGGTGATCTCTGCTGCTCAGGCGGCGCGCGAGTTGGGCGTGTCGGCGGGTCGCGTGACTCAGATGCTCAATGCCGGCTTGCTTGATGGCTATCGCAGCGGCAGGCGAACTTGGGTGGCGAAGGCGAGCGTTGAAGCGAGGAAGAGCAGCCCGCGGTTAGTCGGAAGACCCCGCAAAGGCGCGCTTCAGGCGTAGGGGAAGCCGACAGAGCTGCGCTGTTGGCCGACAAAGCGTGAGGCGCGCGGGGCTTTTTGCGATTCGGGATTCCATGGCCTTTGGGTGCGAACATGAAGCGACCATCAGGCATGAATGAGGTTCGCACCGAAATTCGGCGAAAACGAGAAGCGGTTCTTCTCTTGCATCCTTTCTTTGAGGCAAAATGGCTGATTGCGACTCTATATATTGGGCGCCCTATACTTGGGATACAATATATTGCGGTCGCTCCCCGCAAGGGGAGCGTGGGTTGAAATTCTGAGCGCATGAACTCCGTTATGGCGTCCATGTAGGTCGCTCCCCGCAAGGGGAGCGTGGGTTGAAATAACTCCGGAATCGTCAAGCTCGATCCCGATCTCGGTCGCTCCCCGCAAGGGGAGCGTGGGTTGAAATTACAAGGATTCGCGACCTACGCTTGCAGCAGTTGTCGCTCCCCGCAAGGGGAGCGTGGGTTGAAATATGCTCAAGATGATGTGCGACTGGTCGGCGGGCTTGTCGCTCCCCGCAAGGGGAGCGTGGGTTGAAATAGAACGGACTGCGAAGGCCGATAGGCTCAAGCAACGTCGCTCCCCGCAAGGGGAGCGTGGGTTGAAATTATTACCGAAAGTTTAACGATGTGGTATAATCTACGTCGCTCCCCGCAAGGGGAGCGTGGGTTGAAATTCGGATATCAGAACCTAAAGGAGAACGAGGAGCAGTCGCTCCCCGCAAGGGGAGCGTGGGTTGAAATTTCAGGACGACGCCTGCCAGCATTTCGACCTCGCCGGTCGCTCCCCGCAAGGGGAGCGTGGGTTGAAATGTCGACGGCATCGGCTCGATGATCGGAACCGTCGCGTCGCTCCCCGCAAGGGGAGCGTGGGTTGAAATTGCTGAATCTGGAAGTTCAGCTCGTCGATCTCTGTCGCTCCCCGCAAGGGGAGCGTGGGTTGAAATAGGCCGAAAGTACAAATAAGACCCGGTGAATATGTCGCTCCCCGCAAGGGGAGCGTGGGTTGAAATGTCATGGAAAAGGCCAAGACGGCTGTTTCCCTTGCGTCGCTCCCCGCAAGGGGAGCGTGGGTTGAAATATGGGCCTTCCGTCCGACACGAAGATGGGCGAGAGTCGCTCCCCGCAAGGGGAGCGTGGGTTGAAATCAATCCGTACAATCCTCAGTTCCAGCAGTTCAGCGCGTCGCTCCCCGCAAGGGGAGCGTGGGTTGAAATAAGCCCGATTGCGACAACGCCGCAAAAGCACTGCTCGTCGCTCCCCGCAAGGGGAGCGTGGGTTGAAATTCGATAGCGTCCTTTTCTCCAAGCCGGTCGACGGTCGCTCCCCGCAAGGGGAGCGTGGGTTGAAATCTGGCTGATGGTCATGTTATCGCCCTCGTACACGTCGCTCCCCGCAAGGGGAGCGTGGGTTGAAATCCCAGCAGAAGCAATCCCCCGACCCTCACCGCCAAGTCGCTCCCCGCAAGGGGAGCGTGGGTTGAAATTAACTTGATGCGCTCGACGTTCTCGCGCGCCTCCGTCGCTCCCCGCAAGGGGAGCGTGGGTTGAAATCCCTATCCTCGAAAACGGACAGCACCAGCACGAGTCGCTCCCCGCAAGGGGAGCGTGGGTTGAAATCAAGATTGCCAATTGCACTAAGGATCTTGTCTGGGTCGCTCCCCGCAAGGGGAGCGTGGGTTGAAATCAGGCAGATGGATGTTTCGTCATCTTCTGGAATTGGTCGCTCCCCGCAAGGGGAGCGTGGGTTGAAATCGACATGTCGTCCAAATCCGCTTTGGAACCGACGTCGCTCCCCGCAAGGGGAGCGTGGGTTGAAATCAGGATTTTGTTCCGCAGTTGGTCGAAGCAATGCGTCGCTCCCCGCAAGGGGAGCGTGGGTTGAAATCTTCTCCTTGTCATCGCGAGCGTACTTGATCTTAGTCGCTCCCCGCAAGGGGAGCGTGGGTTGAAATCTTTGCCAGTTTAGCTAGCTCCGGTGCTTTGCGTCGCTCCCCGCAAGGGGAGCGTGGGTTGAAATCGACTCTTGAAGAGCCAGCGTAGTAACCAACTTAGTCGCTCCCCGCAAGGGGAGCGTGGGTTGAAATCTCTCACTTCGCTCTTTCGCCGCTTCCCTAACGTCGCTCCCCGCAAGGGGAGCGTGGGTTGAAATCCGACCACATTAGCAATGTCTGTCCTGCCGTCCGGTCGCTCCCCGCAAGGGGAGCGTGGGTTGAAATATTTCAGCATCGGTCACGTTCGGGTTGTCGCAGTCGCTCCCCGCAAGGGGAGCGTGGGTTGAAATCTGAATTGGAGTAGCGCGCTTGCAAAGGAGGCGGTCGCTCCCCGCAAGGGGAGCGTGGGTTGAAATGACGGGGTGATCCCCGAAGACCTGCCCCACGACGTCGAGTCGCTCCCCGCAAGGGGAGCGTGGGTTGAAATCATATAGGCCGAGCCCATGGCGTCGCGGAACGGGTTGTCGCTCCCCGCAAGGGGAGCGTGGGTTGAAATGGCCCATACGCGCCTCATGCGGTCGGTGCACCGCTCGTCGCTCCCCGCAAGGGGAGCGTGGGTTGAAATTCCTCGCCGTAAGGCCAGAGCAGCGCGTCGATGTCGGTCGCTCCCCGCAAGGGGAGCGTGGGTTGAAATACCGCCAGTCCACCTCCCCGTCTGGAACCGGCCCGTCGCTCCCCGCAAGGGGAGCGTGGGTTGAAATCCGTACTCCCACTCTTCCATCAGGACTTCGGGGTGGTCGCTCCCCGCAAGGGGAGCGTGGGTTGAAATCCTCGACCTCGTGGCCGCCGAGGCACAGCGACAGCGGTCGCTCCCCGCAAGGGGAGCGTGGGTTGAAATCACGGGGCGCGGGGATCGCAATCCCAGGTGCTATGTCGCTCCCCGCAAGGGGAGCGTGGGTTGAAATCATACCGACCCGAACACCATGCTCGGCTGGTACGTCGCTCCCCGCAAGGGGAGCGTGGGTTGAAATCGAAGTTGCGGAAGCACGCCATCGTCTCGGCGTCCACAGTCGCTCCCCGCAAGGGGAGCGTGGGTTGAAATTGCCACGGGATCGCGGAAAGGCATAACAGCGCGGTCGCTCCCCGCAAGGGGAGCGTGGGTTGAAATGCTGCTCCGGGCGCGTCAGCAAGCTCACCACCGAGTCGCTCCCCGCAAGGGGAGCGTGGGTTGAAATAAGACGCCGAAGTCCCACTGGTAGCCGAACGGCGCGTCGCTCCCCGCAAGGGGAGCGTGGGTTGAAATCCGTAGTCCCTCACCATCCCACCGCCCACATCAGTCGCTCCCCGCAAGGGGAGCGTGGGTTGAAATTCCCACTCCACGCGGCGGCCGTTCGGGTGGATCGAGTCGCTCCCCGCAAGGGGAGCGTGGGTTGAAATACCTCGACGGCGTCCGGTATCGCCTTGGCGAGCTGCGGTCGCTCCCCGCAAGGGGAGCGTGGGTTGAAATGTGCCTAGGGAGACCTGGCAGAACCACCGATGGGTCGCTCCCCGCAAGGGGAGCGTGGGTTGAAATCATAGTCCAGCTTGAAAAAGGCAAGGCCCCGTCGGTCGCTCCCCGCAAGGGGAGCGTGGGTTGAAATCTCGGTGTAGGGGATGTACACGCCGTACTCCCAGATGTCGCTCCCCGCAAGGGGAGCGTGGGTTGAAATACGTCCACGGGCGCTGGCGCGCCGTCGAGCAGGACGGTCGCTCCCCGCAAGGGGAGCGTGGGTTGAAATTCGACCGCAGGAGATTCGGAGCGTCGGGAGGGTCGTCGCTCCCCGCAAGGGGAGCGTGGGTTGAAATACCGACTACCGCCTCGACGGGTCCATGTGCGGCGGTCGCTCCCCGCAAGGGGAGCGTGGGTTGAAATAACGCGGGTACGTCAACGGGCGGCTCAAACACAGGTCGCTCCCCGCAAGGGGAGCGTGGGTTGAAATTATACGGACTACGACTCCGGCGCGAAGGCCCTCAGTCGCTCCCCGCAAGGGGAGCGTGGGTTGAAATTTTGCCCTGCTCATGACCGACGGCGTGTATCCTGATGTCGCTCCCCGCAAGGGGAGCGTGGGTTGAAATTGCTGGTGCGCTGGGAGACCACGCCCGACGACTTGGGTCGCTCCCCGCAAGGGGAGCGTGGGTTGAAATCTAACCGCGTCAACATACTATAACCATGCATGGGTCGCTCCCCGCAAGGGGAGCGTGGGTTGAAATCGGCAGCACCAACGGCAACGTGACGCTCTCCCAAAGTCGCTCCCCGCAAGGGGAGCGTGGGTTGAAATTGGGACAAGCCGTGAGCTTTCCTCATGGCCTTGTCGCTCCCCGCAAGGGGAGCGTGGGTTGAAATACGACCGACGCGACCGGCTACATCGGCGTGCACCGTCGCTCCCCGCAAGGGGAGCGTGGGTTGAAATTTCGGCGCGAAGTTTCTGCCCTACGACGAGGATGTCGCTCCCCGCAAGGGGAGCGTGGGTTGAAATTAAGCTAAAGGCGGAGCTGAATCCCCGCCTTCTCGTCGCTCCCCGCAAGGGGAGCGTGGGTTGAAATACAGGCGGGGCTGCTGAGAGCATACGACCACATGCCGTCGCTCCCCGCAAGGGGAGCGTGGGTTGAAATCCAGAAAAACCGACTGATTGGAGAGGACATGAAAGGTCGCTCCCCGCAAGGGGAGCGTGGGTTGAAATCAGACGGGCGGCACCCGCATCGACGCCGCCGAGTCGCTCCCCGCAAGGGGAGCGTGGGTTGAAATAGAACAGGCTTAAAGAGTTGCCCTTCATGCAGCCGTCGCTCCCCGCAAGGGGAGCGTGGGTTGAAATTCTGCGGCGACCTCCGCGACGAGCGCGGCGCGCGTCGCTCCCCGCAAGGGGAGCGTGGGTTGAAATTCGAATGTTGGCGTCTCGCCCTCCTCGATGCCGGAGGTCGCTCCCCGCAAGGGGAGCGTGGGTTGAAATGTGAACAGTTCGGGGAACTATCTCGACGTCGAGGGTCGTTCCCCGCAAGGGGAACGTGGATTGAAATCCAACCGAGGTTTCGTGCGAGGCTGTGACGGTGGTCGTTCCCCGCAAGGGGAACGTGGATTGAAATAAGACGGCTGGCGAGCTTTGAGGCGGCGCGAAAAGTCATACCTATCGACGGTTGTAAGGATTGAAATAATGAAATCTGTTGTTGCGGGGTCGCGTGTTTCCCGCAATCCGCCTGTCTTGCAGAAGGTACAGATGGGGGATTCTGCCTGCGGGTGAATCAATCGTGAATCCAAAGATGCATGCTGAACGGGCTCGAAGATCGCTCTTCCCGCGGCCTACGACACGCGCTTTGACGCATTGTCGTCCGTTTCGCGCGTCTGAGTGCCCTTCGAACGAGCGAAACGGACGCGGATCCGTCGGCGGTTGCGCGGTGGACGGCATGGCGGCTGCCTAAGGCTATGGGGGAGGCGACTGCTGGAACGCCGCACGGTGGGCGGTACGGCGGCTGAGCATCGGCTGCGGAGGAGGCGACCGCTGGAACGCTTCACGGCAGTCATTGGAGCGCCGCAGGCGGCGAAGCGGCTTCGACGCGAACTTTGAAAGCGAGGCCTCCATTCCCCCAAAGGCGCTTCCCTGCAAACGCCGCCTTCCTTGCCGATTCGCAGTGGTATAACGAAACCGCACGGACGAAACCCGCTCGCGTGCTTCCTGCAGCGTTTGGCTGCCCGGTTCCGTCGCCCGCCTTCCGCCCGCGCGCAACTGCAACCGTCATCCGAAAGGCGATGAGCTCCATGAAGATCCAAAGCGTGAAGGCGATCCCCGTCAAGCTGCCCCTGCCCCATGTGATGGAGTGGGCCACCGGGCGCATGACCGCCCAGTCGCACGTGCTCGTGCGCATCATGACCGACGATGGGATAGAGGGCATCGCCGAGGCCATCCCGCGCGAGAACATTTACGGCGAGACGCAGGTGGGCATGGTGCACGTGATCAACGAGCACCTGGCCCCGCTCATCGTGGGGATGGACCCCTTCGACACCGAGAAGATCCACGAGAAGATGGGCTTCATCAAGAGCAACCTGGCGGCCAAGGGCGGCATCGACGTGGCGCTGTGGGACATCATCGGCAAGGCGTGCGGCCAGCCCATCCACAAGCTGCTCGGCGGCTACCGCGAGAGCATCGCGCCGAGCCGCATCCTGTGGCTGTCCACCGACGAGGTGCTGGCCCAGCAAGCGCGCGAGCTCAACGAGCGCGGCTACCGCGCGTTCAAGGTGAAGGGCGGCGCCGACCCCGACGCCGACATCCGCCGCATCCACCTGCTGCGCGAGGTGGTCACGCCCGACACGAAGCTCTACATCGACGGCAACCAGCTGTACACCTACTTCGGCGCGAAGAAGGTGTACGACGCCACGCGCGGCGAGCTCGACTACTTCGAGGAGCCCATCGACGCGCACAACGAGCGCGACCGCGTGCGCCTCGCCCACGCCATCGACATCCCCATCACGGGCGACGAGAGCAACTTCACCATCGGCGACATCGCGCACCAGATCGACATCGACGCGCTGTCCATCCTCATGATCAAGATCCCGCGCGCGGGCTTCACCTACGGCCGCAAGATCGCGTCGCTGTGCGAGGCATTCCAGCGCCCGATGATGATCGGCAGCCAGTCGGAGAGCGACCTGGGCATGACCGCCATCGTGCATATGGCCTGCGGCATGAAGGCGTTCGAGTACCCCTGCGAATTCATGGACTTCGAGCAGGAGGGCCGCCCGAGCCTCATCAACGAGTCGCTGCGCTTCGAGGACGGCCGCCTGTTCGCACCGGACGGCCCCGGCCTTGGCGTGACGCTTGACGAGGACGCCGTGGCGAAGTACACCGTGGAGCTGTAGGGCGAAAGCACGGCCTCGGTTTGCGGCAGGGAAGGCCGGCTGCTGTGGAGGCGGTCGGCCCCGCTCCTGTCGGAACGGAAGGGCGGGGAAGGTGTCTGCCCTCCGTTTCCCTTCCGAGCCCGCTTCCGCGAGAGACGGGCTTTTCGCCGCCCTGCGCCGCTCACCGACCGATACCCTGAAACGCGACCGCCCGCAGCGGCAAACACGCCGCCTGCGCGGCGAGAAGCCGACCCGCACCGCCGCCGGCCTGTTCCGCGAGGGACTGCTTGCGGTGGTGGAAGGCGACGAAGCCTCCCGCGCCGTCCAGATCGCCCTCGTCTCGCGCCTCGACGACGCCGAGCTCCTGATTGACATCGCGTTGAGCGCCGTGCGCATCCCCGCCCGCCGCGACGCCCTTCAGCGCCTTGACGCCGTGCAGCAGGACGCGCCGCTTGCGACCGCGCAGCTTGAGCGCCTGGTTCCCTGTCTGCGTGAGGGCGCGCTGCTTCCCTGGGCGGTGGTGCTGATGGACGCCGCCGGCTTCGACTGGTGTGCCCGCAGCGACGCCGCCGTGGCCGACGCTTTGTGCGCGGCGTCGTACAGCTGCGTCGGCATCCACGAGGAAGTGCTGGTGGAGGACGCGTTCGCGCAGCTTGCGCATTACCGGCCCGATCTGGCGGGTTGCCTGCGCGCCTGCCGGCCCGAGCAGTTCCTTCCCTCCGCGCTGCAGCCGTTTCCGGTGCGGGCGATCACCCTCATCGGCCGGGCGCGTTGCGACAACGTCGCCTGACGACCCCTTGCGTGCTCGGGGCGTCCTTTTCCTCTCCCACTGACGCCCCGGTGCTTTCCCTTTCGTCGTCCTGTCCGCCCGCCGCCGCGCCCCTGCGCGCAGGCGCGTCCCGTCAAAGGAGGTTTCCATGTCCCAAAACACCCGCACCGCGTTTATCCGGCAGATGCTCGAGGATCGTGAGGCCATCGCCCCGTCCCCGGATTTCTCCTACAAGGCGCGCCTGAAGAGCCGGCGCGACTACGACGAGCTGTACCGGCGCTCTCTGGAGGATCCCGAGGGGTTCTGGGCCGAGGCCGCGGACGAGCAGCTTGACTGGTTCAGGCGCTGGGACAAGGTGGGCGGCGCCGGGTTCGCGGAGGACGGCTCTGCGCCGCGCTGGTTCGAAGGGGGCCTGCTCAACGCCTCCTACAACTGCATCGACCGGCACCTGGCCGGGCCGCGCCGCAACAAGGCCGCGCTCATCTGGCAGGGCGAGGGCGAGAACGAGGTGGAAACCTACACCTACCAGCGGCTGCACCGCGAGGTGTGCCGCACGGCGAACATGCTGTGCGAGCTGGGCGTAAAGCGCGGAGACCGCGTGGTGCTCTACCTGCCCATGATCCCCCAGCTGGCCATCGGCATGCTGGCCTGCGCCCGCATCGGCGCGATCCACTGCGTGGTGTTCAGCGGACTTTCCGCCGAGGCGCTGAAGGACCGCATCGACGGCTCGGGCGCCAAGGTGGTGGTCACGGCGAACTTCGGCAAGCGCGCAGGCAAGGTGCTGCATCTGAAGGAGGTGTGCGACCGCGCTTTGGAGGAATGCCCGCAGGTGGCCTCGTGCGTGGTGGTGCGCCGCGTCGAGGCTCCCACCGACATGCGCGCCGGGCGCGACGCATGGTGGGACGAGCTCGTCTCCGCACAGCCCGCCGAATGCGAGCCGGTTCCCGTGGAGGCGAACGACCCGCTGTTCATCTTGCTCACCAGCGGATCCACCGCCAAGCCCAAGGGCATCGTGCATGGCACGGGCGGGTATCTGCTCTACGCGCTCATGACCATGAAGTACGTGTTCGACGTGCGCGAGGATGACGTGCACTGGTGCACCGCCGACGTGGGGTGGATCACCGGGCACTCCTACCTCGTGTACGGCCCGCTGGCCGCCGGCGCCACCTCGGTCATGTTCGAGGGCGTGCCGAACTTCCCCAACCCCGACCGCTACTGGCGGGTGGTTGAGAAGTTCGGCGTGAACATCCTCTACACCGCGCCCACGGCCATCCGCGCGATGATGCGCGAAGGTGAGAAGTGGCTGGAGGGCCGCGACCTCTCCACGCTGCGCCTGCTGGGATCGGTGGGAGAGCCCATCGCCTCGAAGGCGTGGCTGTGGTACTACGCCGCCATCGGGCGCGGGCGTTGCCCCATCGCCGACACCTGGTGGCAGACCGAGACCGGCGGCGTGATGATAACCGCGCTGCCTGGTGCGATGGCCATGAAGCCGGGGTCGGCGGCGCTGCCGTTCTTCGGCGTGGCGCCGAAGGTCGTGCGCCGCGACGGATCGGAATGCGCTGCGGGCAAGCAGGGGCTTCTGGTGCTGGCAAAGCCGTGGCCGGGCATGATGCTGGGCGTGTGGGACCGCCCCGACGCGCTGGGCGAGCTGTACTTCTCCGCCGTGCCGGGCGCCTACCTCACCGGCGACGGTGCCTACCGCGACGAGGACGGCTACCTGTGGATCACCGGGCGCATCGACGACGTCATCAACGTTTCGGGCCATCGGATCGGCACGGCAGAAGTGGAAGGCGCGCTGGCTGCGGTCGCCCAGGTGGCGGAAGCGGCCGTCGTGGGCTACCCGCACCCGGTGAAGGGCGAGGGCATCTACGCGTTCGTCACGGTGAAGGAGGGCGCGGTGGTCAGCGACGAGCTGCGCGCGCGGCTGACGCGGCGGGTGCGCGACACGATAGGCCCCATCGCCAAGCCCGACATCATCCAGTTCGCGCGCGCGTTGCCCAAGACGCGCAGTGGCAAGATCATGCGGCGCATCCTGCGCAAGATCGCCGCGCAGCAGGTCGACGACCTCAGCGACACCTCCACGCTCTCCGAGCCGTGGGTGGTGGGCGAGCTGGTGGAAGGCGCTCAAGAGCTCATCGCCTAGCGCGCTGCTCCTTCTTTCCGAAGCCGCTGCATCCTGCGATGCGGCGGCTTTCGCGTCTGTGGCTGCCCACCACGCCGGTCACGTTTCGTCCCAGAACGCCAGCTTCGCCTTCCCCTTGGGAAAGCTGGCCGCGCGCTGGGTGAGGTAGCGCATCTTCTCCATCATGCCGATGCGCGCCGTCAGCAGGTCGCGTTGGCGGCCCAGCGCGTCGATGCTTTCCTGGATGGTGTCCAAGAAGAGGTCCGTCGAGCGGTTCTCCAGGTAGTCGCGCACTTCCTTGGTGGACATGCCCGTGTCGATGAAGAAGCGGATCACGTCGAAGAGGTACAGCTGCCGCAGCGAGTAGTAGCGGTAGCCGTTCCCTTCGACCTTTTTCGGCTTGAGCAGGCCGATCTTGTCGTAATGGACCAGAAGCTCCCGGCTGACGCAGCACATGCGCGCGAATTCGCCGGTCGAGAGCAGCGGCGAATCCGTCATGAAGGCTCCTTCCGCGCATGCCGGCCTTTTCCCTCAGGTTGGCATGCGCGTGCTGGCTCGCCCTTTGGCTTTCGTGCGGCGGAGGGCGCGCGTCGGCGTGCGTCGCACGGGCGGATTCGCGGCCGGGCGAGCGGCGGCAGGGAAGACCCCCGGGGCCTTCCCTGCAGGATCCTACAGCGCGTCGGTGTCGAGCCATACCGTGAACGGGCCGTGGTTCACCAGGCTCACGTCCATCATCGCGCCGAACGCGCCTTGCTCGACGCGGGGCACGTCGGCGCGGGCCAGCATGCAGAAGCGCTCGTAGAGGCGGCGGGCCTCATCGGGCGGCGCGGCGTCGGTGAACGAAGGGCGGTTGCCCTTCCTGCAGTTGGCGTAGAGCGTGAACTGCGACACTACCAGCACATCCCCGCCCACGTCGGCCAGCGACAGATTAGTCTTGCCCTGGGCGTCCTCGAACACGCGCATGCGCGCGATCTTGCGCCAGAGCTTCTCCGCCTGCGCCTCGGTGTCGCCGGCGCCCACGCCAAGCAGGACAAGGAATCCCTTCCCAATGCGCCCGATGACGGAGCCCTCCACGCTCACCTGGGCTTCAGACACGCACTGGACAAGGGCGCGCATCTAGCGCCACTCCATCTTGCGCATGACCTCGATGCGCTTATCGACCAGCGGCTCGAACGCGTCGACCGCCTCCTTGGGGCCCACGGCGGTGCCGTAGTGGGTGGGGATGACGATGCGCGGGCGCAGCTTGTTGGCGAACGCGGCAGCCTGCGCGGCGTCCATGGTGTACGTGCCGCCGATGGGGATCAGCGCCACGTCGCAGCGCAGGCCCTCGTTGTCGGGGTTCTGGTCGGTGTCGCCGGCGATGTAGTAGGTGATGTCATCCATCACCAGCAGATACCCCAGCCAGCCGTTCTCTTTGGGATGGAAGCCCAGACGCTCCGGCTCGACGTTGTAGGCGGGAACGGCGTGCACGACGTTGCCCTTGACGGAGGTCGCCTCGCCCGCGGCCAGCGTGATGACGGGCATCCCCAGCGGCGCAACTTCCGCAGCGCAGCTTTCGGGGGCGATGAGCAGCGTGCCCTCCTTGGCGACTTTCGCGATGTCGGCGGGCGAGAGGTGGTCGTAGTGGGAGTGCGTGATGACCACCGCGTCGGCGTCGTGGAACTCTTCCGCAAGGTCGAACGGGTCGAAGTAGAGCACGGCGCCGTACTCGGACTCCATGCGGATGGCGCTGTGGGTGAGCACGCGCACGTTGCTGAACGGTTCATGCTGGGACATGGGCTTCTCCTTGGTTCGGGGTTGCGCAGGCGGGTGCGCGCCGTGCGGGCCGGCGCATCCGCTTCCGCTGGCTTCCATTGTAGTTGCTCGTCGCTTTGCGTCGCGTGTCGAAGGGCGCTTCTGCGGCTGGCGGCCGATTCGGCCGCGCGGCGCTTGTTGCGCGCCTGCGCTGGGGCGGCACGGCGGCGCAGCGGCAACGTTGCCGGCGGCTTGCGGTCAGCAGCCTACGGGCGGCAGGAGCCGCAGGGCTCGTAGCCCTGCTCGATCAGCTCGTCGCGGCTGGCGGTGACGTCTTGGCGGTTCTTCTTCGCCATGTCGCCCACCGACTCGCACTCGGGCAGGTGGAACTTCTTCGACGAGGTGTTCAGCACGAACGCGCGCGGCTCGGAAGGGGCCGGCTGCCCCTCGGCGTGGCTTTCCCCCGTCTCGTAGTCGATGGCGACGCCGGGCTGGGCGTTCACGCAGAGCACGGCGAAGGCGATGCCCGCGCCCCCGTCCTCAAGCGAGCGCGCCTCCAGCACGACGCCCCGGCACACCGCTTCGGAGCCCTCGAACAGCGGCGTGGCGCGGTAGAGCACGTGGTTGCCGGTGTCGTCGATGTAGCCGGCCACCTCTTCCTCGTAGGGCAGCATCCCGTCGGCGTTCATGCTGCGCGTGCCCGTGACCAGGTTGCGCTCGTTGGCGTTCTCGTCAGCCAGCGACCAGGCGATCAAATGGCAGCGGTTCCACAGCGCCTCGCCGGCGATGCTGTCGTAGTAGGCCTGCTCCCACCCGGTGGGCTTCACCGACGATATGTCGCCGCGCTCCTCGCCGTCGGCGGGCATCGTCTCGGGTCCCAAGCAGGCGGTGGCGGCGCCGCAGCGGCCCGCGCCGTCAAGCGGGCTGTACGACTCGTAGCCGGGATTCTGCTGCGCGTAGTCCAGCTCGGCTTCCGTGAACGAGGGCTCCCCGTCGTCATCTGCGGCGGGCTGCTCGACGGCGGACTCGTAGCCGTTGCCCTGGTCGAGAAACGATCGGTCGGCGATGGCGGCCGCCGCGTCGGCCGCGCTGCCGTCCGCGGAGTCGAGGGGGACGACGACGGCCTCCGTCGCGGGACTGCCGCTTGCGGCGGGCGCCTCTTGCGCCTCCTGTGCTTGCTGTGTCGTGGCCTGCTGCTCGGCCGCCCCGGGCTGCGCCGTCGTCGCGGCGCTTTCGCAGCCCGTCGCTCCCAGGCAGGCGAGCAGCGCCAGAGCCAGCGCCAGCATCGCCGCCGTCAGGCGGCGCCGTTTCCGTTCGGGCACGGTGCGTTCCTTTCCCGTTTCGCTTCGGCGCGCGGCGGCTACTCGTCGCCGGTGTCGTAGGCGCCGTTGTCGTAGTTGCTCGAGGTCACCACCGAGAAGTGGAAGATGGGCCGGTCCACGCGCTTGATGCTGATGCGCATGTGCGGCATGCCGCCGGGGCAAAAGATCAGGCTGCTTCTCGTCAGTCGGTGCTCTTCGCCGTTGATGGTCACCACCAGCTCGGCGTGCAGGTTGTACGGGTCGTCGGGGTCGCTGCCGAAGAACCCGATCAGCTCGTCGGCGTCGTGGCAATGCTCTTCGAACACCGGGTCCTTCTCCGGCACGGCGTAGTACCAGGCGGTGTTCATCTGGAACGCGCCGGGGCACACGTTGCCGTCGATCCACAGGATGCGGTTGGAGAAGCGCTTGTACATCTCTTGGAACTCCGGCGTGCCGGTCTGCGGCGCCTGCAGGTCTTGGATGATGTACTTGCCGTACTCGCCTTCGTTGTTCTCGTACATGAATGCCCCTTTCTCCGGTTGCCCGCCGCCTTGGCGCGCCGCGCGCCTGGCTAGGCCCGTGGCGTGCGCTTGGCGAGATTCTACCATCTTGGAGATGCGCCGCCCTCCGCGTTCCTCGTCCCAGCGTTGTCGCCCCAGCGATTCCAACCCCAACAAACAGCAAAAGTGAGATTTCGAAACGAAAAACGCGAAAGTTGGGGTCGCAAAGCCCTCGCGAGCGCCATCGGTGCGTTGCCGAAGGCGCAGCAGCCCGCAAAACCCCAGGTCGGGAAAATTCCAGCGCGCACAGCTTCCTCTCGTTGGCTGCGAAACCCGCGTTCGAAGGCCTCCGGCACCCCAAGATTCGCAAAAACCTAGTCGAAATAGCAAAAAAGCTGTTTGTTGGGGCGGCCTTTTGTCCCGGCGTCCCGCGCTCTGCCGTACAATAGCGCGGTCAGGGAACAAGCCGGGCGGCACAGGGCGCCCCATGCACTGCCGTTGCGGCGGGGCGCGGGGCAGGCGGCCCGATGGGGATAGATGGGGAGCTCGCATGGTTGGAAGCGATCCGAAGGGCGATGCCGCGCGCCAGCTGCGCGGCGGGGCGGTGCGCGATGCGCAGGAGGCGCCGCGCGACGGCGACCTACGGCGGTCGCTGAAAAACCGCCATATCCAGCTGATCGCGCTCGGCGGCGCCATCGGCACGGGCCTGTTCTACGGCTCGAGCGACTCCATCTCGCTGGCCGGTCCGGCCATTCTGCTTGCGTACGCCATCGGCGGCTTCGTCATGTTCATGATCGTGCGCGCGCTGTCGGAGATGTCGGTGGAGGATCCGCGCGCCGGCGCGTTCAGCTATTACGCCACGCGCTACTGGTCGAAGCGCGCGGGCTTCGTGTCGGGGTGGAACTACTGGTTCAACTACATCCTTGTGTCGATGGTGGAGCTGTCGGTGGTGGGCTCGTTCGTGAACTACTGGTTCCCCGCCATCCCGCAGTGGGTGTCGGCGGCGTTCTTCCTCGTGCTCATCATGTGCATCAACCTGCTCGGCGTGAAGCGCTTCGGCGAGATCGAGTTCTGGTTCGCCATCATCAAGATCGCAGCGGTCATCGCCATGATCCTGGGCGGTTTGGCGGTCATCGCGTTCGCGCTGCCCACCGAGTCGGGCATCGCCGCGTCGTTCGCCAACTGGTTCCTCGCGCCGGCGGGGCTCTCGGGCGGCTTCTTCCCCAACGGACTCATGGAGCAGACCGGCGACGGCCAGTGGACGGGCCTGCTCATGGCGCTGTGCGTGGTGATGTTCAGCTTCGGTGGCACCGAGCTCATCGGCGTGACGGCGGGCGAGACGGAGAATCCGCGCTGCACCATCCCGAAGGCCACCAACGGCATCATCTGGCGCATCCTCGTGTTCTACATCGCCGCGCTCGGCGTGATCATGGCGGTGGTGCCGTGGAACACCCTCGACGGCGCGACGAGCCCCTTCGTGCAGATCTTCGACACGGTGGGCATCCATGCGGCGGCGGGCATTCTGAACTTCGTGTGCCTCACGGCGGTCATGAGCGTGTACAACTCGGGGCTCTACTCGAACTCGCGCATGCTCTACTCGCTGGCGCAGCAGGGCAACGCGCCGAAGTACCTGGGCACGCTCAACAAGCGCGGCGTGCCGGCGGCGGGCGTGCTCACCTCGGCGGCGGTCACCGTGGTGGCCGTGGTGGTGGTGTTCCTCTGGCCCGAGTTCGCGTTCAACTACCTCATGAGCATCGCCACCATCTCGGCCATCATCAACTGGTCCATGATCATGGTGACGCACCTCAAGTTCCGCAAGAAGGTGGCGGCGGGCGAGGGCCCGCATGAGCTCGCGGGCGTCACGGGTGCGGAGGCCGTGCAGTGCATCCAGTTCAAGCTGCCGTTTGGGCGCGTGATGCCGTTCGTCGTGCTCGCGTTTCTGGCGGGCGTCGTCGTGGTGATGTGCTTCAGCCCAAGCTACCTGGTGGCCGTGATCGTCGGCCCCATCTGGCTGGCCGTGCTGCTGGTGGCCTACCAGCTGACGCAGGGGAAGAAGCGGGACTAGCGCGCGGGGAACAGGACGCAGCGGCGCGCAGCGATTGCCCCTCCGTAAACAGGAAGGGCGCCCCGCGGGGCGCCCTTCCGTGCGGATCGGATTCGATCCTAGTAGTTCTCGGCCTTCAGCTCGAAGTACTCGCGGCCGTGCGCGCACACGGGGCAGACCTCGGGGGCTTCCTTGCCGATGTGGATGTGGCCGCAGTTGCCGCACTTCCACACGCACACGTCGTCGCGCTGGAACACCTCGCCGGCCTCGATGCGCTCCATCAGCTTGCGGTAGCGCTCCTCGTGCTCTTTCTCGACGCCCGCCACGCCGTCAAACAGCTCGGCGATGTCGGCGAAGCCCTCTTCGCGCGCCACCTTGGCGAACTCGGCGTACATCTGGGTCCATTCCTCGTTCTCGCCGGCAGCGGCGTCGGCCAGGTTCTCCATCGTGGAGGGCACGGCGCCCCCGTGCAGCAGCTTGAACCAGAGCTTGGCGTGCTCCTTCTCGTTCTTCGCCGTCTCCAGGAAGATGTTCTGGATCTGCACGTAGCCGTCCTTCTTGGCCTGGCTGGCGTAGTACTGGTACTTCGTGTGCGCCTGCGACTCGCCGGCGAACGCGTACTCGAGGTTCTTCTCGGTCTGGCTTCCTTTGAGCTCCATGGGGGCTCCCTCCTATTCGGGCGCCCTCCCGATAGGGCGCGGTTGTCACCATTGTAGCGTGCGCAGAGGTGCGGGGCAAACGCAGGGCCGGCGTCGTGAGGGAACCGTTGACGGGACGCGTTCGGGCGACACGTGTTGAGGAAGGGGGGCGGGCATGGGAGCGCGCGAAGCGGCCCCGCCTTCGGTCGCGGTGCCGAAGGCGGGCGGGGCGTGCTCGACGGGACGGGGATGCGCAGCCGGCGCGTCCCGCTCGTCGCCGTTCGGGCGGGTACGAGCGGCGCGCGGTCGGCACGCTCGCTTCCGCGCTTCGCCTCCTAGTGCTCGCCCTCCGTGATGTCCAGGTCGCGGGGGATGAGCTTCCACGCGATGAGGGCCACCGCCAGAAGCACGATGCCGCCGGCGAAGCTCGTGATGATGATCGAGTTCGAGAACGCCGCCGCGCCTTCGCTCATCAGCTCCGCCGCGCCGGTCTGCCGGGCTATCTGCGCGGCGGCGCCGAACGACTGCATAGCCTCGTCGATGGAGGCTCCGTCCAGGCCCGATGCGGCCAGCGCCGAAGGATCGAGTCCCAGGCGGTACACGATGGACGCCATGCTGCCCAGGATGGCGACGCCCAGCACGTTACCCAGGTCGTAGGAGACCTCTTCGAGGCTGGCCGCGCTGGAGGCCTTCTCCACCGGCGTCTCGCACATGATGACCGACGATCCCACGGCCAAGGCGCCCGTGCCCAGGCCCACCAGGCTGCTGGACACCATGACGGGCAGGTAGGTGAGGTTGCCTTGGAACGCTGCGAGCATGATCATCGCCGCTGCCGCAACGGCCAGTCCCGCCGCCGTCACGTTGCGCGCGTTGAAGCGCATCGCCAGCGCCGGTGCCGCAACGCCACCGATGATGCTGGTCAGCGCCATGGGAACCAGGCGAGCCCCTGCCTCCATCGGGCTGCACCCATCCACCAGCTGCAGCCACTGCGACAGCAAAAACGACAGCGATGCCAGTGCGAACATCGAGCCCAGCGCAGCCACAATGCCGGCGGTGAACGGCTTGCTGCGGAACAGCGACACGTCAAGCAGGGGACTGTCGGAGCGAGCGCACCTTATCAGGAACGCCGTCATGAGTCCCAGCCCTGCTGCAAGCGCCGCCAAGCCCGTCGCGTCGAAGGCCATGATGGCCGCGACGTGCTTGATGCCCCACATCAAAAGCGTCATCCCTGCAAGCGACATGATGGCAGCTGGGATGTCCCATCCGCCGGGGTTCTTCACGCGTATCTCGGGCAGGATGAACGCGCCGGCCAGAAACGACAGCGCCATCAGCGGCACGTTCACCAGAAACGCCGCATGCCAGCTGAAATGCTCCAGCAGGAAACCGCCGATCAACGGGCCCGCCGCCATGCCCAGGCCGCCGATGGCTGACCATCCCGCCAAGGCGAACGCGCGCTCCTTCGCGTCCAGAAAGATGCTGCGCACCATTGAGATGGTGGTAGGCATGATCATCGCCGCGCCCACGCCCAGAAGCGCGCGCAGCGCGATGACGGCTTCGGTGGTGTCGGCGAACATGATCAGCCCCGATCCGATGCCGAACACGGCGAAGCCCGCCAGCATCATGCGCTTGCGGCCCCAGCGGTCCGAAAGCGAGCTTGCCGCCACCAGCAGGCCGGCCAACACGAGCGAGTACACGTCGATGATCCAAAGCTGCTGGTCGGAGGTAGGTTGCAGTTCGGCGGTGAGATCGGGCAGAGCGATGTTGAGCACCGTCATGTCGATGGACACGACAAACTGTCCGAAAAGCACCACTGCCAGCGCCGCCCAGCGACGGGCTCTGGATATTTTGGGCGGATTCACGCGAATCAAGCCGTCCATGAGTTTCACCTGGTCTTTCAGGAGCTTTGGTTGGGAATTGGATGTCGGTTCGAGCGGGATGCGCGTCAGCACGCGTCTCCGGGATCCGGCTTCGTTGCGAAGATGGCTTTGACGGCAAGGTCGACCGCGTCCGGATCGACCGGCTCTCCCAAAAGGCAGGTCTCCATCATCGCGCCGTCCATCAGCATCGTAAGCGCCTTGGCTTGCGAAGCGCCGACGTAGGGGAGGGAGCGGCGGATCGAGATGCCGATCGATGCGCGGGCGAGCTCGCGCAGCTCCGGATCGTTGGCCGCCGTGCTGTAGAACGCCGTGTCGATGGCGATCTGCTCTGCGTCCGCAAGATACGCGTTGAGCTCGCAGGCGTATGCCTGCGCGGTGCCTCCCGCCGCGTCGATGGCGCGGAACATCTCGTCGTAGTCCTCTTCGATGAGGCGGGCCAGCTCGGCGAGGGCGGCGCGGCGCAGCTCGTCGATGCTCGAGAAGTACTGCGTTGTGGATCCGAGCGGCACGCCTGCCTGCTGCGCAACGCGGCGGTGGGTCAACTTGCGCGTGCCTTCGCGTGCGATGACCTCGGCGGCGGCTTCGACGATGACGCGTCGCCGTCCCTCGGGATCGCGTTTGGCGCGCTGGGTTTTCTCCGCCATGGGGGCTCCTCCGGATCAGTAATGTACGTTTGTACATTTAATATCGTAGCCGAATGGCAGATGAATGTACATATGTACATTATCAATCTGCACCGATCGTTCACAACCGTCTAGCTTCGGGCGCTGGTGCTGCGGACCGCCAATGCGCTGCCTGCGCTTGGCTTGCGCGCATCCCGGCTGCCTGCGTCTGACTTGCGCTGTCTCCAGCGGCTTGCGCTTGGCTTGCGCGCACCCCTGCGGCGCGGCATGCGCGCCTGCGGCTGCATGCCCCCCAACGACGCGCATTCGCCGTCCTTTACGCTTCTTTCCCCCTGCTGGGGCAGAGGTCGCAGATGATGCATTCGCCGCACTTGGGGTTCCGGGCGCTGCAGAACTCCCTTCCGAAATGCACCCATTGATGGTTGATGAACAGCCAGTCGGGCTGGGGGTAGATTTTCAGCAGCTTCGCCTCCACCTTGGCGGGAGTGTCGTCGTTGCGCGTGGCGAAACCCAGTCGGTGCGCGATGCGAAACACGTGGGTGTCCACGGCGATGCCCTGGGGGTTCTTGAACGCCTCGCACATCACGACGTTGGCGGTCTTGCGGCCCACGCCCGGCAGCTTCTGCAGCGCGTCCAGGTCGTTGGGCACTTCTCCGCCGAACTCCGAGAGCACGGTCTGGGCGCAGGCGATGATGTTCTTCGCCTTGGTGCGGTAGAAGCCCAGCGGGTGGATGATCTCCTCGATGTCGGCCAGGCGCGCCGCGGCCATCTTCTCGGGCGTGCCGTAGCGCTCGAACAGCGCGGGCGTCACCTTGTTCACCGCCGCGTCGGTGCACTGGGCCGACAGGATGACGGCGATGGTCAGCGTGAAGGGCGTGGCGTAGTCCAGCGAGCAGGCGCCTTCCCCGTAGTGGGCGAACATGCGCGCTTCGATCTGGGCGGCGCGTTCGCGCTTCTGGGTGAGGTTCTCGCGCGGCATCGGGCATCCTTTCGCTTGGGCGCTCCCGTCCGGCACGGCGGCGCGCGGGGGTGGGGGCGGCTTCGTCCGGGCCGGCGTCGCGGCGTTGCGGGTCGGCGGCGCGCCCGGGGCTTTCCGCAGGCGATTCTACCATGCCGCTGCTATACTGAAGCGTCGGCGCACCCGCCGCCCCGGCAGGGGGGATCCAACGGCGGGCCGGCGCTTCGACGGCAGGGCGGAAGAGCAGAAGAGGGCGGAAAGGCTATCGGATGGACATCGCGGCGATCATAGGCGCCCTGCTCTCGCCGGGCCAGGTGCTCACCGTGCCGTGGGGCATCGACTACTTCTCCATCATCGTGGGCGCCGTCACCGGGGCGCTGTTCGCCTGCGAGCGCAAGCTGGACACCGTGGGCGCGGTGGTGCTGGGGCTCGTCACGGCTTACGGCGGCGGGCTCATCCGCGACATGATCCTGCAGGACGAGGGCGTCTACTTCACCGAGCATCCCGACCTCATCGTCATCTGCATCCTGTTGTGCCTGTTCGTGTTCTACTTCCGCGGGCTGTTCAAGAACCTCGATCGCGCGGTGATGCTGGCCGACACGCTGTCGGTGGCGCTGTTCGCGCTGGCCGGCGCCAGCAAGGCGTTCGCGGCGGGCTCGGGCATCGTGGTGTCCATCATCCTGGGCGCCATCACGGCCGTGGGCGGCGGGGTGGTGCGCGACATCTGCGTGGGCGAGACGCCGGCGGTGTTCCGCCCGTCGAACTACTACGCCGTGGCGGGTTTGGGCGGCGCGGCAGTGTACGTCGTGCTGGCCCAGCTTTCCTGCCCGCTGGCGCTGGCCGGCGTGCTGTGCGTGGCCACCGTGGTGACGCTGCGCTACGCCAGCGTGCGATTGGGTCTGAAGACGAAGCAGGAGGCCGACCTGGCGCCTGCGGTGATGAGGCGCGTGCGCACGCTGCTGGGCCGCTCCGACGATGGCGCGGCTCGTGGTGAAACCGCGCAGAACGAAACGCAGCCCGCGCCGATGCCGCATAATGGCCCCAGCGAAACTTCTAAGGACAAGGACTGACTCCATGGCAGACTACATCGAGGGCAAGCGCCCGGTCATCGAGGCGCTGCGCACGGGCGTGCCCATGAAGCGCATCATGATGGCCGACAACGTCAAGCGCGATCCGCTGGTCAACGACATCCAGCGCAAGGCGAAGCGCTTCCAGGTGGAGGTGCAGCTGGTGCCGCGCAAGAAGCTCGACGAGCTGTCGGAGCGCGGGAGCCACCAGGGCGTCATGGCCGAGGCGCGCCCGTTCTCCTACCTGGGCATCAACGAGCTCATCCAACAGGCGAACGACTACGCGCAGGCCCACGACGGTCGCGCGCTGGTGGTGCTGCTGGACCACCTGACCGACGCGGGCAACCTGGGCGCCATCGTCCGCAGCGCCGAGGCCGTGGGCGCAAGCGGCATGGTGATCCCCAACAAGCGCAGCGCGCGCGTGGAGGCCGCCACCTACAAAAGCTCGGCCGGCGCCATCGCGCACGTGCCCGTGGCGCAGGTGGCCAACCTCGTGCAGACCATGGCGCGCCTGAAGGACGAGGGCTTCTGGATCGCCGGCGCCACCGAGCACGCCGAGGGCTCCATCTGGGACGCGAACCTGAAGGGCAAGATCGCCCTGGTGATGGGCAACGAGCACGACGGGCTGTCCCGCGTGGTAATGGAAAGCTGCGACTTTCTGGTGAAGCTGCCGCTGGAGGGCGAGGTGGCCTCGCTGAACGTGGCCCAGGCCGCCACCGCCTGCATGTACGAGTGGTTGCGCCAGAACCAGGCCTAAGATGCCCCGCCAACGCAAGAAGCTGCTGATCGTCGACGGGTACAACGTGCTGCGCTCGGGCAGCCGCTACAAGCGCATCGACGACCCGGACTACACCGACGACTGGTTCAACGCCGCGCGCGACGCGCTGGTGAACGACGTCATCAACTTCGCCGGGCGCGAGTGGCGCGCCATCGTGGTGTTCGACGGTGGCGGCAACGCGTTTTCAGCGGGCGAGGCGCAGACGGTGGGCGGCGTGCGCATCGTGTTCTCGCCGGCGGGGCAGTCGGCCGACAAGGTGATAGAGAAGCTGGCCCACGACGCGCGCGAGCGCCAGGTGGAAACCCTCGTCGTCACGAGCGACGCCACCATCCAAGACACCGTGTTCGGCTTCGGCGTGGACCGCATGAGCGCCGAGGGCTTCTGCCGCGAGCTTGCCATGCACTACGAGGACGCCCGCCTGGACGAGACGCCGAAGGTCTCCCGCAAGAACACCGTGTCCGAGCGCATCCCGCCCGAAACCCTCGCCAAGCTCCTGGCCCTCCGCGACCGCCCCCGCCCCTAGCCCCAGCCCGCCGCCCCCATTCGGCCTGATCAACAGCAAACTTCCATATCTTGTAAAAATTTTCCTTGACTCGCCTTCTTCTGCGTCATATTCTATCAAATTGCATTTTTTCGCAGATTCACGGATGCTCTTGAAGGAGGAAAGACCTCGTGGCCCAAGGAAAAACCGCTGATCACAGCAGCCGTTACCGGAATCGTCGAAGCTTTGCGAAAATCCCCGACGTGATGGATATGCCCAACCTCATCTCCGTCCAGACGGAATCTTTCGCATGGTTCACGAGCGAAGGTTTGGATCAAGCCTTCCGGGACATCAGCCCCATCGAGAACTCGACCAAGGACATGTGCGTGGAGTTCGGCAAGCACGAGTTCGGCGAGCCGAAATACACGGTGGACGAGTGCAAGGAGAAGGACGTCTCGTACCAGGCGCCGCTGTTCGTGGAGATCCGCTTCATCAACCGCGAGACGGGCGAGATCAAAGAGCAGGACGTGTTCATGGGCGACTTCCCGCTCATGACCCCGCGCGGCACCTTCATCATCAACGGCACCGAGCGCGTCGTGGTGTCCCAGCTGGTGCGTTCCCCCGGTGTGTACTTCGCCGCCGAGCGCGACAAGACCTCCGACAAGACCGTGTACAACGCCAAGGTGATCCCGAGCCGCGGCGCCTGGCTTGAGTTCGAGACCGACAAGCGCGACATCCTGTCGGTGCGCATCGACCGCAAGCGCAAGCAGCCGGCCACGCTGCTGGTGCGCGCCCTCGGCCTGGCCGAGACCCGCGAGGACATCATCGAGCTGCTCGGCAGCGACGAGATGGTGCTGCGCACGCTCGACCGCGACCCCGCCACCACCAAGGAGGAGTCGCTCATCGAGCTGTACAAGCGCTTCCGTCCCGGCGAGCCGCCCACCATCGACTCCGCCCGCACGCTGCTGGAGGGCCTGTTCTTCAACCCGCAGCGCTACGACCTGGCGAAGGTGGGCCGCTACAAGATCAACAAGAAGCTCGGCTTCGAAGAGGAGCACGACTGCTCCACCCTCACCGACGAGGACATCGTGCGCACGATGCGCTACATCATCGGCCTGCACGACGGCCAGGAGGGCTTCGTCACCGACGACATCGACCACTTCGGCAACCGCCGCATCCGCACGGTGGGCGAGCTGATCCAGAACCAGTTCCGCATCGGCCTGTCGCGCATGGAGCGCGTCGTGCGCGAGCGCATGAGCATGCAGGAGCCCGACGACATCACGCCGCAGACCCTCGTGAACATCCGCCCCATCGTGGCGGCCATCCGCGAGTTCTTCGGAAGCTCGCAGCTGTCGCAGTTCATGGACCAGGCCAACCCCGCCGCCGGCATCACCCACAAGCGCCGCCTGTCGGCTCTGGGCCCGGGCGGCCTGTCGCGCGAGCGCGCCGGCTTCGAGGTGCGCGACGTGCACACCTCCCACTACGGCCGCATGTGCCCCATCGAGACGCCTGAAGGCCCCAACATCGGCCTGATCGGCTCGCTGGCCACCTACGCCCGCGTGAACCCCTACGGCTTCATCGAGACCCCGTACCGCCGCGTGGTGGACGGCAAGGTGACCGACGACGTGGACTACCTGACCGCCGACGAGGAAGAGAACTACGTCATCGCGCAGGCCAACGCCCTGTTCGACCCCGACACGCGCGAGTTCGGCCACCGCGACGAGAGCGGCGCGTTCGTCAAGTCGGCCAAGGTGCTGTGCCGCATGAAGAACGCCGCCGGCGAGTTCGGCGAGCCCGGCGAGGTGGCGCCTGAGATGGTGGACTACATGGACGTGTCGCCGCGCCAGATGACCTCGGTGGCGACCGCGCTGATCCCGTTCCTCGAGCATGATGACGCGAACCGCGCGCTGATGGGCTCGAACATGCAGCGCCAGGCCGTGCCGCTGCTCAAGCCGCACGCGCCGCTGGTCGGCACGGGCATCGAGCACCGCATCGCGGTGGACTCCGGCGAGATCCTGGTGGCGCAGAACCCCGGCGTGGTGGACTACGTTGACGGCCAGACCATCATCGTGCTCAACGACGACGGCGAGTACGACGAGTACCTGGTGCCCAAGTTCCAGCGCTCCAACCAGAGCGGCTGCATCAACCACCGTCCCATCGTCCGCAAGGGCGACGAGGTGCAGGCCGGCGACGTGTTGGCCGACGGCCCGAGCTGCGACGGCGGCGAGCTGGCGCTGGGCCAGAACCTCATGGTGGCCTACATGCCGTGGGAGGGCTTCAACTACGAGGACGCCATCATCGTCTCCGAGCGCGTGGTGGCCGAGGACCTGCTGACCTCCATCCACATCTCCGAGTACGAGGTGGACGCCCGCGACACGAAGCTGGGCCCGGAGGAGATCACCCGCGAGGTTCCCAACATCTCCGATGACATGCTGGCCGACCTGGACGCCGACGGCATCATCCGCGTGGGCGCCGAGGTGTTCCCGGGCGACGTGCTGGTGGGCAAGGTCACCCCGAAGGGCGAGACCGAGCTGACCTCCGAAGAGCGCTTGCTGCGCGCCATCTTCGGCGAGAAGGCCCGCGAGGTGCGCGACACGTCGCTGAAGGTGCCCCACGGCGCCGGCGGCCGCGTGATCGGCATCAACCGCTTCAGCCGCGCCGAGGGCGACGAGCTGGCGCCCGGCGTCAACGAGCTCGTGCGCATCTACGTGGCGCAGAAGCGCAAGGTGCAGCAGGGCGACAAGCTGTCCGGCCGCCACGGCAACAAGGGCGTCATCAGCCGCGTGCTGCCCGTGGAGGACATGCCGTACCTGGCCGACGGCACCCCGATCGACGTCATGCTGAACCCGCTGGGCGTGCCGTCCCGTATGAACGTGGGCCAGCTGCTTGAGAACCACCTGGGCTGGGCCGCGAAGTGGGGCTGGTCGGACGATCCGAGCAGCACCGAGGTCGTGGAGGGCCCGCAGTACGTGGCCACGCCGGTGTTCGACGGCGCCACGGAGCGCGAGATCTCCGACGCCATCGAGGCCGCCAACCGCAACCTCATCAACATGAACCACGCCAAGTACGGTGACATGGCGCGCGACGAGCTCGTGCCGCAGCTGTCGCGCACGGGCAAGACCACGCTTTACGACGGCCGCACCGGCGAGCCGTTCCGCGAGCCCATCACCGTGGGCCAGACCTACATCCTGAAGCTGGGCCACATGGTGGATGACAAGATCCACGCCCGCTCGACCGGCCCCTACAGCCTCATCACCCAGCAGCCGCTGGGCGGCAAGGCGCAGTTCGGCGGCCAGCGCTTCGGCGAGATGGAGGTGTGGGCGCTCTACGCCTACGGCGCCTCCAACGTGCTGCAGGAGATCCTTACCGTCAAGTCCGACGACACGTCGGGCCGCGTGAAGAGCTACGAGGCCATCGTGAAGGGCGAGAACATCCCGCCTGCCGAGGTGCCCGAGTCCTTCAAGGTGCTGGTGAAGGAGATGCGCTCGCTGTGCCTGAACGTGGAGCTTGAGGGCCACGACCACCAGCCGGTGGACATGTCGGGCGAGCATGACGACGACGACAACGGCGAGCGCGCCCTCTACGACGCCATCGCCGCCGACGCGCGCAAGACCGAGGAAGAGGCCACCAGCGCGCTGGACGACATCGCCGCGGGCTTGGAAGAGCTCATCGGCGGAACCGAGGAAGACACCGTCAACACCCTTATCGGCGAGGAAGGGGATCGATAAATGACGACCGAATTCGATGTGAGCAACTTCGACGCTTTGCGCATCTCGCTGGCCAGCGCCGATGACGTGCGCAACTGGTCGCGCGGCGAAGTGAAGAAGCCGGAGACGATCAACTACCGCACGCTCAAGCCCGAGAAGGACGGCCTGTTCTGCGAGAAGATCTTCGGCCCCACCAAGGACTGGGAGTGCGCCTGCGGCAAGTACAAGCGCGTGCGCTTCAAGGGCATCGTCTGCGAGCGCTGCGGCGTGGAGGTCACGCGCTCCAAGGTGCGCCGCGAGCGCATGGGCCATATCGAGCTGGCCGCGCCCGTGAGCCACATCTGGTACTTCAAGGGCTCGCCGTCGCGTCTGGGCTACCTGCTGGACATCCCGCCCAAAGAGCTGGAGAAGGTGCTGTACTTCGCCAGTTCCATCATCACCTCCGTGGACAAAGAGGCCCGCGAGGAGGACGAGGAGGAGCTGCGCGACGAGCTGGCCGCCGATCTGGAAGAGCTGGACGCTGAGCGCGACCGCCTGATCGAGTCCACCCGCCGCCTGTCCACCGCCTACGTGCCCGAGGACGACGAGTTCGTCGACGACATCGACGAGGACGAGCAGCTGACGCCCGAAGAGGTGGAGGAAGAGATCGCCGACATCTTCGAGGAGTTCAACGAGCGCAAGGCCCTGCGCAAGGACGCCTTCGACGCCTTCCTGAAGATCGAGCCGAAGCAGCTCATCGCCGACGACGCGCTCTACCGCGAGATGCGCCTGAACTACCGCGACTACTTCACCGGCGGCATGGGCGCCGAGGCTGTGCGCGACCTGCTGGCCGACATGGACCTGGCGGCCGTGGCCGAGGAGCTGGAGGACACCATCTCCAACGGCAAGGGCCAGAAGCGCGCCAAGGCCATCAAGCGCCTGAAGGTGGTCGACGCGTTCCTGAAGTCGGACAACAAGCCCACGGACATGATCCTGAGCGCCATCCCGGTGATCCCGCCCGACCTGCGCCCCATGGTGCAGCTTGATGGCGGCCGCTTCGCCACGTCCGACCTGAACGATTTGTACCGCCGCGTCATCAACCGCAACAACCGCCTGAAGCGCCTGCTGGACCTCGGCGCGCCCGAGATCATCGTGAACAACGAGAAGCGCATGCTGCAGGAGGCGGTGGACAGCCTGTTCGACAACGGCCGCCGCGGTCGTCCCGTCACCGGTCCTGGCAACCGCCCGCTGAAGAGCCTCTCCGACATGCTGAAGGGCAAGCAGGGCCGCTTCCGCCAGAACCTGCTGGGCAAGCGCGTGGACTACTCCGGCCGTTCGGTCATCGTCGTCGGTCCGCAGCTGAAGCTGCACCAGTGCGGCCTGCCGCAGCAGATGGCGCTGGAGCTGTTCAAGCCCTTCGTCATGCGTCGTCTGGTGGAGCTGGAGTACGCCGCCAACATCAAGGCCGCCAAGCGCGCGGTCGATCGCGGCGCCAGCTACGTGTGGGACGTGCTGGAAGAGGTCATCACCGAGCATCCGGTGCTGCTGAACCGCGCCCCCACCCTGCACCGTCTGGGCATCCAGGCCTTCGAGCCGGTGCTCGTCGAGGGCAAGGCCATCAAGCTGCACCCGCTCGTGTGCACCGCCTTCAACGCCGACTTCGACGGCGACCAGATGGCCGTGCACGTGCCGCTGGGCGTGCCCGCCCAGGCCGAGGCCCGCGTGCTGATGCTCTCGTCCAACAACATCAAGTCGCCCGCCCATGGCAGCCCGCTGACCGTGCCCACCCAGGACATGATCATCGGCGTGTACTACCTCTCGTCCATCCGCGAGGGGCTGCCGGGCGAGGGCCGCGTGTTCATCGACTTCAAGGACGCGCTCAACGCCTACGACGCCCATGCCGACGTGGATCTGCAGGCGCGCATCGAGGTGCGCCTGGCCCACGACACGAAGGTGTCCACGAGCTACGGCGTGTTCGAGGAGTACAAGGCCGGCCAGCGCCTGCAGACCTCCATCGGCCGCATCATCTTCAACAACGTGCTGCCTGACGACTACGAGTTCCTCAACTACGAGATGAACAAGAGCGAGATCGGGCGTTTGGTCGAGGACGTGTGCAACCGCTACAGCCTCTCCGAGGTGCCGCCCATCCTGGACGGCCTGAAGGCCGCCGGCTTCCACTACGCCACGAAGTCGGGCCTGACGGTGTCGGTGTACGACGCCACGGTGCCGCCCCAGAAGACCGAGATCCTGGCCGCCGCCGACGAGAAGGTTGCCGCCATCGACGAGGACTACGAGATGGGCCTGATGAGCGATGACGAGCGCCATCGCCAGGTTGTGGACGTGTGGAACGAAGCGAACGAGGCGGTGGGCGATGCCATGGCCGCCAACTTCGACCACTACAACCCTATCTACATGATGGCGTTCTCCGGCGCCCGCGGCAACATCAAGCAGATCCGCCAGCTGGCCGGCATGCGCGGCCTGATGTCCGACCCGAAGGGCGAGCTGATCGACACCCCGATCCGCGCGAACTTCCGCGAGGGCCTGAGCGTTCTGGAGTACTTCATCTCCACGCACGGCGCCCGCAAGGGTCTGGCCGACACCGCGCTGCGTACCGCCGACTCGGGTTACCTGACCCGCCGTCTGGTGGACGTGGCCCAGGACGTCATCATCCGCGAGATCGACTGCGGCACCGCCGAGGGCGTGCCCTACCCGCTGTTCAACGAGAAGGGCGACCTGGACGACAACCTGATCGGCCGCTGCCTGCTTGAGGACGTGAGGGGCACCGACGGCACGGTGATCCTGGCCGCCGACAGCTATATCTCCAGCATGGAGCAGCTGGCCGCCATGGAGAAGGCCGGCGTGGAAGAGGTCATCATCCGCACGATCATGACCTGCCATGCCGAGCATGGCGTGTGCCAGAAGTGCTACGGTTGGGACTTGGCCACCAGCCGCCCGGTGAACATCGGCACGGCGGTGGGCATCATCGCCGCCCAGTCCATCGGCGAGCCGGGCACCCAGCTGACGATGCGCACGTTCCACTCCGGCGGCGTGGCCGGCGAGGACATCACCCACGGCCTGCCCCGCGTCCAGGAGCTGTTCGAGGCTCGCAAGCCGAAGGGCCAGGCGGTCCTGGCCGAGATCTCCGGCACGCTGCAGATCGCGGGCGACAAGTCGCAGAAGATCCTGACCATCCACGACCAGGACGGCAACTACCGCGAGTACGCCGTGTCGCCGCGCGCGCAGATGCTGCCGGGCGTAGTGGACGGCTGCGAGGTGCGCGTGGGCCAGCAGCTGACCAAGGGTTCGGTGAACCCGCACGACCTGCTGCGCCTGACCGATCCGAACACCACGCTGCGCTACATCGTCAGCCAGGTGCAGGGCGTTTACGTCAGCCAGGGCGTGGACATCAACGACAAGCACATCGAGGTCATCGCGCGCCAGATGCTGCGCAAGGTGGCCGTGCTGGATTCGGGCGATTCGGACTTCCTGCCGGGCCGCCAGGTGAACCGCTTCGAGTTCGAGACGGTCGCCAACCAGCTGATCGCCGAGGGCAAGGAGCCGCCGGTGGGCCAGCCGTTGCTGCTGGGCATCACGAAGGCGTCGCTGGCCACCGATTCGTGGCTGTCGGCCGCCTCGTTCCAGGAGACCACCAAGGTGCTGACCGACGCCGCCATCGAGGGCAAGACCGACCACCTGGTTGGCCTGAAGGAGAACGTCATCATCGGCAAGCCCATCCCGGCCGGCACGGGCCTGGCGCGCTACCATGACGTGAAGCTGACCTACAAGGGCCACTCCATCGAGGACCATGTGGAAGGCGAGCAGCTGCCCGACTACGCTCCCGACGCGCTGCGCGACATCGAGGAGCTGCTGCCGCAGCCGCAGGACTGGTCGCTTGACGGCGAGGGCTACCTGAACATGGGCGGCGGCTACAGCGGCTACTACAGCGGCCTTTCGCTGGGTCACCGCGGGCCGCAGCTGACCGACGAAGAGGCGCGCCTGTACATCTACGACGATCTGGGCGTGTCGCAGCGCTGGGCGAACAAGTTCAGCGAGGCCGGCATCGAGACCGTGGCGGATCTGATCGGGCACACCGAAGAGGACCTGCTACGCATCGAGGGCATCGGCGCGAAGGCTATCGAGGAGCTGAAGGAGGGCCTGTCCGAGCGCGGCCTGTCGCGGGTGATCGAGGACGACCTGGCCGCCTCCAGCGACGACATGAGCCAGCTTCTGGACATGGTGTTCAGCCCCGATGACAACATCCTCATCGGCGGCGACGAGCCGCCCACCTTCAACACGGAGGGCGAGGAGATGCTGGGCGAGGCACTGCCGCCGCGTTCCTACCAGCGCAACCTGGAAGAGCTGGACGCCCTTCTGGGCTCGGTGGGATCGCTGGGCTTCGGCATCACCACCAAGGAGGACGAGGAAGCCTCCAACGCCGCCGTCGATGACGACGAGCAGTAACCGTAACCGCTAGAGGGGGAGGGCGCGCGCGACGCGCCCTCCTTTTCGTTTCCGGGCGGCGTTGCCCGGGGAAAGGCGGAGGGAAGGACGAAAGGCCGAGGATGCATTCAAAGACCTACATCCCCGAAGGCGAGGCGGCGCCCACTTCGCAGATCGGGGCCACCCTGGAGGCGCTGGCCGCCACCATCGCGGCGCGCCGCGACGCGGGGGAGGAAAGCTACACGCACCGTCTGCTTGCCGGGCCGCTGGACGCGCCGCTGAAGAAGGTGGCGGAAGAGGCCGTGGAAGTGGGGCTGGCTGCAAAGGACGTGGAAGCGCGGTCGGCGTCGGCCATCGCGGCCGCGCTGGCGCTGGCGGGCGACGGCGAGGCGGAGCGCCTGGACGTGGCGCTGCCGCCCGAGTACGATGCCGCGATCGACCATCTGCGCTACGAGGCGGCCGACGTGGTGTACCATTTGCTGGTGGTTTTGGAGCGCTTCGGCGTCTCGCTGGACGAGTTCGCCGCGGAGCTGAACAACCGCATGACCGAGGAGGAGCGCCCCGTCGGGGCGGTTCGCCTTCACGAAGAGCACGTGAAGCGCGGGAAGTAGCGCGATCCGCCGCAGGGGCGGCGGGCACGATTCTGCAAGGGGGAGACCATGGCACGACTTTTCGGGACCGACGGCGTTCGCGGCGTGGCGAACACCGAGCTGACCTGCGAGCTGGCGTACCGGTTGGGCCAGGCGGCGGTGACGTTTCTGGGCAAGGCCATCGTGGTGGGCAAGGACACGCGCCTGTCGGGCGACATGCTGGAGGCGGCGCTGGTGGCCGGCATCGCGAGCGCGGGCGGCACGGCGCTGGCAGCCGGCATCATCCCCACGCCGGGGGTGGCGCTGCTCGTGCGCGAGCTGAACGCGGCGGGCGGCGCGGTGATCTCCGCCTCGCACAACCCGCCGGAGTACAACGGCATCAAGCTGTTCGACGCCGAGGGCTTCAAGCTGCCCGACGCGGTGGAGGACGAGATCGAGGCGTTCATCAAGGACGGCGGCCTGGAGGGCGCCGTCGAGCGCGCCCGTGCGGCGGGCGACGCCGATGCCGCCATGCCGAGCGGCCCCGAGCTGGGCGTCGCCGTGGAGGTGGAGGAGGCGTGCGAGATCTACATCGAGCATGCGGTGCGCTCCATCCGCGAGCAGGGCATCGACTTCTCCGGCATGACGATCGCGCTGGACACGGGGCATGGCGCTTCGTCGCTTACGAGCCCGGCGGCGCTCAAGCGCCTCGGCGCCGAGGTGATCGTCATCAACGACGACTTCAACGGCACCGACATCAACGTGGAGTGCGGCTCGACGCATCTGGGCCCGCTGCGCGAGCTCATGGAGGAGACGGGCGCCGACGTGGGCATCGCGCACGACGGCGACGCCGACCGCGTGATGCTGATGACGCCCGAGGGCGACGAGATCGACGGCGACATCGTGGAGGCGGTGTGCGCGCTGGACATGAAGCAGCGCGGCGTGCTGGCCGGCAACACGGTGGTGAGCACGGTGATGTGCAACCTGGGCTTCGTGCATGCGATGCGCGATGCGGGCATCGACGTGGTGCAGACCAAGGTGGGCGACCGCTACGTGCTGGAAGAGATGCGCGCGCACGGCTTTGCCATCGGCGGCGAGCAATCCGGGCACATGATCCTGCTCGAGCACAACTCGACGGGCGACGGTCTCATGACCGCCGTGCAGTTCCTGGCTGCGGTGAAGCGCAGCGGCAAGAGCGTCTCGGAGGCCGTGAAGGTGATGACGCGCTTCCCGCAGACGCTCATCAACGTGCGTGTGGCCGACAAGCACACGGCAAGCGAGCAGCCCGCCGTGAAGGAGGCCGTGGCCGCGGCCGAGGCGGCGCTCGGCGAGAACGGCCGCGTGCTTTTGCGCCCCTCCGGCACCGAGCCGGTGGTGCGCGTGATGGTGGAGGCGCTTTCCGCCGAGGACGCGGAGACGCACGCCCGCGCCATCGCCGACGTGGTGGAGCGCGAGGGCTAGGCGCCGTTCGGGACGGGGCTGTCTGCGGAAGGAGAAGCGGTGTTTCTGCTGGAGGTGACCGGCTACGTGCCCGAAGAGGGCGCGACGGCGGTGGAGATCCCTGAAGGATGCGTGTCGGTGGGCCGCGAGGCGTTCCGCAAGCAGGACGGCATCGAGAGCGCCGTGCTGCCCGCCTCGGTGACGCGGGTGGGCGAGCGCGCGTTCGCCGGCTGCGCGCGGCTTTCCGCCGTGTCGCTTCCCGCGTCGCTTGAAGAGCTGGGCGAGGGCGCGTTCGAAAGCTGCCGGTCGCTGCGCGCGGTGAAGCTGCCGGACGCGTTGGGGGCTGTGCCTGACGCGGCGTTTTCCGGCTGCCGCAAGCTGGAGGCGGCCGATGGGGGGCGCGGCGTGACCGCCATCGGCGCGCGGGCGTTCTCGCAGTGCGGCAGCCTGAAGCGCGTCGGCCCCTTCGAGCGGCTGGAGTCCGTCGGGTACCGCGCGTTCTCGCAGTGCGCGGCGCTGGAGGCCGTGGAGCTTCCCGAAACGCTTTCCCACCTTGGCCGCGAGGCGTTCTTCGGCTGCTCGTCGCTGCGGCGTGTCGCGCTTCCCGAGACGCTGCAGACGATGGAGCGCGACGTGTTCGCCGGTTGCGACGCGTTGGACTTCTCCGCCATCCCCGAGCATCTGATGTGGGAGTTCCCCGACGCCTTCCCGCAGGAGGTCATCGGGCGTTTCGGGTACGTGAAGGAGGCGCACCGCGCGCAGCTGGAAGAGGACTTCCGCGCACGCCACGAGGAGGAGCGCGCCGAGCTGGCCGACGAGCTGGCCTACCTGCGCGAGGAGCGGCGCGACGCCGAGGCGCTGCTGGAGGGAGCTGACAGCGATCTGGCCTCCCAGGCGCGCGCCCGCATCGACCGCACGCGCAAGCGCATGCGCGACGTGCGCGCCCGCCTGGCCGTGCTGGACGACCCTTCCGACGACGATCTGCTGGAAGAGTACCTGGCGGAATAGCGCCGGGCGCCGGGCTGCGGGCGCAGATGCGGCAGCGCCACGTGACGCGCGCTGCGCCCTGTCCCGTGCGCGTACCGAAACGAAGAGGCCCCCAGGGCATCGGCGGGAAGCCGGAAGCCCTGGGGGCCTTCGTCGTGCTTGGGGGGCACCCTAGCGGCGCGGGCCCTTGCCGCGGGGTGCGAACAGGATGGTGAGCACGTCCTTCACCAGGCCGCCCTTGCGCGGCGCTGCACCGTTCGAAGGCGCGGCCGGGCGGAGCGTCGGGGCGGCCGGGGCGGCGGGCTGGGCGGGAGCGGGAGCCGGCGTCGCGGAGACGACCTCTGCCGGAGCGCTGGCGGGCGCCGCCGCAGCAGCCGTCGCAGCGACGGCTGCGGGCTCGACCGCCGCGCCGGCGGTGGCGGGCAGGCCGGACGCCGGGTCGGCCTCGGCCGAGGCGATCTTCTCGGAGATGATGCCCGCCGCTTCCTCGCGGGTCATCTGCTCGCCCGCGCGCTTGTTCGCGCCGCGCTCCACCTCTTCGCGCACGGCCTCGGCACGCGCGATCTGCGCCTGCTTGATGAGGTGTTCCTGCGAGTCGAAGGGTTCTTCCCCTTCCTGCGCGAACGCGCGCAGCGGGGTGTAGGTGCCGTCGGGCAGAAGCTCGCGCAGCTTGGCGGTGTCGGCCAGGCAGGTGTCGAAGTAGTCCAGGATCTTCTGGCGCAGCTTCTCGTTGAGCACCGGCCAGGCGATCTCCACGCGTTTTTCCATGTTGCGCGTCATCAGGTCGGCGCTGGCCAGGTACAGGCGCATGCTGTCGTGCGGGCCGAAGCCGTAGATGCGGCTGTGCTCCAGCTGGCGGCCGACGATGGACACCACGCGCACGTTGTCGGTGTAGCCGGGCACGCCGGGCACGATGCAGCTGATGCCGCGCACGAGCAGCGTGACGGGCACGCCGGCCTGCGAGGCTTCGGCCAGCTTGTCGATGATGCCGCGGTCGGTGATGGAGTTCGTCTTGAAGATGAGCCCGCACGGCTCGCCGCGCTTCGCCAGCGCGATCTGCGCCTCGATGCCGGCGATGATGTAGGGCTTGATCTGCAGCGGCGCCACCCACAGGATGTCGTAGTCATCCGAGACGTTCTCCAGCGCCATGTTGCGGAAGAAGTCGGTGGCGTCGCGCCCGAAGGCCTCGTCGGTGGTGATGAACGAGAAGTCGGTGTAGAGCTTCGCCGTCTTCTCGTTGTAGTTGCCCGTGCCCAGCTGCGTGATGTGCTGCAGGCCGTTTTCGGTCTGGCGCGTGATGCAGCAGATCTTGCTGTGCACCTTGAAGTCGCGGAAGCCGTAGATGACGTTGCAGCCGGCCTCTTCGAAGCGCTGCGACCACTCGATGTTGTTGTTCTCGTCGAAGCGGGCGCGCAGCTCGAACAGGGCCGTCACCTGCTTGCCGTGCTCGGCAGCGCTGATGAGGGCCTCGGCCAGGTGCGACTGGCTGGCCAGGCGGTAGAGGGTTATCTTGATGGAGATGACGCTGGGGTCGTGCGCCGCCTCGCGCAGCAGCTGCACGAAGGCGTCCATGCTCTCGTAGGGGTAGTTCAGCAGCACCTCGTGCTCGCACACCTGCTCGATGATGGAACGGCTGCGGTCCAGCGAGGCGGGCCACTGCGGCGTGAACGGGGGGTGGGTCAGCGCGGCGCGGGCTTTCTTCGACACGAGCGAGGCCAAGCCCCAGGTGTAGCTCATGTCCAGCGGCACCGTGGTGACGTAGGCCTGGTGGGGCTTGAGCTCCAAGCGCTTAAGCAGCAGCTTGTTCAGCGTGCTGGACAGCGGGCGCTCGCACTCCAGGCGCACGGGGGCCAAACGGCCGCGGCGCTTGAGGATGCGCTTCATGTGCTCGCGGTAGTCGTCGTCGCTCTCGTCGGCGCCCTCGGTGGCGTCAAGGTCGGCGTTGCGGGTGACGCAGATGACGTTGGTGTGCTTCACCGTGTACATGCTGAACACCTGCGCGGCTTCCATCTCGATGACGTGCTCCAGCAGGATGAACGAGAAGCCCTCGCCCGGCAGCTTGATGACGCGCTGGCTCTGGCGCGGCAGCGGGATGAGGCCCATCGTCACGCCCTCGGCGGCCATGTTCTTGGCGCCCTTCGCGTCGGCCTTCGCCTTCTTGCCCTTGGCGGGCTTGTCGGCCTTTTCGACCTCGGCCTCCTCGTCAAGGCGCACCACCACGTACAGCGCGCCGTTCTCCAGGTGGGGGAAGGGGTGGCGCGAGTTGATGATCTGCGGCGAAAGGAACGGCTCCACGTTCACGCGGAAGTATTCGCGCAGGAAGGAGCGCTGGTCGTCGTTAAGGTCCTCGGGGCGCAGGTGGCGCACGCCGTGGTCGGCCAGCTGGGCGCGCACGTCCTCGAACACGCGTTCTTGGATGGGGTAGAGCTGGTGGCAGCGCTCGTGGATGGCGGCGATCTGCTCTGCGGGGGTCATGCCCGACTTCGAGTCGATGATCTCGCGCTTGGCCAGCGACAGGTCGGTCAGGCTGCCCACGCGCACCATGAAGAACTCCTGCAGGTTGCTCCAGAAGATCGAGATGAAGTTCAGGCGCTCCAGCAGCGGCACCGACGGGTCGGCGCCCTGGTCAAGCACGCGCTCGTCGAAGGTGAGCCAGGACAGCTCGCGGTTCTGCAGGTAGGGGGGATACCCCTCCTTGCGCAGGCTGCTTGTCGTTTGGTTGGCGAGGGTGGTCGGCTGATCGGCCATGGGTTCCCCTTTCTCCGGGCGTTCCCGGAACATGGATGCGCAGAAAAGCGCGAATGCGCCGCCCCGGGACCCTCCCGCCCCGCTGGCGGCCTGCAGGCGATAAGGCCCGCTAGCCCAGCATGCGCTCGATGAGGTAGCCCTCGCGCACGCCGTATTTGCATATCTCCAGTTTAGTGGCACCCAGCCCGGTTAGCAACGATTCCAAGATCAAACATCCGGGCGTGAGGGTGTGGATGCGTTCGGCCGAGGCCTTCAGCGCGCTGTGGGCGTAGGCCGAGGCGTTCTGGCGGCGCAGCGCCAGGATGTCGCGGACCTGCTCGGGCGAGAGCGTCTTGGGGCGGACGCCCTCGCCGTGGGTCTGGGCGTACATCTTCGCCGCGGCGCGCGCAGTGCCGCCGATGCCGTAGAAGGTCTCGGCGCGGAACGCCTCGCGGTTCGGCAGCGCCTCGACGTGCTTCCAGAACGCTTCGCGGATGGCGGCGGCCTCTTCCGGCGTGGGCAGGATGTCCTTCACGAACTGCGCGTAGGACGACAGCGACCCCTGGCCCAGGCTGACGTTGTCGCGCTGCTTGCCGCCCTCAATGCGGGTGAGCTCGGTGGAGCCGCCGCCGATGTCGATGAGCGTGCCGCGCTCGATGGCGCGGTCGCAGGTGGCGCCGACGAAGCCCAGATGCGCCTCGTCGCGCGCGGAGAGCAGGGTGACGGGAAGCCCGGTGTCCTTCTCGATGGCGGCGATGGCCTCGTCGCAGTTGGAAGCGTTGCGCAGCACGGCGGTGGCGAACACGTCCACGCGCTTGCACTGGAAGTACTTGGAGCGCTTCAGGTGCCCCTTCAGCACGCTGACGGCGCGCTTGACGCCCGCCTTCGTGAACACGCCGTCCTCCACGTAGGCGGCTAGGCCGGCCATCACCTTGTCGTTGATGAGGCTGCGGAAGTCCTTGTTGGTGTAGGCGCGCTTCTTGTCGTTGCGCACCTCGTACACCACGAGGCGGATCGAGTTGGATCCCAAGTCGATGACGGCGTAGTTGGGCATGGCGGTTCGCATCCTTCAGTGCGAGGGGGTCAGTTCCAACCGATCATTGTAGGGCAAGCGCGGCGGCGGCTGGGCAGGGCGACGGATGGCTTGACCTGCTTTTTACAGAAGCGCGCGGTGGGCGGCGCGCCTGCCGCGCGAGCGGCGCGGGTGGGTGCACGGCTG